>URKX01000028.1 GCA_900548545.1 uncultured Oscillospiraceae bacterium
CGCCTGTAGCCCCGGTAGGCCCAGTGACGCCCTGAGGTCCTTGGGGTCCGGTAGCACCGGCCGCGCCAGTTGCGCCTGTAGCCCCGGTAGGCCCAGCGACGCCCTGAGGTCCTTGGGGTCCGGTGGCACCGGCCGCGCCAGTTGCGCCTGTAGCCCCGGTAGGCCCAGTGACGCCCTGAGGTCCTTGGGGTCCGGTAGCGCCGGGTGAGCCTTGCAGTCCCGGCACGCCTTGAGGGCCAGTGACGCCGGTGACACCTTGAGGTCCTTGGGGCCCTTGTAAGCCCTGGACGCCTTGGGGCCCAGTGGGGCCAGTTGCCCCGGCCTTACCAGGACAGCCTTGAGGGCCCATGGGGCCACGGGGGCCTTGGGGGCCAGGCACAGGGCAGCAGGGCTGGCAGTTTCCGCAGGGGCTGCAGCAGCCATCGTTAGGCCGGTAGATATTCATATGCGATCATCCTTTCTTTACAAAAGCCTGGGGGAGAGTTTCCCTATTGCCAGGGTATGCGGACAGGCCGAAAGGGTGCCAGTCCTGCCAAAAATTGAGCAAAAAAAACGACCCTGGAAGGGCCGTTCGGTTTTGTGGGAATATTTAAGACAGGTACTCTTCCAGGCAGATGCCCTGGGCCATGATCTCCCGGGCGGCTTCCACGCCCACATAGCGGTAGTGCCAAGGCTCGTAGCCAACACCGGTGAGGTCCTGCTTGTATTCCGGATAGCGCAGGATGAACCCATATTCCTGGCAGTGTTCCATCAGCCACTGTTGTTCCGGAGTGTTCTCCTGCTCTTCCTCCAAAATCTGGTACTCTGCCGAAACAATGTCCACGGCCAGCCCCAGCTCGTGTTCGCTGGCGCCGGCAGGCACCACCCAGCGGTTGGCCTCTGTTTCCGCCTCTTCCTGGGAATACCCTTCTGCCAGCAAGCGGCCGATCTTGTCCTGGTGGAGGGCCGCCTGGTCATCCCAGGTGCGGAAGGAAGAGCAGATCATGGGGGAGAGCCCTTGTTCTTCCATGTTTTCCAGCATCTGAGAGAGGGCGTCTGCCGCCCGGGAGTCAAATTGGCCGCCGTACACCTGGGTCAGTTCTACCGTGAAATCCTGGGGAAGGGGGTTTTCTTTGTTCACCAGGCGCAGGTACCAGGGCCGCTCTTCTGTTGAAAGGGACAAAGCATAGGAGGGTTCTGCGGTGGGGGTCACGGTGATCTGGTTAAGTGAGGAGGCGCTGGACTCCCCTTGGGAAGAGGAGATGCCCTCGGGCAGCTCCCCAGCCTGGACGGCGGTGGGCCGCAGGTGGGAAAACAGCGCCAGGCACACCACGACACAGACGATGCCGGCGGAGCCGGCCAGCAGATAACGGACCCCTCCACCCCGCCGCCGGGGCGCGTAATGGTGGGGCCGTAATTGTGGTTTCATGGGAAGGGCCTCCTTTCGGGTGTTATCTAGTAGACGGTGGGGAAGAGGGTTTTCTTACAAGGGGGATAACAACGTCCCCCGTCAGTCCTCATAGCGGGTGACGCACTCCAGCTCGTAGCTGTAGGCGTCCAGATCCTCCCAGCTGAGGAACCGTGCCGGCTGATGCGGCTGATCCCGGGGGATCCGTCCCATACGAGGCAGGTTGCCTCAATATTTCCTAACTTTTAGACTGTGCTGGAAACAGTTTGGTAAGCCGGCCTGGAAAATTATTTCGGTTTTAGCAGCGGGTGGTCATGATGTTCAGGATCTCCCGGTCGGTGTCCCGCATCCCCTGGGCAGCCAGCAGGCCAATGTTGTGGATGGTTTCCTCCACTCCCTTGGAGATGATGCCGTCGCCGCCCCGGAACTGCTGGCCGTTCTGGTACATATAAAAGCCCAGCAGCCCGGCGTCCACTGCCGAGGCGATCTTCGCCGCGCAGGAGGCCTTGGCGCCGTCGCACACAATGCCGGAGTCCACAGCCAGGGCATTGACAATGGTGTGGGACACATCTTTTAACAGGGCTTTGGGGTCTTTCCCCTGGCCGTACAGCCAGGCGATGCCAGCCCCGCTGCCGCACCCGGCGCTGACCGCCCCACAGTAGGCGGAGAGACGCCCGATCTCTGTTTTCAAGTGGATGGTGACAAGGTTGGACACCAGCAGGGCGCGGATCATGGTTTCCTGGTCCGCTTCCAGCTCTTTGGCGAATTCGATCACCGGAAGGGAGGCAGTGAGGCCCTGGTTGCCGCTGCCGGAAACGATCACCACCGGCAAGCCGCAGCCGTTCATCCGGGCGTCGGAACCGGCGGCTGCCTTGGCTTTGGCCCGGATCTTCACATCGTCCCCATAGGTGGACAGCAGCACCTTGCCGATGTTGGCGCCGTAGTCCCCCCGCAGGCCCTCCTGGGCGATGGCGGTGTTCAGGCGCACCTGCCGGAGGATGGTTTCCTCCACGTCGGCAAGATCAGCTTCCCGGGCAAATTCCAAAATACCCTCCACGCTGAGCACGGACCGGTCAGTCAGGCCCTCATCGCCGGAAGCCTGGGGTACCAGGGATTTTTCTTGGAGCACCTGGCCGTTTTTCTCTACCCGCACCAGGTTGGTGTGGTAGTCCGCAATGCGCACCAGGGCTTGTTCTTCCCCGTGCCAGGCACGGATGAGGATGTCAAAAATGTGGGGGGAATCTGCCAGCTTCACGGCAATGGGCGTTTTTTTCAGGTACGCCTGGATGGCGGCCTGTTCTGCCTCCCCAGCCTTGGAGAGCACTTCCAGCTCCAGGTCAGGGTCGCCCACGGCCATGCCTGCCGCCGCAGCCGCGGGGATGCCCCGCAGCCCGCCGGTGCCCGGCACGAACACGCTTTTCACGTTTTTGATAATGTTCCCGCTGGCTTCCACCTCCATGCGGTCAGCCAGGGCGCCCAAAGCCCTGTGGGCCACTGCGGCCGCATAGGCGATGGCAATGGGTTCGGTGCAGCCCATTGCCGGTACCAGTTCCTTTTTTAAGATATTCACATAGTCACGGTAGATTTGCGGTTCCATTGGTTTTCCCCCTACACGGTTCCTCACAGTGTTACAGCAGTTCCAAGATCCCGGAGATCTTCCCGATGGAGGCCATGCCCTGGGGGCAGGGGTCCGCGTCGGGCTTTACCCGGATCTGCACCGGCTGGATGCCCACCTTGGCGGCGCCTTCCAGGTTGCGGGCCACGTCGTCGATGAACACGCACTCCTGGGCGGGCAGGCCCATCTTGGAAAGGGCGTCTTGGAACATCCGGGGGTTGGGCTTGAAGCACCCCAGCTGGAAGCTGTAGGTGATGGCGTCAAAATAGGGCAGGATGCCAAAGCGTTCCAGCACCGGCACAATGGAGGGCCAGGTGTCGGAGATGATCCCCAGCTTGCAGCGGCCTTTCAGGGCCTCCAGGGTGGGGATGGCGTCCTCCATCAGGTTGTAGGTGTGCTGGGACTGATACACCTTTTCCAGGGCGGTGGCTTCGATGTCCTGGCGGGTGGCCCCCAGTTCCGGGAGCTTTTGGGCCACGATGGTGAAGTATTGGAGCATCCGGTCATACTCCTCCTCCAGGGTGGAGATGTGGTGGTGGGCCTCCAGGTAGTCGTTGGCCTCTTTGCGCACAGCGGCGGTGCGCTCTTTGGGCAGGGACTGGTAGACCTCCCAGTTGAACAGCTTTTGGGCGGGCTGGGTGAACTCCCAATCGCCGCTGGGGGGATAGACCAAGGTCCAGCCCAGGTCGAAGAAAATGCCTTTTACAGGTTGACGCAACAGTTCCATGAGGCAAGCTCCTTTTCACAAGATTCACCGGAAAAAAAGATCCGGCTGCATGGGATTATTTTCCCACGGCAGCCGGATTTTGTCAAATACCGTTTTTGCGTCCGATTATTGGAACTGGGAGTTATACAGGGAGGCGTAGAATCCCTTGCGGGCCATCAGGTCGTTGTGGGTGCCCTGCTCCACAATGTCTCCATCCCGCACCACCAGGATGCGGTCTGCGTTTTGGATGGTGGACAGCCGGTGGGCGATGACAAAGCAGGTCTTATCCTTCATCAGCTCCCGCATGGCCGCTTGGATCTGGATCTCCGTGCGGGTGTCCACGTTGGAAGTGGCCTCGTCCAAGATCAGCATTTTGGCGTCTAACAGCATGGCCCGGGCAATGGTCAAAAGCTGTTTCTGGCCCTGGGAGATGTTCATGCCGTTTTCATCCAGCTGGGTGTCGTAGCCCTTGGGCAGGCCCATGATGTACCGGTGGATACGGGCGGCTTTGGCAGCCCGCTGCACGTCCTCCAGCTTGGCATCCTTTTTGCCGTAGGCCAGGTTTTCAAAGATGGTGCCCGAGAACAGCCAAGTGTCCTGTAGCACCATGGCGTAGGACAGACGCAGGCTCTTCCGGGTGATCTTCTGGATGTCCCGGCCGTCCAAAGTGATGGCGCCGGAATCCGGGTCGTAAAAGCGCATCAGCAAGTTGATCAGCGTAGTCTTGCCGGCGCCGGTGGGGCCCACGATGGCGGTGAGGCTCCCCCTGGGGGCCTGGAAGCTCAGGTCGTGGATGATGGTCTTGCCGGGGTCGTAGCCGAACTTCACGTGCTCCATGGCCACGTCGCCTTCCACCTTGTCCAGAGAAACAGCGTCAATGGCGTCGGCGGGCTCGGCCTCCTCGTCGATCAGGCGGAACACACGCTCGGCAGCGGCGCAGGCGGATTGCAGCTCGCTGATGATGTTGGCCACCTCGTTGATGGGGCCGGAGAACCGCCGGGAGTACAGCACGAAGGAGGACAGGTTGCCGATGGTCAAATGGCCAAACAGGAACAGGATGGCGCCAAAGATGCTTACAAAGGACAGGGACAGGTTGTTGATGAAGTTCACAGAGGGGCCGGTCATGCCGCCGAAGTAGTCGGCGTTGTAGTAGGCGTCCACCGCAGCGTTGTTTTTCTCGTCAAAGCGGGCAATCATGGTTTCCTCTTGATGGTAGGCCTTGGTGGTTTTCTGTCCTGTGATGATCTCCTCCACAAAGCCGTTGAGCTCGCCCAGCCGGACCGAGCGCATATGGAACAAGGGACGTACCTTTTTAGTCATGTACCGGGTAAACAGGATGGACATGGGGATGGTGATGGCGAACACCAGCACCAGCACCGGGGAAATGACCACCATCATGATGAAGGAACCAACCACGGTGATCACGCTGGCGGCGATTTGCAGCAGGTCGTTGGAGAGGGAGGCGTTCACCGTGTCGATGTCATAGGAAATGCGGCTGATGATGTCGCCGGTCTGATGGCCGTCGAAATAGCGCACAGGCAGCTGGGTGAGCCGGTCAAACACCTGTTGGCGCATTTGGAACACGATCTTCTGGCTCAGCTGGATCATCAGGATGGACAAAATGTAGGACAGCAGGGAAGATACCGCATAGAAAATGATCATCAGCAGGCAGTAAAAGAATACCCGGGGGAAATTGGCGCTGCCCGGGTCGATGCCGATGGCGTCGATGGCTTCACCGGACAGCATGGGCCCCAACAGTGCCAGCAGGTTGCTGGTGACTGTCAGCAGGACAGCCGCCAAGGCCATCCACTTGTGGGCCCAGATGTAGGTCCAAAGGCGCAGCAGCACCTTTTTCCTGTCTTTGGGCTTTTCAATAGGCCCTCTTGGTCCTCTGGGCATTTAGACCACCTCCTTTTCCATATCCAGTTCTTCGGCCAATGTTTCGTCCGCAGAGTGATCGGATGGGCCTGAGGGGCCCGCTGCGGGGGATGGGGCCCCGTCTTCCTCGTCATCCGAGGATTTGAAGCCCATCTGGGACTGGGCGATCTCCTGGTACACCTGGCAGGTTTTCAGCAGGTGCTCGTGGTCGCCGTAGCCCAGCTCTTTGCCCTCTTCCAACACCAGGATGTGGTTGGCGTGGAGGATGGAACTGACGCGCTGGGCGATGATGACAGTGGTGATGCCCTGATATTCTTCCCGCAGGGCTTTCCGCAAAGCGGCGTCAGTGCGGTAGTCCAGGGCAGAGGAGGAGTCGTCCAGGATGAGGATCTCCGGGGAACCTGCCAGGGCACGGGCCACCAACACGCGCTGTTTCTGCCCGCCGCTGAGGTTGGTGCCTTTCGAGGTGAGCTTGTGTTGCAGTCCGTCGGGCAGGGAAGAGATAAATTCCCAAGCCTGGGCGGCTTTGGCAGCCTTTTCGATCTCTTCGGGGGGCAGGTGCCGGCCAAAGTCGATGTTTTCGTAGATGGTGTCGGCGAAAAGCACATCGTTCTGGAATACCACGCCGAACTTCTGGTGGAGCTCATCCAAGGGGATGGAGGTAAGCTTGCGCCCGCCGATCTGGATCAGGCCGGAGTCGGCGTCGTACAGGCGCATCAGCAGGGCCATCAGGGTGGACTTGCCGCAGCCGGTGGCGCCGATGATGCCCAGGGTTTCCCCGGGCTTTAACCGGAAGCTGATGTCTTCCACGCTGGGCTCGGTTTTGCTGTAAGAAAAAGACACGTGGTCGAACACCACATGATAGGGGGTTTCCACCGGCTCCTCCGGGGTGACGTGAAGGTCTTCGGGGGTTTCCAGCACCTCTTGGATGCGGGCGCCGGAGGCTACGCCCCTGGAGCACATGACAAAAATACGGGTAACAGCCATCATGGCGTTCAAAATGATGGTGAAATAGCTCAGGAAGGCGATGATGTTGCCCGCGGAGCTGACGCCCGCGTTCACCCGGAAGGCGCCCACCACGATCACCAGGGTGAGGCCGCCGTTTAAGAACAAGTTCATCATGGGGTTGGTCAGGGCCATGGTGATGCCGGCCTTTTTCTCCCGGCGCACCACTTCCTGGTTGACAGAGGCAAAACGCTCTTTCTCATAATCGGTTTTCGAGAGGGCCTTGATCACCCGGATGCCGGAGATGTTCTCCCGCACGGTGCGGACCATGGCGTCGATCCCCTGCTGCAGGGAAACATACAGGGGGATGCCTTTCTTGGACACCTTAAACACCAAAATGGACAGGAAGGGAAGCGTGCACACTAGTACCAAAGTGAGCACCGGGTCCAAGGTGAGGGTGATGAGGATGCCGCCCACCAGGAGGATGGGGGCCCGCACGCCCATGCGCTGGATCATGCCGATCATTTGATGGATGTGGTAGGTGTCGCTGGTCAAACGGGACTCCAAGGAGGGGATGGAGTACTTATCAATTTGGGAGCAGGACAGGTACGAGATCTTTTTGAACAGATCGTGGCGCAGCGCTTGGGTGGTGTGCTGGGCCACCCAGGCAGCCATGCGGTTGGCTAAAATGTTTGTCACCAAAGAGAGCAGTGAGGCCACGATCATGGCGCCGCCCCATACCAGGATGAGGTTCAAGTCCCGCAGGGGGACGATGTCGTCGATGAGGTACGACAAGATCCAAGGCAGCAGCAGTTCCATCATCGCACCGAAAAATTTGACAAACATCCCCAGGCACATCCTGGGGGCAAAAGGTTTGATGTAGTGCAGGATCACTTTCATGGAGGACACCCTTTCACAGCTTTTCCCGGCATCCACAGGCCGGTTACCTTCATTCTTTCATGCATTATGAGTTTAACACAAATTAGTTGACTGCGCAACTATCAAATAGAGATTTTCACATTTTCAAAAGGGAATATGGCTTTTTTAAAAGCATTTTTACAAGGTGGGAAACCCTCTTCCGGGGCGTAAAAAAGAGGCTGCCGCAGTGCTGCGGCAGCCTCTAAAAGGCCATTTTAACAGAAGAAAACCAGCTTTTGTAGGGTGAAACAGGCTGGCGGCAGAAGAATTTTACAGGGTTATCCCGCCACCAGCAGCACCAGGTAACCCACCGCCAGCAGAATGGGGCTAAGTACCCAGCTGATGGGCATCAGAGCCAGGTACAGGTCCGAGGGCTCCGGGTCCTGCACAGACAGGAAGTGCTCCAAATAGAAGAAGGCCATGGGGAAGGCGATTTGCAGACACAGCACCCCGCCCAACAGGGTGAACAGGGCAAACATCCCCCAGTGTACCTCCCGGCGTTGTGGGACCTTGTCCCCGGCGGCCAGGGCTACCAGGTCGTTCAGGGGCGGCTGGAAGTCCTCCCAGGTGTCCACGTTGGTAGTGATGGTAATGTCCCATCCGCCGTCCAGGACATTGCCCCCTTCGTCCCAAAAACTGCCCCGCCAGCTGTCCTGGTAGTAGGCGTCCAGCAGGACGTTCCCGGCGCTGCCGGTGACGGTTACTGGGAGCACCAGGGCTTCTTCCGTTTCCAGCGTATCCTCCCCAAAGGAGTCGGTAATCTGGCAGGTCAAGGTGGTCTCCTCCCCCAAGGTGACTTGGTAGCTCTCCTGAAACTGGGGGGAGAAGTCAAAAGCAAAGGTGGTGGTCTGCCCCTGGGGCGTCATGGTGACGGTGCCCGTCTGGTGATAGAGCCGGCCGGTGAACAACGTGGACTCCCCCTGCCGTTTGACGGCGAACACTTCCCCGTTGATGCGGCACTCCACCCGGAAGCTCATCACCAGGTACAGGACCAGGAACAGCACAAACACGCCGCCCATGGCGATCATGCAGCCGATCTGTAATTTCGTGCGTTTTTCCTCCATACCGGCTCCCCCTTTTTCCCAAAAGCCCAGGGCTTCCCTCCTGTTCAGCGGGTGGGAGGCTGTGCCCCTTCCGCCGTCCGGCGTTCCAATTCCAGCAAAAAGCGTTTGGCCTCCAGCCCCCCGCCGTAGCCGGTGAGGCTGCCCGTTGCCCCCACTACCCGGTGGCAGGGTACCACAATGGACAGGGGGTTGCGGTGGTTGGCCATGCCCACGGCCCGGCAGGCCCTGGGGTTGCCGATGGCCTGGGCGATTTCCCCGTAGCTGCGGGTTTCCCCATAGGGGATGGCCTGCAGGGCCTGCCACACCTGCAGCTGGAAGGGCGTCCCGTGGGGGGCCAGGGGCAGGGAAAACTCCCGCCGCTGCCCGGCAAAGTATTCCGCAAGCTGCCGGGCGGCCTCCTCCAGCAGGGGCGTGGGGCCTTCCTGGCCTTGGAAAGACCGTTCCCCAAAGTACAGGCCCGTCAGCGCCTGGCTCTCCTGGGCGAGGGTCAACGGCCCCACCGGGGATGTGATGGTGAGAAAGTATTCCATGGCACGGCGCCTCCCTTCGACATTAGTATAACAAAAATTCGGGGGTTTGCAAGAGGGATACTGCGGGTGTTTTGAGGTTGCAGGGAGGGGGTAGTTCCCCTATAATAACTAAGGAAAAGGAGGGCTGCCCATGTTTTACGCAGACTTGCATATCCATTCCTGCTACGCCCGGGCCACCAGCCGGGACTGCGACCTGCCCCACCTGGACCTGTGGGCCAGGAAAAAGGGGATCGGCCTGGTGGGCACCGGGGACTTTACCCATCCCGCCTGGCGCCGGGAGCTTTGGGAGCAGCTGGCCCCGGCGGAGGAGGGGGTATACCAATTAAAAAAGGAGTTCCGCCTGCCCTGGGAAGGCCCGGGGGAGAGCCCACGGTTCCTGGTGACCGGTGAGATCAGCTCCATCTACCGGCAGGGAGGGAAAACCCGGAAGGTCCACAACCTGCTGCTGCTCCCCAGCCTGGAAGCGGCGGAGAAGCTTTCCCGGCGGCTGGGGCTGGTGGGGAACCTCCACTCCGACGGGCGGCCTATTTTGGGGCTTTCCAGCCACGACCTGCTGGAGATCACCCTGGAGGTGTGCCCCCAGGCCATGTGCATCCCCGCCCACATCTGGACGCCCCACTTCTCCCTGTTGGGGGCGTTTTCCGGGTTCGACTCCGTGGAGGAGTGCTTTGGGGACCTGACCCCCTACATCCGCGCGGTGGAAACAGGGCTCTCCTCCGACCCGCCCATGAATTGGAATGTGCCTCTTCTGGACGGGCTGCAGCTGGTGTCCCACTCGGACGCCCACTCCCCTCAAAAGCTGGGCCGGGAGGCCAACCTGCTGGAAACCGGTTTTTCCTACCCGGAGGTGAAGGCCGCCCTGGAAACGGGGGAGGGCCTTTGGGGCACGGTGGAGTTTTTCCCGGAAGAGGGCAAGTACCACTTGGACGGCCACCGGGCCTGCGGGGTGCGGCTCTCCCCCCAGGAAACCCGGGCGCTGCAGGGGAAGTGCCCGGTGTGCGGGAAGCGCCTGACCATCGGGGTGGAACACCGGGTGGAGGACTTGGCCTGCCGCCAGCCGGGCTCCTCCCGGGAGAACCGGAAGCCCTTTGTGAAGTTGGTGCCCCTGGCCACGGTGCTCTCCACCTGCCTGGGCCGGGGGGAACAGACCAAGACCGTGCAGGCTGCCTATGAACGGCTGCTTTCCCAGTTGGGGACGGAGTTTGCCATTTTGCGGGAAGCACCTGTGGAAACCATCGCCGCTGTGGCTGGGGAGCCGGTGGCCCAGGGGATTTCCCTGCTGCGCCAAGGAAAGGCCGCTTGGCAGCCTGGCTTTGACGGGGTGTACGGTACCCTGTCCCTGGAGCCGGAGCCGGAAGAGCCCCTTCCCCGCTGAAAAGGGCCAAGCGTTCCCCTGGGAAACCGGGCAAAAAGAAAAAGCTGCCAAAAGGCAGCTTTTTCGAGGAGGAAGAATGAAGTTTATTAAAATGGAAACTTGTTTTCTCAACTTACAAGACAGAGTATACCCGCCGGTTGTGACCAAGGTGTGAACGGGCGGAAAACACTTTTTGAAAACTCAATCTTTCCACAGCAGGCCCTGTTCTTCCGGGTGGCGCTCAAACCATTGTGCGGCGTACCAGCAGCTGGTTTTGGCCTGCAGGCCCTGGGCTTTCAGCTCATCCACCGCGGCCCGCACTAGCTTGCCGGCCACGCCCTGGCCCCGCAGGCTCTCATCCACAAAGGTGTGGTCGATGTCCGCCACACCTTCTGCCACCGTGGGGAAGGTGATCTCCGCCACCAGCTTGCCGGTTTCATCCTGGGCGAAAATGCGCCCTTCGCTCTTTTGAAATTCCATAGGAGTGCCCCTTTCCAGCCTCCGGGGAGGCGTTTTCTTTTAGGCTACCCGATTTTCCCCCAAATGTCAAAGGGAATTGCGTGGAGGAGGATTTCCTGGTACAATGGGAGCAGAAAAATCTGGAAAGGATGTGCGCTTCATGAAATGGATGATCGCTTCGGATATTCACGGCTCGGCATTTTATTGTGAACAAATGCTTTCGGCTTTCCTGCGGGAGGGCGCGGACCGGATCCTGCTGTTGGGGGACTTGCTCTACCACGGCCCCCGCAACGACCTGCCCCAGGGGTATGCTCCCAAAGAGGTGATCGCCCAGCTTTCCCAGCTGAAAGAGCGGGTGTTCTGTGTCCGGGGCAACTGTGAAGCCGAGGTGGACCAGATGGTGCTGCCCTTCCCGGTGATGGCGGATTACTGCCTGCTGGAGCAGGGGGGCCACGTGATCTTTGCCACCCATGGCCACCACTACAACCTGGACAACCCGCCCCTGCTGAAGGCGGGGGATGTGCTGCTCCACGGCCATACCCATGTGCCTGCTAAGGACAGCTCCCTGGGCTTTTGGTATTTGAACCCCGGCAGCGTGGCCATTCCCAAAGAGGGCAGCGCCCACAGCTATATGACCCTGGAAAATGGGGTGTTCACCTGGAAAGACCTGGAGGGCGTGGAGTACGACCAGCTGGTTCTGTGACAGAAAAAGGAGGCCTGGCCATGAAAAAGAAACCTGTCCCCAACCTCTCCCCGGAAGAGGCCCGGTGCCGCCGGCTTTTGGGGGAGGCGCTGGGGTTTTTGCTGCCGGGGACCAAGGCCCAGCAAGGGGCAGAGTCCCTGTGGGAGCGCTTTGGCGGGTTTGAGGGGGTGTTCTTGGCGCCCCAGGAGGAGCTTGCCCTGGTGTTGGGGGAAGAAGCTGCCCGCTACCTGTATCTCACTATGGACCTGGCCCGGGCCTACTTGGAAAACAGTGCCAGCGGCTTAAAGCGCGTGTACGACACCCAGTCGGCTGTGGATCTGTTCCGCCCCAAGTTCCTGGGGCGCTCCACCGAGGCCGTTGGCCTGATGCTCTTGGACGGGCGGGGCCGCCTGCTGTACAACGGCATCCTGGCAGAGGGCTCTGTCAGCTCGGTGCCCATTTATATCCGCCGGCTGTTGCAGCTGTGCATCTCCTACGACGCCCAAAATGTGATGCTGGCCCACAACCATCCCAGCGGGAACGCAGCGGCCTCCCGGAATGATATCGTGGCCACCCGCCAGGTGGAGATGGCCCTGGAGAGTGTGGACGCCACTTTGAACGACCACATCATCTTTGCCGGGGAGGACACCCTCTCCTTTGCCAAGTGCGGCTGGCTGGCCGCGGTGAAACGGGAGATCCGCGCCCGGCGCCAAGAGGAGCTGAACGCTGCCCGGGAACAGGAGCGTTCGGTTTTGAAACTGGGCTTGGACGGCCCGGGATAAATACCGGCAGACCAGAAACCCTCTCTGGAAAGGGTTCCCCGAGGGGGTTTTAAAAGCCCCGCACCGCTTTCTCCTTAAAAGAAGTTGCCCTGCCTAAGGCTATTTCTTTTGGAAACAGGCAAAGATAAAAAGGAGAGCTGTCCGGTTGACAAACCCGCGGCGGCGGTGTATCATTATATCGAATATTTGTTCGCAAAACTTTTTGCGGGAACTTGGAAAAAGGGGGGATCGATATGGCGCAAGGGCAAATGGACAAGTTCCAGCTGGTTTCCAGCTACCGGCCCACCGGCGACCAGCCCCAGGCCATTGAGAAGCTGGTGGCAGGGCTGGATTCCGGCATGAAAGAGCAGACGCTTTTGGGTGTTACCGGCTCGGGCAAGACGTTTACCATGGCGAACGTCATTGCCCAAGTGAACCGCCCCACTTTGGTGCTGGCCCACAACAAGACCCTGGCGGCCCAGCTGTGCTCGGAATTCCGGGAGTTTTTCCCCAACAACGCGGTGGAGTACTTTGTGTCCTACTACGACTACTACCAGCCCGAGGCTTACATCCCCCAAACGGACACTTATATAGAAAAGGATTCCGCCATCAACGACGAGATCGACAAGCTGCGCCACAGCGCTACCAGCGCCCTGTCCGAGCGGCGGGACGTGATCATTGTGGCGTCGGTGTCCTGCATTTACAGCTTGGGCGACCCTATCGATTACCGCACCATGGTGATCTCCCTGCGCCCCGGGCAGGAGCGCGGCCGGGACGAGCTTTTAAAAAAGCTGGTGGAGCTGCAATATGAGCGCAACGACGTGAACTTCATCCGCAACAAGTTCCGGGTCCGGGGGGACGTGGTGGAGATCTTCCCGGCCAACGCCACGGACAAGGCGGTGCGGGTGGAGTTCTTCGGGGACGAGATCGACCGGCTCACCGAGTTCAACCCCCTCACCGGGGACACGGTTTCCGAGCTGAAACACATCGCCATCTACCCGGCCTCCCACTACATTGTGCCCAAAGAGAAGATGGACAAGGCCATCCGGGACATCGAGGCGGAAATGGAGCAGCGGGTGGCCTATTTCAAGGAAGAGGGCAAGCTCATCGAGGCCCAGCGCATCGAGCAGCGCACCCGCTATGACATGGAGATGCTCCAGGAGATCGGCTTCTGCAAGGGCATTGAGAACTACTCCCGGGTGCTCTCCGGCCGGGAGCCTGGCAGCGCCCCCTTCACCCTGATCGACTACTTCCCTGAGGACTTTGTGCTGTTTGTGGACGAGTCCCACGTGACTCTGCCCCAGGTGCGGGGGATGTACGCTGGGGACCGGGCCCGGAAGGAGATGCTGGTGGACTACGGGTTCCGCCTGCCTTCCGCCTTTGACAACCGGCCTTTAAACTTCGACGAGTTTTACTCCCACATCAACCAGGCGGTTTTCGTCAGCGCCACCCCCGGGGACCTGGAACTGCAAAAATCCGCCCAGGTGGTGGAGCAGGTTATCCGGCCCACCGGGCTTTTGGACCCCAAGATCACGGTAAAGCCCACCGACGGGCAAATCGACGACCTGATTTCCGAGATCAACCTGCGGGTGGAGAAACAGGAGCGGGTGCTGGTGACCACCCTCACCAAGAAGATGGCCGAGGACCTCACCGGCTACCTGGAAGGCTACGGCGTCCGGGTGCGGTATATGCACCACGACATCGACACCGTGGAGCGGATGGAGATCATCCGGGACCTGCGGCTGGGGGAGTTCGACGTGCTGGTAGGCATCAACCTGCTGCGGGAGGGCCTGGACATCCCCGAAGTGTCCTTGGTGGCCATTCTGGATGCGGACAAGGAGGGCTTCCTGCGCAGCGGCAGAAGCCTGATCCAGACCATTGGCCGGGCTGCCCGGAACGCCCAGGGCCAGGTGATCATGTACGCCGACGAGGTGACGCCTTCCATGGAGCAGGCCATCACCGAAACGGAGCGCCGCCGGGCCATCCAGGAGCAGTACAATGAGGAACACGGCATCACGCCCCAAACCATCAAAAAAGACGTGGCGGATATCATTGAGATCTCCTCCCACAAAGAGGATGGAAAGGGCAAAAAGAAGAAGCGCTACACCGCTGCCGAGCGCCAGGAGCTGATCCAGAAGTACACCAAGGAGATGAAGGCGGCCGCCAAGCTGCTGGAGTTCGAACACGCGGCCTACTTGCGGGATAAGATCAAAGAGCTGGAGGCAGCCGGCCCCCTGCCGGGTCAAAAGCGCCGGCTGCCCAAGCCCTGACCCCTGGGACGGGGCTGGGCGTGGGAAAACAAAGGATAGGGGAGGGATACCCATGGAGTTGGAGGTGCGCCGGGCAGAGCGTTCCGACCTGCCCGCTGTAAAGGAGATGTACGCCGCCCTGGTGGCCCGCATGGACCGGGAGGGCTGGAACGTTTGGAGCGATACTTATCCCCGGGACGTGGTGGGGAAGGATATCGAGGCGGGGCAGTTTTACCTGCTTTTGGCCGGGGACGCCCTGGCCGGGGCCTTTGCCCTGCCGGACCATGACGACGGGGAAGGGGACGTGCCCTGGGAGGAAAAATCCGCCCCCGCCCGGTATGTGTACCGGTTGGGCGTGGCGGTGGAGTTTGGCGGCCAGGGGCTGGGAAAGCAGTCTTTGGAAAAGATCGGGGAGCTTGCCAAGTCCCAGGGCGCCAAGTACCTGCGGCTGTTTGTGGCCCATGAGAACCGGCCCGCCATAGGGCTGTACCGGAAAATGGGCTTTTCCCAGCTGCCTGGGGAGTTTGGGGAGTTTTTCCTGAACGGGGCCCGGCTTTTCGAATACGCTTTTGAAAAACGATTGTGAGGGAATGGTATGGAACTTATCAAACGCCGGGTGTGGGAAGCTGCCCTTGCCCAGCTGGCTTTGGATTATAACGCCCAGCCCCAGGATTTCCTTGCGCCGGGAGTGACGGTTACGGCTGCCAAAGTGTTGCCTGGCCGCCGGCAGTACCAGCAGGGTGCGCCCTTTTTCCAAATGGCCACCACCGGCAGAGGGGCGGTGATCACGGCCCGAGAGAGCCTTCGCGGGCCCTTGCAGGCTTGGGCCCAGGGGGTGGAGGCAGGCCATTGGCTGCTGGAATACCCCCGGCTCCGCCAAGTGGAAGACCTGCTTGTGCCCCAGGGCTGGAAGCTGCGGGGCACCCACCATATGTATTTGCCTGCCCGGGAGTTTTCCTCCCACCTGCCCCAGGGGTTCTCTTACCGCTGGTATGACCGGGAAAGCTTGAAAAGTTTCTATCCCAACCATGCTTGGCCCAACGCCCTGTTGGAGGAGGAAAACCCTCTGCGGCCGGACGTGATTGCCCTGGGGGCCTTCCGCCGGGGAGAGCTGGTGGCCCTGGCCGGGGCTTCCGCCGACGGGGAAACCCTGTGGCAAGTGGGCATCGACGTGCTGCCGGACTACCGCAGCCGGGGCCTGGGCACAGCGCTGGTGGAGGCCCTGTGCCAGCGGATTGTCAAGCTGGACAAGCTGCCCTTCTACGGTACGGCGGCAGCCAACATCCACTCCCAGAGCATTGCGGTGAAGTGCGGCTTTTTCCCCGCTTGGGTGGAGGTTTCCTCCCAGCCGGCGGAAACCCCGTAACGGCCTACTTTTACAGACAGGAGAAGGTATTTCGCATGAGTTTAGATAAGATCGTGGTGCACGGCGCCCGGGAGCACAACCTGAAAAATATCGACGTGACCATCCCCCGGGACAAGCTAGTGGTGCTCACGGGGCTTTCCGGGTCGGGGAAATCCTCCCTGGCCTTTGACACCATTTACGCCGAGGGACAGCGCCGGTACGTGGAGAGCCTTTCCTCCTACGCCCGGATGTTTTTGGGCCAGATGGAAAAGCCCGACGTGGACATGATCGACGGCCTGTCCCCGGCCATTTCCATCGACCAGAAGACCACCTCCAAGAACCCCCGGTCTACCGTGGGTACCGTGACGGAGATCTACGACTACCTGCGCTTGCTCTACGCCCGCATCGGCATCCCCCACTGCCCCATCTGCGGCAGGGAGATCAAGCAGCAGACCATCGACCAGATCGTGGACCGGGTGCTGGCCTTGCCGGAGAAAACCCGCATCCAGGTGCTGGCGCCGGTGGTCCGGGGGCGCAAGGGCGAGCATCAAAAGGAGTTCGGGGCCGCCCGGAAGTCCGGCTTTGTCCGTGCCCGGGTGGACGGCCTTGTCTACGACCTGAACGAGAAGATCCAGCTGGAGAAAAACCGCAAGCACAACATCGAGATCATTGTGGACCGGCTGGTGATCAAGCCGGACATCCGCTCCCGGCTGGCAGACTCCATTGAAACGGCCTCGGGGCTTACCGGGGGCATTGTGGTCATCAATGTCATTGACGGGGAGGACATCACCTTCTCCCAAAACTACGCCTGCCCGGAGCACGGCGTGTCCGTGGAGGAGCTGACCCCCCGGATGTTCTCCTTCAACAACCCCTTTGGCGCCTGCAAAAAGTGCACCGGCCTGGGGGTGTTCATGAAGATCGACCCGGACCTGATCATCCCCGACAAGCGGCTTTCCATTAAGAAGGGCGGCCTGAAGGCCAGCGGCTGGGCCATGGAGGGCAGCACCATCGCCGCCATGTATATGAAGGGCCTGTCCGAGCACTATGGCTTCTCCTTGGACACCCCCCTCGGGGAGCTGCCCCCGGAGATCGTGGACATCCTCCTTTACGGCACCAAAGGGGAGAAGATCAAGCTGCGCCGGGAGAGCGAGTACGGCAGCGGCACCTATTCCGCCCCCTTTGAGGGGATCATCAACAACCTGGAGCGCCGCTTCCGGGAGACCTCTTCCAGCTGGATCAAAGAGGAGATCGAAACCTATATGAGCGCCGTCCCCTGCGACGAGTGCCACGGCCAGCGGCTTTCCCCGGAGAGCCTGGCTGTCACGGTGGGGGGCATCAACATCAGCGCTTTCTGCGACAAGTCTGTGACGGAAGCCTTGGAGTTTATCCAAGCCCTGGAACTGACCGACCGGGAAAAGATGATCGCCGCGCCCATTTTAAAGGAGATCAAATCCCGGTTGGGTTTCCTGCAAAGTGTGGGGCTGGAATACCTGACCTTGTCCCGGGCTTCCGGCACCCTGTCCGGTGGGGAAAGCCAGCGGATCCGCCTGGCCACCCAGATCGGCTCCTCCCTGATGGGGGTGCTGTATATCCTAGACGAGCCCTCCATCGGCCTGCACCAGCGGGACAACCACAAGCTTTTGAACACCCTGAAAAACTTGCGGGACCTGGGCAACACGGTGATCGTGGTGGAGCACGACGAGGATACCATGCGGGAGGCGGATTTCCTGGTGGATATCGGCCCCGGGGCGGGCATCCACGGGGGCGAAGTGGTGTTTGCCGGGCCTCCCAAGGACATTGAACAGTGTGAGCAGTCCCTGACCGGCCTGTACCTCAGCGGCAAGCGGAAGGTGGAGGTGCCCGAGCACCGCCGGAAAGGCAATGGGAAGTTCCTGGAGATCCGGGGCGCTGCCCAGAACAACCTGAAAAACGTCAACGTGAAGATCCCCCTGGGGGAGTTTGTCTGCGTCACAGGCGTGTCGGGGTCGGGCAAGTCCAGCCTCATCAACGAGATCCTCTACAAAAAGCTGGCTGCCGAGCTGAATCGGGCCCACACCCATGCGGGCAAGCATCAGGAGATCCGGGGGTTGGAGCACCTGGACAAGGTGATCCAGATCGACCAGTCCCCCATTGGCCGCACCCCCCGTTCCAACCCGGCTACCTATACCGGGTTGTTCAACGACATCCGGGAGCTGTTTGCCTCTACCCAGGATGCCAAAATGCGGGGCTTTACCGCCAGCCGGTTCTCCTTCAATGTGAAGGGCGGCCGGTGCGAGGCCTGCCAGGGGGACGGCATCATCTGCATCGAGATGCATTTCCTGCCGGATGTGTACGTGCCCTGCGACGTGTGTAAGGGCCACCGGTACAACCGGGAAACCCTGGAAGTGAAGTACAAGGGCAAGAACATCTACGACGTGCTGGAGATGACTGTGGAAGAGGCCCTGGACTTCTTCCGGGACATCCCCAAGCTGGCCCGGAAGCTCCAGACCCTCTACGATGTGGGCCTGGGGTATGTGAAGGTGGGCCAGCCCGCCACCACCCTGTCCGGCGGCGAAGCCCAGCGGGTGAAGCTGGCCACAGAGCTTTCCAAGCGGGCTACCGGGCGCACCATCTATATCCTGGACGAGCCCACTACCGGCCTGCACATTGCCGACGTGCACCGGCTCATCGAAGTGCTCCAGCGGCTGGTGGACGCAGGGAATACTGTGGTGGTCATCGAGCACAACCTGGATCTCATCAAGACCGCGGACCATCTCATCGACCTGGGGCCGGAGGGCGGCAACCGGGGCGGCACCATTGTGGCCCAGGGAACCCCGGAGCAGGTGGCAAAGGTGGAAGGGTCTTACACCGGCCAGTATTTGAAGCCGCTTTTGGGGAAATAACCAAAAATGGGAGAGGAGATTGTATCCTCTCCTTTTTTTGTAGACTTGTAGGAAGTTGGAGGGAAATGGTAGAATATCTGTGAAAGGTTGCGGAAGTGCCAGGAAAAGGGGAGGATACCATGAAAAAGCTGTTTAGCCTGTTGGTGTGTTTGGGGTTGTGCCTGGGGATGCTTTGCGGCTGCCAGGGGGATCAGCCCAAGGAGGGTGCTTTGACTCAGCCGCCGGAACTGACCCTTTCCACAGGGAAGACCCAAGCCCTGCTGCGCTCGGGTTCCTACAGCTGGGAGTATCCCACCAAAAGCGGCCAGAGGGTGGCGGTTGTGGCAGACAGTATACACCCTTTGGATGCCCAGCTTTCCCCGGTTCTGGGGGACGAGCAGGGTACCCTTCTCTGGGAAGGCCCCTCCGCGCCGGAGAGTGTTTCCATTTGCTGCTGGCCGGAAGAGGGCCTGGGCAATGTTTCTGCTGAAAGCACAGAGGTCCCCTGGGAGGGGGAGGGCTTTTCGTTGAAGGAAGGCGGCTGGATCTATGAGATTTCCGCCCAGTGGGAGGAAGAACTGGGCAGTGGAAACGCCAGCTACTGCGTGTATGTCCTCAGCGGGGAGGAAGCAGCTGCGGCGTGGGAGGCCATCCCGGAGGCGCCCCCTGCGTTGACGGTGTCCTGCGGGGAAGCCCAGACGGAAGCTTTGGTGACAGGGTCTGTCTGGGATGCCCTTCAGGGGGACGGGACCTATCAGGCGGAGCAGAACGGCGAGCTTTTCCCCCAGGCGGAGGCCATCTGGGACCAGCTTCCCCGGTTGGAGGGCACGGGGCAGGTGACCTTCGCCTGGGAGGGGACGGAGCCCTATATGCCCCCGTCGGTTACCGCCCAAAACACCCAGGGGGAATCCCGGGAGGTGTCCTTGGAGGGGAACACCTTCATCTTGCTGGAAGGGGAATGGATGTATGGGATTCTGGCAGGCTGGCAGAGCCGGAGTTATGGAAACCAAAACGGAGCGGCGTATGTCTTTTTGGGTGTGAACTAACAAGTGAAAATGGAGAGAAATGCCTTCCATTTTCCATTTTACCCGCCTTGTCCCCCGTTTCTTCTTGCGTTTCCACAGGATTTCGACTATAATTGTTTACAATGTGTTCAACACATGGAGGCAGGAATGGGATACAATAATTCCGCGAAAGGGCGGTTGGACCATTTCCCCTGCCCATTTTCGGGCAACACGGCGGATGGTCCCGCCAGAAAGGACAGCCCCAGCGGGGCGGCGGGTGAGCGATGTTCGGCTATGTGCGGCCTTTTAAATCGGAACTGCTGGTGCGGCAGTACGACCAGTATAAAGCGGCCTACTGCCAGCTATGCCGGGCTTTAAAACAGCACTACGGCTGGCTTGCCTCCTTTACCCTCAGCTACGATTGTACGTTTTACGCCCTGCTCATGCTCTCCACCCGGGAGGCGAAACTTTCCCTGCACCATGGCCGGTGTGTGATGAATCCCTTAAAGCGCTGCGATTTTTTGGAGAGCGATGGGGAAGCCTATCACAAGGCGGCGGCGCTTTCCGTGCTGCTGACCTACCACAAGCTGCGGGACAATCTGGAGGATGACAGCTTTTGGAAATCCTTCGGCAGCCGGGTGTTTTTGCCCTTTGTGTCACGGAAAGCCAAGCGCGCTGCCAAGGAGTACCCTTTCCTGGCCGGGGAGGCCCAGAAGGCCATGGAGGGCCAGCGGCAGGCGGAACAGTCCGGCGGCGGGGTGGATGCCTGTGCCGAGCCCACAGCCAATTTGCTTTCCGCGCTGTTTGGGGAGCTTTCCTGCGACAAGATGCAGGCCGTGGCCCTGGAGCGGTTCGGCTACTTTCTGGGCCGGTGGGTGTACTTGATGGACGCCGCGGACGACCTGGCGGACGACTTGAAGGAGGGCGCCTTCAACCCCTTTATCCCCCGTTTGGGGCTTTCCGGGAAAACAGAGCTTTCCTGTGAGGAACGCAAGGCTGCCGATCAGGCCATGAACCAAGCGTTAAACGCCACGGCTGCCCAGATGCTGCTGGCGTTCCAGCTGATCGACACCCAAAATTTCGGGCCCGTCCTGGAAAATGTGGTGGAGAAAGGCCTGCCGGAGATCCAGCGGGAGATCTTGTTTTTGCACATCCGGGAACAGAAAAAACGCCGCCCGGAACCGGAGGACCTGCCCTGACCGGTTTGTTTTGGAAATCAGCCCTACGGGGCTTTGATCGTGTATAGAATACGGAGTGAATCCCAGGGAAAAGGAGACCGACTATGACAGACCCCTATAAAGTGTTGGGAGTATCCCCTTCCGCAACGGATGAAGAGATTAAGGATGCCTACCGCCAGTTGGCCAAGAAGTACCATCCCGACCAGTATTCCGACAGCCCTTTAAAAGATCTGGCGGACGAGAAAATGAAAGAGATTAACGAGGCCTACGATACCATCACCGCCCAGCGGAAAAACGGCGGCAGCCGGGGGTATACCGGCGCCTATAACAACGTGGGGAGCAGTGGTGGTTCCGGGTTTAACGACGTGCGCAGCCTGATTATGTCCGGCCGCATTGCCGACGCGGAACAAATCCTCAACGGCGTGCCCCCCGAGCGCAGGAACGCCGAGTGGTATTTCCTCAAAGGCTCTGTGCTCTACCGCCGGGGCTGGTTGGAGGAGGCTAAAGACCATTTCTCCCGCGCTTGCCAGATGGATCCCGGCAACCCGGAATACAGCGCCGCCCTGAACCAGGCCATGAACCAGGGCAGCGGGATGTACGGCGGTTACCGGCCGGGCACCAATATGAACGCGGGGGGCTGCAATTCTTGCGATATGTGTTCCTCCCTTGTTTGTGCCGACTGCTGCTGCGAGTGTATGGGCGGCGATTTGATCTCCTGTTGCTGAGAAGAGGAGAGCTGGCTGGGAAAGGAGAGAACTGTTTGTGAAACAATCCATGAAGCTGGCTTTTTCCGGGGTGATGGCTGCCTTGGCCACTGTGCTGTTGTTTTTAACGGGGGTGGCGCCCGTGGCAACCTTGGCCCTGCCGGCCATTGCTGGGTGTTTGCTGATCCCGGTGGTGGTGGAAGCGGGCCTTTCCTGGGGATTTGGAGTTTACGGTGTTTGCAGCGTGCTGTCTTTTTTGCTGGCGCCGGACCGGGAAGCCTTCTTTTTTTACCTGCTGTTTTTCGGCCATTATCCGGCGCTGTTTGCCGTGCTGGGCCGGATCGGGAACAAAGCGGCCCGGTATGCGGTGAAGTTTTTGGTATTCAATGCCGCTATGGCTTTAGAAGTGCTCCTCTCGGTGTATGTGCTGGGGATCCCCTTTGAAAGCTTTGGCATTTTGGGGCCGATTGGCCCGGTGGTGCTTTGGGTGCTGGCCAATGCGGTGTTTGTAGTGTACGACCTGGCCTTAGAAGGGTTGATCGTCCAATATTTACACAGGCTCCATCCCAAGCTGAGCAAGATGCTGAAAGGGAAATAGCAGACCGGCAGGCTGTGTGCCTGCCTTTTTTATGCCCGGCTTTTTGAAGCTTATAAATTAATTCCTGCAAAACCTGAACAATATCTCCTGAAAATAGAGGGATTCACTTGATTTTTGCAAGGGAAAACCTTAAAATGAACAAGATAAAGTGAATTCTGGTCCCCGAGAGGAGAGGGGCCTTTCAGGAAAGGAAGAAAGGACATGAACAGCCAGCTTGCCGAGCGCATCCATCAGCACAGTGCCAGTTTTTCCAAGGGCCAGCGGATGATTGCCCGTTATATTGAAGAACATTCCGACCAGGTAGCCTTTATGACCGCCTCAAAGTTGGGGGGCACGGTGGGGGTCAGCGAGTCCACCGTGGTGCGGTTTGCCACCGAGATCGGCTATTCCGGATATCCGGCCTTGCAGCAGGCCATGCAAGAGATGATCCGCAGTAAGATGACCAGCACCCAGCGGCTGGAGCGCACCTCCCGGAACATCCCTGCCCACCGTTTGCTGGACGAGGCGCTGGACCAAGATATCGACATTTTGAAGCGCACCAAGGAGAGTGTGGACCGGGAGGCTTTTTACAAAGCCGCGGACGCCCTGGTGGACGCCAAGACCGTGTATGTGTTGGGGGCGGGCAGCTCACTGGCTTTGGCCACGTTTTTGTCCCACTACCTGCGGCTGGTATTCGACACTGTCCATTTGGTTGAGGCTACCAGCGAGGCCACCATTTTGCAGCAGATGGTCCGCGTTGGGGAAGGGGATGCGGTCATTGCCATCAGCTTCCCCCGCTATTCCAAAAAAGCGGTGAAGACCATGAAGTACGCCTCTTCCCAAAAGGCCACCACCGTGGCCATCACCGACAGCCCCCTGTCGCCCTTGGCCCAGTATGCCTCCCATGTGCTGCTGGCCCGCAGCGATATGGTTTCCTTTGTGGATTCCCTGGTGGGCCCCTTGAGTGTGATCAACGCCCTCATCGTCACCGTGGCCATCAAAAAGAAAAACGAGGTGGCGGATACCCTGCGGAAGATCGAGGAAATTTGGGATGAGTATGGCGTCTACGAGAAAGTGGACGAGAAAGGCAACTGACCTTGAAGCAGTTTGATGTAATCGTGGTGGGCGGCGGGGCTGCCGGGCTGATGGCTGCGGGAGCTGCTGCAAGCCGGGGGCTGTCCGTGGGCCTTTTTGACAAGAACCAGCAGTTGGGCAGGAAGGTGCGCATTACCGGCAAGGGGCGCTGCAACGTGACCAACAACTGCTCTGTGGAAGAGGTGGTGGCATCTTGCCCACGGGGTGGGAAGTTCCTCTATGGGGCGCTTTCCGCCTTTTCCCCCCAGGATACCATGGCCTTTTTTGAGGGCCAGGGTGTCCCCTTGAAAACAGAGCGGGGCCGGCGGGTGTTCCCCGTGTCCGACAATGCCCACCAGATCGCCGACGCCTTGGCCCGTTGGGCAGGGAAGGCCCAGGTGATCCGGCAGGCGGTGACGGAGGTCCTTACAGAGGGCGGCCGGGCTGTGGGGGTGAAGACAGCCCAGGGGGCCTACCATGCCCAGGGTGTCATCCTCTGCTGCGGCGGGGCCTCCTACCCGGGCACCGGCTCCAACGGGGACGGCTACAAGCTGGCCTCCCAGCTGGGCCACACCATTGTAAAGCCCACGCCCTCCCTGGTCCCCTTGGTGGAGCGGGGGGATTGGTGTTCCCAGCTGATGGGCCTTTCCCTGCGCAACTGTGGGGTGAAGGTGACCCAGCAGGGCAAGAAAAAGCCGGTGTACGAGGACTTTGGGGAGCTGCTGTTCACCCATTTTGGGCTTTCCGGGCCCACGATCCTCAGCGCGTCGGCCCACCTCCACCCCATGGAGCCGGGAAAGTATACCGTCCACATCGACTTAAAACCCGCCCTGAGCCCCCAGCAGCTGGACCAACGTCTTTTGCGGGACTTGGAGGGGCATAAAAATAAATTTTTTGCCAATTCTTTAGAAGAGCTTTTGCCTCAAAAGCTGATCCCGGTGGTGGTGGAGCGCAGCGGTATCCCAGGGGAAACACGGTGCAACTCCGTCACCAAGGAACAGCGCCGGGCCCTGCTGGGATTGCTGAAGGATTTCTCCCTGGAGGTGGAGGGCTTCCGGCCCATTGCCGAGGCCATCGTCACCTCTGGCGGGGTGAGTTTAAAGGAGATCGACCCCCGGACCATGGAGTCCAAACGGGTGCCGGGGCTGTACTTTGCCGGGGAGCTGATGGACGCCGACGCCTACACCGGGGGCTACAATTTGCAGATCGCCTTTGCCACCGGCCGGCTGGCGGGGAACAGCGTCTGTACCCCTTGAGGCTTTGCAGCCCCAAGGCGGGAGCGCATGAAAACCAAGGGAACACGAGGAAGGAGTGTAGATGGATGTTTGCAGTTGCCATCGACGGCCCCGCCGGGGCTGGGAAGAGCAGTGTGGCCAAGGCTGCGGCCAAGGAGCTGGGGTTCGTGTACGTGGACACCGGTGCCATTTACCGCACCATCGCCCTGTATGTGCTGCGTCAGGGGGTGGCCCCCCAGGACGCCGCCGGGGTGGAGGGCCTGCTGCCTCAAATTGAAATCGGCATGGAGTACACGGACCAGGGCCAGAAAATGATCCTCAACGGGGAGGACGTCACCGGGCTGATCCGCACCCCGGAGGTGTCCATGGCCACCTCCACCTGTTCCGCCATCCCGGCGGTACGGGCGTTCCTGTTGCAGCTCCAGCGGGACTTGGCGGAAAAGAACAACGTGCTCATGGACGGCCGGGATATTGGCACGGTGGTGCTTCCCCACGCCCAGCTGAAGGTGTTCCTCACCGCTTCCCCCCAAGAGAGGGCCCGGCGGCGGGTGCTCCAGCTGGAGGAGTCCGGCCGGAAGGCGGACTATGAGGCCATCCTGCGGGACATCCAGCAGCGGGACTACCAGGATTCCCACCGGGAAACCGCCCCGCTGCGCCCGGCAGAGGACTCTGTGTTGGTGGACACCAGCGGCGTCACCTTTGAAGAGTCGGTGCGGCGGTTGGTGGAGCTTGTCCGGGAACGGCTGTAAGGCTTTGAATGTTGGGTTTTGGGAAACGAACGTGTCAAAATTTTGATTTTTTAAGGGGTGGGTTGTGTTGAGCAAGGGCAAGAAAGCAAAATCAAAGACGTGGCTCTATTTTTTGGGGCAAACCATCTTATGGGGGTATTTCCATGTGGTGTTCCGCATGAAAGTGGTGGGTGCGGAAAACGTGCCCAAAGAGGGGCCGGTGCTGTTGTGCAGCAACCATCTGGCCAAGCGCGATCCTGTGCTGCTGGGTGTTTCCCAGAAGAGGCAGGTGTTCTATATGGCCAAGGAAGAGCTGTTCCGAAACCCCTTTTTAAATGGGCTGTTCCGGCTGTTGGGGGCTTTCCCAGTGAAGCGGGGCACCGGCGGCGGCGACGCTTTGGAGGAGGCCTACGCCATCTTGGAGGAGAACGGCGTGGTGGGCGTGTTCATTGAGGGGCACCGCTCCAAGGACGGCAGGCTTCAAAAGCCCAAGACCGGCGCCGCGCTGCTGGCTTATAAAACAAAGGCGCCGGTGGTGCCGGTGTGCATCACTGCCGGGGATGGCAAACAGCCGGGGATGTTCAAGCGCACCTTGATCCGTTTTGGAAAGCCCATTTCGGCCCAGGAGCTGAATATCCAAAATGATTCCAGTATGCAGCTGCGCCGGGCCAGCCGGACCATTATGAGCCGCATTGCCCAATTGCGGGAGGAGTCTTGTAAGGACCTGGGGCTGCCTTCCCAACTGGAACCGCTTGCCCCGAAGGCGCCGCCTGTTGCTGAAACAGGGGCCGCCCCCTCCCAGGAGGCCCCCCATGAAGGTTGAGGTGGCCAAGAGTGCCGGGTTCTGCTTTGGGGTGGACCGGGCGGTGAACGCTGTGTACCAGCTGTTGGAAGGGGGCAAGCGGGCAGCCACCTTGGGCCCCATCATCCACAACCCCCAGGTCACAGAGGACCTGGCGGCCAGGGGTGTAGTGGTAGTTGAGGAGCCCTCCCAGACTCCCCAGGGGTATACGCTGGTCATCCGCTCCCATGGGGTTTCCCGGGAGGTGGAGGAAAAGATCCAGGCCCTTTCCATCCCCTGCGTGGACGCCACTTGCCCTTTTGTGAAAAAGATTCACGGCCTAGCCCAGCAAGCCGGGAAGGAAGGAAAGGTGTTCCTGCTGGCCGGGGATCAAGACCATCCCGAGGTGAAGGGGATTGTGGGGCACTGCAAAGGGGAGAATTTTGTGGTAAAAAACAGCGAAGAATTAGTTGATTTGCTGAATTTTTATCCGGAATTGTGTGAGAAACCACTAGCGGTTGCGGCCCAAACCACCTTTCACGCAGGGGAATGGGAAAAATGCTTGGAAACTCTGAAAAAACTATGTACAAACGCCACGTTTTTTGCTACAATATGTAATGCGACTGCGAGACGGCAAAAAGAGGCAAAAACCCTTGCCCAGCACTGTGACCGGATGGTGGTGGTGGGGGGCAGGAACAGTTCGAACACGGCAAAGCTGCGCGACATCTGCGCACAGTACTGCGAGACGTACCTCATCGAAAGGGCGGACGAGCTGCCTGTGTTTCCGGCCGGGCTGAGCGTTGGCATCACAGCGGGGGCATCCACGCCCGCAAGCATTATAAAGGAGGTACTTGCTACCATGGCAGAAGTGACAAACAACGAACAAAATTTTGAGGAAATGCTTGAGGAATCCCTCAAAAGCTTCAATACAGACGAGAAGGTTCACGGCGTCGTTGTGGGGATCTCCCCCACCGAGGTCTATGTGGACGTAGGCCGCAAGCAGGCTGGGTTCATCCCCGCAAGCGAGCTCTCCAACGACCCCAGCGCCAAGCCTGAGGATCTGGTGAAGATCGGCGACGAGATGGATCTGCTGATTATGAAGACCAACGACCAGGAAGGCACCATCATGCTCTCCAAGCGCCGTGTGGACGCTATGAAGGGCTGGGATGAGATCGCCGAGGCCATGGAGCAGAATGAAGTCCTCTCCGGCAAGGTCATCGAAGTGGTCAAGGGCGGCGTTATCGTCCTGAAGGGCGCTATGCGCGTTTTTGTGCCCGCCTCTCAGGCCACCGCTTCCCGCGGGGAAGACCTGAACGAGCTTATGGGTAAAGAGGTTCGTTTCCGCATTATTGAGGTCAACCGCCAGCGCCGCCGCGCTGTGGGCTCCATCCGCAGCGTACTCCGCGAGGAGCGCAAGGCTGCCCAGGAGAAGTTCTGGGAGCAGGTGGAAGAGGGCCAGACCTACACCGGCAAGGTGAAGTCCCTGACCAACTTCGGCGCCTTTGTGGACCTGGGCGGTGTGGACGGCATGGTGCACATCTCCGAGCTCTCTTGGAACCGCATCAAGCATCCCAGCGAAGTGCTCAATGTGGGCGACACCGTGGAAGTGTATGTCAAGGGCCTTGACCGCGAGAACGGCAAGATCTCCCTGGGCTACAAGCGTCCTGAGGACAACCCCTGGGTGAAGCTGGAGCGGGAGTATCCTGTGGGCACCGTGTGCGATGCCAAGATCGTGGGCATGACTCAGTTCGGCGCGTTCGCCAGCGTGATCCCCGGCATCGACGGCCTGATCCACATTTCCCAGATCGCTGACCACCGGATCGAGAAGCCCCAGGATGTTTTGAAGGTGGGCGACGAGGTGAAGGTGAAGATCACCGAAATCGACTTTGAACGCCATCGTGTATCCCTGTCCATCCGCGCTTTGCTGGAGGAGCAGAAGGCCGCTGAAGACGAGGCCGCTGCCCAGGCTCCCGCAGAGGAGGTTGTGTATTCCACCGAGGCTGCCGAAGAGGCCCAGCCTGAAGAGCAGGAGTAATTTTTAGAGGTACTTTAGCGGGGTAGCAAAGAGGGAAGGGCTGCCAGTGGCTTGGCCGTTTTGACCGGCCAGGCCGCGGTGCCTGCCCAAGTGCTGCCCTGCTTTGCGTGTGGGGCCTATGGCCTCCACGGCTGCGGGAATAGAAAAAACATGGGGTTTCCCCGTGGGAAGCCCCGACTGGAGGAAAGAAACCCATGAAGCGAGTAAAAAAACCTGTGTTTTTTGTAGTGACGCTTCTCATCCTCGCCCTGGTGTACACCTCGCTGTTTGGCGTGTACGGCCAGAAGGGTGACTTTAAGCAGACCTACATAAAAGGCGCCGGTGATATCCGGTGGGGCATCGACATCCGGGGCGGCGTAGAGGCCACCTTCAGCCCTGCGGACGGGATAGAGGCTACCACCACCGAGCTGGAGGCAGCCAAGCAGATCATCGAAACCCGGATGGTGTCCAACAACATCACCGACTACGAGCTGTACACCGACCCCACCAATAATCGGATCATCGTCCGGTTCCCTTGGAAGAGCGATGAGGAGGACTTCGACCCTGAAGCCGCCATCGACGAGTTGGCAGCCACTGCCCAGCTCACCTTCCGGGAAGGCATGGAGTATGAGGACGCCGAGTACGCCGACGACGGCAGCATGGTGTACAAAACTCCTGCTGGCACCACTGCCGAAAACATCATCCTGGAGGGCAGCGACGTGGTTTCCGCCGAGCCTGCCATGACCCAGGACGAGAGCACCGGCGAGTACAAGTACATCGTGTCCCTGAAGTTCAGCGACGAGGGCAAGGAAAAGTTTGCCGAGGCCACTTCCGAGCTGGTGGGCGAAACCATCTCCATCTGGATGGATGATGTGATGATTTCCTTCCCCACGGTAAACTCCGTCATCAGCGACGGCAAGTGCGTGATTGAGGGAGACTTCACCAGCGAACAGGCCGCGGCTCTGGCTTCCAAGATTCAGGCCGGCGCGCTGCCCTTTGCCCTGGAGACCTCGAACTTCAACTCCCTGGCCCCGACGCTGGGTTCTCAGGCTCTTGACGCGATGATGCTGGCTGGAATTATTGCTTTCGCCCTGATCGCAGTGCTGATGATTCTGGTTTTCAGGCTTCCCGGCGTTGTGGCTGTGATCAGCCTTGCCGGTCAGCTGGGCATCTGCTTTGCAGCCATTTCAGGCTTCTTCACATTCTTTAATTCCTTTACCATGACGCTGCCCGGTATTGCCGGCTTGATTCTCTCCATCGGTATCGGTGTGGATGCCAACGTGATTACTGCAAGCCGCATCCGTGAGGAACTCAGAAATGGAAAGACCCTGGACGGCGCGCTGCAGCGCGGTTTCCAAAGCAGTTTCTGGGCTATTTTTGACGGCAACATTACCACTGCCATTGTGGCGATAATGCTGATGGGCGTGTTTGGCCCCAGCAATATCCTTTCTCTGATATTCGGTGAGTCCACCACCGGTTCCATCTTCTCCTTCGGCTTTACCCTGTTGGTGGGCATCATCGCCAACTTTATCATGGGTGTGCTGGCTACAAGACTGATGACCATGTCTCTTGCCGGATTCAAAGGCCTGCATAAGAAGTGGCTGTTTGGCGGAGCCAGAGAGGGTGAGGCAGCTGCGGCTCAAAAGCCCCGTTCTTTCCAGTTTTATGAAAACAAGAAAGTTTATTATGCCATTTCTGTGGCAGTGATTCTGGTGGGCATCATCGCCAGCATCATCGTGGTGCCGAAGCTGGACATCCAGTTTGCTGGCGGCGCCATGATCCGCTACTCGGTAGAGGGTGGAGAGATCACTGCGGATGAGGTGCAGAAAACCTTGAAGGACGAGTTGGGCAAGGACTGCTCCGTGGCTGTCAATGAGGGAATCAATTCCGGCTCCAAGTCGGTAACCGTTTCCTTTGCAGGCAATCAGAGTATGACGCCTGAGGAACAGAAGGAAGTGGCTTCCACGCTGACCAGCGCCTATGACGAGCTCACCTTCAACCTGCTGGAATCAAACTCGGTAGACGCCACTATGGGCGCCAGGTTCTTCCAGAAATGTTTGGTCTGCTTCGCTATTACTGCTATATTCCTGTTGGTTTATATTGCGCTCCGCTTCGGTAAGATCGGCGGTTTCTCGGCAGGTCTTACGGCAATTGTTGCACTGCTCCATGACGTGCTGATTTCCTTCTGTGTCTTTGTGGTGTTCGGCATGCCGATTAACGATATCTTCATCGCGGTAGTGCTCACCATTTTGGGTTATTCGCTGAATAGCACAATTGTCATTTATGACAGAGTGAGGGAGAACAAGCGGAAGATGGGTCCCAGGGTAAACTTTACGGATGTTATGAATTTGAGCCTTAATCAGACGCTGGGCCGCACTCTGCTCACCTCTCTTACCACATTCCTGGCTCTGCTGGTGGTGTTGATTGTGGCGGCTGCCTTTGGAATTTCGACCGTTGTCTCCTTTGCCCTGCCTATGATGGCAGGTGTTGTGGCCGGCTGTTTCTCCTCTCAGTGTATCGCCCCCAACCTTTTTGCCATGTGGCAGATTCGCAAGCGCGAAAAATTGAACGCCAAATAGGGCTGTTCCCTGTGAGGCCTGTGGTGGCAGAATAAAAAAAGAAGCTTCCTTCTCCCGGATTTCAGCCGGGGCAGGAAGCTTTTTTTGCTGTATGCGGCACAGGAAATCAGACCAGTAGCTTTAAGATGAATTCTTCTTCCTGGGTGGTACATTCCAACACGCCATGGTATTTTTGAACGAAGTTAAAGATGGAGCGGGTGCCGTAGCCATGTCCCTCCTTTTGGTTGGAGGGTAAACCTGTGGCAGGATCCAGGCGGAGGGGGCCGGAGAAAGAATTGGAGATTTCAAGCAGCAGCTGGGTCCCACAGGGCTTTCCAAAAAGGGAGACATGGGGCTCCTTTGTTTCAGTTTCCTTGTCCACAGCTGTCAGTGCGTTTTCCAAGGCGTTGGAGATGACCACGGCCAGCTCCGTAACGTCGGCCTGCAGAAATTTTGGCAGCTCCAGCACTACAATAAACCGGATTCCTGCCTGTTCCGCCCTGGCGGCGGCCTGCGTGAGCACCGTGTCGAGAATAGGGTTCCCGGTATAGCGGTGCAGGACCCCCAACCCGCCGAGAGCGGCCGTGTTTTCCTCCAACCGATCCAAAATTTCTCCGGCATGCCCCAGGTTTCCACTAGCAAGGCAGCTGCGCAGCAGCCGGATAAAGTGGCGCATGTCGTGCCGGAAGATCCTGACGCTCTGGGAGGCGGCCTCAGCCTGGGCTGCCTCCTTTTCCAGGAAACCCACTTCAGAGCGCAGGATGGCGTTGTATTTCTGGATTTCCGCCTGCTGGCGGATTGCGCGCTGGAAGCGATACAGCATCACATAGAGCAGCACCGTAGTGATACAGAGAACGAGAGTAGGAAAAACTGGGGCTCTCCTGCTTTCCGCCACCGCCGGATACACGCAGAATGCGACCAGGGAGATCCAGAGGAAAAGGGGGACCCAGACCACCTGTCCCCACTTGATCTGGTTTTCATCCAACATTTCCAGCAGAGGCTTTCTGCAGAATTTCCAAATCAGCAGGGTTTGCAGGACTGTGATCAGTACCTTCAGCAGAATCCAGAGGAAATGGTCACGCTGCACAAAAACCGTTGTCAGGGCGTCACAGATCGAGGTATCCAATCCGGCGGTAACCAGGATAAAAGCCAGACGACCGTCCCGAAGTTCGCAGCAGGCCAGAAAGGCAATGGTGCAGATGACGGGAAGAAGAGTTCCGGCAATCCAGGCAGAGATGACCGTAGGCCCCAGCAGTAAGTAGATTAACAGGCCGAGCCCA
>URKX01000029.1 GCA_900548545.1 uncultured Oscillospiraceae bacterium
CGCATAGATATCCGCCTTTTATACAGCGGATACCCACTGTCGATATTATAGCAGGCTAGAGCCTGCCCTCCCGCCCCTTTTTTCTGCTTTTTGAATGGCAATCAGGAGGAGTTATGAAAAAACTGTACGATGTGACCATCACTTTTGACCCGGCTTCCTATGACGGCCCTGTGGAGTCTGTGGCAGTGCGGGGGGAGTTCCTCTTCTACGAGAGCGGCCTCACCGGACACACAGACAAGACCGGCATGGTGGACTGCGACAAGAAGTACACCCCTCACCAGTATGCGGAGGGCCTGGACAGCATTGGCGGCCTGTACTGCGAGGAGATGCAAAAGGACGCCCAAGGCTTGTACCAGGTGAGTTTCCGCCTGCCCGCCGGGGTGTACCCCTACCACTTCCTCATCAATCCCCGGTTTGGGGAACCCAGCACGGACCCCCGTTTTTCTTGGAGCAACATGACCATGGCCGACGGTTCCCAAAAAGGGCTGCAAAATCTGGAAGCTGCCCTGGCTTGCGGGTTCTTAGGCCCGGAGAACCACGTCACGCCCGACCCCCAAAATCCCCCGGTAGCCCCCACGGCTACCGGCAAGCAGCAGAACAGCGAGCTGTATGTGGGCACGGAGGAGGAAAGCTTCTGCCTGCCCATTAGCGACAAGAGCAAGGCCGGAACCCTCACCTATCTGTCCTATAGCGACATCGATGGCAAGACCCAAAGTATGGCTGTCTACCTGCCCGCGAAGTTTGACAGGAACAAGACCTACCCGCTGATCCTGGTGTCCCACGGGGGCGGCGGCAACGAGGCCGACTGGCCCAGCCAAGGCTCCATCGGCAACGTGATGGACCACCTGATCGCCCAGGGCAAGACACGGGAGGCCATTCTGGTGTGCATGAACAACTCCGTCTATCAGTGGGATTTCGGCAAAATCGCCCGCAACTGCGAGGAGCGGATCATCCCCTTCCTGGAGAAGCTGTTCCCCATCTCCAAAGACACCAAGGACCGGGCCTTCTGCGGCCTGTCCATGGGCAGCATGACCACCCTGTATATGTACATGCACCGCAGCCATGTCTACGACTATTTCGGGGCCTTCTCCGGCGGCATCGCCCCCGGCCATGAACAGTTCACCCTAGAGGACCCCCATCTGAAAGACGTCACCTTGATGATCGGATCCGCTGAGGAGGACATCGCATACAACGAGAGGGAGATCGGCGTGCCCCCCACCATCCGGGCGCTGGAGGCCAAGGGCCTGCCCTACATCCCCTACTTCGTCACCGGTTCCCACGACTGGTTCTGCTGGCCCCAGATGTTCCAGCACTTCGCCGAAGCCGTGCTGTGGAAAAAGGAAAATCTATAATGGTTCGATCAACCTTTTGAGGAAGAGAGGAGAATTTTTACAATGAGCAAGTATAACAACGAGTACGTCAAAGGCGTATTAAAGACCCAAGGCACCCGCTTTGTCAACGAGGATGGCCAGGAGATTATCCTCCACGGTTACGGCGTGGCCAACTGGGAAAACGTGGAAGGCTTTATGATTGGTTCCGCGCCCCTGCCCATGAACAAGTTCAAGTTCATCCTGTTCCCGGGCCCCGGTGAGGACCATAATCCCGAGCGCTGGACCAGCCGCCGGTTTGTCAGCCAGCAGATCCGGGAGCTGTGCGGCCAGAAATACCTGGACACCTTCTGGGACCGCTGGGAGGAGAACCACCTGCGGGAAGAGGATATTGCCCTTATGGCGGAAATGGGCTTCAACTGCGTGCGGGTCGTCCTCAACGCCAACGCCTTGCTCTATGAGGAGCCCGGCCTCCAATGGAATGAGGGCGGCTTCGGCCGGCTTGCCAACGTGATCGACTGGTGCGAGAAGTACCATATCTATGCCATCCTGGATATGCACGGCGTGGTGGGCGGCAACAACGGCGCCACCGGCGACAGCCTGTTCTGCGAGTATCCCTCCGTGTTCCTGGATGCCGAGTCCAAGGACCGCCAGGTGGCCCTGTGGGAAGAGATCGCCCGCCGGTTTGGCCACCGCTGGATCGTGGCCGGCTACGACTTGATCAACGAGCCGGTTTCCTCGCCCATCCAGCATGAGTATATCCCCCTGTTGGAGGCCTATTACGATGAGTGCATCGAGAAGATGCGCAAGATCGACAAGAAGTCCATCTTTTTCCTGGAGGGCGCTAAGTATGCCCGGGACGCCCGGATCTTCAACCGGCAGTACGATCCCGAGTGCCACAACTGGGCCATCTCCATCCATCTGTATGGAGCTTCCCCGGAGATCAAAGACCTGTATCCCTGGCTTCTGAAACAGGAAGAGCTGAATGTGCCCCTGTGGCTGGGTGAGTGCGGTGCCGGCGCCATCAATGACGCAGTGTTTTACGACATTTGCGCCCATTACGGTATTGCCTACACGCCTTGGGGCTGGAAGACTGCCAAGGGCGACCGCCCCGGCCACGGACCGGTGAACCATCCCCTGCCCAAGGATTGGAAGAAGATCCAGGACTTCCAGATGGTAGGCCCCCGTCCCACCTATGAGGAGTCCATCAAGATCATGGATGAGTTCATCGAGCTGACCAAGCTGGAGCACTGTGCCATCAACTACGATGGTCCCCGCCTGGCCGCCAAGCACCCCGACATCGACCTGCCCGGCGCAGCCTACGATATGTGGACCGAGGATGGCAAGCGCTATTACGGAAACTGGGAACTTTCCAACTACTTGAACTTCCGCCTGGAGGATCACACCAAGCTGGTGTGGGCCTGCGAGAAGGCCATTCCGTATCCCAAGTTTGCCTGGTACAACGACCCCAACGAGGAGCGTTACGATCCTCTGGAGGATCTGGCATTGGAGCTGTCTGCTGGTGAGTTTGCCAACTACACAGTCCGGGAAGTGGAAAAGCCCTGCCAGGTGACCTTGAACGGCGTGGGCCCCTGTATCGTGGAGCTGTTCTGCAACGGGGAATCCCTGGGTACTGTCACCTTGGAGGAGGGCAGCATCCTGGAGCCCAAGGACAGCCAGGCTGTTACTATTCCCGCCGGGGAAGAGCGCACGGTAAAAGTGGTTGTGAAGGAAGGTACTTTGCAGCTGAAGAAAGTGAAGTTTGCTTATTAACATTCATATAGAAATTGAAGGCATCGGACCCCGGCGCTGGCCAAAAAGCCGGCGCCGGGGTCCTGCTGGTTTCTAAATGGAAAGAATGGAGGGAAACCATGTACCCGAGAAAATTGACAAGATCCATCATCTCCAACCCGGATTACCCGGTGGTGCAGACAAAGGCCGGCAAACTGCGGGGCCTGTGGGAAGAGGGCGTGTTCCTGTTCCGGGGTGTGCAGTACGCCCAGGCCAAGCGCTTCCACCTGGCGGAGCCGGTGAAGCCCTGGGAGGGCACCAAAGAGGCCATCATCTACGGGCCGGTGTGCAAGGAGATCCACACCCCCATTGCCCATGATGAATATAACGTCCCTCACTACCACTACATCCAGGACGAGGACTGCCTCTACCTGAACATCTGGACCAAACATATAGAGCCTGCCAACCGGCCGGTAATGGTGTGGATCCACGGCGGCGGCTTCGCCACCGGTTCCTCCATTGAGCTGTACGCCTACGACGGCATGGAACTGGCGGACTTTGGGGACGTGGTGGTGGTATCCTTGAACCACCGCCTTAACTGCATCGGCTATTTGGACCTCTCCGACTACGGGGAAGAGTACCGCACCACCGGAAACCTGGGCCAGACCGACCTGGTGGCTGCCTTGAAGTGGATCCACGAGAACATTGAAGCCTTTGGCGGCGACCCGGGCAACGTGACCATCATGGGCCAGTCCGGCGGCGGCGGAAAAGTCAACGCCCTGCTGCAAACGCCCAGCGCTGCCCCTTATTTCCAAAAGGCCATCATTCAGTCCGGGCTGTTTGCCGGCGGCAGGGATTTGCTCCCGGAGCAATCCAAAGCTTTCGGCCGGGCTGTGGTGGAAGAGCTGGGCCTGACCCGGGAAACTATCCATGAGATCGAAACCATCCCCTATTACAAGCTGGCCCGGGCCTGCCAGGCTGTGGGCGGTATGCATTGGGGCCCAGTGAAAGACGATGGCTTCTACTTCGGTTCCGGGCTTCTGAACCCCTTCCGTCCAGAGAGCAAGGACAAGCCCATGCTGGTGGGCTCTGTCCTGGGCGAGTTTGACCAGAACTATAATCACGTGTACGCCCCCGGCTCCAAGAATGACTGGGACGACGCCTTGGTGGACAAGCTGTTTGGGGAGCTTTTCGGGGACAAAGCCCAGGAAGTGAAAGCTGCCCAGCAGCAGGCATACTCCCAGGCCAAGGTAGCGGACGCCCTGTTCACCAACAAGGGAGGCCGCACCGCTGCCCGGGACTTCTGCTTCAAGCGGGCGGCAGAGGGCTGTGCTCCCGCCTACAACTGGCTGTTCAATTTGGAGTGCCCCCTGAACTCCGGCACCATCCCCTGGCACAACGCGGAAGAAGCCTATATGTTCCACAATGCCCGCTATCTGGAGGCCTCCTATATCCCCGGGGTGTCGGAAGAGCTCCAGGACATCATGACCGGCGCTTGGGTGGCCTTTGCCCAAACAGGCGACCCCAACCACATCGGCATGAAGCAGTGGGACCCTGCCACCCAGGAGAACGGCGCCTGCATGATCTTCGACCGGGAAACCCGCCAGGAGAACCATCACGACGACGCCCTCATGGAAGCCCTGCCCGATAAGCCCGTTATGCACGACAACAGCCGGGAGCCGGAAACCACCTTTGGCGGCGGCCCCCGCCAGAGCCTGTAAGGAGGTGCGCTGCTATGTACATGAAACAACTGAACTCCCAGGTGACTTGCACCTATGATGACCCGGTGGCACAGACCAAATACGGCAAGCTGCGGGGGTTGAAGATGGACTCCACCTACATTTTCCGGGGGATCAAATACGCCAATGCCAAACGGTTCCACTTCCCCACGGAGGTGGAGCCTTGGGATGGGGTGAAAGAGGCCTTCCAGTTTGGCCATGTGTGCTGCGAGCTGAACACTCCGGTGCCCCACGACCAGTTTACGGTGCCCCATTTCTTCTATCCCCAGAACGAGCACTGCCAGTATCTGAACATTTGGACCCAGAGCCTGGACAAGACCGCGAAACGCCCTGTCATGGTGTGGATCCACGGCGGCGGCTGGTTCTCCGGCTCCTCGGTGGAGCTGCTCTCCTACGACGGGGAAAACTTGTCCGCCTTCGGGGACGTGGTAGTGGTATCTTTGAACCACCGGCTGAACGTGCTGGGCTACTTAGACCTTTCCCAGTATGGGGAGCAGTACAAGCACTCCTCCCAGGCGGGCCTGGCCGACCTGGTGGCCGCATTGAAGTGGGTCCATGAGAACATTGAGAACTTTGGCGGCGACCCGGAAAACGTCACCATCTTCGGCCAGTCCGGCGGCGGAAGCAAGGTGATCTCCCTGACCCAGACCCCTGCGGCGGACGGCCTGTTCCACCGGGCCATTATGGAATCGGGCGGGCCCAGCGGCGACGGCGGCCCCAAAGCTGTGGAGCAGAACCGTGCCACCAACCAAGAGGCCGCGGCCCTGATCTTGAAGTACCTGGGCATCCCGGAAACAGAGGTGTCCCGGATCGAGGACGTGGACTGGTACGACCTGGCCCAGGCCACCATGAACGCCATTTACACCCTGGACCAAGAGGGCAAGCGCATGGGCTGGGCCCCCTTGCCCGATGGGGAGTACTTCCTGGGCCACCCCCTGGACTTTGGCTGGAGGAAGGAGAGCTTGCACATCCCCATGCTGATGGGTTCGGTGCTGGGAGAATTCTCCGGCAACTTTGACCGGAAGATCGGCGACTCCATCAAGAACAAGTGGGACGAAGCCACCCTGGACCAGCACCTCACAGAGTTCTTTGGGGACAAAAAGGAGGAGATGGTCCGGCTGTTCCGAGAGGCCTATCCCGAGCGGAACCTGGCGGACGTGCTGTTCCTGGACACCGGCCTGCGCCGTGGGTTCCTGAACCTGTGCAAGGAGCGGGCCAAGGCCGGCGGCGACACCTGGAACTGGATGTTCAACCTGGAGTCTCCCTTCAACTGCGGCACCGTGGCCTGGCACAACGCAGAGGAACCCTATGTGTTCCACAACGCCGAGTATATCGAGGCCCAGTACATCCCCCAGGTGTCCGAGCGGCTGGAGGATCAGATGGCCGGGGCCTGGGTACAGTTTGCCACCACCGGCGACCCCAACTTCCCGGGCATTCCCAACTGGCCCAAGGCTGCGGCGGACTCCGTCCCCACCATGCGCTTTGACGCTGTCACCGACCTGAAGACAGACTACGACAAGGCCCTGATGGAAGCCTACCCTGACCCGCCTCGCAAGGGCTTCCCCGGTTCTGGCAAGATGTACGCCATTTTCGGCCTCAAACCAGAATAATCATGGAAGAACCAGAACCGGATGGGGATCCCATCCGTATGAAAAGGCTGTACTCCTCCACAGGATTACAGCCTTTTTTGTATTTCTTGTTTCTTCTAGTATATCGTTCTTTTACTTTCGATGAGGTTCCCCTAGGGGATTTTGCCGCCTTTGAGGACGCTGCCACTCTGATCAACCGGTTGTACTGCGCTGTGCCGGGTTACTCCATATAAGCGCCCTTCATTGGGCTGACCGCGTGTTGGGAGTAGAGCTTCAGAAGGCCGGATTTGTACTTGGGTTCCTTGGGCTGCCATTTGGCGCGGCGCTCGGCTAAAATGGCGCTTATTTCCGCAGGTGTTTTCGGCATCCCCTCAACGCCGACGATGGCCAGCAGGCGGTTGGGGATGTCGATTTGAATCAGGTCGCCTTCCTCAACCAGCGCAATCGGGCCGCCTATGGCTGCTTCGGGGCTGACGTGCCCGATGACCGGGCCGCGGCTAGCGCCGGAGAAACGGCCGTCCGTGATAAGCGCCACGCTGGAAGCAAGCTTCGGGTCGGCGCAGATGGCCTCCCCCGTGTAGAACATTTCCGGCATACCGCTGCCGCGGGGGCCTTCGTAGCGGATAAAAATTGCGTCACCAGGCTGTACTTCGCCATGGAGAACGGCGTTTATGCAAGCTTCCTCGCTGTCATAAGGCTTGGCGCGCAGTGTTGCGGTGAACATATTTTTGGGGCAGGCGGTGTGTTTGATGACGCTTCCTTCGGGGGCAAGGTTGCCTTTTAGGATGGCAATGCTGCCGTCTGTCCCCTTGGCATGGCTGAAGCTGCGGATGATGTCCTCGCGGGTGACATGGATACCTAGGCGGGCAGCCTTTTCTTTTAAAATCCCGTCGCAGTGGCTGTAGAAGCCATTGCGTTTCAGTTCCTCAAGATTTTCACCCAGCGTTTTGCCGGTAACGGTCATTGCGCCGAGATGGAGCATCGGCTTGAGTTCCTCCATAACCCGCGGCACGCCGCCAGCGTAGTAGAAATACTGGGCGGGCCAGTCGCCGGAAGGACGGATGTTCAGCAGATAGCGGGCGCCCCGGTGCATACGGTCAAAAGTGTCCGCGTCAATTTCGATGCCGAACTCATGGGCGATAGCGGGTAGATGCATGGTGGCGTTGGTGGAACCGGAGATGGCCGCGTGAACCAGGATCGCGTTCTCAAAGCTCTCTTTTGTGACAATGTCCTTGGCGGCGATGCCCAGCCTGACCAGCTTCATCAGCTGAGCCCCCGCGTTATAGGCGGCCTGTTTAAGCTCCGGGGCGGTGGCGGGCATCAAGGCTGTGCCGGGGAGCATCAGGCCCAGTGCTTCGGCCATGATCTGCATGGTCGAGGCTGTGCCCATAAAGGAACAGGCACCGCAGGACGGGCAGGCATTGTGTTTGTAATAGTCGAGCTGTTCGCTGGGGATGACGCCGGTTTTCTCCCAGGCGTCAAACTTGCCGATTTGCTCCAGCGTCAGCAGGCTGTTGACGGCGCAGGCAGGGTCGTTGACCACATAGTTTTCCGGCAGGGTGTGGGCTTCCATAACGCCGCCGGTGACCATGATGGCGCTCATATCTTTCAAACGGCCTATGCTCATCAACATGGCGGGTACGGACTTGTCACAGCTGGCAATAAATATGCCCCCATCGTAGACGCTGGCGTTGGCTTGCGCCTCCACCAGGTTGACGATCGCGTCGCGGTGAGGCAGCGAGTAGTTGATGCCGTCATGCCCCTGCGCAATGCCGTCGCACATATCGGTTGCGAAGTAGCGGGCGGCCTTGCCGCCGTGTTCATCCACTGCCAGGGCCGCCTGTTTTACAAATTGATCCAAATGGGCGCTGCCGGGGTGGCTGTCGCCGAAAGTGCTCTCGACAAAGATCTGGGGCTTGCCCAGGTCGGATACTGACCAGCCCATGCCGATCTTCAGCGGATCATTCTCGGGTGCCAGTGCACGGACTTCCTGCGAATGAAGTTTCATAAAATCTACCTCCGTTTGTTGTTTTGTGTTGCCGCTTCCCGCTTTGCCTTTTCTATAATTGTAATTTGTCTGATGGCAGTTTGCAAGGGGGAGACAGGCCAGTTCCTGTTTTTGAAAAACCGGCGGTTTCCTTTTGCGGCTTTTACGCGGGCTTTCGGTGGGGACGGCAATTGTTTTGGCGGGGCGGGGTGGGGTCCCCCCCCGCGTTTCGGTTTGATTCTCATGTGTGGATATGCTAAAATAAACGCAGGAAACCATCTCTTCACGAAAGGGGCGCAGAGCTATGGACCAAAAAGCCTACCTGGCCATCGATTTGAAATCGTTCTACGCTTCTGTGGAGTGTATGGAACGAGGCTTGGATCCCATGAATACCAACCTGGTGGTGGCGGACAAGTCCCGCACGGAAAAGACGATCTGCCTGGCGGTGTCTCCCTCCTTGAAGGCCTATGGCGTCTCCGGACGCGCCCGGCTTTTTGAGGTGGTCCAGCGGGTAGAACAGGTCAACCGGGAGCGCCGGAGGAAAGTCCCGGGCGGGACACTGATCTCTTCGTCTTGGGACGATACCCAGGTGCGGACCCATCCCGGCGTGGCTTTAGACTACCTGGTGGCCCCGCCCCGGATGGCCCTGTATATGGAGTACAGCTCCCGCATCTACCAGGTGTACCTGAAGTATGTGGCGCCGGAGGACATCCACGTTTACTCCATTGACGAGGTGTTCATCGACGCCACAGCCTACCTGGAAACCTACAATCTCACTCCCAAAGAACTGGCGGTGCGGATGATCCTGGATGTGCAGCGTACCGTGGGCATTACCGCGGCGGCGGGTATCGGCACCAATCTGTATTTGGCCAAGGTTGCCATGGACATCACCGCCAAGCACATCCCGGCGGGCGAAAACGGTGTGCGTATCGCGGAGTTGGACGAAATGAGCTACCGCCGCACACTGTGGAGCCACCGGCCCCTCACAGACTTCTGGCGGGTTGGGCCTGGTACTGCCAAAAAGCTGGAGGCCCACGGCCTGTACACCATGGGGGACGTGGCCCGGTGCTCCATTGGGAAACCGGGTTATTTCCACAATGAGGATTTGCTGTACAAGCTGTTCGGCGTTAACGCGGAGCTGCTGATTGACCACGCCTGGGGCTGGGAGCCCTGTACCATCGCCGATATCCGGGCCTACAAGCCGGAGTCCAACAGCGTTGGTTCGGGCCAGGTGCTGCAAGAGCCCTACCCCTTTGAAAAGGCCCGCGTTGTCTTGCGGGAGATGGCAGACCAGCTGGCCTTGGACCTGGTGGAGAAAAACCTGGCCACCAAGCAGCTGGTGCTCACCGTGGGCTACGACCGGGAGAGTTTAGGAAACCCCAAAATCCACTACACCGGTGAAGTCACCGCTGACCGGTATGGCCGCTCCGTCCCCAAGCACGCCCATGGCACGGAAAACCTGGAGCAGTACACCTCTTCCTCCAAACGGTTGGTGGATGCCGCCACGGCCCTGTATGAGCGGGTGGTCAATCCTCAGCTGCTGGTGCGAAGGATGTATCTCACTGCCACCCATGTGCTGGATGCCAGCGACATCCCTGATCCCACTGCTTTGGAACAGCTGGACCTGTTCACTGATTACCCGGCAGTGGAACAGGCCCGGGCTCAAGAAGACGCGGAGCTTCAGCGGGAGCACCAGCGGCAGAAGGCGGTGTTGGAGATCAAGAAGAAGTTTGGAAAGAACGCCATTTTGAAGGGTATCAGCTTCACCGAGGGCGCTACCGCCCGGGAGCGAAACGGCCAGATCGGAGGGCACAAGGCGTAGTGCCAGAAATAAATCTTGTTTTGCTAGGGGTGGTTTTATGAAACGGTTTTCCATCCAAATGGTGGATTTTTCCACACCAAATTCCTGGTACAAACAGATTTTGGCACATTTTGTCCAGCCTGGAGACTCCTTTGAAATCCGCTGTTGGAAAGAAGAAGCCGCCGAAATTCAGCTGGCTTCCCAGTTTGGCAAGGGTGTGGAGGAGAATGCTGAGGTGTCGGTCCGGGGAACCGTAACCGGGGAATTTCTAAAGCTTCTTCTGGTGGAAGAGCCCACGGATAAAAGCGTATATAATAAGATGACCTGCTTTTTCACTCTCCATGCTCAGAACGGCCGCTGCGACCTTTGGAGTGAGCACTACGGCACTGAGATGACGCTAGAAGTCACCACGGAGGCAGACGCCGCTTTTTTTGAGCGAGAAATAGGCCGATATCCAAAGAGCTTCAGCGTAGGAACCTATTGACTATCTAGGTTTATTGCAAGAAAGGTTGAAATCCGTTTGAATCACGCATACGACGACATCATCCGCCTGCCCCACCCCACCTCGAGAAAGCACCCCCGTATGTCCATGGAGGAACGTGCCGCCCAGTTTGCCCCCTTCGCTGCCCTGACGGGCTTCGGCGGTGTGATCCGGGAAACAGGCCGGCTGACGGATAAACAGGTGGAACTGGGAGAGAGCGACCAGGTGGAATTGGAGCGGGTACTTACCTTTTTAGACTCCCAGGAAGAGGAACATCCCATGATAAAAGTAACGTATTTTCTTCCGGATACCTATAAAGAAGGGGGAACCTATGTCACGGTTACCGGGCATCTAAAACGCATCGACCAGGTGGAGGGGGCGCTGCTCTTGTGGGAGGGCGTTCGAGTGCCCATCCAGGATATCCGGTCCGTGGGGATTGATGGATTATCCCAGGCGTAGTTTGCTCCCCTTCTTGGTATGGCGTTCTTGCAAAGTTTTCCGGCCTTGGCCACGGGGGAAGCTGTTGGAGCGCCTTTTTCCGGAACAACACAACGGGGCCAAGCTGTCCCCGCGGCTGAAGCCGTAAACAACGAAAAAGCAGCCGGGCCTTTTTACGGGCCGGGCTGCTTTCTGGTTGATGGGGAAGAGGCCCCTCACACTTCCGGCAAGGGGTCACGGCTGGTCTGGGCGCCGCCGAAGAAGAAGCGGAAGTCCTGGATCTCCGTGTCCATCATGCGGCCTTGGTGCAGCTGCCGCATGGCCTCCTGGTAAAGCTCAGAGCGGTCATAGGGGACGTTCTTCATATGGATGGTGCCGTTTTCCACCACCATGTACTGGGCGGTCTTCAGGGGGTCGTCGGGACGGCGGTAGGAGATGCTTCCCGGGTTGAACCACTCCATCCCCTCGGCCAAAATGTGGATGCACTGCCGGTGGCTGTGGCCGAAGATGATCCGCTTTTTGGGTGCGTCCCAATACTCCTGGGGGGCGTGCTCTTTCCAGTAGGCGGTGAACTGGGCGGTGTTCTCAATGGTTTCGTAAGTGCCGAATTTGTACTGGTGTTCCATCACATAGGCCCATCCGTCCAAGGTGAAAAACACGCTTTTGGGGAGCTGGCGCAAATAGTCCAGCTGGGAAGGCGTCATCCGCTCCAAATCATAGTGGATCCACTTGTACTCTTTGTCGGGTACCTGTTTCCCCGCGGTTTCCCGGGCGATGTTCAAGGCGTGGAGGTCGTGGTTCCCCTGGACAATCCAGGTGCGGGGCGCGTTTTGGAACCACTCGATGACCGGCCCGGGGGCGATGCCGTAATCCACCATGTCCCCCGCGAAGGCCAAGTAGTCATAGTCCTGTTCCTGTTCCATCACTTGCCGCAGCGCCCAGATGTTGGCGTGGGCGTCGGATAACACCAAAAGTTTCATAGTTGTGTTCCATACCTCCTGGGAAATGCTGCCCCGTAAAGCGAAGGGCCTTGGGTGTTGGATTTACTGGATCTTCATGCCGTCGTAGGCGATGAAAATGGGGAAGGGGAATTCCTTCCAGGCGCCCACGAACTGCTGGAGCTCGTCGTACATCCGCTGGTGGTTGTGGCTGATGTGGGTGAGGTACACCCGGCTGTCCCCGTCCAAAGTGCCCTGGGCAGATAACTCTTCCAGCAGGGGCTTCAACGTGTTCAACGAGAGGTGCTTGTCCTCCAGGTTCACCTCCCAAGTGTCACCCCAGGTGCACTCGGTGATGAGGATGTCGATGTGGCGGCCGGCCAGGTATTTCACGGTTTCCGGCAGGTAGTAGCCGGTGTCGGTGCCGTAGTAGAGCACTTTGTGATCCGGGCGCTCCACCAGGTAGTTGGCCGAAGTCTTCTCAAAGGTGCCGGGATGCCGTCCCGGCAGGGGGGTAATGGAGAAGTCCCCGATCTGGTAAGTTTCAAAGTAGGAGAGCTTTTCAAACTGGACCCGCCCCTTTTCCAGCACGGCGCTGAAGCCGTTGTTATACAGGGCCTTGTCTTGCAGGATGTGCTCCGCCATTTGGTAGGCGTCCCCCACCAGGTAGAATTTTACAGGATGCTCCGGAGGTACCAGGCTTCCCGCATACTGGCACAGGGCAAAGGAGGAAAGGTGGTCATAATGGGTGTGGGTGATCAGCACGTGCTCCAAACGCATCAGATCCCCGCCGTACCGCTGGGCCTGGGAAACGAAGTCGGGCCCAAAGTCGAACATCACTTCATCGGAGAGCTTGAAGGAACTTCTTCCCCGGACATTTTTCCCCTGCAAGCGGCGGGCGGCCTGGCAGGCGGGGCAGTTGCAGACGGGGTTGGGCAGCCCCTCTGCGGAGCTGGTCCCCAGGAAAACGTGTTCGTACATTGCCATTTTCAACACCTCTATGGAAAAATTGCGCAGGAAAATTGTTTTCTGCTTGCCCTTCCCAATTATAGGGATTGCCTGTTTTTTTTCTTTGACAATGTTGTGTAAACCATTAGACAAATTTGCTCTTTGCCCGGGAAGGTCACTCCCCAGCGGTGAAAAGGCCGGCCTCTTCCTGCTGGTACTGGCGGATGCGCCTGACGCTTTCTTGGGGGGTGTAGAAGTGCTCCACCGAGTGGAGGGTGAAAAAGGTCTTGCTGGACTGGTGTTCGTCCAGCAGGTCCTTTTGGGGCTCCTGGATCCGCTGGCGGTAGACTTCGGGGGTCATGCCGGTACGCTGCAAAAAGGCGGCGGAAAAGTATTTGTAGTCGGAAAAACCGGCATTGTAGCAGATATCCAGCAGTTTGTCCTGCCCGGCGGCCAGCAGTCTGCAAGCGGCGTGGAACCGGACTGTGTTCACATACTGCTGGAAGCTCTGGTGGGTCAGCTTTTTGAAAAAGTGGGACAGGGAACTGACCGCCATGCCCTCCTGTTGGGCGAAGTCGCCCAGCCGGATTTTGTGCATATAGTTTTCCTCCACAAAATGGAGCAGCCGCTGTAGCCGCTGTTTTTGCGAGCCCCTTTGCTGGCAGACGTCCTCCGTGAGCACTTTGTGGGGCAAATTTGCCAGGCACAGGTAGACCAACTCCTTCATTTTGCCAACGCAGTGCAGCTGGTAGTAAGGGGGCTGGGTCAGATAGGAAAGGGCCGCATCCAGCAACAGGGCCCGGCACTCTTGGGCGACGGCCGGCGGCAGGCCCCCTTGTAAAGAGGGCTCTGTAAACCGGATCTGCTCAAATTCCGGCACCTCGCCTAACAGAAGGGAAGGGGCCACGTGGTAGTAGAGTATGGTACAGCTTTTCGTCCTTTTGCGCAGCTCGTGGGCCTCTCCCGAGTTGCACAGCACCATGTCCCCCCGCCCGGCGGAGAGGTGGAAGCGCTCGCTGAGAATCTCCAGATCCCCGTCCAAGATCAGCAGGATCTCCAGCTCTTTGTGAAAATGGGGCGTACGGTAATCCAGTGTGTTGAGAAATACCCGCAGGCCGTCCATTTGCTTGTAGTTCAGTACATCCAGTTTGCTGTCCATCCGGTTTTCCATGGCTCATTCCCCTTTGCTAACAGCATAGCACATTTTGGTGGAAAGTTCCACTGGAACGCGCCGGATGGCTTGGCCGGGGTAACCCGCTTCCCGGCCCTGAAGCCAAGCAACGGGTCCCCGCACAGGGCGGCGGTCTAGGAAAGCTTTCAGGCGGTGGGGTCCAAGGTGTCGCCGGGGTCTGGAAGGTCCACGGAAAACGCCGCCTGGGGGAAAAACTGGACAGGGTCGCCGGTTTGGGAGTGCAGATCGGTGAGCACCAGGTACAGGGTGCCGGCAGTGGGGCCGGTCAGGCTGTATTCCCGCTGGAAGTCCCGGCGGATGGGCAGGGACACCGGGGAGCTTTCGTAGGTGTTGTCCCCCACCTGGGTCCATTGGGCCAGGGTGTCCAGGGTGTCGCCGGAAATCTGGGAACCGGCCGCATCGCCGCTGTCCGACGACAGCCACAGGTCGCCCCACCAGCTGTACAGCCGCTGGGTGGAAAGGGAATCCAGGTCCCCGTCGGTTTCCAACTGGAGGGTCAGCACCACGGCCCATGCTTCCTGGTCAAAAGAGGCTTGTGAAACCGAGAGGTCAAATCTGGTGGCGGGGACAGCCCCCGGGGGCTGGGGAATATCCAGGGGGAATTGGGTTTCCGTGTAAAGCTTGCCCTCCCGGATACCCGCGATGTTTTCCTCCCCAAAGCTGACTTGGAAGAAAAGATGGAAGTCCAGTTCGCCATACAGGCTGTTCTGTGTTTGAAAATCTGGGTCTACCTCCAGGGAAAAGCTGTCGCACCGGTAGGTGTCTTTCCCAATTTTAGTCCAGCGGGTAATGCTGTCCTTGACAACGCCGCCCAAAGTGCAGAGGGTGTTGCCTTGGGAGGTGGACAGGATGGCCTCGAAACTGTACCCGCTGGGGGCGTTGGGGGCGTCCAGATCCAAGTCTGTTTTGGCTTCCAGGGTGAGGCGGATGGCCCATTGCTCCTCGTCGAAGGAGGCCTGGGACACTTGCAGCTCCAAATAAGACCCGGCGGGCAGGGGGCTGTTGGATGGGGTCAGCAGGGGCCGAAGGCTGATACCTGCGGCCACAGCTACCGCCAGCACCAGGCAGGCGGCCAGCACAGCCCAGGGACGGCGGTGTTTGGCCACAGGGTCAGCCCACTTTTCCGGAAGGGAGGCTTTTTTGCCGGGGATTTCCAGCCCCAGCTTTTGGAAAGTCTTGTCCCGGACGGCCCCTTTGTCCACCGGGGCGGGAGGTGTGTTTTCCAACTCCTCGGGAAAGGCGTTGGCAAGCAGGTTTTCTAAATCTCTCATGCTTCATCCTCCTTTCTCAAGAGTGCTTTCAGCTTTTCCCGGCCACGCTTCAGCCGGCTCTTCACGGTGGAGGGGTTCATGTGCAGCTCTTCGCTGATTTGCCCCACCCCCTGCCGCCAAAAATAGTGGCGCAGGAAGATCTCCCGGTCGGTGGGCTCCAGGCTCAGCACCGCCTGGCGCACCTGCTGGGCCTCCTCCCGGCGTTCCCAAAACCGGGAGGCAGGCTCCTCGGGAGAGGGCAGGAAGCTGTCGTCCAAAGGCAGCTCCAGCTTGAGGGAGCGCAGGTGCTTAAAAGCCCGGTTCCGGGCCACCACCCCCAGCCATAGCTTTAAGTCACTGTGGGGACGCAGCTTCTGGGCGGACTGCCACAGGGCCACGAACACATCGGAGGCCAGCTCTTCCAAGTCTTCCCGGGTGCCGAAAGCGCCCAGGGTCTTGCGGAGGACCCCGGCCACATAGGGGCTGTAGCGGCGGATAGCCTCTTCCAACCCCTTGGGGTCCTGGGCTTGCAGGGAAGCCAAAAGCTTTTCATCAATCTCCTTTTTCAAAACGCATCCTCTCCTTCCTTCCTCCCTCGCCTATAAGAACCCCTCCGGCAGGGGTTTGGTTGCGCCCCCTGGGAAAAAATTTCCCCATCCCGGGAAATTGGGGCAAAAAGGGGTTGCCGCCCAAAAGCAGCAACCCCTGTAGATGGGTGGGACCATGTTTACTTGTGATAGAGCTTTTTGGACTGGTACTGAGGTTCGCAGGTGAGGTTGACCCCCAGGCGGCGGAAAGTGTCCTCGTCTACGTGGGAGAGGATCACCGTGGAGTGGACCTCGCAGCCCCGCAGCTTGGGGAGCTGCTGCATGGCCAGCTCGGCGGTGGGGTTGGTGGCTGCCGAGATGGACAGCGCCACCAGGATCTCGTCGGTGTGGAGCCGGGGGTTTGCGCTGCCCAGATGGGTGGTCTTTAGCTTTTGGATAGGCTCGATGACAATGGGGGAGATCAAATGGATGTCCTTTTGGATGCCGCCCAGGGCTTTCAGTGCGTTGAGCAGCGCGGCGGAGCTGGCGCCCAGCAAGGCGGAGGTCTTGCCGGTGACGGTGCGGCCGTCAGGCAGCTGGATGGCTGCCGCGGGCAGGCCGGTTTCCTCGGCGCGCTCCATGGCTGGGCCGATAACAGCCCGGTCTTCCGGGGTGATGCCCGCCTTGTTCATCAAAAGCTCTACCTTGTACACCTCGTCCCCAGTGAGGCTGCCTTGGCGCTGCTCGCACAGGGTGTTGTAGTACCGGCGGATGATCTCTTGGCAGGCGGCCTTGCAGCAGGCCTCGTCGTCCACAATGCAGTTGCCCGCCATATTTACGCCCATGTCCGTGGGGGACTTGTAAGGGGACTGGCCCATGATCTTCTCTAGCATGGCATTCAACACCGGGAACACTTCCACGTCCCGGTTGTAGTTGACCGCAGTTTCCCCATAGGCTTCCAGGTGGAAGGGGTCGATCATGTTCACGTCGTTCAAATCGGCGGTGGCGGCCTCATAGGCCAGGTTCACGGGATGGTTTAAGGGCAGGTTCCAGATGGGGAAGGTTTCAAACTTGGCGTAGCCCGCCTTGATGCCCCGCTTGTTCTCGTGGTACAGCTGGGACAGGCAGGTGGCCATCTTGCCGCTGCCGGGGCCGGGGGCGGTGACCACCACCAGGCTGCGGGAGGTTTCCACATATTCGTTTTTGCCAAACCCCTCGTCGCTGACGATGAAGGGGATGTTGGAGGGGTAACCCGGGATGGTGTAGTGGCGGAACACCTTGATGCCCAGGGATTCCAGGCGCTTTTGGAAAGCCTCGGCGGCGGGCTGGGCCGCGAACTGGGTCAGCACCACGCTGCCCACATACAGGCCAATGCCCCGGAAGGCGTCGATCAGCCGCAGCACGTCCATGTCGTAGGTGATGCCAAGGTCCCCCCGGACTTTGTTTTTCTCAATGTCGCCGGCGTTGATGACGATGACGATCTCCGCCTGGTCCTTCATTTGTTGCAGCATCTTCACCTTGCTGTCCGGCAAAAAGCCCGGCAGCACCCGGGAGGCGTGGTAGTCGTCAAACAGTTTGCCGCCAAACTCCAAATAGAGCTTGCCTCCAAACAGGTTAATGCGTTCCTGGATCTTCTCCGACTGCGTGCGGAGATATTGCTCGTTGTCAAAGCCGATGAGGTTGCCCATAGTCCCAAATTCCCCCAATACCCAAAAAATCTCTCGGAAAAACAGACGCGGTTTTCGCGCCTATCCCCACAATTATTTTTATTATAACAGATTTTCTCCTCTTTCACAAGGCGGGAAAGCTTTTCCAGTGGAAGGGTTTTTTAAAATCATGGGTGCAAAAACCGGAAAGATGTGATAAAATGTACGTACCATTTCAACACGGGAGGTTGTTGCAACCATGAACAGGGAACAGATAAAACAAGCGGTGCGCCAGGGGGAAACCGTTTTGGGGATCGAGCTGGGCTCCACCCGGATCAAAGCGGTGCTCATCGGCCCCGACCGGGCGCCCCTTGCTACGGGAGCCTTTGATTGGGAGAACCGCTTTGAAAACGGGGTGTGGACTTACCCCTTGGAGGAGGCCTGGCGGGGCATCCAAGGGGCCTTTGCCCAAATGGCGGCCCAGGTCCAGGAGCTCTGCGGGGAGCCTTTGAAGCGCCTGGGGGCTTTGGGGGTTTCCGGCATGATGCACGGCTACCTGCCCTTTGACCAGGAGGGCAACCAGCTCTGCGAGTTCCGCACCTGGCGCAACACCATCACCGAGGAGGAGGCCGGGGAACTGACGGCGCTGTTTGGGTTCAACATCCCCCAGCGTTGGAGCATCGCCCACCTGTGGCGGGCCGTCCGCCGGGGGGAGCCCCACGTGGGGCAGATCGCCTATCTGACCACTTTGGCGGGGTACATCCACTGGAAGCTCACAGGCAAAAAAGTGCTGGGTGTGGGGGAGGCCTCCGGGATGTTCCCCATTGACAGCGGCACCATGCAGTTCCACCAGGGGATGATGGGGCAGCTTGACAGCCTCTTGGAGGAAAAAGGGATCCCCTGGAAGCTGTCGGACATCCTGCCCCAGGTGCTCTGCGCCGGGGAGGACGGGGGCATCCTCACCCCAGAGGGCGCCAAGCTGCTGGACCCCACCGGCACCCTGGAGCCCGGTGCCCTTCTGTGCCCGCCTGAGGGGGACGCAGGCACTGGTATGGCGGCCACCAACTCGGTGGGGGTGCGTACCGGCAACGTGTCTGCGGGAACGTCGGTGTTTGCCATGGTGGTGCTGGAGCGGCCCCTTTCCAAGGTGTACCCGGAGATCGACCTGGTGACCACCCCCGACGGCCGTCCGGTGGCCATGGTCCATGTGAACACCTGTACCTCGGACCTGGACGCTTGGGTGGGGATGTTCGGCCAGCTGCTGGAGGCTGCCGGGGCCAAGCTGTCCAAATCTCAGCTGTATGAGCTGCTCTACCGGCAGGCTTTGTCCGGGGAGCCGGACTGCGGCGGCCTGGTGAGCTTTAACTGCTATTCCGGGGAGCCGGTCACCGGCCTGGAAGAGGGGAGGCCCCTGTTTGTCCGTTCCCCCGAGGCAAAGCTGACCCTGGGGAATTTCATGCGCGCCCAGCTGTACGCCGCTATGGCCACCCTGAGCATCGGTATGGACCTGCTGTGGAAAGAGGGCGTCACCGTGGAAAAGCTTTACGGCCACGGGGGCCTGTTCAAGACCAAGGGCGTGGGGCAGAAGCTTCTGGCCGGGGCCCTGGGGGTACCCGTTGCCGTGATGGAAACCGCCGGGGAAGGCGGCCCCTGGGGCATGGCCCTGCTGGCGGCCTACCGGAAGGACCGGCAGGGGGAGGAAACACTGCCGGACTTCCTGGAGAACCATGTGTTTGCCGGGGCAGCCGGGGAGCAGGTTCCTCCCAGCCTGGAAGATCAGGAGGGCTTTGGCTGGTATATCGCCCGGTACAAGCAAGCCCTTGCCGTGGAAAAGGCCGCCGGGGAAGCCTTGCGGTGACCCCGCAGCCGGGCTGCGGCGGCGGGCGGGCCTAAGGGGCCCCAGAGAGGGGCGCTGGAAACGATTGGGTTTGCAGCGCTCCTTTTTCTTGCGCCGAAGGCCGGGCTGGGGTATAATGGGAAGCATCCTGTGCAAAAAGGAGGGCTTTTCCCATGAATGAAAAAGAAGTGGCAGAGCTGCGGCGGCGCTTTCGGCCGGAGAAGAGCAGCGTCAACCATGTGCGGGGCTGTTACGTCAGCCCCCAAGGGGAGGTGGTTTCCCGGTTTGACCAGTCCCTGGCGCTGATGCCCCAGGAGGAGGGGGAGAACCTGCTGAACCTGCTGCGCAAGTCCCTTTCCGGCAGCTTGGGCAGGAATTTGATCGGGGTATCCTTCTCCACGGCCCAGGTGGTGGACAGCCCGGAACACAAGCTGCTGATGGCTTTGCGGGACTCGGAGCTCAAAGACGAGGAGGCTTTGGAGGCCTTTTTCCAGGCAGTGGCCCAAAGCTTCCGGCTGGAGGATATGGGGTATTTGATCCTGCTGGCCTACGACTCCTACGATGTGCCCTACCGTGGCAAGGACGGGGGCACCTTGGAAGACGCTTCGGAAACGGTGTATTCCTACATCCTGTGCAGCCTGTGCCCGGTGAAGGAAACCAAGCCGGTGCTCAGTTACCGTGTGCCGGAGAACCTGTTTTGTAACCGGGAGGTGGATTGGACCGTGTCCGCCCCGGAAGCGGGGTTCCTGTTCCCCGCCTTTGACGACCGGTGCGCCAACCTGTACGAAACCCTGTACTACACCAAAAACACCGCCGAAAGCCACCAAGAGCTGGTGGAGACCCTGTTCCGCCAGGAGCTGCCCCCGCCTGCGGACACTCAGAAGGAAACCTTCCAGTCCCTGCTGACGGAAACCTTGGGGGCCGATTGCAGCCTGGACGTGGTGCAGTCGGTGCAGGGGCAGCTGGTGGAGATGATGGCCCAGCACAAGGAGGACCATGACCCGGAACCCCTGGTGCTGTCCAAAGGGGCCATGGAAACGGTGCTGCAGATCAGCGGGGTGGAGGAAGAACACCGGGAGGCATTTTCCCAGCGGTTTGAAGAGGAGTTCGGCGCGGACGCCCGGCTGGCGCCCCAGAATTTGGTGGACAAGCGCAAGCTGGAGATCTGCACCCCGGACGTGACCATCCAGGTGTCCCCCGACCGGGGCGACCTGGTGGAAACCCGTGTGATCGGCGGGGCAGGGTACATCCTCATCCGGGCCGAGGGCGGCGTGGAGGTGAACGGCGTGCCCATCCGCCTGGTGCCCGGGGAAGAGGAGGGGCGCCCCTTTTAACCCCGCCCAACCAGGATTTTACAAGGGCTTTACACCCCGGTTTCCTGGAAAATATCCGGCTTGACAAGGGGGCAAAATCCGGTTATACTTTCTAATAGTCATGGGACAGAGGCCGGAGGGCCTCCATGCAAATATGTCGCGGCTTCCCCTGGGAGGGCTCCCGCTTTTCTGGGCGTGCCGCGGGCTTTGTCGTTATTGATTGAGTTAAAAGCTCAATTTTATAAGTTGGTCACTTTATAACCAGCGCGGTTCGCGCACACGCATTTTTTGCGCATCAACTTGTAAAAGGTCAATAAGCGTGGTAAAAAGTGAGTTATTTGCACTGGAGACCAGATGGACGTATTCCGCGGGCACCCCCCAGGTGGCGCGGGCTGCTGTTCGGACGCTTTATCGAAAAACCTCGTTTCTTACAGGCGGTGCGCTTTGGGCGCGCCGCTTTTTTATATCACTTCACTTGCAAGGGGAGTATGGGGAATGGCAGAAAAATTGAAGCTCTATGGATTTAACAACCTCACAAAAGCCCTCAGCTTTAACATTTACGATGTGTGTTACGCCAAAACCCCCCGGGAACAGCGGGATTACATTGCCTATATCGACGAGCAGTACAACTCGGAGCGCCTGACCAACATCCTCACCACCCTGACGGATATGATCGGCGCCAAGGTGCTGAACATTGCCCGGCAGGACTACGATCCCCAGGGGGCTTCCGTGACCATTTTGATCGCGGAGGGCACCATGGTCCCCGCGGGGGACACGGTGCTGGGCCACCTGGACAAGAGCCATGTGACGGTGCACACCTATCCGGAGTATCATCCGGAAACGTGCCTTGCCACTTTCCGGGTGGATATCGATGTGGCCACCTGTGGGGAGATCACGCCCCTTTCCACCTTGGATTACCTGATCGGCTCGTTCGACTCGGACATCATCACCATGGATTACCGTGTGCGGGGCTTCACCCGGGACTTGGACGGCAAAAAGCTGTTTTTGGACCACGATGTGGTGTCCATCCAACACTATATTGACCCGGAAACGCTGCGCCGGTATGACGCGGTGGACATCAACGTGTACGAGGCCAACCTGTTCCACACCAAGATGATGGTGAAGGACATCGACCTGCAAAACTACCTATTCAACACCGACGCCTATGAGCTGCCTCCCCGCACCCGCCTGGAGATCATGCAGAACCTGCGGCGGGAGATGATTGAGATTTTCAGCGGGCGGAATATTTTTTAACAGCGGGATAAACATGCGTCCGGCCCGGCCCCGGTTCTGGGGCTCCGGCTGCCCATGGCGGCGCGGCAAAGGGCGGGGCGCTTCCGCAAGTTTTACGGGAGGCGGCAGCCATGCTTTCGCAAGAACACGCGCCCATTTACGAGGCGCTTCAGGAATTTGAAAAACGCCGGGTGGTCCCTTTTGACGTGCCCGGCCATAAACGGGGCCGGGGCAACCCGGAGCTTACCCAGCTTTTGGGGCAAAAATGTGTTGGGATGGACGTCAACTCCATGAAACCCCTGGACAACCTGTGCCACCCGGTTTCTGTCATCCGGGAGGCCGAGGAGCTGGCCGCCCACGCCTTTGGGGCCGCCCACGCCTTTTTGATGGTGGGGGGGACCACCTCGGCGGTGCAGGCCATGATCTTGTCCGTGGCCAAGCGGGGGGAGAAGATCATCCTGCCCCGGAACGTCCACCGCAGCGTGATGGGGGCTATGGTGCTGTGCGGCGCCGTGCCTGTGTATGTGGACCCCGCCTGTGATGACCGGCTGGGCATCCCTCTGGGGATGCGCCGGGAGGACGTGGAGGCGGCCATCAAAAAGCACCCCAACGCCAAGGCGGTGCTGGTGAACAACCCCACCTATTACGGCATTTGCTCCGACATCCAGGCCATTGCCCAAATGGCCCACGAACACGGGATGCTCTGCCTGGCCGACGAGGCCCACGGCACCCACTTTTACTTCAGCGATGAGCTGCCCATGTCCGCTATGGAAGCCGGGGCCGATATGGCGGCGGTTTCCATGCACAAGTCCGGCGGCAGCCTGACCCAAAGCTCCCTGCTGCTCACAGGCCCCGCCATGCAGGAGGGCCATGTGCGGCAGATCATCAACCTGACCCAGACCACCAGCGGGTCTTACCTGCTGCTTTCTAGCCTGGATATCTCCCGGCGGAACCTGGCCCTGCGGGGCAGGGAGGCATTTTCCCAGGTGGTGAAATTGGCCGATTACGCCCGGGACGAGATCAACCGCATCGGCGGGTACTACGCCTTCTCCAAGGAGATCGTCAACGGGGACAGCGTGTTTGACTTCGACCGCACCAAGCTCTCGGTGAACACCCTGAACGTGGGCCTGGCGGGCATTGAGGTCTATGACCTGCTGCGGGATGAGTACGACATCCAGATCGAGTTCGGCGACTTGGGCAATTTCCTGGCCTACCTGTCCATTGGGGACAGGTTGCGGGAGATCGAGCGGCTGGTCAGCGCCCTTTCCGAGGTGCGCCGCCGGTTCGGCAAGCCCGACGCCGCCGGCCTGATGCGCCAGGAGTACATCGAGCCGGAAGTGGTGCTCTCCCCCCAGGACGCCTTCTACGCGGAGAAGACGAGCCTGCCCCTCACGGAGTCTGCGGGGTACGTGTGCAGCGAGTTTGTCATGTGCTATCCCCCCGGCATCCCTATTTTGGCGCCGGGCGAGCGGATCACCCCGGAGATCGTCCAGTACATCCAGTACGCCAAGGAGAAGGGCTGCAGCATGACCGGCCCGGAAGACCCGGACATCCGCCGGTTGAATGTGTTGAAGGGAGTGTATTGACATGGAGTTTTGGTTTTCGGAGGAGCACACCCCCAATGTGAAGTTCTCCATCCGGGTGGACCGGCAGCTTTACAGCGGGAAAAGCGAGTTCCAGCGCATCGATGTGTTTGACTCCACAGAGTTTGGCCGCTTCCTCACCTTGGACGGCTATATGATGCTGACGGAAAAGGACGAGTTCATCTACCACGAGATGATCACCCACGTGCCCATGGCGGTGCACCCCCATGTGGAGAAAGTGCTGGTCATCGGCGCAGGGGACGGGGGCGTCATCCGGGAGCTGGTGCAGTACACGGACATCCAGCACATCGACATGGTGGAGATCGACCCCCTGGTGGTGGAGGTGTGCAAGAAGTACCTTCCCAAAACCGCCTGCCGCCTGGAGGACCCCAGGCTCACCATCCACTATGAGGATGGCCTGAAGTTTGTCCGCTTTAAAGAGAACGAGTACGATTTGATCATTGTGGACTCCACCGACCCCTTCGGCCCCGGGGAAGGCTTGTTCACCCGGGAGTTTTACGGCAACTGCTACAAGGCCCTGAAGGAGGACGGCATCCTCATCAACCAGCACGAGAGCCCCTTCTATCCCGGGGACGCCGCTGCCTGCCAGCGGGCCCATAAAAACATTGTGGAGAGCTTCCCCATCAGCAAGGTGTACCAGGCCCACATCCCCACCTACCCCTCGGGCCACTGGCTGTTTGGGTTTGCCTCGAAAAAATACCACCCCTTGAAAAACCTGGACGAAACCCGGTGGAATATGCGGGGCATCCCCTGCCGGTACTACACCACCACCCTGCATAAGGGCGCGTTTTACATCCCAGCTTATGTGGAGGAGCTTTTGAAATATGTTGAGTAAGAATGTTGAAACTTTCCTTTCCTGCGACAAGGAGTGGGAAGAGGCGGGCACCGTGCTGTTTGGCGCCCCCTTTGACTCCACCACCTCTTACCGGCCCGGATCCCGGTTTGGCAGCTCTGCCATCCGGCGGGAGTCCTACGGCATTGAGAGCTACAGCCCCTACCAGGACAAGGACCTGGAGGACATCGCCGTGTTTGACAGCGGGGATATCGAGCTGCCCCTGGGGGACGCCGCCCTATCCCTGGGGCAGATTGAGGAGCGGGCTGCCGCCATTTTAGAGGCGGGCAAGCGGCCCTTCCTGCTGGGGGGCGAACACCTGGTGACCTTGGGGGCCTTCCGGGCTGCTTTCCGGAAGTACCCAGACATCCACATCCTCCATTTTGACGCCCACGCCGACCTGCGGGACGACTACCTGGGGGTGAAGCTTTCCCACGCCTGCGTGCTGCGCCGGTGCTGGGAGCTTTGCGGGGACGGGAAGATCTTCCAGTTCGGTATCCGCTCTGGGGACCGGGAGGAGTTCCGCTGGGGGAAGGGCCACGTTTCCACCCACAAGTTTGACTTGATGGGCTTGGAAGACGCCCTGGACCAGCTGGGGGACAAGCCGGTGTACTTTACCCTGGACCTGGACGTGCTGGACCCCAGCGTGTTCCCGGGCACAGGCACCCCCGAGCCCGGCGGCGTCAGCTTTGAGGAGCTGCGGAAAGCCGTCACCCTGGTGTGCCAGCGGGCCAATGTGGTGGCCTGCGACGTCAACGAGCTCTCCCCGCCCTGCGACCAAAGCGGGGTGTCCACCATGGTGGCCTGCAAGGTTGTCCGGGAAATGTTGTTAGCCTTGCAATAAGGCACAGCACCAACCCTGAAAAAACCACGCGCTTCGTGTGCTGCTTTTTATCATATCAAAAAGGAGTTGTTTTCCATGAGCAAAGTTCTCATCATCGGCTGCGGCGGCGTGGCCAATGTGGCCATCCGCAAGTGCTGCCAGTGCAGCGACGTCTTTACCGAAATCTGCATCGCCTCCCGCACCAAGTCCAAGTGCGACGCGGTGAAGGCCGATTTGGAGGGCAAGACCAAAACCGTCATCACCACCGCCCAGGTGGACGCCGACGACGCCTCCCAGGTGGCGGCCCTGATCCGGGAGTACCAGCCCGACCTGGTGATGAACATTGCCCTGCCCTACCAGGACCTGGCTATTATGGATGCCTGTCTGGAGTGCGGGGTCAACTACCTGGATACCGCCAACTATGAGCCCGAGGACCTGTCCGACCCGGCTTGGCGGGCCCAGTACGAGAAGCGCTGCAAAGAGGAGGGCTTCTCTGCCTATTTCGACTACTCCTACCAGTGGGCGTACAAAGAAAAGTTTGAAAAGGCCGGCCTGACCGCCCTGCTGGGCACCGGCTTCGACCCCGGCGTCACCCAGGCCTACTGCGCCTATGCCCAGAAGCACCTGTTCGATGAGATCGATACCATCGACATCCTGGATTGCAACGGCGGCGACCACGGCTACCCCTTTGCCACCAACTTCAACCCGGAAGTGAACCTGCGGGAAGTGTCCGCCCCCGGCTCCTATTGGGAGGACGGCCATTGGGTGGAGATCCCCGCCATGAGCGTCAAGCGGGAATACGATTTTGACCAGGTGGGCCACAAGGATATGTACCTCTTGCACCACGAGGAGATCGAATCCTTGGCCAAGAACATCCCCGGCGTGAAGCGGATCCGGTTCTTCATGACCTTCGGCCAGAGCTACCTGACCCACATGAAGTGTCTGGAAAACGTGGGGATGCTCTCTACCGAGCCTGTGGAATTTGAAGGCCACAAGATCGTACCCATCCAGTTCTTGAAGGCCCTGCTGCCCGACCCCGCCTCCCTGGGCCCCCGCACCGTGGGCAAGACCAACATCGGCTGTATCTTCACCGGCAAAAAGGACGGCAAGGAGAAGACCGCCTACATCTACAATGTGTGCGACCACCAGGAGTGCTACAAAGAGGTGGGCTCCCAGGCCATCTCCTACACCACCGGCGTGCCCGCCATGGTGGGGGCCATGATGCTCCTGACCGGCAAGTGGAACAAGCCCGGCGTGTACACCGTGGAAGAGTTTGATCCCGATCCCTACATGGACGCCCTGAACAAGTGGGGCCTGCCCTGGCAGATCGACGGCGCCCCTGTGCTGGTGGATTAAATGGGGGATACGCTGCGCACCCCCTATTTCCTGGTGGACGAGGGGCTTTTAAAGAAGAACCTGGAGATCCTCCGCCAAGTGGCCCAGGAGGCCGGCTGCAAGATCCTCCTGGCCCAGAAGGCCTTCTCCATGTTTGCCTGTTACCCGCTGATCAGCCGGTACCTGTCCGGCACCACCGCCAGCGGCCTGTTTGAGGCACGCCTTGGCCGGGAGGAGTTCCCCGGGGAGGTCCACGTGTTTTCCCCGGCCTACCGGGAGGAGGAGCTGGACGAGCTGCTCTCCTACGCGGACCACTTTGTGTTCAACTCCCCCAGCCAGCTTCGGAAGTTTGGACAGCGGGCCAAGGAAGCGGGAAAGCAGGTGGGCTTGCGGGTCAACCCGGAGTGCTCCACCCAGGAGGGCCACGCCATTTACGACCCCTGTGCCCCCGGTTCCCGGCTGGGGACCACTTTGGAAAATTTTGACGGGAGCCTGCCGCCCCTGTTGGACGGGCTCCACTTCCATACCTTGTGTGAGCAAAACTCCGACGACTTGGAAACCACCGCCGCCGCCTTTGAGGAGAAGTTCGGGAAGTACCTCCCCGGGATGAAGTGGCTGAACCTGGGAGGCGGCCACCACATCACCCGGGCGGATTACGACATCCCCCGGTTGGTCCGGGTGGTGAAGCACTTCCGGGAGCGCTACGGCGTGGAGGTCTATCTGGAGCCGGGAGAGGCCGTGGTGTTAAACGCCGGGTTCCTGGTGTCCACCGTGCTGGAAGTGGTCCACAACGGCATGGACATCGCCATCCTGGACACCTCCGCTGCCTGCCATATGCCCGATGTACTGGAAATGCCCTACCGGCCCCCGGTGCGGGATTCCGGCAAGGCGGGGGAGAAGGCCCACACCTACCGGCTGGCCGGGCCCACCTGCCTGGCAGGGGACGTGATCGGGGATTATTCCTTCGACCAGCCCCTCACGGAGGGAAGCCAGGTGGTGCTGGAAGACATGGCCCTATACACCATGGTAAAGACCAATACCTTCAACGGGATGCCCCTGCCCGCCATCGCCCTGCGCCGCCAGGACGGGGAGGTGGAGCTGGTTCGCTCCTTTGGGTATGAGGACTTTAAAACCAGGCTTTCTTAAACGTCCCGTTCCCCTTGGGAAAGGGCCCTGTCTGTACAAACGAAGAAAGTGAAAACGCCCCCTGCACAGGAACGGTTTTCTGTGCAGGGGGCATTTGCTTGAGGGCGGCTTATTTTTCCGCGGTGAAAAAGAGCCTGCGGAAGCCCAGGAGCATTTGGCCCATGAAAGAAACTCCCACCCCAGGGAAGGGGCGGGAGTTTTTTCATGGGAATTGTTTCGAGCCCGATGGGTTACGCATTCAGGGAAGCCACAATGGCGTCTTTCAAAGCTTCCAGCTGGGCGCGGCTGTCTTCCTTCAGGGAGGACTTCAACGTGACGGTGGGTTCCAAAAGGGCCATGTTCTTCATTTCCTCCAGGCGCAGCCGGATCAGCTTGCCGCTGGCGGGGGCCCAGCTGCCGTTTTCGATCAGGCCCACGGTGCGGTTCTGCACCATCAGGGCCTTCATGTCGTGGAGGAAGTTGTACATGGCGGGGTAGATGCCGTTGTTGTAGGTGGGGCAGGCCAGCACCATGTGGCTGCACCGGAACACCTCGCCGATCAGGTTGGAAACATGGGTGCTGGACACATCGTACACTTTCACGTTCTTCACGCCGGCCTCTGCCAGGCTGGAAGCCAACAGGTTAGCGGCGTTTTCCGTGTTGCCGTACATGGAGGCGTAGAAGATGGCCACAGCCTTCTCCTCCGGCTCATAGCGGCTCCACAGGTCATATTTGCCCAGCAGGTAGCCCAGGTCGCTGCGCCACACCGGCCCGTGGAGGGGGCAGATGGTGGCGATGTCCAGGCTGGACAGCTTCTTCAAGGCAGCCTGCACCTGGGTGCCATACTTGCCCACAATGTTGGAATAGTACCGGCGGGCGTCCTCCAGCCAGTCCTTGTCGAAGTCCACTTCGTCGTTGAACAGGGCTCCGTCCACCGCGCCGAAAGTGCCGAAGGCATCGGCGGAGAACAGGATTTTTTCGTTCTCCTCATAGGTTACCATCACCTCGGGCCAGTGGACCATGGGGGCGGTGTAGAACCGCAGGGTGTGCCGGCCCAGCTCCAGGGAGTCGCCCTCTTTCACCACAATGGCGTGCTTGTCCACATCGAAGTCGTAGAATTGGCGGATCATCTGGAAGGTCTTCTGGTTGCCCACAATTTTCAGGTTAGGATAGTAGGGCAGCAGCATTTCGATGGTGGCGCAGTGGTCAGGCTCCATGTGGTTGACGATCAGGTAATCCAGGGGCCGGCCGCCCAAGGTGGCCCGGACATTTTGGATAAATTGAAGGGCGATGGAGGAGTCCACCGTGTCCAGCAGAGCAGTTTTCTCGTCTAAAACCATATAGGAGTTGTAAGACACGCCCCGAGGGATGGGGAACAGGTTCTCAAACAGGTGCAAACGGCGGTCGCTGCCGCCCACCCATACAACCGAATCGCTGATGTTTCTTGTGTAGACCATATATGCGTTGCTCCTTGTATTATAGAGTAGTAGTTATTAGAGCCCCTCTCCAAGGGCTTATG
>URKX01000030.1 GCA_900548545.1 uncultured Oscillospiraceae bacterium
TAATCGATAACGCATAGCCTGCTTTGATACGCTGAATACATCAGCCATGTCGCAAATGATGCTTTCTACCATATAATCGCATGGGAGTGGGTACTTAGAGCCCAAATTGTTACTTCGCTTTTTAAACTCCTCCCGAACTACATCCTGAGGCATCAGAAAAGCGGCTGCACATGTGTTTGCCTGATATTCTATAAAGTCCAATGAGGTTTTCAACTGCTTCTTGCCATTTAATGCTTTTTGGCTTGTGCTATGGATGTAATCAGGCTTTTCTCGTCGAAAGCAATTTTTATGAAGGACTTGATGAAATACCTCGTGCATCACAGTGAAGTTTTCGCGTCCTCTATTCTCCGATTCTGTAAGGGTGGCGTCAATGAGAATGCACCCCTTGGGAAGATACACTTTTGAGGGTAACATACCTTCACGATAACAAGGTTCCGGCCACACCCATATATATCCGGCATTGAATGCTGTTGCACCCAGAATGGACTGATCCGGGGTGATGTATTTCCAGTCATATTCAACGCCCAGACACTTTTCAATGACTGCATATACATCGATAGACTTCGGCTTTTTTAGGCGCTCAGGATCAAACCGGAATAGAAGTTTCTCAGCTTCGGATTCCAGTTGACGTGCAGAATAATTGTAATGGATCACACTTATTTCTTACCTCGCTCCTGTTCCTCCATCATTTCAATGACTTTTTGCCATACTTCACTGGAGGCGTTGTTGTCACGTGCCATACGAAGTGCAACACGTACTTGCTCATTTCCCATGATATATTCCGGCAGATCAGGAGACACAGTGTTTTCCTTTTCACCTGCGGCCAAATCGAACATGGTGTTGGTTTCATCTTCGGACAGGCACAAAATACGGGATAATTCGTATAGTTTATCTTTATCAGGGGGATAACGATGCCCCTTTTCGATATCACTCATGTACGCTGGTACAATTCCTAATTCGGCCGCCAGCCCACGCAGTGTCAATCCACGGGATTTTCGCTTTTCAGCGATAAATTCTCCGAACTTGCCATTCATAGCACTTCCTCCTTGATAGAAATAAGCGTGTTCGCTGATTTCTAACGCTATTATATACGGCAACACAAAGAAAGTCAAGTGCGTTTTCTGAATTTTTTAATGTCCATTTGGTACTATGATTTTTTGACCAAATGTTATATACTTAGATATGAAATCTAAATTTTAGATATTTGGTTTATTGAAGGAAGGAGTTAGGCATGGCTGTATCCTACAAAAAGCTTTGGAAGCTGTTGATTGACAGAGATATGACGAAAACAATGTTGCGTAAAGAAGCTGGAATTACCACAGCAGCCCTTGCAAAGCTCGGGAAGAATGAAAATGTTAATACCGAGGTGCTTGTGAAAATATGCAGTGTTTTGAAGTGTGACATCTCTGACATTATGGAACTTACAGATGAAAGGACTAAGGAATAATGGATAAATCGAATTTTGGGCAGATCGTATCGTTTTTGTTCGGCATTGCCAACGACTGCCTGGTAGATACTTATGATGTGGGTGATTACAGAAAGATTATTCTGCCAATGATGGTGATCCGCCGTTTTGATGCAGTTTTGGAACCTACAAAAGAAAAAGTTCTGAAAATGAAAGCACAGTTGGATGCTGCTGGTATTACTGAGCAGGACGAAGCTCTGTGCAGTGTGGCAGGAGAAGCTTTTTGCAATAGCTCCCCTTATACATTGTCCGACTTGAAATCCCGCACAAATCAGCAACAATTAAAAGCTGACTTTATCTTGTATTTGAATGGTTTTTCTCACAACGTGCAGGATATTATCAAACGCTTTGAGTTTAGAAATCAGATTGATAAACTCTCAGAGCATGATATTTTGGGCTTGCTCATAAGTAAGTTTACCGATTCTACCGTTAACCTCTCAAACCGTCCTGTGTACGATGCACAGGGCAATATTGTACAGCCTGCACTGGATAACCATACCATGGGAACGGTGTTTGAAGAGGTAATCCGTAAATTCAACGAAGAAACCAATATTACTGATGCCGGACGCCATTTTACCCCTCGTGATATTGTAGAATTGATTACCGATTTGGCGTTTGTGCCGGTAAAGGATAAAATTCAAAGTACAACCTACCGGATCTATGATGGGGCCTGTGGAACAGGTGGCATGTTGACCGTTGCTGAAGAGCGTATTCAGGAAATAGCAAAGGAAACGGACAAGAAAATATCCATCCATCTTTATGGTCAGGAGAACTCCGACGAGACCTATGCAATTGCCCGCAGTGATATGCTGGTTAAAGGCGAGGGTACGCAGGCAAATAATATTTTCTTTGGTTCTACTATCTCTAACGATGGTTTTGCCGGAGAGTCCTTTGACTTTATGCTCTCCAATCCTCCCTTTGGAACTCCTTGGAAAACGGATCTGAAAGCATGGGGTGACATCAAAAAAGACGATATCACAGATACTCGTTTCCGTGTGAATTACAAGGGTGAAGACTTCTCTTTGATTCCGGATATCAGCGATCCACAGATGTTGTTCCTTGCCAATAATATCAGTAAAATGAAGCGGGACACCGTGTTGGGTAGCCGTATTGTTGAGGTACATAACGGTTCTTCTCTCTTCACCGGAAAAGCTGGTCAGGGGCCGTCCAATTTGCGCCAGTACATTCTGGAACAGGATTTGTTGGAAGCAATTGTTGCTGTTCCGGAAAAAATGTTTTATAACACCCCTATTAGCACATATATCTGGATTCTTGCCAACAAAAAGGAGGAACGGCGCAAGGGTAAAGTACAGCTGATTGACGCTACTTCCTTTAAAAAGCCGCTGCGTAAAAATCTGGGCGAAAAGAACTGTGAGGTTGACAAAGCTATCCGTGATCGCATTCTGGAATTATATATGGCGTTTGATCAGGCCGACGAACGTTACAGCAAGGTATTTGATACCTACGAGTTCGGTTATTGGGAAGTACCTGTGTACACCCCCCAATATGATAAAAACGGGAAGCCAATTCTGGATAAGAAAGGTAAGCCTGTGAAACCAAACAGCGACAAGGAGATTATTCCATTCACTTACGAGGGTGGTATCGAAGCCTTTATTGAAAATGAGGTCAGACCGTATGCGCCGGATGTGTTTATTAAGTCAGGCTCTGAAAAGATTGGCTATGAACTATCCTTTACAAAGTATTTCTACCAGCCGGTACAACTTCGCACCTTGGAAGAAATCAGGCAGGACATCCTTACAATCGAGCATGAAACCGATGGCCTTCTGAATGAAATCTTAGGAGGCTGATTATGAGAAAATATGAGAAATATAAAGATATAGGGTGGGGCTGTTGCGAAAGTAGATAAATAATCTACCGGAGCAGCAGCTCCTTTTCCGTACAAAAAACAGAAAAGCGGGCTCCGAAGAGTCCGCCATCCGTGGTATAATTAAGTATGCGAATAAATAATTACACTACAAAAGATTATACCGAACTTGGCCAAACTTATCAACTGGTTTTGCCATTAAGTTTGGAAGGGCTGGTTCCGAATGATGATTCTGTCCGACTGCTGAGCCACGAATTGGAGGATTTAAACTATACAAAGCTTTACCAGGCTTACTCTGCCAAAGGCAGAAATCCGGCAGTGGACCCAAAGACCATGTTCAAGATCCTGACCTATGCGTATTCCCAAAACATTTATTCCTCAAGAAAAATCGAGGCCGCCTGTAAGCGGGATATCAACTTCATGTGGCTGTTGGCCGGACAAAAAGCGCCGGATCACAGCACCATCGCCCGGTTCCGTTCCGGTTTTCTTGAGGAGGCATGCGGGGACCTCTTTTATCAGATGGTACATCGGCTGGAGCAGGCAGGTGAACTTTCCAAAGAAACCGTCTTTATTGACGGAACGAAAATAGAAGCCTGTGCCAATAAATACACCTTCGTATGGAAAAAATCTGTTGGGAAATGGGAAGAAAAAATGTTCATGAAAATACAGGAGTCGGTGGAGTTTGTAAACAAGGAGTTCATCCAGTCCTTTCGTGTGGGAACAGAATACCGGGTAGAGGACCTTCAAAAAATCTGCCGTTTTCTGGAGGAGATATGCAGGGAGCGGAACATAGAGTTCGTTCATGGCCGCGGAAAACGCAAATCCATCGAGCAGCGGTATCTGGAGCTGTTCCAAAGGTATCTGGAGCGTCAGACCACTTATGACTGGCATACAGCCAGCTTCCAGGGAAGGAACAACTACTGCAAAACAGATCCGGATGCAACGTTTATGCATATGAAAGATGACCACATGCGCAACGCGCAGTTAAAGCCAGGGTATAACGTACAGATCGGGGTGGACAGCGAATACATTGTGGGAGTGGATATTTTTCAGGACCGGAACGATGTATGGACGCTGGTGCCATTTTTAAAGCGGCTGAAAGAAAACCTGGGATTTCACTATCCAAGTGTTACAGCAGATTCGGGATATGAAAGTGAAGAAGGCTACAGCTATCTGCGGGAGGCGGGGCAGCAGCCATACATCAAACCTCAAACCTATGAAAAATGGAAAAAGCGGAGTTTTAAACAGGATATCGGTAAGCGGGAAAACATGGTTTATGACCAGGAGAGAGACATCTATATCTGTCATGCCGGGAAGGAGCTGCGAGTAATTTATCTGAAAAAGCAGCACAGCAAAAGTGGATATGAATCCGAGGTGACGGTATATGAGTGTGGTGACTGTACCGGCTGCCCCTACAAAGAAACATGCACCAAAGCGAAGGGTAACAAGCGTCTGTACGTGTCCAAAAGCTTTTTGGAGAAGCGCGGGGAATCGTATCAAAACATACAGAGCGAGAAGGGAATTAAGTACCGGATGAACCGCTCGATCCAGGTAGAGGGAGCCTTTGGCGTTTTAAAAAATGATTATGGATTCCAGCGTTTCCTGCTGCGGGGTAAGAAGAAGGTAAAACTGGAGATTCTCCTGTTAGGAATGGGGTACAATCTAAATAAACTACATAGAAAAATCCAGGATGAGCGGACGGGAAGCTATTTGTTTGACCTAAAAGTGAGTGCATAAAAACAAGAAAAACCGTATGCTTATTAAAGTACGAAAAAATCAGGAGAAAGTCAATAAAAAATGATTTTCTCCTGATTTTTTTCTGCGTGTAGAGTGAGGGTGCCACTCAATCATCTATTTTGATGATTTTGCGACACCCTCTTTTTGCTGTAAAATGGACAAAAGAAGGAGAAATTGTGAGATGAAAAAGTTGAGAAACCTGCTGGTAGTTGGCATGCTGCTGGCGGCCGCCGCGCTGGGCGGCTGTGGCAGTAAGGATCCGGGAACACCGCCGGAGGTGCTTCTGGACGGCACCCAGGTGGTGGTGGGACAGACCAAACCCTCTGACCTGGCGGGAGAGAACTGGGAGCTGGACGATTTGGGGAAAATGATTTTCGAGCTGCCGGACCGGTCCTGGACCTCTTCGATTTTTCTGGGGAAGGATGGGACAAATTACGCCATGCTGGTGCTGGTGAACGACAGCAAGGAGGCGAAACCCGCCAAGAACTGCGTGATTGAGGAGTTGGGCTTCTATGCCCTCGACGGCGCAAATCAGGATTTGAACATCTCCATCAACGGCGTCAATCCCATTGGAAAAACCCAGGAGGAGCTTAAGGAGTTGTTTCCTGATCTGGAGATGGATGAGGACGAGGGCGATTATCTGTTCCACTATCTGAAATCCGGGGATTACACCGTGCGGTTTGAGTACAGCAAGGGCGTGCTGTCGGATGTCGATGTGATGCACAAGTTCGACAAGAGCTACCAGACCAAGTGAGGATTTGGGCTGAGGGCGTGATTCGGATTATGACGGATATCCGCAGGGATGAGGGCATGAAGTATCCGGAGGAAGAGACGGAAACGGATACGGACGGAAAACAGGAGGCCGGAAGGGGAGAAGATCCACCTTCGGCCTCCTGTTTCTGCATCATGAGCGGCCTGCAGGAGCCGCGGAAACCATCACAGCCGCAGCCCCTTAATATCCTTAATCCGCGAGAGTATCATATTGCAACTGCAGTTGATCACCCCCGGCAGGGGATCAATCACATCACGGATCAATGCCTCCATCTCCTCGCCCGAGGAGGCCACCGCGTGGACGTGCAGCTTGTGGCGGCCGGTGACCCGGTAGATCTGGGTCACGGTCTCATGTTCCAGGAGAAGTCCGGTTACCTGGGAAAATGTGTCCGGGGCCGTCTCGATCTCAAAATAGCAGGATACCGCGCCGTTTATCTTCTGGGGGTTGATGATTGTGGTGTACTCCTCGATGACACCCCGCTTTTCAAGAGACTGAATCCGCGTTTTCACCGCCACCCGGGATATACCCACCTCCTTGCCGATGTCCGAGTAGGACATGCGGGCGTTCTGGATCAGCAGCCGGACGATTTTCTGATCCAGCTCGTCAAGTCCGTCAAGAAACATGATCGGCGCCTCCTTTTCTGAAATATGTTCATTTCTTTGATTATAGCGGATTTGTATAACAAACGCAATCTGTTAATTGACTTGTGTGGGTTTTCTTGATAAAATGATTGCGAAACGTAAGATGAAAATTTCGATTCGAAAGGAAAAGGCGAGATGCGGGGAGATTTGACTCAGGGGAATGTGATGAAAACCATGCTGCGGTTTGCGGTTCCGATGATTTTGGGGAACCTTCTGCAGCAGTGCTATAATGTGGCGGATACGCTGATCGTGGGCCGTTTTCTGGGCGCGGGAGCGCTGGCTGCGGTGGGGTCCTCCTTCACGCTGATGACCTTTCTGACCTCCATACTGCTGGGACTCTGTATGGGCAGCGGGGCGGTGTTTTCCATCCGGTTCGGGCAGCAGAACCACGAGGGCTTAAAGGAGTGCATGTGCGCCTCCTTTGCCCTGATCGCCGCTCTGACCGTGGCGCTGAACCTGCTGGCATTTGCCGGCACGGACGCCGTCATCGCTTTTTTGAAGGTGCCACAGGAGATTCAGGGGATGATGCGGGAGTATCTGTTGGTGATTTTCTGCGGCATCGCAGCGACCTTTCTGTACAACTATTTTGCCTCCCTGCTGCGGGCGGTGGGCAATTCCCTGGCTCCGCTGATCTTTCTGGCCGTCTCGGCGGTGTTAAACATCGTGCTGGACCTCTGGTTTGTGCTGGGCCTGGGCCACGGTGTGGCGGGGGCGGCTCTGGCGACGGTGATCGCCCAGTATGTCTCAGGCATCGGGATCGCGCTGTACACATGGCGTTTCTGTCCATATCTGCGGGTGAGCCGCAGGCACTGCCGGGTGAAGTGGCGCAGCGTCCGGGAGATTGCCGGATTTTCCATTCTCACCTGCCTTCAGCAGTCGGTGATGAATTTCGGGATCCTGATGGTCCAGGGGCTGGTGAACAGCTTCGGCACCACAGTGATGGCCGCCTTCGCGGCCGCGGTAAAGATCGATTCCTTCGCCTATATGCCGGTGCAGGATTTCGGCAACGCCTTCTCCACCTTCATCGCCCAGAATTACGGCGCCCGGGAGAGCCAGCGCATCCGCAAGGGCCTGAAGAGCGCGGTGCTCTGCTCGGTGGGGTTTTCCCTGGTGGTGTCGGCGCTGGTGTTTGTGTTTGCCAAGCCCCTGCTGCTGCTGTTTGTCAAGCCCTGGGAAACAGAGATCCTGGCGGTGGGCGTCCAGTACCTGCGGATCGAGGGCGCCTTCTATTGGGGCATTGGCGGGCTGTTTTTGCTGTACGGCCTCTACCGGGCCATCCAGCGGCCGGGGATGTCCTTGGTGCTGACGGTGATCTCTTTGGGCACCCGGGTGGTGCTGGCCTACGCCCTGGCGGCAGTACCCGCCATTGGGGTGGTGGGCATCTGGTGGAGCGTGCCCATCGGCTGGATGCTGGCCGACGCCGTGGGGCTGCTGTACTATAAGAAGATCCAGGGCGGGCTGCTGAAAGGGGGGCCTGCCCCGGGGAAAGAGGCGGGCTGACCTGGTAAAAAGAGGGCCGGGCGCCTTTTGCTTGTGCTTTCGGGGAAAGTGTGGCACAATAGGAAACGAGAAAAAGGGAATCGATTGAGGTGAGTGGCTATGGAACAGAAGCGAGGGACGTTTTCCGGGAAGATCGGGTTTGTGCTGGCCGCGGCGGGGTCTGCTGTGGGATTGGGCAATATCTGGCGGTTTCCCTATCTGGCGGCCAAATATGGCGGCGGGATCTTTTTGCTGGTGTACTTGGTCTTGGTGGTGAGCTTGGGCTTTGCCCTGATGGTGGCCGAAGTGGCCCTGGGCCGGAAAACCCAGCTCAGCGCTGTGGGGGCCTTCCGGAAGCTCAACGGGAAGTTTGGCTTTTTGGGGTATCTGGCTTCGGTGGTGCCCATTATCATCTTCCCCTATTACTGTGTCATCGGCGGATGGGTGATGAAATACCTGGCGGTGTACCTCACCGGCCAGGGGATGGCCGCCGCTGAGGACACCTATTTTTCCAACTACATCGCCCAGCCGGTGGAGCCCCTGGTGTGGCTGGCAGTGTACGTGGGGGTCACGGCGCTGATCGTGTTTTTCGGCGTGCAGAAGGGCGTGGAGAAGGCCAGCAAGGTGATGATGCCGGTGCTGGCAGTGCTGTCCATAGGGGTGGCGGCCTACTCTGTCACCAGGCCCGGCGCCCTGGATGGCGTGGCCTATTACCTGACCCCGGACTTCAGCCGGTTCTCTCCCATGACTGTGCTGGCTGCCATGGGGCAGATGTTCTACTCCATGTCCCTGGCCATGGGCATCATGGTGACCTACGGTTCCTATATGAAAAAAGAAGACGATTTGGAGAAGTCCGTGAAGCAGATCGAGCTGTTTGATACGGGCATGGCCTTTGTGGCGGGGTTGATGATCATTCCCGCGGTGTTCGCCTTCTCCGGCGGGGACGAGGCCGCCCTGAACCAGGGCAAGGGGCTGATGTTCGTCACCCTGCCCAAGGTGTTTGCCGACGCCGGTACCCTGGGCCTGGTGTTTGGCGGGCTGTTCTTCCTGCTGGTGCTGTTCGCCGCCCTGACCTCCTCAGTGTCCTTGATGGAAACGGTGGTGTCCATCTTCCAGGACAAGTTCCACTGGAGCCGGAAGAAGACCTGCGGCCTGGTGCTGGTGGGCTGCCTGGTGCTGGCGGCGCCCTCCTCTTTGGGCTATGGGGCCCTGAGCTGGATCTCCATTTTGGGCCTGTCCGTGCTGGACTTCTTCGACTTTATCACCAACAGTGTGATGATGCCCATTGTGGCTTTCTGCACCTGCGTGTTTGTGGGGTACGTGGTCAAGACCAAAACCGTGGTGGACGAGGTGAAGCGCTCCTCCCCCTTTAAGCGGGAAAAGCTGTTTGTGGTGATGATCAAGTATGTGGCGCCGGTGTGCATCGTGCTGATCCTGGTGTCCTCCATTTTGGACACCCTTGGGGTGATCCACATTTAAACAACAGGAAAGGAAGGGGACGCCTATGAAAACAGAGCGAGCCTATCCCTCCGTGGTGATCGACGCCCGGGGGACCAAAAAAGCCCAGGGGGGCCACCCTTGGGTGTTTGACAACGAGATCACCCAGGTAAACGGCACTCCCGAGGACGGCGGCCTCTGCGATGTGCTCAGCCCCAAGGGGCGGTACCTGGGCACGGGGTATTACAATTCCCACTCGAAAATCCGGGTGCGGATGATCTCCCAAAACGCCAACGACACCTTTGGGGAGGCCTTTTTCCAGCGGCGGGTCCGCTACGCCTGGGACTACCGGAAAACGGTGATGGGCCCCGAGGGAACCCAGAACTGCCGGGTGATCTTCGGGGAGGCCGACGGCTTCCCGGGCTTGACCGTGGACAAGTTCGGGGACATCCTGGTGGCCCAGACCTTGTGCCTGGGCACCGAGCTGCGGAAGGGCTGGATCTTCCAGGCCCTGGCCCAGGCTCTGGAGGAGGACGGGGAGGCCGTCCGGGGGATCTTTGAGCGCAACGATGTGAAGATCCGGGAGCTGGAGGGCATGGCCCAGAACAAGGGCTGGTACGCCCTGCCCGGGAAGGGGCTGCCGGAAAGCACCGAAACCCAGATCACCGAAAACGGCGTCCGCTACAAGGTGGACTTTGAAAACGGCCAGAAGACTGGATTCTTCCTGGACCAGAAGTACAACCGCCAGGCCGCCGCCCGGATCGCCCCCGGCAAAACCGTGCTGGACTGCTTCACCCACACCGGCTCCTTTGGGCTCAACTGCATGAAGGCCGGGGCCAAGCGGGTGCACTCGGTGGACATCTCGGAAACGGCCATCGCCTGCGCCAAGGAGAACGCCGCCTTAAACGGCCTCTCTGTGGAGTATGAAGCGGCCAACGTCTTTGACTTGCTGCCCACCCTGACCCCCGGGGAGTACGACTACATCATCCTGGACCCGCCGGCCTTTACCAAGTCGGGCAAGACGGTGAAAAGCGCCCAGCGGGGGTACAAGGAGATCAACTACCGGGCCATGAAAGCCCTGCCCCGGGGCGGGTACCTGGCCACCTGTTCCTGCTCCCACTTTATGACCGACGCCCTGTTCCGGCAGATGCTGCAAAGCGCTGCCAGCGACGCCCAGGTGGAGCTGCGGCTGGTGGAGGCCCGTGCCCAAGGCCCCGACCACCCCGTGCTCTGGAACGTGCCGGAAACAGACTATTTGAAATTCTATATTTTCCAGGTGGTGTAAAAAGCCTGCTGTATGGTTTTTCAGAAACGTGTACGCAAACCTTAGGCAGACAAGCGAGAGAGGATGGTGCTGTCTCCATGAATGGACAGAAAACTGCTGGAAAAGGCGGAATGGGCTTTGTCGGGGTCTTGACGCTGATCTTTATCGTTTTAAAATTGACCGGCAATATCAATTGGTCCTGGCTGTGGGTGCTGTCGCCCATATGGGTGACGGCGCTGCTCCTGGTTGTGGCTTTTGGAGTAGTTTTACTTGCTGGAAGATTGAAAAAGGGAAAATGGTAACCCTTTTACCGCCCACAGGCTGGCGTGCTCCCATCCAAGCGCTTTCCCAAGGCGGCAAAACAAACCGGACGGACGACGGCATTTTAACGAAGAAGGGAGAACGACATGGGAAATCTGTTTATGGCGGCCATTGCGGCCCTTGCCCTTGTGGCGCTGGTAGCGCTGTTGTGGTCCAACCAAAAACGGGAGAAAGAAAACTACCTCACCGAGGGGATGTGCCTGGGGATCGTTCTGGGGGCGGGGCTTCGCAGCCTTTTGGATATGGACCTGGGTGTGGCCATTTCCATAGGAATGCTGCTGGGCGCCCTGATCGGCCAGCAGGTTCCCAAAAAGAAGGAAACAAACCCGGGCGGCCAGGGACAAACTACGGCCCAGGATGGGGACGAAGTTTCTCCTGACGCCCCCAGGGATGGGAGCGCCCAGTCACTGGGCCAGGAGGATGACCATGAGAAACATTGACCACTTTTCCTACGAGTTGGGGGCCGCGGACTGCTTTTGCGAGATGGTGAGGGCAGGGGTGAAGCAGATCGCCCTGGCCCACCCCTGCGATACCCGGGCGGCCCGGGACGAATACCTGCCCTATTTTGAAGACCTGTGCCAAAAGTACGGGGTGAAGCTGTACGTGGAGGACGTGCCCCTGCTGACGGACCTCTTCCCCCTGTCCATGAACCAGGGGAAGTACAACGCCATTTTCTACCAGGAAGACAGCGCCCTGGACGCCTACCTGGCCCTGAAAGCGGAGAAGCAGGCCGCCCTGGGGGCAGGCGCCTATACGCCGGAAACCCGGCGGGACATCGCCTGGCGGTACGGCAAACTGCTGTCCTACACCGATGAGGGCATCCAGCGGCTGTTGGAACAGAACCAGGAGAAGGAATAACCACAGGAGGAACAAGCCATGTCCATGAAGTACAATCGCCAGCTGCCGGGCCCTGGGGAACTGAAAGAGGAGTATCCCCTTACCCCGGCCCTGGCCCAGCTGAAGGCCCAGCGGGATGAGGAGATCCGCCAGGTGTTTGAGGGGAAAAGTGAAAAATTCCTGGTGGTGGTGGGGCCCTGCTCCGCTGACCGGGAAGACGCCGTGTTGGAGTACGCCTGCCGCCTGGCAAAGCTTGAGGAGCAGGTGGGGGACAAGCTGCTGCTGATCCCCCGGGTGTACACCAACAAGCCCCGGACCACCGGCGCCGGGTACAAGGGGATGCTCCACCAGCCCTCCCCGGACAAGGGGCCGGATCTGCTGGGTGGCATCATCGCCATCCGGCGGCTGCACCTGCGGGTGATGGAGGAGTCGGGCCTGACCGCTGCCGACGAGATGCTCTACCCGGAGAACCGGAGCTATCTGGACGATGTGCTTTCCTACGAGGCGGTGGGGGCCCGGTCGGTGGAGAACCAGCAGCACCGGCTCACCGCCAGCGGTATGGACATCCCCGTGGGCATGAAAAACCCCACCAGCGGCGATTTTTCCGTGATGCTCAACTCCATCCAGGCGGCCCAGAGCAGCCACACCTTCCTGTACCGGGGCTGGGACGTGACCACCTCCGGCAACCCCCTGGCCCACGCCATCCTGCGGGGGGGCGTGGACAAGTACGGCACCTGCGTGCCCAACTACCACTACGAGGACTTGGCGCGCTTGTGGGAGCTGTACCAGAAGCGGGGGCTTTCCTTCCCGGCGGTGGTGGTGGACGCCAACCACTCCAATTCCGACAAGAAATTCCGGGAGCAGCCCCGGATCGTCAGCGAGGTGCTCCACAGCCGCCGCTACAGCCAGGACGTGAAGCGGCTGGTGAAGGGCGTGATGATCGAAAGCTATCTGGAAGAGGGCTGCCAGCCCATTGAGGGGGAGCGGGTGTATGGGAAGTCCATCACCGACCCCTGCCTGGGCTGGGAGGATACCCAGCGGCTGCTGTTGGAAATGGCGGACAAAGTGTGAGAAAAAACCAAGAAAGAGGGTGATCCCATGGACGAGAGGGACCGCGCCCGGGAGAAACTGGCCCGGGCTGTGAAGGTTGAGATGGAACACGCCCCCCTGGATAAGATCACCGTCACCCAGATTGTGGAGCGTGCGGGGCTGACCCGCCAGACCTTCTACCGGAACTTCCAGGACAAGTACGACCTGGTGAACTGGCATTTTGAGCAGCTGGCCCAGAAATCCTTTAAACAGATGGGGGTCAGCCTGACGCTGCGGGAGGCCCTGATCCGCAAGTTCGAGTTTTTAAAGGGGGAGGGCACCTTTTTCAGCCAGGCCTTCCGCTCCCGGGACCACAACTCGGTGGTGGCCTACGACTACCAGTGCATCCTGGAGTTTTACACGGGGATCCTGAAGCGGAAACTGAGGGTGGAGAAGCTCCCACAGGACATCGCCTTCCTGCTGGAAATGTACTGCGGCGCCTCCATTGAAAAGACGGTGGAGTGGGTGACCACCGGCATGGAGCGGCCCATCCCGGAGCTGGTGGACCTGCTCCTTGAGGCCATGCCCCAGCGGCTTCAGGAGCTGCTGTCGGATCTGGGCAAATGACAACCGGATAAAACGCTTTCCAAGTGACACTTTCCCCAAAGTGTCACTTGTTTTTTGAAAAACTTCTTGCTACAATTTTTTCAGAAGCAACCAACCGGGGGCCGCCACGGGCCCCAGCGTGCAGAGAAAGGAAGTTTTTTCTATGGCAAACCGTTTTGTCTTAAATGAGAGGTCCTACCACGGCAAGGGCGCTATCCAGGAGATCGCCGGGGAAGTGAAGAGCCGCGGCCTGAACAAAGCCCTGGTCTGCTCCGACCCCGACTTGCTGAAGTTCGGCGCTACCAAGAAGGTCACCGACGTGCTGGATGAGGCCGGCATCGCCTATGACATCTACTCCGAGATCAAGCCCAACCCCACCATCCAGAACGTCCAGGACGGCGTGGAGGCTTTGAAGAAGTCCGGCGCTGACTGCATCATCGCCATTGGCGGCGGCTCCTCTATGGACACCTCCAAGGCCATCGGCATCATCGCCACCAACCCCGAGTTCGCCGACGTCCGCTCCCTGGAAGGCGTGGCCCCCACCAAGAACCCCTGCCTGCCCATCATCGCAGTGCCCACTACCGCCGGCACCGCCGCTGAGGTCACCATCAACTACGTCATCACCGACGTGGAGAAGAACCGGAAGTTCGTCTGCGTGGACCCCCACGACATCCCCGTGGTGGCCATTGTGGATCCCGACATGATGGCCTCCATGCCCAAGGGCCTCACCGCCGCCACCGGCATGGACGCCCTGACCCACGCCATCGAGGGCTACATCACCAAGGGCGCCTGGGAGCTTTCCGATATGTTCCACCTGAAGGCCATTGAGATCATCTCCAAGTCCCTGCGGGGCGCTGTGGAGAACACCCCCGAAGGCCGGGAAGGCATGGCCCTGGGCCAGTACATCGCCGGCATGGGCTTCTCCAACGTGGGCCTGGGCGTGGTGCACTCCATGGCACACGGCCTGTCCGCCCTGTATGACACTCCCCACGGCGTGGCCTGCGCTATCATCCTGCCCACGGGCCTGGAGTTCAACAAGCCTGTGGCCGGCAAGCGCTACCGCGCCATTGCCCAGGCTATGGGCGTGGAAGGTGTGGCCGACATGACCGACGGCCAGGCTGCCGATGCCGCCATCGCCGCGGTGAAGCAGCTGTCCGCCGATGTGGGCATCCCCGCGAACCTCCGGGGCATTTTGAAGGAAGAGGATATCCCCTTCCTGGCCAAGTCCGCCTACGCTGACGCCTGCTGCCCCGGCAACCCCCGCGACACCAACGAGGAAGAGATCGCCCAGCTGTACAAGAGCCTGCTGTAATAGAACGCCCTTTCAAAAGGCCCGGGATTTCCCGGGCCTTTTTGCATCCGTCCCCCGGCGGAGCCGCCCGTGAGAAAGAAGTTCCTTTTGGCTGGGAATTGTGCTACAATAGCAGGGAAGAAAGGAGGGAGGCTTCCATGGAAAAGACCCTGTATGTTTCCGACTTGGACGGCACCTTGCTGACCCCGGAGCAGCGGCTTTCGCCCTTTACCGTCCGGGTGCTGGAGTATTTGCTGGGGCAGGGGGTGGCCTTTACCTACGCCACCGCCCGGTCGGGGTATTCCGCTGCGGCGGTGACCCAGGGCCTGGAAAGCCCCCTGCCGGTGATCCTCTACAACGGGGCGTTTGTGCGCTTGGGCCCCCAGGGAGAGGTGCTGCTGCGGCAGGGGTTTTCCCCAGAACAAAGGGAGGCTGTGAAAAACCTGCTGGCCCGTTGGGAGATCCAGCCCCTGGTGTACACCCTCCTGGCGGGGAAAGAGCGGGTCCGCTGGGTGCCCGGCAAGGAAACACCGGGAGCGGCCCGGTACTTGGAAAGCCGCCAGGGGGACCCCCGCCTGCTGCCTGCCCAAGAGGCGTCCCTGTATGAAGGGGAGGTGTTTTATTTCACCTGCATCGGGGAGCGGGAGCAGCTGTTTCCGGCTTGGGAGGCACTGGGGCAGGTTCCCGGGGTTTCCGCCCTGCTGCAAGAGGAGATCTACCGGCCCGGGGAGTTTTGGCTGGAGGTTATGGCTGCCGGGGCCACCAAGGCCCACGGGGCCCAGCTGCTGAAACAGCGCTTGGGCTGCACCAGGATGGTGGCCTTTGGGGATGGGCTCAATGACCTGCCCCTGTTCCAGGCGGCGGACGCCTCCTGCGTGGTGGCCAACGCCCTGCCGGAGGTGCGCTCCGCCGGGGAGGTGATCCCCGGGAACCGGGAGGACGGGGTGGCCCGGTGGCTGCTGGCGGATTCCGCCCCCGCCCTGGCTTTGGGGGAGCGGGCCGGGAAGTTCCGGCTGCGGCTGTACCGGCCGGCGGATTTGGAAGAGCTGATCTGGCTGTTTTACCACTCCGTCCACACCGCGGCCTGGCGGGACTACACCCCGGAGGAGCTGGACGCCTGGGCGGCCTCCCCGGAAAGCGTGGACCGGGCTGCCTGGGGGGCGAGCCTTGCCGCCCATTACACGGTGGTGGCGGAACAGGACGGGAAACTTTTGGGCTTTGGGGACATGGATGAAACGGGCTACCTGGACCGGCTGTACGTCCATGGGGAGTTCCAGGGCCAAGGGGTGGCCGCGTCCATTGCCCAGGCGTTGGAAGGGTTTGCCCGGGGCCTGGGAGTGGAGCGCATTGCCGTCCATGCCTCCCGCACCGCCCGGGGGTTTTTCCAGAGCCGTGGGTTCCGGGTGGTGAAGGCCCAGCAGGTGGAGCGCCGGGGCGTCCTGTTGGAGAATTTTGTCATGGAGCGGCAGCTGGAAACCGCTTAGGAAAGAAAGGGGACAGAGCATGGGAGCGATTAAAGTGTTGCGCGGGGTCATTGGGGTGATCCTCTGCCTGGTGCTGGGGGCCAGCGTGTGGCTGACGGTGGAACGGCAGGTGTTCCACCATTCGGAGGTGGCCCTGGGGCAGGTGACCCTCCGGCCGGTGGCGGGCGATGCCATGGCGCCGGCGCTCCATCAAGGGGACTTGGCCCTGACTATGGCCACGGGCAATTACCAGATGGGGGACGCCGTCCTGTGCGGGGATGGGGAGTTCCGGCGTCTGGTGGGCACGGTGGAGGGCAGCTTCATCGCCCGGGGGGACGGGGAAGGGGAAGAGGCGGAAACCCTTCTCACTGCCCAGGATGTGAAAGGGGAGGTGTTGGCCTCCCTGCCGGGGGCCGGCCTGGTGATGGGCTATCTCAGCGCCCCTTGGGGAGCCCCGTCGGTGCTGGTGGTGGGGATTCTGCTGGTGGTTTTGCCCAGCCTGTTGGGCCTTGGACGCAGACCGTCGGGATGCGAACCGCCAGTGGAACGCGGCGGGGATGCGGCTGGTTCCCCGCCGGAGCGGTCTGGGGCGTCCCATCCCCGGCAAGCCCCCGCTTCCAGAGTGGAAGACACAGCCCCTGAAAAGCGCCCGCCCCAGCGGTGGGCAAAGGAACAAGCGGGGAAATATCAGCCCCGCCACTGAGAAAGGAGACAGCGTATGGTATGGCTTTGGATTCTTTTGGCGGTTCTTTGTCTGGTGATTCTTTTGCTGTTGGGAGCCGCGGCGTTCTTTTTCAAGTTTTCCATCTGCCGCCATTCCACAGAGCGTCCCGATGAACAGTATCAGGACCAAGATTCCGTTTGGCACCCCTTTGGGGACAGGATGGCCCGGGCCCAGGAATTTATCCGGTCCCATACCACAGAACGGCCCACCATCACTTCCTTTGACGGCCTGAAGCTCCAGGCCCTGTACCTGCCCGCCCAGGGGGAGGCAAAAGGAACCATTGTGGCCTTTCACGGGTACCGGTCGTTAGCAACTATCGACTTTGCCCTGGAGGTGGAGTTTTTCCACACCCTGGGGTACGACGTACTGCTGCCCTACCAGCGTTCCCACGGCTTGAGCCAGGGCAAGTACATCACCTATGGGGTGAAGGAACGTTTCGACTGCCGGGATTGGGCCTGGTACGCCGCCCGGCGGTGGGGGGAGCGGCCCCTGTTCCTCATGGGCATTTCCATGGGCTGCGCCACGGTGGTGATGGCTTCGGGGCTGGAGCTGCCCCCCAGCACCCGGGGCATCGTGGCGGACTGCGGCTTCACCACCCCCTGGGACATCATGGCCCACGTGGCCAAGCGGGACTTCCGCCTGCCTCCCTTCCCCCTGCTATATGTGCTGGACTGGGTGGCCCGGCTGGTGGCGGGCTTTGGCCTGAAGGAGGCCGACACCCGCAAGGCCCTTGAGAAGAACAAGCTGCCGGTGCTGTTCCTCCACGGGGAGGACGACGACTTTGTGCCCCCCTCTATGACCCGGGAGAACTTCGCGGCCTGCCGGGCGGAGAAGGCGCTGTACCTGGTGCCCGGGGCGGCCCACGCCCAAAGCTTCGCGGTGGACACCAAGGGCTGCCAGGAACAGATCGCCGGTTTCCTGGAAAAGTACGGCGGCTGAGCCGCCGGGGGCGGTGCGTCCCTGCGCGCTTCAGAAAGAACGCCCCTGGGAGGGCTTTCCGCTGGCTGCGGCGGGGTGCTTTCCCAGGGTGTTTTGGCAGAAGCGTTTTTTTAGAGGGGCCGGTTCATCTGGTTTTTGAAAAAGGACGGGGCAGCTTTTAAAAATATTTCTGTCAGCTTCGCAAAACCGATTGCAAAGCGGCAGGGGACATGATAAGATACACTGAGAATCAACGGCGTTGGTGGAAACCAGGCAGCTGGGAACCGCCTTCGTCGTCCTTTTTTGCCCCGCAATGAGGGGGAATATTTGGGAAAGGGGTCGTTTTATGGCAGAAAGGGTCCGCAGTATGACAGAGGGTTCGCCGGCAAAGCTGCTCATCACCTTTGCCCTGCCGCTGATGGTGGGGAACGTGTTCCAGCAGCTGTACACCGTGGTAGATACCGCCGTGGTGGGGCAGGTGGTGGGGGTGAGCGCCCTGGCCGCCCTGGGGGCCGCCGACTGGCTCAACTGGATGGTGCTGGGCATTATCCAGGGGCTCACCCAGGGGTTTTCCATCCTCATGGCTCAGCATTTCGGCGCTAAAGATTACCGGGAATTGTCCCGGGCGGTGGGGGGCAGCGCCACCTTGTGCGCCGCTTTTACCCTGCTGCTGGCGGCGGCCAGCCAGCTGGCCGCCCGGCCGGTGCTCCAGGTGCTGTCCACCCCGGCGGACATCCTCCCGGGGTCGCTGCTGTATCTGCGGATTGTGTTTGGCGGCATCCCGATGATTATGGCCTACAACTTGCTGGCCTCCATCCTGCGGGCCCTGGGGGACAGCAAAACGCCCCTGTACGCGGTGGCGGTGGCCGCCCTGCTCAACGTGGGGCTGGACCTGCTGTTCGTCATGGGCTTCCGGTGGGGCATTGCGGGGGCTGCCATCGCCACGGTGCTCTCCCAAGGGGCCTCGGCGGTGTACTGTTTTGCCCATGTCCGGCGGGTGTCCCTGCTGAAGGTTTCCCGGGAGGACCTGCGCCTGTCCCCCGGCCAGGCGGTGCTGCTTTTGAAGCTGGGCTCCCCCGCGGCGCTGCAAAACGCCATCATTTCCGTGGGGGGCATGGTGGTGCAGTCGGTGATCAACCGGTTTGGGATGCTGTTTTTGGCGGGATTTACCGCCACCAACAAGCTGTACGGCCTGCTGGAAATCGCCGCCACTTCCTACGGTTTTGCGGTGACCTCCTATGTGGGCCAGAACTTGGGCGCCCGGAAGGTGAAGCGCATCAAGCGGGGCCAGGCTTGGGCCACAGTGATCGCCCTGGTCACCTCGGTGGTGATCGCCGCCGCTATGCTGGTGTTTGGCCGGCTGGTGCTGGGGCTGTTCATCTCCGGGGACCCGGCGGAAGCGGCGGCCTCTATGGACATCGCCTACCGGTACCTGGCCATTATGAGCCTGTGCCTGCCCATCCTGTATATGCTGCACATTTACCGCTCCGCCCTGATGGGCCTGGGGGACACCCTGGTGCCCATGTTCTCCGGGGTGGCGGAGATGGTGGTGCGCATTGGGGTGGCCCTGCTGCTGCCCCTGGTGATGGGCCAGGAGGGCATCTACTTCGCGGAGGTGGGTGCCTGGGCCGCTGCGGCGGCGCTGCTGGTGACGGCTTACTTTTTACGGATCCGCGCCCTTTCCCAGCGGAAGGGCTTTGCCCTGGATGAATAGCGAGGAGGTATTGTTGTGGAGCAGACCCAGGCCATCAAGGAAAACAGCATCACCACAGGGGTGATTTGGAAACAGCTTTTGATCTTTTTCTTCCCCATTTTGATCGGCACCTTTTTCCAGCAGCTGTACAACACGGTGGACACCATTGTGGTGGGCCAGTATGTGGGCACCCAGGCCCTGGCGGCGGTGGGTACCACCGGCACCATGATCAACCTGCTGGTGGGTTTTTTCGTGGGGGTATCCTCTGGCGCCACGGTAATCATCTCCCAGTTTTTCGGCGCCGGGGACGCTAAAAACGTGTCCCGGGCAGTGCACACCTCCATGGCCCTGGCTCTGGTGGGGGGATTGATCATCATGGTGCTGGGGCTTTTGACCGCCCGGCCCTCCCTGGTGATGCTGGGCGTGCCGGAGGAGATCCTGGGGGACGCCCTGACCTACATGAACGTGTATTACGCCGGGATCATTGCCTGCATGATCTACAACGTGGGTACCGGTGTGCTGCGGGCCATCGGGGATTCCCGGATGCCCCTGTATGTGCTCATCGTATGCTGCCTGGTGAACATCGTCCTGGACCTGCTGTTTGTGGTGGGGTTCCACTGGGGGGTGTTCGGGGTGGCCATTGCCACGGTGCTCTCCCAGGTGGTCAGCGCGGTGCTGATCTTGCTGCGGCTGATGCTCACCCGGGAATCCTACCGGGTGGAGCTGAAAAAGATCCGCTTTGACCGCAGCATTTTGAAAAACGTCATCCGCATCGGCCTGCCGGCGGGGATGCAGTCGGTGCTGTACTCGGTGTCCAACCTGGTGGTGCAGGCCAGCATCAACTCCTTTGGCACCGACGCCATCGCCTCCTGGGCGGCCATCGGCAAGATCGACGGCTTTATCTGGATGGTGATGAGCGCCTTTGGCATTGCCATCACCACTTTTGTGGGGCAGAACTTCGGCGCCCAGAAGTTTGCCCGGGTGAAGAAGAGCATCCGGGTGTGCCTGATGATGTCCCTGAGTACCACCATTGCCCTTTCCGTGCTGCTGCTGGTGTTTATGGAACCCCTGCTGCGTTTCTTCACGGGGGACGAAACCGTCATCCAGATCGGCCAGAACTTTTTCTGGGTGCTGGCCCCCAGCTATTTCACCTATGTGTTCATCGAGATCCTCTCCGGCGCTATCCGGGGGGCGGGGGAGGCCTTCCAGCCCATGCTTATCACCTGCTTTGGCGTGTGCGGCTTGCGGATCCTCTGGCTGGCGCTGGTGGCGGTGGTGCCCCAGCTCCACACCATGCAGATGGTGGCTATGAACTACCCCATCACCTGGGTCATCGCGGCCATTGTGTTTATCATCTATTACTGCCGCATGAACTGGCTGCGCCGGTGCATCAAGCGTGCCGGGTTCCCTGCCCCGAGTCTGAGCACGGACTGAACCACCTGCAGTGGTGCCTGCGGCAGGCAATTCGTCATTGCACTTGTTCCTCGCTCCCGTTGGGGGATTGGGCGCCATTTTGCCGCCACCCCTAAGCGCGAATCGCTCAGTCCGAGTACGGACCGGCTGTAAATGGCTCTTGCTTTTTAGAAAAGAGTGGGGTACAATAAAACTGCAATATGTCCGTACAAATTTATCTTTTGGATTTTTGGATTGGAGGAAGAGAACATGAACAACATCCCTCAGGTGAAGCTGGGCATTGTGGCTGTTTCCCGGGACTGTTTCCCCATTGGGCTTTCCCAGAGCCGCCGGGCCGCCGTGGTGGCCGCCTGCGCCAAGAAGGGCCTGGAAGTGTACGAGGCCCAGACCACTGTGGAAAACGAAAAAGATATGCTGGCTGCTGTGGAAGAAGTCACCAAGGCTGGCTGCAACGCCCTGACCGTGTTCCTGGGCAACTTTGGCCCCGAAACCCCCGAGACCCTTATCGCCAAGCACTTTGACGGCCCCTGTATGTTTGTGGCGGCTGCCGAGGGCGACGGCGACCTGATCAACGGCCGGGGCGACGCCTACTGCGGGATGCTCAACTGCTCCTACAACCTGGGCCTGCGGGGCATCAAGGGCTATATCCCCGAGTATCCCGTTGGCACCGCTGAGGAAATCGCAGAAAAGATGGTGGAGTTTGTGCCCATTGCCCGGGCGGTGCTGGGCCTGAAGGGCCTGAAGATCATCACCTTCGGCCCCCGGCCCCAGGATTTCTTTGCCTGCAACGCCCCCATCCAGGGCCTGTACGACCTGGGGGTGGAGATCGAGGAAAACAGCGAGCTGGACCTGCTGGTGTCCTATAAAGAGCATGAGGGCGACCCCCGGATCCCCGACGTGTGCGCCGACATGGCCGCCGAAATGGGCGAGGGCAAGTACTACCCCGATATGCTCAGCCGCATGGCCCAGTTCGAGCTGACGTTGCTGGATTGGGCGGAAGCCCACAAGGGCAGCCGGCAGTATGTGGCCTTCGCGGACAAGTGCTGGCCCGCCTTCCCCAGCCAGTTCGGCTTTGAGCCCTGCTATGTCAACTCCCGGCTGGCCAGCCGTGGCATCCCCGTTTCCTGCGAGGTGGACATCTACGGGGCGCTTTCCGAGTACATTGGCGCCTGCGTTTCCGGCGACGCCGTCACATTGCTTGACATCAACAACTCTGTCCCCGCCTCCCTGTACGAGGAGAAGATCCAGGGCAAATTTGATTATGACTACAAGCTCACCGACACCTTCATGGGCTTCCACTGCGGCAACACCCCCAGCTGCAAGCTGTGCGCCGACCGGGCTGTGAAGTACCAGCTCATCCAGCACCGTTTGCTGGAGCCCGCCGGTTCCGATCCTGATTTCACCCGCGGCACCCTGGAAGGCGACATCGCCCCCGGCGAGATCACCTTCTTCCGGCTGCAGAGTACCTCTGACGGGAAGCTGCGGTCCTACGTGGCCCAGGGCGAGGTGCTGCCTGTGCCCACCGGCTCCTTCGGCGGCATTGGCGTGTTTGCTATCCCGGAGATGGGCCGGTTCTACCGCCATGTGCTCATCGAGAAGCGCTATCCCCACCACGGGGCGGTGGCCTTCGGCCATCACGGCAAGGCGCTGTTCGAGCTGTTCAAGCTGCTGGGAGTGGAGGACATCGGCTTCAACCAGCCCGCGGGTATGCTCTACAAAACTGAGAACCCTTTTGCGTAAAGAGATAAGGCCGTGAAATGAAAATCACCGTTCCCATCGGGACGGTGATTTTTTATAGATGCTTTAAACTCCTGGCGGGAGCCCCGCGCCGTTTCAAACAGCGGATGGGCCGGGCAATCGGATGCCCGCAAAGACGGAAAGAGAGCGTCCACAGGGGCGTCCCTCTTTCCGTGGCTTATTTACCGGCGTTACAGGGTAAAGGTGACAGGATCCAAACCGGCGTTGACGGTCAGCAGAAGGCCCTGTTCCGTATCCTGGGACCCAGCCCCTGCCAGTTCTTTCATAGCGTGGATGTTCCGCAGCAGCACTTTCAGGCCCTCAGCCCGGCCCTCAAAGGTGAAGGTGACTTTGCCGTCCCGGTTTACGGCGCTGGCTTTCAGCAGATCGCCTCCATACATATCCTTGACGTCGGCGAAGGCTTTTTCCTTCAAAGCGAACAGGTGCAGGGTCAAGCCCTTTCCATAGTCGTACTCCACCTTCTGGTCATTGGCGCCCACGGGGATCAGGGAGTTTTCCCGGGCCATCAGGGGCAGGCTCATGAAGCCGTGTACCTCATGGCGCCATTTGCCGCCTTCCACTGCCTGGCCGGTGAGGAAGTTGGTCCAGGTGCCCTCGGGCAGGTAGTAGTCCACATCGCCGCTCTCCGAGAACACGGGGGCCACCAGCAGGTCACCGCCCAGCATATACTGCCGGTCCAGGTCGGAGCAGGGGATGTCCTCCGGGAACTCCAGCGCCATGGCCCGCATGGAGGGAACGCCGGTCTCGTGGGTCTCCACAGCGGCGGAGTACAGGTAGGGCATCAATGTGCACTTGAGGTTGGTGAACTTCCGCAGCACCTCCACGGCCTCGTCGCCAAAGAGCCAGGGCACCCGGTAGGAGCTGGAGCCATGGAGCCGGGAGTGGGTAGACAGCAAGCCAAAGGCAGCCCAGCGCTTGTACACATCGGCGGGGGCGGTGCCCTCAAAGCCGGAGATGTCATGGCTCCAAAAGCCGAAGCCCGACATACACAGGGATAAACCGCCCCGCAGGGACTCGCTCATAGACAGGTAATTGGAGGAGCAGTCGCCGCCCCAGTGTACGGGGAATTTCTGGCCGCCCACGGTGGCGCTGCGGGCAAACAGGCAAGCCTGGTTTTTGCCCTTGTACTCTTCCAGCAGCTCAAAAACGCACTTGTTGTACAGGTAGGTGTAGTAGTTGTGCATCAGTTCCGGGTCGCTGCCGTCGTAATACACCACGTCGGTTGGGATCCGCTCGCCGAAATCGGTCTTGAAGCAGTCCACGCCCTGGTCCAGCAGCGCCCGCAGCTTACTCTGGTACCACTTCCAGGCGCCGGGATTGGTGAAGTCCACCAGGCCCATGCCCGCCTGCCACAGGTCCCATTGCCACACATCGCCGTTGGGCCGCTTCAAGAGGTAGCCTTTCTCCATGGCCTCCTGGAACAGGGGGGATTTCTGGCCAATGTAGGAGTTGATCCATACGCAGATTTTCAGGCCGCGCTCGTTTTTCATCCGGCTGAGCATTCCGGGTACATCGTCAAACATGGCCTCATCCCAGGTGAAGTTGCACCACTCGTTTTCCTTCATCCAGTAGCAGTCGAAGTGGAACACGTGGAGGGGGATGTTCCGCTGGGCCATGCCGTCCACAAGGCCGCGCACGGTCTTCTCGTCGTAGGAGGTGGTGAAGCTGGTGGTCAGCCACAGGCCGAAACTCCAGGCGGGGGGCAGCGCGGGCCGCCCCGCGAGGGCTGTGTAGTTTCGCAGCACCGTCTTTCCGTCGCCGCCGCCAATGACCATGAAATCGATCTTTTCGCCGGGCACGGAGAACTGCGCCCGGGTCACCGCCTCGGAGCAGATCTCATAGGAGACCTTGCCGCTGGTGTTCACCAGCACGCCATAGCCCTTGTTGGTCATATAAAAGGGGATGCTCTTGTAAGAGATTTCCGTGCAGGTGCCGCCGTCCTCGTTCCATGTTTCCACGGTTTGGCCGTTCTTCACAAAGGGGGTGAACCGCTCGCCTAAACCATAGACCTTCTCGCCAATGTCCAGGTCCATCTGCACCCGCATGAAGGGCCCCTCGGGGGTCTGCAAAGTGCTGATCATGGCATGGCCGAACCGGTCGCCGATGTTCGTCAGCTTTTTGCCCTCGTAATAAAAGGTGAAAGAGGCGGGGTTTTTGGTGATTTTCAGCTCGGTCTTGCCGCTGCGGATGGCCAGTCCGCCCTCAAATTCCTCCACGTTCAGGGGCAGGTCTTCCAGCTCCATCTCGAACCGGGGCTCCTTCTTGGCGCTGCCCATGAAGTGGAACGCCTGGATACGGATGATGTCGGTTTTGGGGGAGGAAAGGAACAGCTCCAGCACGGGGCCCCCCATGGCCCGCGTATCGTGGGCGTAAGGCACGGCGTAGAGATAGACGCGGTTGCGCTGCACCTTGATTTCGCGGATCTGGACGCAGTCGGCGTTTTCCACACCAGGACGGTTCATCCAGTAGCCTTTTGTAAATTTCATGATAACACTTCCTTTTTTGAGATTCAGCGGCAGGGGAGGCTTTGACGCAAAAATCGCCGCCGCGGTTGCAAAATTGGTAAAAATGATCTATAGTATACTTATTCTAACCTGTCTGATGGGAAAATGCTTGTAGGAAACCGGCGTATAACTACAGTATTTTGATATTTTGAAGAGGGGCGGCAGGAACCTTGGTCAACAAAAACCTGAAAGAAGAACGGCACCACGGCGACTTCGGCCTGCCGGTGGGCTGTTACCGCATAGAACCCATTTTCCCCGGCGGCCAAAAGGAATTGGAGTGCCACTGGCACGATGAGATGGAGCTGTTCAAGGTGGAGACGGGCGCGATGAGGGTCAGGTGCGGCAGCGATTACCTTGAAGCCCGGGCGGGAGAGATGGTGTTTTTTAACAGCGGTGAACTTCATGCGGCGCAGTCCTTAGACGGCCAGGCGCTGGATTATACGGCGGTGGTGTTCAGCCCGGAAATGCTCTGCGGGGACGAAAACGACGTTGTCCGGCGGGAATACGTTGCCCCGGTGCTGGAGGGGGAGCTCCGCCTCCAAAGGGTGAACCGGCCCGGCGATGGGGAGGGGGCCCAAGTGCTGGCCGCCTTTGACCGGGCTATGGAGCTGCTTTTAGAGCGGCCTCCGGCTTACGAACTGCGGGTGCGTGCCCAGCTTTTGGAAATCTTTGCCGGGCTTGCGCAGGGCGGCCAGCGCGCGGCGTCCCGGCGGGAGCGGATGCCGGCCCGGGGGATCAAGGCCGCGATCGACTACATCCACAAGAATTACCGGCAGCCCATCACCATCCGCCAGCTGGCGGGGTTGAGCCATATGAGCGACGGCCACTTTTGCCGCCTCTTTAAAAAGTATACCTTTAAAACCCCGGTGCAGTACATCAACCGGGCGCGCCTGTCCGCCGCCATGGACCTGCTGTTGGAAAGCGACCGGAAAGTGATGGATATTGCCTTTGACACAGGGTTTAACAGCCTGAGCTATTTTGTTGGGGTGTTCAAACAGAGCGTGGGCTGCACGCCCACAGAATTCCGCCGGCGGGGCCGGCCTGACCGCAATGGGAGGGAAGCGGTATGACAATTGTATGGGTGATTTTAGCCGTTGTGATCGCATTGATTTTGCTGTGGCTGTGGGCCATTGCCCCCCACTTGCCCCGGGCGGATTTTTCCGCGTTTGCCAAATATGATTACGCCCACCGGGGGCTGCACGACAAGGAAAAGGGCGTGCCGGAAAATTCCCTGCTGGCTTTTGACATGGCGTGCCGGGGCGGCTTCGGCATGGAACTGGATCTGCAGCTGACCCAGGACGGCCGGATCGTCATCCACCACGACCGGAATATCCGCCGCACCTGCGGGGTGGACCGGAACATCGATGAGATGACCTACGAGGAGCTGTCCGGTTACCGGCTTCTGGGCAGCCAGGAGCGGGTGCCCCTGTTCTCCGACGTGCTGAAGGTGGTGGACGGCCGTACCCCACTGATCGTCGAGTTTAAAAGCTACACCCGCCAGGAAGAGCTGTGCCGGAAGGCCATGGCCTTGTTGGAAGGATATCAAGGGCTCTACTGTGTGGAGTCCTTCGACCCCCGGATCGTCCGGTGGTTCAAGAAGCACCATCCCCAGACTATCCGGGGCCAGCTGATGTGCCGGAAGCCCCGGGAGGGGATGTCCGGTGCCGTGGATTTTTTCAACCGGCTGATGGTGACCAACGCCTTCACTAGGCCCCACTTCGAGGCCTATGACTTCCACCTGCGCCATCACCCCTCCCTGCGGCTGGCCCGCCGGGTGTTTGGGATGCAGGAGGTCAGCTGGACCCTGCGCTCCCTGGAGGAGTACCAGCAGGCCAAGGAAGAAGGCTGCTTGTGTATTTTTGAGAAGTTCCTGCCCCCGGAAAGTTCCACCCACCAGAAATTCGCCTTTTCCGATTTGCTGGCCCAGTCCGGGAAAGCCGCCGTGTGCCTGCGGTCTTCCGAAAGGGAAGGCTCCGCGGCGGTAAAGTGATTTTTTGTAATTTTTTAGAGAGTTTTTCTAAAGGAAAGGGGAGCGGAAGCTCCCTTTTTTGGCGGCCTATCCAGAGGGCTGCCAGAGGGAAAAAATCCTGGAAATTTTTTGAAAAATCCTTGCAAAACCTGGGGCTGTGTGATATTATAATGGAGCGTGACTGCACAGGCGTTCTTGACAAGGGAGCGCCAGATATGCGATGAAGCGGGAGGTTGCGGCCCCATGCGGCCGGTTTTTCCGTGGAGTATGTCCGATTTGAAACCGGGCGAAGGAATTTGAAGGGATGGAACCACCGGGTGTCCCCGGCAGGCCGATCTTATGCCCTTCAGAGGATTGATATGGGTTTGTCCTTGCCCCGGAATCCGTGCGATGCGGATTTCCGGTTTTTCTATGTCCAGGGTGGAAACACCCGGGACAGTGTTTAAGAAAACCCAGCCCGCCTAAGAAATTTAAGGAGGCGATTTTGAGTGGCAGTCAAGGAAAAAATCAGGATCAGAATCAAGGGGTACGATCATCAGCTGGTGGACCAGTCTTCCGAGAAGATCGTCGCTACCGCAAAGCGCACCGGCGCCCGGGTTTCCGGCCCCGTGCCGCTGCCCACCGAGAAGCAGATCATCACCATCCTGCGTGCCGTCCACAAATATAAGGACAGCCGCGAGCAGTTTGAGATGCGCACCC
>URKX01000031.1 GCA_900548545.1 uncultured Oscillospiraceae bacterium
AGGCTGGGCCGTGGGCCGGGAAACGGCGTTGTTCACCGGCCTTTGGGCCGGCGTCTGGGCAGGCGCGCCGCCCTGGCCCTGGGGCACAGGGCCGGTGCGGTAGTTCCGGGGAGGCAGGTAGTCCCCTTGGTCCACAACGGCCTGGCTGGTGTGGGAGGAAACCGCGGCCCGCCTTTCCTCGGCAGTGACAGGCGCCCGGGACGCTTTGCCGTTTTCCTCACGGGGCACCCGCCTGATCACCGGTTTTTCCAAGTACACCAGAAACAGGCTGACCAAAAAGAACAGCGCGAAAGGCAGGATCACCTGGAAGCAGGTGCCCAGATCCACGTCGTCCAGCACGAACTTATGGAAAAAGTACACGGCCCCTCCCGCAAACACCGCCAGCAGCGCCAGCACATACACCAGGGGGGATAGGAAAATGTTGGAAATGCCGCCGCACCGGGGGCACTGGTACTCGCCCTGGCGCTTTAAGGACCAGGTGCGGATCAAATTGACCCGCTTTTTGCAATAAGGGCAGCGGGGGACTCCGAAATACTGCATAGCTAAACCAGCCTTTCCGAAAAGGGTACTAGATCTCCCCTGCCCCCAAGGGCAGCCTGCCGGAAGCCCGCCGCAGCAGGGTAGCAGTGGAGATCTGGGAAATGTAAACGGTCTTTTGGCCGTTGTTTTCGCACAGGATAAAGGACTTTGGCAGCTCCATGGACACGTTCACCACCCGGCCCTCTTTCTGGGCTTTAGCAAGGAACTCCCGGGTGTGGCGGGAAATGGTGGAGTTGTCCATATCGAACACCCCCACGATATCCCGTTCGTTCACAATGATATCTTGTCCCAAATGCAGGTACATGATAACCTCCCGAAAGCCTGGCCGCCTGGTTTTCCCCAAAACTAAAAAAACTTGTGGAAAACCGCTTTTCACAAGCCGCCTCCGCGTTTCAGCCCGGGGCGACCTCTTCGGGGAACACCTCCCCGGCTTCCACCCGGAACCGGGCGCCGGTTTCCTGCAAACCCACCGTTTCGGGGCTACAGCAGGTGAGGAACACCTGCCTTCCCTGCAAGTGGTTCAGCAGGTAGTCTTGGCGGCTTTGGTCCAATTCGCTCATCACATCGTCTAACAGCACAAGGGGGGGCTCCCCGGAAAGCTCCGCCAGCGCGGCAGCCTCCGCCAGCTTCAAGGCCAGCACCGCGCTGCGCTGCTGCCCCTGGGAGCCGTACATCCTGGCGGAAAGCCCGGAGAGGGTGATGTCCAGGTCATCCCGGTGGGGCCCCACGCTGGTGAACCCCGACCGGATATCCGACCCCTGGGTGCGGGCCAGCTCCTCCCGGAAAAAGCCCTCCCAATCCGCCGTGGCCCCCCCTTGGGGAGGCTTGGGCGAGGGGGCGTAGGTGAGGGAGAGGTCCTCCCTGCCCCGGGAGATGCCCTCATAGGCCTCCTGGGCTTTGGGGGCCACCTGCTCCACATAGCGGCGGCGCTCCTCCATCACCGCCACCCCCAGCTTGGCAAGCCGGGCGTCCCACACGCTCAAGGTGTCGTGGAGCTCCGGGAACCGGACGATATCTTTGAGCAAAGCGTTCCGCTGCGCCAGCGCCCGCTGGTACACGTGGAGCATCCCCGCATAGCTGGGGCGCAGCTGGCACAGGGCGCCGTCCAAGAAGCCCCGGCGCCGGGCGGGGCCCTCTTTCACCAGCAGCAGGTGCTCCGGGGAAAAGATCACCGCGCAGACTTTGCCCACCAGGGCAGAGCCGGTTTTCTTCTTCACCCCGTTGATCACCGAGGAACGCCGGCCGTTCTCCAGCCGCAAGATGGCCTTCTGGTCCCGGCCCTCGCTGAAAAAGTCCAGGGCCAGGGCGGCGGCAGGGGCGTTCTCCCCGGTTTTGGGGTCCAGGCGGGGAAGCTCCGCGTCCTTTGCCCCCCGGAAGGAGTGCCCCCCGGTGAACAGCCACAGCCCCTCCAGCAGATTGGTCTTTCCCTGGGCGTTGTCCCCATACACCACGTTCACACCGGGGCAGGGGGAAACCTCCCCGTCCCGCAGGTTCCGGAAACCCTCAAAGGCAAGGCGCGTCACAACCATGGGCGCTCACCCCTGGGCAGCGGCCACTTGGAAGCTCTCCCCCAGCAGGGAAACGGTGTCCCCGGGGGTGAGCTTCTTCCCCCGCATGGCGCACACTTCCCCGTTGACCTGCACCTGGCCCTCCTGGATGAGCACCTTGGCCTGGCCGCCGGTATCCACCAGGCCGGTGAGCTTGAGGCAGGCGTCCAGCCGGATATATTCCGTTGTGATGGCAATGGTTTCCATACAGATGACTCCTTATTCGCTCTTCAGCCGCACCGGCAGCACCAAAAACAGGAAGCTGTCCCCCTCTTTGGGCACCACTTTCATGGGGCTCAGGGGGCCGCCCAGCTGGACTTTCACCTCGTCGCACTCGGTGTTGCGCAAAGCTTCCAGCAGGTAGCGGTTGTTAAAGCCGATCTCCACGCTCTGGCCGGTCATCTCCACATCGATCTGGTCGCTGGCGCGGCCCATGGAGGTGGTGCAGTTGAGCTTGATTTCATTTTCATTGAACAGGCAGCGCACCGGGCTCTTCAGCCGGTCGGTGATCAGCAGGGAAACACGCTCCACGCTGTCGATGGCCTCCCGGGTCTTCAGCACCACTTCGGTCTGGCTCTCCGGGGGGATGGCCGCCTTATAATTTAAGAACTCGCCCTCCAGCAGGCTGGAGATCACGGTGTAGTTGTCGATCTTAAAGAGGATGTGCCGCCGCCCCGCGGAGATCTCCACCGGGTCGTCCGTTTCCTTGATCAGCTTTAAGATCTCGCTGAGGGTCTTGCCAGGCACCACAAAATCCAGGCTGTCGGAAAACTCCACCGGCTCCCGCCGCACAGCCAGCCGGTAACCGTCCACGCTGACCACGTCCATCATGCCGTTCTCCAAATTGAACAGGCTGCCCTGATGGATGGGTTTGGCGTCGCTTTCTGCGATGGCAAACAAGGTCTGGCGGATCATGCTCTTGAGCACGCTGCCGGCCATGGAGAACTGGGTGGAATCGGTGAGCTTGGGCAGCTCGGGGAACTCCTCGGCAGGGATGCCGATGATGGAGAACCGGCTATAGCCGCTTTCCAAGGTGGCCATATTCTTCTCATCCACCGTGATGGTGATGGTTTCCGCAGGGGTGCGCCGGACAATGTCCGAGAACAGCTTGGCGCTGAGCACCGCCCGGCCGGGCTCCACCACAAAGGCCGGGATCACCGTGGTAATGCCCAATTCCAGGTCGTAGGCGCACAGCTCCAGGCCCTCCTCGCCGGCCCCCAGCAGGATGCCCTCCAGCGCAGGGATGGAAGTCTTGGTGGACACCGCCCGCTGGATGTTGCCCACTGCTTCGGTGATATCGCTTTTATTCACTGTAAATTTCATAATGTCCCCTTTCCGGCCTGGCTCCGTAGAACAGGAAAACCCTTGCCGAGCCTGCCTTTTATCCTTCTATTCTATCTTTTAGATTTAGACGTAGTAATAAGGGCTGTGAATTTGTGGAAAACTTGGAAGAACCCGCATCCTGCCTGAATGTTTCACGGGAAAGTTTTTCTTTGTCCTCTGTGAAAAGACAGTGGAAGCGGTGAAAAGAGTTTTTCACATTCCCCAGGCTGTGGAATCCTGTGGAGGGAATGTTGAGGAAAGTGTGGAAAACTTTTCGGGTAAAAAAAGAGAGGGGCAGCCCCAAAAAAACAGCCAGGGGCGTGCCGTTATCGCGGGTTTTCCAAAAGAAAAGCGGAGATCCCCCTCTCAGCCAGCGGCGCGGGGAATACGCGCCGGTACGGGCCTGTCCCCTTACCGGTCGCGGATGTTTTTGATGATGTCGTCCACCATGGCCTTGGTGCGGGGGTCTTTCTTCATGTCCTTTTCCACCTGGCGCACAGCGTACACCACGGTGGAGTGGTCCCGGCCGCCAAAGGTTTCGCCGATCTCCACCATGGACATCTGGGTGATCTCCCGGACGATGTACATGGAAACCTGCCGGGCCTTGGAGATGTTGGCGTTGCGCTTTTGGGAGCGGATGTCGTCGGGGGTGATGCCGCCATAGGTGCGGGCCACCTCCTCGATGATCTTGTCCACGGTCACCGGGGTGGGCTGGGAGTTGTTGATGATGTCGCTGATAGCTGCCTGGGCGGTGGCGACGTTGATGGGTTTGCCCTCCAGCAAGTGGTAGGCCCGCAGTTTTTTCACCGTGCCCTCCAGCTGCCGGATGTTGCTTTTGAGCTTGTTGGCAATGTACTCGCACACCGACTCCGGGATCTCAAAATGGAGGCTCTCCGCTTTCCGGGCGATGATGGCCACCCGTGTCTCAAACTCCGGGGGCTGCACGTCCGCCAGCAGGCCCCACTCAAACCGGGTTTTCAAACGGTCCCCCAAAATGGCGATGTCCCTGGGGGGGCGGTCGGCGGTGAGGATGATTTGTTTCTTGGCGTCGTACAGGGTATTAAAGGTATGGAAAAACTCCTCCTCGGTGGAGGACTTGCCGGCGATAAACTGGATGTCGTCCATCAGGAACAGGTCGGCCTTGCGGTACTTCTCCCGGAAGGCCGGGGTGGTGCCCTGGGCAATGGCCGCGATGATCTCGTTGGTGAAGTCCTCGCTCTTGGCGTAGATCACGTTGCGGTCGGGGAAGTTCTTTTTAAACTCTTTGGCCACGGCGTTGAGCAGGTGGGTTTTCCCCAGGCCGGAGCTGCCGTAGATGAACAGCGGGTTGTACAGCAAAGCCGGCTTGGCCGCCACCGCCTGGCAGGCGGCGTGGGCAAACCGGTTGGACGGCCCCACCACGAAGGTGTCGAAGGTCAGCTCGTAGTCCTCCTGTAAAAACGGGTCGGGCTCCTGCTGTTTGGGCTTTAACTCCTCGTGGACGCAGATCTGGAACGAGATGCCCCCGCCGAACACGTTTTGGAAAGCCTCCCCCAGCAGGTCGCTGTAGCAGCGAAGCAGGGTTTGCTTGTGGAATTCGTTGGGCGCCTCGATGATGGCGGTGGCCCGGTCAAAATCCAAGCTCACAGGCTTTAGGCGGCTGAACCAGGTGTTATAGGCAACCTCGGTGATATTTGATTTGCAGTATTGGCAGATGAGCTCCCAAGCCTGATCGAATGAATCCAAATTGATTCCCCTCCAAGTAAACGCAATCTTTCGCGGGCTGCCCCGCTCCATTTCCCTTTGTTCGGCTCCCGCCCCAAAAGGCGGATACTTAAATGTCAGTATATCATAGTTCCCTTTCTTTTTCAAATTTTTTTCCCCCTTTTTCCACATTGGCTCTTGCATTGAAAAAAGCACAACACCTTGTAGTGCCTTTCACTTATCCCTGAAAATCTGGAAAAAGTTGTCCTCCAGGGGGCAACTTTTGAAAAAAAACTTTAAAAAAAACCTTCCATGGCCCGGAACTCCCCCGAAAAATGGTGTTGACAGCTGCCAAGAGTTTAAGGTATAATGTTTTCTCGCAAGGGAAAGAACCTCGAAAGGAGGGTTTTTATATGCTGAGAACGTATCAGCCCAAGAAGCTCCACAGAAAGAAGGAGCATGGGTTCCGGAAAAGAATGTCTGACAGGAACGGTCGCAAGGTACTTGCACGCCGCAGGGCAAAAGGCAGAGCGCGTCTTACCTATTGATGACGCTTCAAAGGTCACCTTATGCGGTGGCCTTTCTTTGTTATGTGCCCCTTCGCGCAAGGGACCGGCAGGAAAGGACAGGTTTTTTCCATGGGTAAAATCGTGGCGATGTGCCGGAACAACGACTTCCGGCGGGCCTATGTCCGGGGGAAAAGCTATGTGTCCCCTGTGGTGGTGGTGTATGTAATGAAAAACCGCCTGAAAACTGTGCGGGTGGGTATCACCACCAGCAAAAAAGTGGGCAACGCGGTGCAGCGCAACCGGGCCCGCCGGGTCATCCGGGAGGCCTACCGGGCGCTGGCCGGCCAGGTGCGCCCCGGGGTGGACCTGGTGTTCGTGGCCCGGGGCAGGACGCCCACTGTGAAGAGCACCGAGGTGCTCCGCCACATGGAGCGCCAATTGAAAGCAGCCGGAGTGCTGCAGGAGCCGCCGGCGTGAAGCGGGTGCTCTTGTGGCTGATCCGGTTTTACCGCAGCGCCATCTCTCCCCGGAAACCGGGAATGTGCAAGTATATCCCCACCTGCTCCCAGTACGGTCTGGAGGCCATCGAGCGGTTTGGGGCCATCAAAGGGGGGGCGCTGACCCTTTGGCGCATCCTGCGCTGCAACCCCTGGAGCCGGGGCGGTTACGACCCGGTCCCCGAAAAAAAGACCAAGAAAAAGCAAGGCTAAAAGAGGAGCGTAACATTCGTTATGATGGCGATTTTTAATTTCTTCGGAAGTATCCTGGGCTATTTGCTGTGGCTGCTGTACAATATCTTCCACAACTACGGCGTAGCCATCATTTTCTTTACCATTATCGTCAAAGCTGTGCTGTTCCCCTTCTCCATCAAGTCCCAGCGGAGCATGGCCAGCCAATCCAAGCTTTCTGTCAAGCAGAAAGAACTCCAGGAAAAGTACGGGAACAACCGGGAGAAGTACAGTGAAGAGCTGATGAAGCTCTACGAGAAAGAGGGCGTCAGCCCCAGTTCCGGCTGTTTGACCAGCCTGCTTCCCCTGCCCATCATGCTGGGCATTTACTACTCGGTGATCATGCCCCTGTCCAACACCCTGCACATCGCGTCGGAGCGGATCGCGGAGGCCACCGATTTCATCGGCCGGATCCCCGGCATGGTGGCCACTACCACCACCAGCGGCATTTACTCCGAGCTGGAGATCATCCGGAATTTCGACGCCTTGAAAAGCCATTTGACCATGTTTACCCCGGAGGACCTGGGGAAGATCGAGTCCTTTACGGAAGGCTTCCACTTTTTGGGATGGGACTTGCTGGCCACCCCCAACACCGCGGGGTTTGCCAGTATGCTGTGGCTGATCCCCGCACTGTCCTTTGTTTCTTACTTCGGGTCCCAGCTGTATATGTCCCACATCCAGAAGAAGACCAGCGGACAGAACCAGCCCGGCTGTATGAAAGTTATGATGTACGTGTTCCCCTTGATCAGCGTTTACTGGGCTTGGATCATGCCCGCCGCTGTGGGCGTGTACTGGATCGTGTCCTCTGTCACCAGCACGCTGCAATACGTGATCGTCAACAAGTTCTTCAGCGTTGACCACATGGTTGCCCTGGGCGAGGCGCGCCGGGCCGTGACCTTGGAACTGGCGGAGGCCGGGACGAGGGTGCTGCCTGAAACAGCCCAGCGGGAGATCGCCCAGCGTTTGGCAGCCGCCCCCCAGCAGGAGAAACAGCAGAAGCAGCAAAAACAGAAGCAGGGCTCGAAAAAGAAGAAGTCCGGCAGTTCCGGCAGCTCCAGCGACTATATGGGCGCGAAGAAGTAAACCGAAAGGAAGGGTGCATCATGATTAGAGAAGCCATTGCCAAGGGCGAAACGGTAGAAATCGCTTTTGCCAACGCCTGCCGGGAATTGGGCGTGGAAACCACGGAAGCGGAATTTGAAATTTTAGAACTGCCCCAAAAAAAGACCTTCGGTTTGTTTGGCGGCGCCCCCGCCCGGGTGCGGGCCTACATCGAAGAGCCCGACCCCGTCCCCGAGAAGCCTGAGAAAGAGGAGCGGGACCCCGCCCAGGAAGCCGCCGCTTACTTGAAGAGCGTGCTGGGTGAAATGGGCCTTCCGGAAGCCACGGTGGAAATCCGCCCGGTAGAGGCCGGCGCGGAGTTGGTTTTGGGCGGCGACGACATTGGGTTTATCATCGGGCACCGGGGGGAAACCCTGGACGCCCTGCAGTATTTGGCCTCTTTGGTTGCCAACCATGCGGACGGCTCTTATTTCCGAATCACCCTGGACGTGGGCAACTACCGGGAGAAGCGGAAGGAAACGTTGGAATCCCTGGGCAAGAAGATGGCAGCCCGGGCGGTAAAGACCGGCCGGAACTCCTCTTTGGAGCCCATGAACCCCTACGAGCGGCGGATCATCCACACCGCGGTGCAGACCGTGGCCGGGGCCAAGTCCTGGAGCGAAGGCGTGGACCAGGGCCGGCACGTGGTCATTGGGCCAGAAGGCGGAGAGCGTCCCCAGCCCCGGCGGAACGACCGGCGCGGCGGCGGTAGGAATGGCGGTGGCCGCGGCGGCTACAATGACGGCCGCCGCCGTCCCCGCAGCGACCGTCCCCGGGTAAACCCGGCGCCCCGGGCGGAAGGGCCTAAGACTGACGATCCCAGCACCCCCATTTACGGGCGGATCGAAAAGAAATAAACCAGATGGGGCAGCCTTGGGGCCGCCCCATTTTTCACGTTATGGGAAAAATCTGTGGAAAGAGGGAGTGTCAACATGGAAAAGACCATTGCCGCCATCTCCACCGCCCCGGCGCCGGGAGGCATCGGCATGGTGCGCATCTCCGGCAAGGGCGCCTTTGCCGTGGCGGACCGTGTGTTCCGGGGGGTCAGCGGGCGGGCTGTTTCCCAGATGAAGGGCTATACCGCTCAGCTGGGAGGTGCCTTCACCCCGGCCGGGGAGCGTTTGGACGACGTGGTGGCCCTGGTGTACCGCAGCCCGAAAAGCTACACCGGGGAAGACGTGGTGGAGCTCTCCTGCCATGGGGGCCTGTATGTGACCAAGCGGCTTTTGCAGCTGGTGCTGGACGCCGGTGCCTCCCCTGCCGGGCCGGGGGAGTTTACCTGCCGGGCCTTTTTAAACGGCAAGGTGGACCTGGCCCAGGCGGAGGCCGTGATGGGGGTCATCGGGGCCAGCGGGGAGCAGGCTTTGAAAGCTGCCCAGGCGGGGAGCTCCGGGGTGCTCTCCAAAAAGATCCAGGCCATCAAGGCCCAGCTGCTGGTGCAGGCCAGCCACCTGGCGGCCTGGGCGGATTTCCCGGAGGAGGACGTGCCCGCGGTGGAGGAGCAAGGGCTGCTTTCCGCCATCCGTGAGGGAGAGGAATCCCTTGCCCGGCTCCTTGCCGGGTTCGAGCGTGGGCGGATGTACCGGGAGGGCCTCTCTACCGTGATCGCGGGCCGGCCCAACGCGGGGAAGTCCACCCTGATGAATCTGCTTTCCGGGTGTGAGCGGTCCATCGTCACCCAGTATGCGGGCACCACCCGGGACGTGGTGGAGGAAACCGTGCTGCTGGCTGGGGTGCCCCTGCGGCTGGCGGACACCGCGGGCATCCGAGACACCGACGACCCGGTGGAGAGCATTGGGGTCCAGGCGGCCAAACGGCGGCTGGAAAGCGCCCAGCTGGTGCTGGCTGTGTTCGACTCCTCCCAGTCTTTGGAAAAAGAGGACTGGGAGCTGATGGACACCCTGCAAGGGGTGCCGGCGGTGGCCATCGTCAACAAGACCGACTTGCCCACCCAAATGGACGTGGGGGAGATCCAGCGCCGGTTTGAAAAGACCGTGTTCCTCTCCGCTTCCACAGGGGAAGGGTTGGAGGAACTGGAACAAGCACTGTCCGAAATTCTGGACACGAAAGAGTTTCACCCCGAGGAGGGGGTGCTGTTCACCCAGCGGCAGCGGGCGGACGCCCAAATGGCTTTGGACAGCCTCCGGGAGGGGGAGCAGGCCATGGCTCTGGGCATGACGTTGGACGCGGTGACTGTCTGCGTTGAGGATGCCTTAAATGCCCTGTCCGCCCTGACCGGGGAGCAGGTCAGCGAGGAGATCGTGGACCGGGTGTTTGAGGAGTTCTGCGTGGGCAAATAAGTGCAGCTGTAGCAGTTCGTATCACTTCGCCGCTTGCTTCGCCCGCTTTGGATGTGATACGCGGGAGGTTTTTCGAACCCCTTTGCGGACCCCGGGTCCGCTAGAGAGAACCCCCGGCGAGGGTTCTCTCAGGAAAAATCGTCCACTGGGCTATTTTTCCTCTTTTTCCTGCGCTTTTGGAGGCAACAAAGGCTGCAGGGCGCCGCCCTGCACCCGCAAACTTTTTGAAAAAAGTTTGATCAAAAACTTTTACGCGCCTTTGGCGTTTTGGAGGTCTTCCTATGAGTTATGATGCAGGTTCCTATGATGTGGCGGTGGTCGGTGCGGGCCATGCGGGGATTGAGGCCGGTTTGGCCGCCGCCCGCCTGGGCTGCTCCACCATTGTCTTTACCATCAACTTGGACGCCGTGGGCAATTGCCCATGCAATCCCAGCATTGGCGGCACAGCCAAAGGCCACTTGGTCCGGGAGATCGACGCCTTGGGCGGGGAGATGGGCCGCGCCGCCGACGCCTGTACCATCCAAAGCCGGATGCTGAACCTGGGCAAGGGGCCGGCAGTCCATTCCCTGCGGGCCCAGATCGACCGCACCCAGTACGCCCACTTGATGAAACACAAGCTGGAAACCTGCCCCAACCTCTGCCTGCGGCAGGGGGAGATCGTGGCCATCGCCCAGGAGGAGGGAGGCTGGGTGCTCACTTCCCGGCTGGGGGGAGAATACCACGTGAAGGCTGTGGTCATCGCCACCGGCACGTTCTTGGGCGGCAAAGTCTTTGTGGGGGACGTGTCCTATGAGAGCGGCCCCGATGGGATGTTCCCCGCAGCGTTCCTCCCCGACTCCCTGAAGCAGCTGGGAGTCTCCCTGCGGCGGTTTAAGACAGGCACCCCTGCCCGGGTGTTGAAGTCCTCCATCGACTTTTCCAACCTGGAAATCCAGCACGGGGACGAGCCGGTGGTGCCCTTCTCCTACGACACGGAGGAGCCTCCCACCAACAAGGAGGTTTGCCACGTCAGCTGGACCAACGACGCCACCAAGCAGGTGATCCTGGACAACATCCACCGCTCCCCCCTATACGGCGGCCAGATCGAGGGCGTCGGCCCCCGGTATTGCCCCAGCATTGAGGACAAGGTGGTGCGCTTCCCGGACAAGCCCCGGCACCAGCTGTTCATCGAGCCCTGCGGCCTGGGCACCGAGGAAATGTACCTCCAGGGCATGAGCTCCTCCCTGCCGGAGGATGTGCAGGTGGCCTTTTACCACACCATCCCCGGCCTGGAGCACGTACAGATCATGCGCACTGCCTACGCCATTGAATACGACTGCTGCGACCCTCTACAGCTGTCCGCTACCTTGGAGTTCCGGGACTGGCCGGGGCTTTACGGGGCGGGGCAGTTCAACGGCAGCTCCGGCTATGAGGAGGCCGCTGCCCAGGGCTTTGTGGCGGGGGTCAACGCCGCGCTGAAAGTCCAGGGGAAGGAACCTTTTGTCCTGGACCGTGCCAGCTCTTACATGGGCACCCTCATTGACGACCTGATCACCAAGGGCGCTTCCGACCCCTACCGGATGATGACCTCCCGTTCCGAGTACCGGCTGGTGCTGCGCCAGGACAACGCCGACGAGCGCCTGACCCCCATGGGCCGGCAGCTGGGGCTGATCCCCGACAGGCGGTGGGAGAAGTTCCAGGAAAAGCAGGCCCAAAAGCAGGCGGAATTGAAACGGGTGCACAGCACCACCCTGCCTCCCTCGGAGGAGCTCAACGCCATTCTTGTTTCACGTGGAACATCCCCTCTCACCACCGGGGCGAAACTGGCAGACCTCCTAAAGCGCCCCCAGATCACCTACCGGGACTTGGCTCCTGTAGACAATGGCCGGCCGGACATCCCGGAGGCGGTGCTGGAAAACGTGGAGATCGAGTTGAAGTACGAGGGGTACATCAGGCGCCAGCGGGCGGACATTGAAGAGGCCCGGCGCTTAGAGCGGAAGCGTCTGCCCCAGGACTTGGACTACACCACGCTGAATGGACTGCGGCTGGAGGCCGTGGAGAAACTGAACAAGGTGCGGCCGGAGAACATCGGCCAGGCGGGGCGCATTTCCGGCGTCAGCCCGGCGGACATCTCTGTGCTGCTGATCTGGCTCTCCTCCAAGGAGCGGGAGCGGCGGGAAGGAGGCAACCCATGACAGACATTCGGCAAACCCTCATTGACAAGGCAAAGGCCATGGGCTGGAAGGTGACCCAGGAGCAGGCGGGCCAGTTCCAGACCTACATGGAGCTGCTGTTGGAGTGGAACGAAAAGATGAACCTCACCTCCATCACGGAACCGGAAGAGGTGGTGGAGAAGCACTTTTTGGACAGCATGGCCCTGCTGTCCTGGAACAAGCTGAAACAGGGGGCCAAGGTCATTGACGTGGGCACGGGAGCGGGCTTCCCGGGCATCCCCTTGAAGATCCTCCGGCCCGACGTGGAGCTGACCCTGCTGGACGGCACCATGAAGCGCCTGAACTTCCTGGGGGAGGTGTGCAAGGCGCTGAAGCTGAACGCCAACCGGGTCCATAAGCGGGCGGAGGAAGCCGGCCTGGACAAGACCATGCGGGAGCGCTTTGACCTGGCCACGGCCCGGGCGGTGGCCGGGCTGCCGGTGCTGGCGGAGTACTGTATGCCCCTGGTGAAGATGAAGGGCTTTTTCGTTGCCATGAAAGGCCCTGGGGCCCAGCAGGAACTGGAAGAGGCCCAAAACGCCCTGGATACCCTGGGCAGCGGGGACCCGGAAGTGCTGTCCCTGACACTGCCCGGTGGGGAGGAGCGAAACCTGGTGATCTGCCAGAAGCTGCGGTTTACCCCCAAAGGCTATCCCCGCCACGGGGGCACCATTTTGAAACATCCCTTATAAGGAGGAACCAACCATGGAGCTGAAACTGCGGAAAGCACAGGAAAAGGATCTGGACGGCCTGGACCAGGTGATGCTGGTGATCAGCGACGCCCCGGGAGAACGGGAAACGGTAAAGCGCCTGCTGAAAAAGATCGACGCCGACCCCCAGAAATACCTGCTGGTGGCACAAGACCTGGAAACAGGCGCCATTTGCGGCAGCCTGTTTGGCGTGGTGTTTGAGGATATTTGCGACAGCTGCCGTCCTATCCTGCTGGTGGAGAACGTGGCCGTGCTGGAAAGCTTCCAGGGCAAGGGAGTGGGCCGGGCCATGTTCCAGGAGATCGAGCGCTGGGCAAAAGAAAAGTGGGACTGCCATTACGAGATCCTGGCCTCGGGGCTCAACCGTACCGGCGCCCACAAGTTCTATGCCGCCTTGGGGTTTGACGAGGTAAAGGGCTTTAAAAAATACCTGTAAAAAAAGAAGTGGGCGACACGTTCCAACAAATGCCGCGGCTTTCCTGTGATAGAATCATTCTTGAAAGGAAGGCGCGGCGTTATGTTTTTTAAGGACAAGCTAAAATTGACCCGGTTACCGGTGAGCCGCGTTTTGCCCAACCCCTCCCAGCCCCGGAAGGTCTTTGACCAAGGAGAGCTGGAAAGCCTGGCCCAAAGCATCAAGGAAAACGGGCTGTTGCAGCCGGTGACTGTACGCCGTGAAAACGGGGCTTACTTCCTCATCGCCGGGGAGCGCAGGCTGCGGGCCTGCAAGCTGGCGGGGCTCAGGGAGATCCCGGCCCTGGTGGCGGATTGCCCTCCCGAGGACAGCGCGGTGCTGGCGCTGCTGGAGAATATCCAGCGGCAGGACCTGCAAATGTTTGAGCAGGCCGCGGCGCTGCAAAGCCTTTTAGGGGAGTGGCACATCACCCAAGAGGAGGCTGCCAAACGACTGGGCATCAGCCAGTCGTACCTGGCCAACAAGCTGCGGCTGCTGCGGCTTTCCCAGGAGGAGCAGCGGGAGATCCTTTCTTTCAAACTGACAGAGCGCCACGCCCGGGCCTTGCTCCGGGTGGAGGACCCGGCTGCCCGGGAGAAGATCCTGCGGCAGGCGGGGGAACGTCACTTGAACGTAGCCCAGACCGAAGAGCTGGTGGCCGCGGCAGTCCAACCCAAAGAGCAGGTGGAAAAGCCAAAACGGCGGTTTATTGCCAAGGACATCCGGCTGTTCATCAACACCATTGACCACGCCGTGGACGCCATGAAGACAGCGGGCATCCAGGCCAAGGCGGAAAAGACCGAAACCGAGGACTACATCGAGTGTACGGTGCGCATCCCAAAATCCCATCGAGTACAAGTTTAACCCATTCCCTTATTCATTTCCCACAGCAAGACGGATGTTTCACATGAAACATCCGTCTTGCTTTTTGGCGTTTTCCGACGCGCGTCCCCGGGATATATGTGGCACTTCAAAGGGGTGGCCGGGAAAAAAGTGGTGAAATCCGCTTTGCGGGGGCCCGTGACCCTTCCCTTTCAGGAGCTTTTGTGGTAGAATACTTCTCAGGGCGCCGGAACCGGCGGGGAACCTCCCGGAAAGACTGCTTTCCGCCCGAAAACCAGGGGAAGGGTGAGGGTATGGGCAAGATCATAGCCGTAGCAAACCAGAAAGGCGGTGTGGGGAAAACCACCACCGCTGTCAACTTGGCCGCCGCTTTGGGCGGCAAGGGCAAGCGTGTGCTCCTCTGCGATACCGATCCCCAGGGCAACTCCACCTCCGGCGTGGGGGTGGACAGGCGTTCCTGCAAGACCAGCGCCTACGAGGTGATGATCGGCGGGGCCAAGGCCAAAGAGGCCCTGGTGAAAACCGAGTTTCAAAACCTGTGGCTGCTGCCCTCCCATATGGACCTGGCCGCGGCGGAGATCGAGCTGGCCGCTTTGGAAAACCGGGAAGCCATGCTGAAAAACGCTTTGGGGGCTGTCCGGGGGGACTTTGACTACATTTTGGTGGACTGCCCCCCTTCCTTGGGGCTGATCACCACCAACGCCCTCACCGCGGCGGACACCATCCTGATCCCCATCCAGTGCGAGTATTACGCCCTGGAAGGGCTTTCCCAGCTGATGAACACCGTCCGCCGGGTGAAGCGCCAATACAATCCCTTGTTGGACATTGAAGGCGTGCTGCTGACCATGTACGACGGCCGCCTGAACCTGACCCAGCAGGTGGTGGAGGAAGTGAAGAAGTACTTCCCCCGGAAAGTCTTTAAAACTGTCATTCCGCGCACGGTGCGGCTTTCAGAAGCCCCTGGCTTCGGCCAGCCCGTGCTGTACTATGACCGCAGTTCCCGGGGGGCCCAATCCTATGGGGAGCTGGCGGAGGAAATTGTCAAAAACAACCGGTGAAAGCCGGGTAAGGGGGAACTATCCCATTGAAAAAACGTGGACTTGGCAAAGGCTTGGACGCTATCTTTGCCGAAAATGCAGCCGACAGCACCGAGGGCTCTGTCAGCGTGAAGATCAGCGAGATCGAACCCAACCGGGACCAGCCCCGGAAAGAGTTTGACAGCGAAGCCCTCTCCGAGCTGGCGGATTCCATTTCCCAGCACGGGGTGCTCCAGCCGCTGCTGCTGCGGCCGCTGCTGACAGGCGGATACCGGATTGTGGCAGGCGAGCGACGCTGGCGGGCTGCCCGCATGGCGGGGCTGACCGAGGTGCCTGCGGTGGTCCGGGAGATGAGCGACACCGAGGAGATGCTGTTTGCCCTGATCGAGAACTTGCAGCGGGAGGACCTGACCCCCCTGGAAGAAGCCCGGGGTTACCTCACCTTGATCGAAGCCCAGGATTTCACCCAGGAAGAGGTGAGCCAGGCGGTGGGAAAAAGCCGGCCTGCCGTTACCAATGCCCTGCGGCTGCTGAACCTGCCGGAGGACATCCAGCAGATGCTGGAAAACGGGGAGATCACCGCGGGGCACGCCCGGACGCTTTTGAGCTTTAAACGGGAAGAGGATATGCGCCTGGGTGCCAAACGCGCCAAAGAAGGGGCTTCCGTCCGTGAGCTGGAAGCTTTGGCCAAACGGCTGAACCAGCAGAAGGACGCCCCGGAGCAGAAACCCAGGAAGAACCAGTATTTTGAAGAGGCCCAGCTGGCGGTGGGGGAATACCTGAACCGGAAGGTAAAGGTGGCCGGCACCAAGAAGAAGGGCACTTTGCAGATCGAGTTTTACGGGGAAGAGGACTTGCAGAACCTGCTCCACGACCTGCACATGAACTAAAAGAAGGAACCGAAAAACAAGAGAAACCTGCCCCACTGGGGCTGAGGAGGAACAGAATATGTTAGACATCAAGCTGGTCCGCTCCAATCCGGAGCTGGTCAAGGAAAACATCAAAAAGAAATTCCAGGATGAAAAGCTGCCTTTGGTGGACGAGGTGCTTTCGCTGGACGCCCAGTTCCGTGCCTCCAAGGGCCGGGGCGACGAGCTGCGGCAGCAGCGCAACACCATCAGCAAGGAGATCGGCAAGCTGATGAGCCAGGGCAAGAAGGACGAGGCCCAGGAGGTCAAGAAGCAGGTCCAGGCCATCGCCGGGGAGCTGGAGGAGATGGAGCGCAAAGAGGCCGAGCTCACCGCCGAGATCCGCAAGCGCATGATGGTCATCCCCAACCTCATCGACCCCTCTGTGCCCATCGGCAAGGACGACAGCGAAAATGTGGAAGTAGAGCGTTTTGGCGAGCCTGTAGTGCCGGATTTCGAGGTGCCCTACCACACCGAGATCATGGAGCGCTTTGGCGGCATCGACCTGGACAGCGCCCGGCAGACCAGCGGCAACGGCTTCTACTACCTGATGGGCGACATTGCCCGGCTCCACTCCGCGGTGCTGGCTTACGCCCGGGACTTCATGATCGGCAAGGGCTTCACCTACTGCATCCCGCCCTTTATGATCCACGGCAACGTGGTGGAGGGCGTCATGTCCCAGACCGATATGGACGCCATGATGTACAAGATCGAAGGGGAAGACCTGTACCTGATCGGCACCAGCGAGCACTCCATGATCGGCAAGTTCATCGACTCCATCCTGCCGGAGAGCTCCCTGCCCCAGACCCTGACCAGCTATTCCCCCTGCTTCCGCAAGGAGAAGGGCGCCCACGGCATTGAGGAGCGGGGCGTGTACCGCATCCACCAGTTTGAAAAGCAGGAAATGATCGTGGTGTGCAAGCCCGAGGACTCCATGAAGTGGTACGAGCAGATGTGGCGCTATTCTGTGGAGCTGTTCCGCTCTTTGGACATCCCTGTCCGCCAGCTGGAGTGCTGCTCCGGCGACCTGGCCGACCTGAAGGTGAAATCCTGCGACATCGAGGCCTGGTCCCCCCGGCAGAAAAAATACTTCGAGGTGTGTTCCTGCTCCAACCTGGGCGACGCCCAGGCCCGCCGGCTGAAGATCCGGGTCAAGGGGGAGGACGGGGAGAACTACCTGCCCCACACCTTGAACAACACCGTGGTGGCCCCGCCCCGGATGCTGATCGCCTTCCTGGAGAACAACCTCCAAGCAGATGGCTCTATCAAGATCCCCGAGGCGCTGCGGCCCTACATGGGCGGCAAGGACGCCATCCGGTAAATAAGCTTTCCTTAAAAATGAGAATGAAAAAGGGACTGCCACGGATTTGCGGCAGTCCCTTTTTGCGCGGAAAAAGTTTTCAAGAATGTTTTGAAAAGTTGTGGAAAACTCAGGCGGCCTTTTTTCGAGGCTGCCTCTGGGTGAGGAGGAACACCCCCACGCTGAGAAAATACAGCGTTGCCACAAAGAGGTAAAAGGGTTTAGCCCCCATTGCGTCAAACACCAAGCCGCCCAGCAGGTTGCCCAGGATCCCCGCGACAGAGGACACCGCAGAGAAAAAAGCCTGGGCGCTGGCCTTTAGATGGGAAGGGGCCAGCTCGTACAGATAGTTGAGGGAAGACCCAATAAACAGCCCGTTGCCCAGTCCAAAGAAGGTGGCGCACAGGAGAATGGACATCAGGGAGTTGGCGAAAAGACCTAAAAAGACGCATTCCACCGCCATGAGCACGGCAGCGGCAACCACTAGACGGCCCAGGGAGAACCTTCTGCGCAGCTTCACCATCAGCAGCAGAAAGGGGATCTCTAAGAAAGCCCGGTAGGAGAGCACCACCACATAGCGGTCCGTGGGCACGCCTACCCCTTGGATGAAATAGGGGAAGAAGGAGGCTTCGCAATTGGCGGCGATGTAAAAGAGGAAGCCAAAGACCAAGAATGCCACATAAGATTTGTTGCGGAACAGCTGGGAAAGGTCCAGCTTTTCCTTAGGGACGCTTTGAGCTGGCTGCGCGTTGGGCTCCCGGGCCAACAGGGTAAGAATCACCACGGGGATCATCATCACCCCGGAGAGCCAGAAAGTGGAGGGAACCCCTACCAGGGGCAGCAGGGCGGTGATGGCCAGGCCGCCGGCGGTGAACAGGAAGGACCCCACGCTGCGGAGCAGGCCGTAGTTCAGCCTTAGTTCGTTGGCGTTGCGCACCAGGAGGTTTTCTGCGTAAGGGGACATGGAGCCTCGGAAGAAGTACACCACGGGGATCAGGGTGAGCAGCAGCAAGGGGGAGCTGGGCAGCCCGGTGGGAATGGCGGGAATCAGCGCGAAAAGCACAGCCCCGCCCACCAGCACCGTGATAAGCACCTTGCGCAGGGAGCGGATACGGTCGCTGACCATGCCCCAAAATGCCAGAGAGGCGATGGATACCCCGGAGGTCAGGGCGTTGAGCAGGCCCAGCTGGGAAGCGGAAAACCCCACCTCTTGCAGGTAGACAGTTTGGTAAGAGCTGAAAGACCAGGCCAGCCAGAACAGGCTGTTGGCGCCGGTGAGGATCAGGGCTTGGCGGCCACCGTTAGGAAGGCGGGGAGAAAAGCGCATGATAAAAACCTCATTTCCAAGTGAGAGGGATGCGGGCGTGTTAAAAACACAAGATACAAAATAATGCAAAACCAGGGCGTTGTCAATGGGTTTGGCAAAATAAAAAGAGGCTCCCTAAAAGGGGAAAAAACTTGCAAAATGGCAGGGAGGATGGTATAATTAACACTTAATAAATGCGGTAAAAAGATTGCGGAGAAAGAGAGTGTGGTACTATGGAATACAATGAGAAATTTGTAAAAGAAGGCCTCACCTATGACGACGTGCTGTTGATCCCGGCTGAGTCCAATGTGCTGCCCAACGAGGTGGATTTCTCCACCAACCTGACCAAGAAGGTCCGGCTGAACACCCCCATCATGACGGCTGCCATGGACACGGTCACCGAGTCTGACATGGCCATTGCCATTGCCCGGGAAGGCGGCATCGGCATCATCCACAAGAACATGAGCATCGAGCGCCAGGCCGACCAGGTGGACCGTGTGAAGCGCTCGGAAAACGGCGTCATCGTCAATCCCTTCTTCCTGGGGCCGGACAACCTGGTGAAGGAAGCCGACGAGATCATGGGCCGGTTCAAAATTTCCGGCGTGCCCATCTGCCAGGACGGCGTGCTGGTGGGCATCATCACCAACCGGGATATGCGGTTCATGGAGGGCAGCGATTTCGACCAGCCCATCAAAAACGTGATGACCAAGGACAACCTGGTCACCGCCCCGGTGGGCACCACACTCAAAGAGGCCCAGGAGATCCTGCGGCGTCACCGCATTGAAAAGCTCCCCCTGGTGGATCAGGAGATGCACCTGAAGGGGCTGATCACCATCAAGGATATTGAAAAGGCTGTGCAGTACCCCAACTCCGCCAGGGACGCCGGCGGTCGCCTGCTGTGCGGCGCCGCCATTGGCGCCACCAAGGACGTGCTGGACCGTGTGGCCGCCCTGGTAGAGGCCCAGGTGGACGTGGTGGTGCTGGATTCCGCCCACGGCCACAACAGCGGTGTGCTGGGCGCTGTGAGCCTGGTGAAGAAGCACTATCCCGACCTGCAGGTGATTGCCGGCAACGTGGCCACCGCCGAGGGAACCAAGGCCCTGATCGAAGCCGGCGCAGACTGCGTGAAAGTGGGGATCGGCCCTGGTTCCATCTGCACCACCCGCGTGGTGGCCGGTATTGGCGTGCCCCAGATCACCGCCGTGTTTGACGCCGCCCAGGAAGCTGCCAAGTACGGCATCCCCGTCATTGCTGACGGCGGCATCAAGTACAGCGGCGACATTGTGAAAGCCCTGGCCGCCGGCGCCAACGTGGTCATGCTGGGCAGCATGGTGGCCGGCTGCAAAGAGGCCCCTGGCGAGTACGAGCTGTACCAGGGACGCCAGTTCAAGGTGTACCGCGGCATGGGAAGCTTGGGAGCCATGGGCAAGGGCAGCAGCGACCGCTATTTCCAGGGCAGCAACAGGAAATATGTTCCCGAAGGCGTGGAAGGCCGGGTGCCTTACAAGGGGCCCCTGGCGGACACCATCTACCAGATGGTGGGCGGCCTGCGGGCAGGCATGGGCTACACTGGCTGTGCCACCATTGAGGAGCTCCACGAGAAGGCGCAGTTTGTGAAGATCACCGGCGCTGGTTTGAAGGAGAGCCATCCCCACGACATCCAGATCACCAAGGAAGCCCCCAACTATTCCATCCATTCCTAATGGATGACAGGATCTGGGAATAATTTCCGGTTTTTCCGGAAAAATCCTGGAAAACCCCCTTGACAAAAGGGAATCCTTCGATTATAATTAGTAGCGCTCCATCCGTGAAGGCTGGGGCGCAGATATGGCGGTATAGCTCAGTTGGCTAGAGCATTCGGTTCATACCCGAAGTGTCACTGGTTCAAGTCCAGTTACCGCTACCATATGGCCCGGTGGTCAAGCGGTTAAGACACCGCCCTTTCACGGCGGTAACACGAGTTCGATTCTCGTCCGGGTCACCAACAGCGCCGGATTCCCCGTAGGGTCCGGCGTTTTACTTGTTCCACAGGATTTGTTTTGGAGGAATCACCATGCTGAAAAAACTTCTGGCCCTGGCTGCCTCCGCAGCTTTGGCCGTTACCCTTGCCGCTTGCGGCGGCACTGGAGAGCAGCTGCCCAGTTTGACTTTGGAAACCTCTTCGGTTTCCGCCTCGTCCGCCGTTTCCGGGATAGACGTCCCCACCGCCCCCAGCCAGGAGGACGCCCCGGTGGAGATCCAGGAGAAGGAAGTGGCCGACTCCCAGTTTGAGGACACCATTGACGGCCTGTGCGACTATTTGAGCGCCAACAAAGCAGTGACCGGCGACCCCACGGAGATGGCCTATGAAACCATTGGCGCCACCGGGGGCTACCGCTTCCGGTTTATCCTGGGAAAGAGCACCGTGCAGGTAGAGGTGTACTCTTTTGATTTGGACAACCTTGGGGACCAGGCTCAGGCTGTTTTGGACAGTGTGCGGGAGAAAGGTTCCTTTACCATGCTGGACAATGAGGTGCCCGCCGTTTTGAACAGCGACGGGAAGTATTTGCTCATCTACACGGACGCCGGCACCGACGCCGTGAACACGGCCCAGAAAGAGCGGGTGACGGGGCTGTTCACCAGCTTCTACGCCGAATAAGCCGGACGCAGACAGGCAGGCTGCCGCGGGAAACCGCGGGGCCTGTTTTTTTCTGCTTGCCGCCCCTTGATTTTAGCACAGTATCGCGTTAGAATATCCATGTCCGTACAAGCAATTGAAAACCATGGGGGAGGAGGAATTACCTTGGATCAGAACAAGGGATTTGTATGGCAGGCCCGGGTGGAGCGCACGTTGAAGGCGCTGGCCAAAAACCGCATCCCGGCGGTGTATGTGCCCAACCGGGAGGAAGCCGTGAAAACGGTGGAGAGTATGCTCCGGCCCGGGGATGTGGTCACCTGCGGCGGCTCTATGACGCTGGCGGAAACCGGCGTGATGGACCTGCTGAAAAGCGGCGCCTATGAGTTTTTGGACCGGCAGGCCATGGACCCGGAGGAGGTCTACCGCAAGACGTTTGGGGCGGATGTGTTCCTGATGAGCGCCAACGCCATCACCGAGGACGGGGAGCTGTACAATGTGGACGGCAACGGCAACCGGGTGGCAGCGCTGATCTTCGGGCCCAAACGGGTCATTGTGGTGGCTGGCATCAACAAGCTGGTGCGCAACTTGGACGAGGCCATCGCCCGGGTGAAATGCATGGCGGCCCCGGCCAACGGCGTCCGCCTGGAGACACGCACGCCCTGTTCCCGCATAGGGAGATGCGCCTCCTGCGACGGCGGCATGACTTCCGGCTGCGCTTCCGAGCGGCGGATGTGCTGCCAGTATGTGGTCACGGGATATCAGCGTACCGACCGCATCCGCGTGGTGCTGGTGGGGGAAGACCTGGGTTATTGAGAAGCACCGCAACAGAACACGGCCTTTCTGGGGCCGCGCGCCCGTTTTATCCAATCGGCCCCGGGGGAGCAAGCTTCCCCTGGGCTGTCTACTGTTAAGGGAGTGTAATATCTATTTTGAACCTACTTGCGAAGCTGAAGGGGCGGGGCCGCTCCTTTGAGATCGACATGACCCACGGCCCCCTGTTGGGGAAGATCGTCCGGTTCGCCATCCCCCTGGCCATTTCCGGCATTTTGCAGCTGTTGTTCAACGCCGCCGACATCATTGTGGTGGGGCGGTTTTCCGGCAGCCAGGCGCTGGCGGCGGTGGGCTCCACCAGCGCGCTGATCAACTTGATCGTCAACCTGTTCATTGGCCTCTCTGTGGGCACCAATGTGCTGGTGGCCCAGTATTACGGCGCTGGGAAGCAGAGCGACCTGCAGGAAACGGTCCACACCTCGGTGGCGTCCAGCCTGGTGTTTGGGGCGTTCCTGCTGGTGGTGGGCGTCTCCCTGGCGGCGCCGCTGCTGGAGCTGATGGGCACCCCGGAAGAGGTGCTGCCCCAAGCCTGCCTGTATATGCGCATCTATTTCCTGGGGATGCCCGCCAGTATGCTGTATAACTTCGGCGCGGCTGTCCTGCGGGCGGTGGGGGACACCCAGCGGCCCTTGTACTTTTTGACCTTGTCCGGCATTGTCAACGTGATCTTGAACCTGTTTTTGGTGATCGTGTTCCACCTGGACGTGGCCGGTGTGGCCATCGCCACGGTGATCTCCCAGTGCATCTCCGCCGGGCTGGTGCTGCTGTGCCTGGTGAAGTCTGACGCCCCCTACCGGGTGGACTTAAAGCGGCTGCGCGTCCATCCTAAAAAGCTGCGGGGCATGGTAAAGATCGGCCTGCCCGCGGGCATCCAGGGCTGTTCGTTCGCCATCTCCAACGTGCTGATCCAAAGCTCTATCAATTCCTTTGGAGCAGTGGCCATGGCGGGAAACACCGCGGCCTCCAATATAGAAGGGTTTGTGTCCACCGCTATGGACGCCTTTTCCCAGGCTGCCCTGAGCTTTTCCGGCCAGAACCTGGGCGCCGGTAAAACCGGGCGGGTGAAAAAGATCTTGGCCCTATGCCTGGCACTGGTCACCGCCACAGGGCTGGCCTTAGGCGTGGGCGCCTTTTTGCTGGGGAACCAGCTGCTGGGCATCTATTCCACCGAAGCCGAGGTCATCGCCTTTGGCATGAAGCGCATGGCGATTTGCTGCGTTCTGCAATTTATCGGCGGCTGGATGGGCGTTTTGGTAGGCACCCTGCGGGGCATGGGGTACTCCTTCATCCCCATGGGCATCACCATTGGGTTCGTGTGCGGCTTCCGGGTGGTGTGGATCTTCACCATCTTCCGGGTGTGGCACAGCTTGGAATCCCTGTACGCCTCGTACCCCATCACCTGGGGCTTGGCGGCCCTGTGCGACGTCCTGTGCTTCTTCCTGGTGTTCCGGCACCTGCGGCAAAAACAGCGCGCGCAGGCCCAGGAGAGCGCCTGAGAGGCCCATGGCGGCATTTTATCAACTCTAAAAAAAAACGGAAGGGGGCGGTCCTATCACACGCCCCCTGCTTTTCGGGAAAATGGATTTGGAGGTTGGGACACAGTGAAACTCCCCTTTGGCCCCGGCGCCCGCCGGAGCTCTTATGAGATGGATATGACCAACGGCCCCCTGGTGAGCAAAACCATCCTGTTCGCCATCCCTTTGGCCCTTTCGGGCATTTTGCAGCTGCTGTTCAACGCGGCGGACATCATCGTGGCGGGGCGCTTTGCAGGCAGCCAGGCTTTGGCGGCGGTGGGTTCCACCAGCGCCTTGATCCAGCTGATTGTCAACTTGTTTATCGGGCTCTCCATTGGCGTCAACGTGCTGGTGGCCCGGTATTATGGCGGCAGCGACCAAAAGGACCTGTCCGAAACCGTACATACCTCGGTTCTGGTGGGCCTGCTCAGCGGCGTGGCGCTGATCTTCCTGGGGATCGGCCTGTCACGCCCCCTGCTGGAGTGGATGGGTACCCCCGCCGACGTCATCGACCAATCGGTGCTGTATATGCGCATTTATTTTGTGGGTATGCCCGCAGGTATGCTGTACAACTTCGGGTCGGCCATCCTCCGGGCGGTGGGGGATACCCAGCGGCCCCTGTACTTCCTGTTCATCGCCGGGGTGGTCAACGTGGTTTTGAACCTGTTCCTGGTCATTGTCTTCCATCTGGGGGTGGCCGGTGTGGCCATCGCCACGGTGATCTCCCAGTGCATCTCCGCCGGGCTGGTGCTGCTGTGCCTGGTGAGGTCCGACGCCGTGTACCGGGTGGATCTGAAGTCCCTGCGGGTGTATAAGCACAAGCTGCTGCAAATGGTGAAGATCGGCGTGCCTGCCGGCATCCAAAGCGCCACCTTCTCCATCTCCAACGTGCTCATCCAGTCCTCCATCAATTCCTTCGGTTCCATTGCCATGGCAGGCTCCACGGCCGGGGGCAACATCGAGGGCTTTGTCTGGACTGCCATGGATGCCTTCACCCAGTCCACCCTCAGCTTCACCAGCCAGAATTTCGGCGCTAAGAAGTTTAAACGCATCACCAAGGTGATCTGGTACAACCTGGCCCTGGTCACCGTGGTGGGCCTTGTCCTGGGAGTGGGGGCCTATTGGATGGGCCGGCCCCTGCTGAGTATCTACTCCACCGACCCGGAGGTGATTGCCTACGGCCTGGAGCGGATGCTGCTGGTGTGCACCCCTTATTTTACCTGCGGCATTATGAATGTCCTGGTGGGCGCCATGCGTGGCTTTGGCTCGTCCCTGACCCCCATGGCGGCGTCTATCTTCGGTGTGTGCGTGCTGCGGGTGATCTGGATCTATACGGTTTTCCCGCTGAACCGCACCTTCTTTATGCTGTTTTTGTCCTATCCTCTCAGCTGGGTGGCCACGGCCCTCATTGAAGCGGTGTGTTTCTACTTTATACGGAAACGCGCCATTGCCAAAGTGGGCGGCATGGCGGCAGACCAGGATTGATGCAGCTGTCAGGGGAACTCGGTTTGCCTAATAATAAGGTCGCGGAAAACGCCTCCGGCTGCGGGGGCGTTTTTTTATTGCCCCCCGGCAGACAGCATGGCATATACCAGGATGTTTATCAGCACCACCACAAAAAGTTCCCACAGGGCCAGCAAGGGGCGGTATTTCCCATTGCCATCGCGCATTTGCTTCCCTCCTTTATCGTTATCACTATAAGCGGGTACAAGTGATTCTATGAGCTACTTTGCCCGAACAGGATAAAATCCTATCCAAGGGAAAAACTGCATAAAGAAAAGAGGGATAATTAGTGGGAAGAAGTAGCCTCCTACACTAGATAAGGGAATAAGGAAGAAAAAGACAAAATATCGCAAAAAAGCGTTGACATTGGGAAACAGGCATGATATAATACCTGAGCACTCGAGAGAGGGCACAAAAAACAAGGATGACTGGAAAGCCGCGGAAGCGAGCGAAGCAGAAGGTCGAAAATCTTTGAAAAAAGTGCTTGACAATCGAGAGCGTTCATGATATAATATCTGAGCGCTCGAGAGGGAACTCAAAAGTTTAAAGCGGACTGGGTGATCGTGCCTGACGGCAAACGAAGCGGTTCGAAAAAACTTGAAAAAGTGCTTGACAAACGAAACCGGATGTGGTAAGATAGTCAAGCGCTCGAGAGAGAGGCCGAAAGGCTGAACAAAACCGAGAGTGCGAGGACCTTGAAAATTAAACAACGTGACGAAAGAAGGACCCGTGATTTCTGAGAGTTTAACTCGAGGAATTACAGGAAACGGAACCTAAAAATCCGTAATTTAAGAAGCTAACGCTTCGAAATGAGCTTAACAAAGGCTCTAAGATTGATTTAAAGCTCGAAAGAGTTTTAGATACCATATTTTAGAGAGTTTGATCCTGGCTCAGGACGAACGCTGGCGGCGTGCCTAAC
>URKX01000032.1 GCA_900548545.1 uncultured Oscillospiraceae bacterium
TCTTTAAAGTCCGCTGAATACGCCAAGATGGACGTGGTAGACCTGAGCAGCCTGGCCTTAGACCCCAAAGAGGAAGGCACTTCCGCTGCGCTGCTGCGTGGTATCTGCGCCCGCTGTGTGGAGCTGGGATACCAGGTGGGCGGCTTTGAAGCCTATACCATCACCCGGGTGCTGAAGGGCTCTGGGCTTTCCAGTTCGGCCGCCTTTGAGGTGCTGGTGGTGACCATTCTCAACCACCTGTACAACGACGACCGGATGGACCCTGTCACAGTGGCCAAGATTGCCCAGTATGCGGAGAATGTGTATTTTGGCAAGCCTTCCGGCCTTCTGGACCAGATGGCCAGCTCTGTGGGCGGCTTTACCTCCATCGACTTCAACGACCCGGAAAATCCCATCATTGAAAAGGTGGACTTTGATATCTCTGCCCAGGGGTATGCCCTTTGTGTGGTGGATACCGGCGGCAACCATGCGGACCTGACCGACGAATACGCCGCCATCCCTGCTGAAATGAAGCAGGTAGCCGGGTATTTCGGAAAACAGTTCCTGCGGGATGTGGATGAGAAAGAGTTTTATGAGCAGATCGGCGAAATCCGCAAGCAGACCGGTGACCGGGCTGTGCTGCGCGCCATGCATTTCTTTGACGATGACCGCCTGGCGGCAGAGGAGGCAAAGGCTCTTCGGGCTGGTGATTTTGCCGGTTTCCAGGAGATGGTCCTGGCCTCGGGACGTTCCTCTTTGCAGCGGCTGCAAAATGTATTTGCCGTGGTCAACCCCCAGGAGCAGGGTTTGACTCTGGCGCTGGCCTTGACGGAGAAACTGTTGGCTGGAAAAGGCGCTTGGCGCGTCCACGGCGGCGGTTTTGCCGGCACTATCCAGGCGTACGTTCCATTCTCCATGCTGGACGAGTACCGCGCCGCCATAGAAAAAGTGTTCGGGGAAGGCGCTTGCTACACGCTTTCTGTCCGGCAGCCTGGAGGCACTAAGGTAGAGTTTTAATGAAGAGTTTCCCCCTCACGGGGTGTGCGGCAGTATAGAGCTGAACATAGAAAAAAGGTGTTCCGGAAATCCTGGAACACCTTTTTTGCGTTTCATGCTTATTTTGCGGAGGTTCCCAACCTGCGCGTGACAACTTTTTCAATCTCTTGCAAAAGCCCAGGAACATCCTCCACGCGGGCGTAATGAATCAAGGAGAACACAATAGAAGGAATGTCCTCCGGGGTGAATTTATCGGAAGAGGTAATCTGCAAAGCGAAATGCTCATTGCGAGTCACCGTGGGAGCATAGCGCCGGGCGTAATTCTTTTCTTTGCCTTGGCCCCCTACCACCACAATGTAGTCTTTGGCAATCAGGTCGTTGATGAGCAAGTGGAAGGAATTGACCGCGAACAGCGGTTCCCCAGTTTCTGAAACGGCCGCGGCTAAAATTTCCGGCCGCCCAAGAGGCCGGTCTGCGTCCCACAGGACTTCCATCAGTGCCAATTCAGATTTTGTAAGGGGAAAACGGTTCCGGTTTTTCATGCGGCTACCTCTCAATCTTGATTATTGATTTTTGTATGGTACAAGTTTAATTTTCCCAGTTGCAAAAGTCAAGCAGATTCTGGCTTATATACAAAAAATTCACAATTGTCACGGGGGCCGATCATGAGATGTTTCTGGCGCTTGCAGAACCATAAAGGCCGTGGATAGGGATTAGTCCACACAATGCGGGGCTGTGCACGGAACTCTTGCGGGATTCCTTGACGGATAAAATCCCTTGCGTTATACTGGATACCAAAATTGTTTTCCCTGCCCGCCAGGGCAGGGTGAGCTGGATCAAGGAAAAGGAGGGCTCGATGATGCGCTACGAAGTGAAGGGCGGGGTGTTCCCAGTGGTTGTGTGCACGTTGGAAAGCGGGGAGCAAATGGTCACTGAGCGAGGCTCTATGGTATGGCAATCCCCCAACATTCGGATGGAGACCACAGGGGGCGGCTTGAGAAAGATGTTTTCCAAAGCTGTTTCAGGGGAAAGTATGTTTCAAAACGTCTATACGGCGGTGGGGGGCCAGGGCATGATCGCGTTTGGTTCCAGCTTTCCCGGAAAGATCTTGCCATTGGAGGTGGGGCCTGGGAAAGAGATGGTTTTGCAAAAACGTTCTTTTTTGGCGTCGGAAACGGGTGTGGAGTTGCACGTTGAATTTCAAAAAAAGCTGGGAGCCGGTTTCTTAGGCGGCGAAGGCTTTATTATGCAGCGCCTTTCCGGCCAGGGGATGGCTTTTGTAGAGATCGATGGCGAATTGGTGGAGTATCAGCTGGCGCCCGGTCAGCAAATCGTGGTGGATACCGGCAATGTTGCTGGCTATGAACCCACTGTTTCCGTGGATATCCGTCAAGTAGCCGGCGTCAAAAATAAGTTTTTGGGAGGAGAAGGCTTTTTTAACACACTGCTGACCGGCCCGGGCCGGATTTGGCTGCAAACCATGCCAGTGCCCAATGTGGCCCAATCCCTGATCCCCTATATCCCCAGTGGGAACAATTGAATCCCAGCTGGGAAAAGCCGTCCTCTTGGAGGATGGCTTTTCCCATTTAGAAGGGATCCCAGGGAAAAAACGCCTGCCCCGTTTTCCTTGCAGTTTTCCCCGGAATGTGCTATACTAATCAACAGGTTGTACCTGTTTGTGGGAACGGGGTACATCCTGTATTCTTTTAAAGGAGTGTGGCCTTTGGAAAACCTGCTGGCGCGGGAGGAATTGTCCCGCCAAAAACTGTATATGTCCGATGTGGCGGAGATGATGAAGGTCCGGGCCAGAGGGCCTGTCCCCATGGCTTATGTGCGCACCTATGGCTGCCAGCAAAACGTGGCCGACGGGGAGAAGATCAAGGGACTGCTCAGTGAGATGGGCTTTTCCTTCGCGGAGTCCCCGGAGGACGCTGATTTTATCTTGTTCAACACCTGCGCTGTACGGGAACACGCGGAAGACCGCGTGTTCGGCAATGTGGGAGCCTTGAAAAACATCAAGCGCCGCCATCCTGCTACCATCATCGCGGTGTGCGGCTGCATGACCGAGCAGGAACACGTGGCCGAACGCTTTAAGAAAAGCTATCCCTTTGTGAATATCGTTTTTGGCACCCACGTGATCCACCGGCTGCCGGAGATGCTTTACACCACCATCACCGACTCCAAACGGGTGTTCCTGCGGGGGCACGAAGGGGAAGAGGTGCTGGAAGGCATCCCCACCCGCCGGGACGGCAAGTCCCGGGCCTGGGTCACCGTGATGCTGGGGTGTGACAATTTCTGCTCTTACTGCATCGTGCCCTATGTGCGGGGCAGGGAAAAGAGCCGCCGCCCCGATGAGATCGTCAAGGAGTGCCGGGAACTCATCGAAGCCGGCTACAAGGAGATCACCTTGCTGGGGCAGAATGTCAACTCCTATGGCAAGGGGCTGGAGGAGAAGGTGAACTTCGCGGAACTTCTCCGCCGGATTGACCAGATCCCCGGGGACTACCGCATCCGGTTCATGACCTCCCATCCGAAAGATGCCAGCAAAGAGCTGTTTGATGTGATGGCCCAAAGCCAGCACATCCCTCATTACATCCATCTGCCTTTCCAGTCGGGGAACGACCGGGTCTTGAAAGAGATGAACCGCCACTATGACCGGGAGCAGTACTTATCCCTGATCCGCTATGCCAGAAGCGTTATGCCGGACGTGAGCTTTACCTCCGACGTGATCGTGGGTTTCCCAGGGGAAACTTATGAGGAGTTCCAAGACACCCTTTCCCTGATCCGGGAAGTGGAGTTTACCTCCCTGTTCACCTTTATCTATTCCCCGCGCCAGGGGACCAAGGCTGCGAAAATGCCGGATCCGGTTTCCCATGAGGAGAAGACCCGGTGGTTTGCGGAGCTTCTGAAGGTCCAGGAAGAGGTGGCCGCCGCCCGGTGTCAGAAGATGGTGGGCACCACAGAGCGCGTCCTGGTGGAGGAGCGCAACGAGAAATCCGGGCTGCTTTCTGGACGGACCAATTCCAGCGTGATCATTGAGTTCCCCGGGGAGGACGGCCTGATCGGGGAATATGTCACGGTGAACGTCACCAGCGCCCGAAGCTGGATGCTTTTTGGCGAGCTGGTACAGTGAGCCTTCCCGGCAAAAGAAAAGGGGAACCTTTATGAAACGCCTGAATCAACTCCTCACCATTGGCATGGCGGCTTTTACCGGCGCGTTTTTGGGCCACGGGCTGTACCTCGCTTGGGATTTTCACGCCCGCCCGGAACTGTACGCCTCCTGGTCGGCGCCCTGGTATACCCAATTGCTGGTTCCAGGGATCGTGCTTGCCTGTGTGCTCCTGCTGGGAATTGCCGGGAAACTGGCTATTCGGTTTCATTTAAAAAAGAAGCGCTAAATGCAATGCGGCTTTACAAACTATTTAAATTCAATTCAACTGGAGGAAAAAACAATGGATATCATTGAAATGACAAGAGAACTGGGCCGTGCCCTGCAAAACGACGAGCGTTACATTGCCATGATGTCTGCCCGGCAAGCCAGCGATGAGGATCAAGCTTTGCAGGAGGCCATTGGCGAGTTCAACTTGAAGCGCATGGCCATTTCCAACGAGGCTCAGAAGGACGACCGCAACGAGGAAACCCTCCAGCGGCTGAATGAGGAGTTCCGCGGGGTGTACCAGAAGATCATGGAAAACGAGCATATGCTCCGCTACAATGACGCGAAAAACGAGTTTGACGCCCTCCTGCAGCGGATGACCGGCATCCTCAGCCTGTGCGCCGACGGCGAAGACCCGGAAACCTGCGATTACGACGCTGCTTCCTGCGGCGGCAACTGCTCCAGCTGTGCCGGCTGCCACTAAGGATTTGTAAGAGAGCGGCGGGCACTCGGGCACCTTGGGAATGGAAAGGGCTGGTTGAAACAGATGGCGGATTACTCCCCAATGATGAAACAATACTTTGAAATGAAGGAAAAGTATCCTAACACGATACTTTTCTTTCGCCTTGGCGATTTTTACGAGATGTTCTTTAACGACGCCAAGACCGTATCCCGGGAGTTGGAGCTCACCCTCACCGGCCGGGAGTGCGGCCAGGAAGAGCGTGCCCCCATGTGCGGAGTCCCGTTCCACAGCGCGGAAAGCTATATCGCCAAGCTGGTGGCAAAGGGCTATAAAGTGGCCATCTGTGAGCAGATGGAGGATCCCAAACTGGCAAAAGGCCTTGTCAAGCGGGATGTGATCCGGGTGATCACCCCCGGTACGGTGCTGGAAAACAGTATGCTGGATGAAACCCGCAACAACTTCCTTTGCTCGGTCTGCTATGAGGAGGGAGGGCTGGGCCTTTGCTTCGGGGATATCTCCACCGGCGACCTGACCGCCGACCAGGTCCTAGCCCAGGATGTGGAAACCCTCCTTCACATTTTGGAGGACCGGCTGGCCCGTTACAGCCCCAGTGAGATCCTGCTGAACCCCCAGGCCCTCAGCTTTTCCGGCCTGGCCGATTTCATCCGGGACAAGCTCCACGCCGCGGTGGAGTGCCAGGATCCATCCTTGTACGACGATTTGGAAGGCTCCCAGCAGGCGGTTTGCCGCCAATTTGGCGGGAAGAGCCTTGCCCAGTTGGAGCTTTCGGACAAGCCCTTGGCTGTGAAGGCTTTGGGCGCGCTGTTCGATTACCTTTCCCGCACCCAGATCACTGGCTTGGAGCGGATGAATGAGGTGGATATCGGCGCCGACGCCGGTGTGATGGGGCTGGATATCAACGCCCGGCGGAACCTGGAGCTGACCGAAACCCTGCGCAACAAGGAGAAAAAGGGCTCACTCCTCTGGGTGCTGGACCGGACGAAAACGGCCATGGGCAAGCGTCTGATCAAGACCTGGCTGGAGCAGCCTCTCTTGAGCCCTGCCAGGATCACCCGGCGGCAAAACGCTGTGGCGGAGCTGTTTGACAACCCTCAAATGTTGGATGAGCTCACCGAGCAGCTTACCGGCATTTACGACTTGGAGCGCATCATGACCCGCATCGTCTACGGTTCTGCCAACGGGCGGGAGCTGCGTTCCCTCTCTACGGCGTTGAAACGGCTTCCGGGTTTGAAGCAGGCGCTGGCTCCCTGCCAGGCCACCCTTTTGCAAAAGATCAACCAGGACATCGATGGCCTGGGGGACTTGGCCCAGCGGATCGATTCCGCCATTGTGGACGACCCGCCCTTTACCATCCGGGAGGGCGGCATCATCCGGGAAGGCTACAACGCAGAGCTGGACGAGGTCAAGCGGGACATGAACGGCGGCCGGGAGCTGATTGCCGCAGTGGAAGCCCGGGAGCGGGAACGGACCGGCATCCCCAAGCTGAAAACAGGGTATAACCGTGTGTTCGGCTACTACATAGAGGTGTCCAACAGCTACAAAAACCAGGTGCCGGAGGACTACATCCGCAAGCAGACCCTGACGGGCGGGGAGCGCTACATTACCCAGGAGCTGAAAGACTTGGAAAACCGCATCTTGGGCGCCCACGACAAGTCCATTGCCTTGGAATCCAAGCTGTTTGAGGAGCTGCGGCAGTATGTGGCTGCGCAGCTTCCCCGGGTGCAGACTTCCGCAAAAGCGGTGGCAGTGCTGGATGTGCTGTGTTCTTTTGCGGTGGTGTCGGTGAAAAACGACTACACCCGGCCTGTGATCAATCTCAGCGGGAAACTCTATCTGAAAGACAGCCGTCACCCTGTGGTAGAGGCGCTGCTCCACGATACGCCCTTTGTCCCCAACGACGTGGACATGGACATGAACGACAACCGGGTGGCCATCATCACCGGCCCCAATATGGCGGGCAAGTCCACCTATATGCGGCAGATCGCCATCATCACCATCATGGCGCAGATCGGCTGCTTTGTCCCTGCGGCAGTGGCGGAAGTGGGCATTGTGGACGCCATTTTCACCCGGGTGGGTGCTTCTGACGACCTTTCCGCCGGACAGTCCACCTTTATGATCGAAATGGCCGAGGTGGCCGACATCTTAAAGAACGCCACCAAAGACAGCCTCATCGTGTTTGACGAGATCGGCCGCGGCACCTCCACCTTTGACGGTATGAGCATTGCCCGGGCGGTGCTGGAATATGTCCACGACAAAAAGCTGGTGGGCGCCAAGACCCTGTTTGCCACCCACTACCATGAACTTACCGCCATGGAGGACATCCTGCCCGGGGTGAAGAACTTTAATATCGCTGTGAAGAAGCGGGGGGATGACATCACCTTCCTGCGGCGGATCGTCCGGGGCGGGGCCGATGACAGCTTTGGCATTGAGGTGGCAAAGCTGGCCGGGGTGCCGGACAAGGTGATCAAGCGGGCCAAGCAGGTGCTGGCGGAACTGGAACAAAACGGGGGCGAGGACAAGCGGACCTCCCACCATCGTTTTTCCGAAGAACCCATCCAACTGACCATGGCCTCTGTGGACGGGGAAGTGCTGCAAAAGCTCCGCAGCCTGGACGTGAACGCCCTGACGCCCATTCAGTGTATGAACACCCTGTTTGAGCTTTGCAGTATGTTAAAATGATAGGACAGGAAAGGAGGCGGGACAATGCCGAAGATCCGAGTACTTGAAAAACAGGTGGCGGAACTGATCGCCGCCGGGGAAGTGGTAGACCGGCCCTCTTCTGTAATTAAAGAGCTGGTGGAAAACGCAGTGGACGCCGGCGCCACGGTCATCACAGTGGAGATCCGCCGGGGCGGCATCGCCTTTATGCGGGTGACGGATAACGGCTGCGGCATCGCTGCAGAGGATGTGCCCACCGCCTTTTTGCGTCATGCCACCAGCAAGGTGAACCAGGAGGACGACTTGAATTCCATTGCCACCCTGGGGTTCCGTGGGGAGGCTTTGGCCTCTATCTCCGCTGTGGCTCACGTGGAGCTGCTCACCCGCACGGCAGGGGCTGTCGCCGGGGTGCGCTATACCTGCGGCGGAGGGGAAGAGCCTACCTTGGAAGAGGCAGGCTGCCCGGAGGGCACCACCATCCTGGTGCGGGACCTGTTTTACAACACCCCCGCCCGGATGAAGTTTTTGAAGAAAGATTCCACCGAAGGTAACTCTGTGGCGGGCATCCTGGATAAGTTGGCCCTGTCCCATCCGGAGATTTCCGTGCGGTTCATCCGGGACGGCAAGGAACAGCTGCACACCCCGGGGGACGGCAAGCTTTCCTCCACTATCTATGCGGTGTATGGCCGGGAGTTTTCCTCCGCCCTGATCCCGGTCAACTACGAACTGGGCCATGTGAAGGTGCAAGGTTACATCAGCGCCCCCACCTCCAGCCGCCCCAACCGGAGTATGCAGAACTTTTTTATCAACGGCCGGTATATCCGCAGCCGCACAGCAATGGCTGCTTTGGAAGAGGCCTATAAAGGCTCCATCATGGTGGGGAAGTTCCCCGCCTGCGTGCTGCATATGCACCTTTCCTTCAGCGCTGTAGATGTGAATGTCCACCCGGCAAAATTGGAAGTGCGCTTTGTCAATGAACGTCCTATTTTCGACGCGGTGTACCACGGGGTGAAATCTGCCCTCCACGCTGGGGATAAGCCGAAAGTCATGGAATGGAAGCAGCCCCAGGTGAACCCCTATGCCCCGGTGTTGGAGCGCAAGGAACAACTGCGTATGGAACTGCCCCCTCAGCGATCTTCACAGCCGGCGAAACCATCTGCATCCCAACCGCTGGTTGACCCGGCAGCTTCCCCTCGGGCGATCCGGCCACAGGAGCGTCCGTCTGAGCCTTCCACGGGGCCGGTGATACTGCGGGACAGCGCTGTTCCGGCCAAGGATTTTTCCGGATTTTCCGGATATTTGGAACGTGTTCTGGATGCCGCCCCGCAGCCGGAGCCAAATACCCCTGTCTTGCGGGTCTTGGAAACACCCTCTCAGCCGCAGGCGGAACCCATCCTCGCTGAAACGCCGGAGGCACCGCCCCTTCCTGTGGAAGAGGCGCCCACTGCGCCGGTGCCGAAAGCGCCCCTTCGGGAGTTCCACTCCCGGGTGATCGGGGAGGCGTTCGGCACCTATCTCATCGTGGAATACAGCCAAGAGGAACTGATGTTCATTGACAAGCACGCTGCCCACGAGCGCTTGCTTTACGAGCGCCTGAAGCGGGAAAATGCCGGTGGGGAAGCCCAGACCCTTCTGGAGCCGGTCACCGTCACTTTGGATAAAGACGAGTATTCCGCGGTGCTGAGCCATTTGGAAGATTTCTCCCAGGCCGGGTTTGAGGTGGAGGATTTCGGCGCGGGCACTGTCCTGGTGCGGTCTGCGCCGCTGCTTTTGAACGGCCAAGATGCGGCGGAGTCTGTGATGGAGATTGCCGGCTACTTAGCGTCTATGAAAAACCGCATGACTACGGAACACCTGGATTGGGTATACCACAACGTAGCCTGCCGGGCTGCCATGAAGGCCGGGGATTCCATCACCCGGGAGGAGATGATCTCCTTGGCCCGGGAGCTGGAGGAAAATCCGGATGTGCGCTATTGCCCCCATGGACGCCCGGTGTACATCCTTCTTCGCCGCCGTGATGTAGAACGGCAGTTTGGCCGGGTGTAACCATGGGTGGGCTTGAAAAGTTGCCGGTGGCAGCGGTTGTGGGGCCCACTGCCACCGGTAAAACAGAATTGGGTATCGAACTTTGCCGCCGGGTGGGTGGGGAGATCGTTTCCTGCGATTCCATGCAGATCTACCAGGGCCTTCCCATCGGCACGGCACAGCCCACTCCCCAGGAGCTGGCCGCGGCGCCCCACCACTTGATCGGCTTTTTAGAGGTAGAGCAGCCTTTCAGTGTTTCGGATTATGTGGGACTGGCTGGAAAGACCATCCGGGAGATCCACAGCCGGGGGAAACTGCCCATTTTGGTGGGCGGGACCGGCCTTTATGCCAGGAGCCTTTTGCGGGGCTTTTCTTTTGAGGAGAATGGACGGGACGAGGGGGTGCGTCAACGGCTTTTCCAAGAGGCCCAGGAGCAGGGGCCCCAAGCCCTCTATGAACGCTTGCAGCGGCTGGATCCCAAAGCGGCCGGGGAAATCCACCCCAACAACCTGAAACGCGTGATCCGGGCGCTGGAATACATGGAGCTTTGCAAGGAACCATTTTCCGCCCAAGCGGAGCGTTCTCAAACAGCCCAGTCCCCTTACCGGTACGGGATGCTCTGCCTGTGCTACCGGGACCGGGAAACCCTCTACCGCCGCATCGGCTTGCGGGTAGACCGGATGGTGGAGCAGGGGCTTTTAGAGGAGGCTCACGGCTTCTTCCAACGATGCCAAGAGGCAGGGAACATCCCCACAGCGGCCCAGGCCATCGGCTACAAGGAGTTGTTCCCCTATTTCCGCGGGGAAGTTCCCTTGGAAGAAGCATTGGAGAATATCAAACGGGAGAGCCGCCGCTATGCCAAACGGCAGATCACCTGGTTCAAACGGGAAGAGCAGACGGCGTTTTTGTACATTGACGATTATCCCACAAAAGAGGAGCTGCTTCAGGCAAGCTTGCAGCTGTTAGGGCAGTGGGGCGTTTGGAAAGGAGGCGTGGCGTGTGAACAGTAAAAAGATACGCACCATAGGTGCTGTGATTTTGGCCGTCCTGGTGCTGCTTTATGTGGGATATCAAGTGTTCCAGGTCACCCACCACGCTTTCCAAACAGAAACCGCCATGTATGGGCAGGTGTCGGATGTGCTGCAAACGGAAGGCTTTGTGATCCGCAAGGAAACGGTGATCGATGAAACTGTGTCCGGGGTGCTGAGTTACCGTGTGGCGGACGGCACACGGGTGGCCAAAGGCGGTGTGATTGCGGATGTCTTTTCCACCGAGAACGATGCCTCTGCCCAACGGGAAAAGGAACGCTTGGAAAAAGAGATCGAAAGCTTGGAGGCCTTGGCCCAGCCGGCAGATTACTTTGTGGCCAATCCCTCCCTGCTCAGCGGGCAGATCTATTCCGCCATTGAGGACGTTGCCCAAGGGGTCAACCAGAATGATTTTTCCAATTTGGCTTCTTGGAAGGAGACCCTCCTCAGCGCCTTGACCCGCCGCCGGCTGATTACCGGCGAGGAGAGCCCGGAGGATCTAGCCCAGCGGATCAGCCAGCTGCAAAGCCAGAAGGATGCTTTGGATAGCCAGGGCGGCGCTTCCATTGGGACTATTGAGGCACCGGAAGCCGGGTATTTTATCAGCACAGCGGACGGCTTGGAAAACGCGGTGGATATGAAAGAGGTGGAACATCTTACGGTCCCCCAGGTGGAAGAGCTTCTGGCAAAGCCAGGAGAGAACCTGGGGGCGGTGGGAAAGATCTGCGGCGATTTTAATTGGTATGTGGCTTGCATATTTGACGAAAATGAGATCGTCCGCTTTGAGGATGTGACCCAGGTATACTTGGATATCCCCTTTGCCAGTACCGAGCAGATCCCTGCGGAAGTGGTGGCAAAAAACCGGGATGAGGAGAGCGGCAACACCGTGGTGGTTTTCCGGTGTTCCTACATGGACTCGGACATTGCCGCCGTTCGCAACGAGGCTATCCAAGTGACAGTGGCCACTTATTCCGGCGTGCTGGTCAATGAACAGGCCATCCATTTTGAGGATGTGGAATACACCACCACCGATGAGGACGGGAACACGGTCACAAACGTGCAAGAGAATGTCAAGGGCGTGTATGTGCTCTATGGGGGAAAGCTCCAGTTTGTCCAGGTGTTTTCCGACCACTCTGTAAACGGCTACGCCATTTGCAAAACAGAGCTTTCCTCGTCGGAACAAGAGATGCTGGTGACAAGTTCCACCATCCAGCTGTACGACCAAGTCGTGGTAGAAGGGACGGATCTTTACGATGGAAAAATCATGGAATGAGCGGTTCCAAATTTTTGATGAAAATTACCCCCGCATTTTGGAGGAGATTGCCCGGGCCGCGGAGAAATCCGGCCGCAGCGCCCAGGATATCACGTTGCTGGCTGCCACCAAGACGGTGCCTCTCGAGGTGGTCAACCATGCCATTGAGAAGGGGCTTGCCTGCATAGGTGAAAACCGCGTCCAGGAGCTTTTAGATAAGTATGACGGCCTGCACAAAGAGCGGTGTGATATCCAGTTTATCGGCCAGCTGCAAACCAACAAGGTGAAGTACCTGATGGGCAAAGTCAGCTGCATCCAGTCTGTGGGCAGCGTAAAGTTGGCAAAAGAGATCTCCCGCCTTTGCCAGCGGGACAACACCGCCATGGACGTGCTGGTGGAGGTAAACATTGGCCGGGAAGAAAGCAAAGGAGGCGTTCTGCCGGAGGCGTTGCTGGAGTGTGTGGATGAGATCCGCACCCTGCCGGGGATCCGGGTGAAGGGCCTCATGGCAATTCCGCCCATTTGCGGCAATATCTCCCAGCTTTGCGCCTATTTTTCCGCTGTGCGGCAATCTTATGTTGACATAGGCGCTAAAAAAATGGATAATGTATCTATGGATTGCCTATCCATGGGGATGTCCTCCGATTTTGCGGAGGCCATCGCCTGCGGGGCCACCATGGTGCGGGTGGGTTCCTCGCTGTTTGGAAAAAGGGAATATCCCCAGCGCTAAATTCCGATTAGGAGGTAACGTATCGTGGCAGGATTGGTTGATAAGCTTCAAAAGATGTGGAATCCGCCAGATGACGAATATGAAGAGTACTATGATGAGCCGGAAGAGCAGGAAACCAGCAGCCGGAGCAGCAGCTTTGGCGAGTCGCGCCGCTCTTCCACATACTCGTTTTCAGATTTTGCCCCCCGCAGCGATAGTTCCGGCGGGAACCGTGTGGTAAATATCAATGCGAAAGCCCAGTTGCAGGTGGTGCTGTTTAAGCCCATCTCCTTTGGCGAGGAAACCCGCGCTATCGCTGACGAGCTGTTAAAGCGCCACACGGTGGTGCTCAATTTGGAGAAGACCGAGAAAGAGGTTTCCCGGCGCATCGTGGACTTTTTAAGCGGTGTGGCCTATGCCAACAACGGCAAGATCAAGCGCGTGGCTACCAATACTTTTATCATCACGCCGTACAATGTGGACCTCACCGGCGACGACGTGCTGGATGAGCTGGAAAACAACGGCCTCTATTTCTAACGGCGATGACCAGTGAACAGCAACTGCTTACAGCCCGGTTGGAGGATCACCTCCGGTTGGCGCGGAAACGCCCGTGTTTTTTAGGGTTTTTAGATGAGGCACAGGCGGCCTTTTGCCAGGATTACCTGGCCCACCGGCGGGAGGCGGCCATTTTGTTTTGGGGCGGCCACGAAAATGCCGAGCGTGTGATGCTGGGGTTCTTTCCCGATTACATGGAGCCGGATCCAGCTTGTTTTCCCATTGTGCCCCTGGCACTCACTTACCGCAGCGGCGATAAGCTTACTCACCGCGACTTCTTGGGTTCGTTTATGGCCTTGGGCGTCCAGCGGGATGTTGTGGGGGACATTTTGGTAGGGGAAGGCGTGTGCGTGGCGTTCCTTCGGGAAGAGATGGGGGAATATTTCCTCCGGAATATTCAAAAGATTGGCCGGGTGGGGGTAAAGGCTTCCCTCGCTTGGGAAGGGCCGTTGCCCGGCGCCCGGGAGTTTCTCCCGATGAGCGGCGTGGTGGCCTCTGACCGGCTGGACTGCCTGGTGGCTTTTGCCTGCCGTACCAGCCGTGAAAAAGCCGCTGGGCTGATTACAGCCGGGATGGTTTCCGTAAACCATCGGGAAACGCTGTCTGTTTCCCAGCGGGTAAAAGAAAGCGACCTGCTTTCCGTGAGAAGGCAGGGCAGGTTCCTAGTGGATCAATTGGGGCCTTTGACCAGTAAAGGGCGTCTTGTGGTGAAATGCAGGAAATATCAATAAGGGGGACTTCCAAATGTTGACCGTAAAAGAAATAAATGAGGTAAGCTTTGGAAAAGCGGGTTTTTCCGGTTATAAGCCGGAAGACGTAGATAACTTTATCGATGAAGTGGTGGAGTCTTTCACGCAGCTTCAGGCTGAAAGGGACGATGCCTTACAACAATGTGCGCAGCAAAACCAGCAGATGGAAGAGCTGAACAGGCAGGTTGCCGAGCTGAAGGTTAAGAACAGCGAACTCCAGAAAAAACTGGGGATCCTTGCCCAGAAGATCGAGTCTTACCGGGAAGAGGAAGACGGCATCAAAGAAGCCATCCTCAGCGCCCAGCGTATGGGGAAAGAGGCCCTACAGGACGCCAAGGGCAAAGCGGCGGTTATGATGGCTGATGCGGAGGAAAACGCCAAGAAGATCTTGGAAAACGCCCGGGATGACGCTGCCCGGGCTGCCCGGGAGTATGCCAACCAGGTGGAGCAGAAGCGCAGTGAGCTGGAAGAGATGAAACGCCAGGTTTCTGCTTTCCGGGTATCCTTGTTGGAGATGTATAAAAAACATTTGGAGAGCATCAATCACATCCCCAGTTTCCGGGTGAAAGAGCCTGTCCAAAAGGCGGAGGCCCCTGCCTATGAAGAGCAGCCCGTCCCCGCGGACCCGGAACCTGTCCGGGAGCCAGTGCGGGAAGCAGAACCCCAGCCGGAGCCGCAGCCGGTTCCCCAGCAGCGGGAAGAACCCCAGCCTGTGGTACAGCCGAAGCCCCAGCCCGTGCGGCAGCCGGCGCCACGGAAGGCCCAGGAGGCTGCTCCTTCTCTCCACGACAAAGTGGATCTGAGCCGGGAACAGCTGGAGGACGGCCGTGGGTACCACCCCGATGATGACGACCTCTCTCAGGTGGGCATTGACTTGAAAGCCTATTCCGACATCCCCGAATCGCTGCAGAAAGAGAAGGCCTCTCATTTCAGCAACTTGGAATTTGGGGACAACGTGGATTTGGGCAACAAAAGACGGAAAAGATAACAGAGGAACAGCCAAATACTCTGGCAAAGGCCGCTGAACGTGACGCGAAGAGCAGCTTTTGCTGAAATCCAGAAAGAATGCGGGGCTGCTGCGAGTTTGCAACAGCCCCTTTCTGAACGGCTGTTTTGGAAAAGGGGATTGTTTTGAAATCGGAATGCAAGAACCGGAATACTTTCACTGCGGTTGCTGTGATCGTTGTGGCGGCTATCCTGTTGGCCATGGACCAGATTATCAAATATTTCGTGTTGACCAAGCTTAAACCCATGGGAACTGTAACAGTGATCCCTGGGCTGTTGGAATTTACCTATGTGGAAAATACCGGGGCGGCTTTTGGGCTGTTTAAGAATATCATGTGGCTTGTGGTTCCCATCACTGTGGCGGCGACTGTGGCGATTGCCGTGTTGCTGTTCCGCTATAAGCGCCACACCTTTTTCAGCTATGCCACTTCCGCGCTGTTGATCGCCGGAGGGATCGGCAACTTGATTGACCGCATCGCCTATAGCTTTGTGGTAGATTTTATCCACGTGCTCTTTTTCGATTATATTTTCAATTTCGCGGATTGCTGCATTACCGTCGGCGCGGTCTTGTTCGTGATCCACGTGTTGTTCTTTACCCGCAGCGAGGAGGACACCAAAGGAAAGGAAGAGCCATGAGCCGTGTGGTGACCATCTTTGTGGAAGAACCTGGCCAGCGGGTAGACAAGCTTCTTTCCGCTGCTTTGGAGGGCATGACACGTTCCGCAGTGCAGAACTTGATCGAAAAAGGGTGTGTCACCTGCCAAGGGAAGCTTCTTACAAAAAGCGCCAAACTTAAGCAGGGGGACGAGGTGCAAGTGGAGTTGCCGGAGGTGCGCCCGCTGGAGGTGGTGCCTCAGAACATCCCTTTGGAAATTGTGTATGAGGATGACGACCTGTTGGTGGTGAACAAACCAAAAGGGATGGTGGTGCATCCCGCCCCTGGACACGAAGACGGTACTTTGGTAAACGCCTTGCTGTACCATTGTGGGGATTCCCTCTCGGGGATCAACGGGGTGGCCCGGCCGGGGATCGTCCACCGGATCGATAAGGACACCAGCGGCCTTCTCATGGTTGCAAAAAATGATTTTTCCCACACCCGTTTGGCGGAGCAGATCCAAGCCCACACTTTTACCCGGGAATACAGCGCGGTGGTGTATGGATCTTTCAAAGAGGACAGCGGCTTGGTGGACCAGCCTTTGGGCCGCCATCCTACCGACCGGAAGAAAATGGCAGTGCTGCCCCACTCACCATCGGCCCGGCGGGCTGTCACCCATTTTTGGGTGGTGAAGCGTTTTCAAGGGTTTACCCAGCTTCGCCTTCGGCTGGAAACAGGGCGCACCCACCAGATCCGGGTCCATATGGCGTTTTTAGGCCACCCTGTGGCAGGCGACCCTGTTTACGGCCCGAAGAAAGTCATCGCTTCCCTCGAAGGGCAGTGCCTTCATGCGGGGAAAATCGGCTTTGTCCATCCACGTACCGGGGGATATTGTGAATTTGAGGCGCCGTTGCCCTTGTATTTTACCCAGTTCCTGGAAAAGTTAAAGGAAGTGTGACTTGTATGGATAGGGAAGCGAAATTCCGTTTGACCCTGCTGCTGACGGCAGCTGCTATTACTGCGGCAGTTCTCATCGGGTTATATTCCGTGCAGCCTATCCAGTTTTATCAGGTGGTGGTATCCGCCACACCTGCACCTGAGTCTACCGGGGAGGCGTCAGCTGTCCCGGCGGAAGCTTCGCCCACTCCTCTGTATGTTGCTGTAGGCACTCCCTTCCCAGAGGAGGAATTGGAAGAGCCGGATCCCGAAGGGCCCCAGGAAGTGTTGGTGGAGAAAAGCATCAATATCAATACCGCCACGCTGGAGGAGCTTGACCTGCTGCCCGGTGTGGGTCCTGCCATTGCCCAGCGGATCATTGACTATCGGGAGGTCAACAGCGGCTTCTACGATATTGAAGAGATCATGGAGGTATCCGGCATTGGGGAGAAGATCTTTCAAAAGGTAGAGCCATACATCATTGCAGAATAGTCCATAAAAAATGGAGAGCTTCCTTTTGGGAAACTCTCCGTTCTCTTTTTTTGATTCTTTACGCCAAATCGCTGGGGAAGGCGATTCCCGCTTGTTTCCGAGCCTGTTCCATCAAGGTGGACACGGCCAAGCTCAGTTGGCTGCAACGCTGATATTCCTGGGCAGAAGCTTCCGGCTGGGTGATGTACCGGTAAAAGTCTTTGGCTTCCCATCCCATCAGTTTGTATTTTTCATCGTTTCCGTAGAGTTGCTCTACGGTACCGTCTTTCCGCCACAGGGACAGGCCCGCGATCCTGGAAATGGATTCTACAGAAAGGGTGCCCTCTGTCCCTTGGAAATCGCTGTTGGCGCCGGCTTGCCCCAGCTTGGAGTAGGTCAAGGTCACCAGCTTGTCCGGATACCGCAGCGTCATGATGCCGGCACCGTCCACACCGCTGTCCAGCATTTGAGGGTCAATGGTGAAGCTGTCCGGTTGGCCGAACAGCGTTAGCGCCGGATACACACAGTACACGCCCAGGTCCATCAGGGCGCCCGCCTCCATAGCAGGGTTGAAGATGTTGGGCAGATGTCCGCTCAAGTAGCCGTCCAGTTTGGAGGAGCGCTGGCAGAAGTCCAGCTTTACCATGGAAAGCTTCCCAAGCTTTGCCAAGGTTTCTTCCAGTAGTTTCCTTTGGGGCAGGTGGAGGAACATAATGGCTTCTAAGAATACCACCCCATGTTCCTGGGCAATGGCTTGCAGTTCCTGCACCTTATCAGCTTGGGCACAGAGGGGCTTTTCGCAGATGACGTGCTTGCCGTGCTGTAAAAAGAGCTTGCTTTGCTCATAGTGCAGGGTGTTGGGGGTAGCGATGTACACTGCGTCCAGCACATTGGAAGAGGCCATTTCCTCCAGGCTTGTAAAAGTAAGGGGGGCGCCGTGTCGGGCAGCGTATTCCTGGGCCCGCTGCTGCGTCCGGGAATAGATCGCTGTCAATTCCCACAGGCCGCTGTCCTTGGCCCCTTGGATGTACTCGTCTGCGATCCATCCAGAGCCGACTGTTCCAAATCGAAGCATAGGCGTTTCCTTTCCCACTTATTCCACGTTGTAGATGGCAGTCTTGATGATGTCTTTAATGGTTTCCATATCCTCCAGCACCACATATTCTGTCTTGCCGTGGGCATTGCCGCCGCCGGTGCAGATGTTGGGGCAGGGAAGGCCCATAAAGGAAAGCCGGGCGCCGTCCGTGCCGCCCCGCACAGGGGAGGAGTGGGGTTCCACACCGTTTTCCCGCATGGCCCGCTCCATGTTCTCAATGATGTCCATCCGGGGGATGATCTGCTCCTTCATGTTATAGTAGCTGTCTTTCACAGTAAGGGTCAAAGGCTGAGAGGGGTACTTGACGTTGATGTAGGAGGCTGCCTGGCCCATCAGTTCCTTCTTTTGCAGGAACAGTTCCTTGTCGTGGTCCCGGATGATGAACTGCATGGTGGTATGGGTGACGGTGCCCTTGATGGAATCCAGGTGGATAAAGCCCTCGCGCTCCTCGGTGAGCTCCGGCACCTGGCCCTTGGGCAGCAGGTCACAATATTCCATAGCCACCTTCAGGGAGTTGATCATCCGGCCTTTGGCTCCGCCGGTATGGGTGGAAAAGCCCTCCACTTCCACCACAGCGGAGGCCGCGTTGAAGTTTTCATAGTCCAGGCCGCCCAAGGAGCCGCCGTCCACAGTATAGGCATAATCGCAGCCAAAGCCTTCCACGTCAAAGTGATCGGCGCCCTGGCCGATTTCCTCGTCCGGGGTAAAGCCGATCTTCACAGTGCCGTGGGGCTTGCACTCTTTCAAGATCTCCGCCGCCGCGCAGAGGATCTCCGCCACGCCGGCTTTGTCGTCGCCGCCCAGTAAAGTGGTGCCGTCGGTAGTAATCAGGGTTTTGCCCACGTGCTTAGTGAGCTCCGGAGATGCCTCTGGTGAGAGGGTCAGGCCGCTGGTGCCCAGGGTGATATCGCCGCCGCCATAGTTTTCAATAATCTGGGGATGGATGTTCTCCCCGGAAACGCCGCCGTAGGTGTCCATATGGGCAATAAAGCCCACGGTGTTTTTCCGGGGCTCGGTGGCGGGCACAGTGCCGTACACATAACCGTTTTCGTCCATGTGGGCGTCTTCCATGCCCATGGACTTCATAACCTCCACGATGTGCGCGCCCAAGACTTTCTGCCCGGGGGTGCTGGGTGTGGTGCCGGTGGTTTCGTCAGAACCGGTGTTGTAAGAGATCAAGTCGAGAAATACGTCTTTTACGGACATTACACTTCACTCCAATACTGTTTCAAATTATTCAGGCCGATGCGCAGCCCGTCTAAGGCAGGTTCCAGGCCTTCAAACTCCACGGCGATGGTGCCATCGAACCCAGCGGCTTTCAGCAGGTGGAGGCACTGCTTCACCGGCACATTTCCCTGACCGATAATGGTCCCCCGCAGGAAATTGCCGCCCCGGGTCTGAAAAGAACCTTCGCCTGGATTTTCACCGTAAAAGGGCTTGTAAATAAAATCTTTGGCATGGGCATACCGGGTGTAGGGGGCTACCTTAGCCACAGCTTGGGCCGGGTCTTCGTCGGCACAGAGGAAATTCCCCATGTCGCACAACAACCCAAAATTTGGGTGCCCTACCGCGTTGTACAAAGCTTCCACCCGTTGGGAATCCTGGGAGAAAAAGCCATGATTTTCCGTCATGGTCATCACGCCTCTGGCGGCAGCATAGTCGGCCACTTCCCGCACAGCGGTGGCTAAGGCCGGAAGCAAGCTTTCATAGCTCTGGTATTTCCCGGAATCCCTAGAGTACCCCTGGGTGATGTCGTGCCGCATCCTGGGAGCTCCCAGAAGGGCGGCGATCTCCACCCAGCCCTTTACCCGCTGGATTTCCTGGGCAGTATCGCCGCCGCAGCCGTTGAGGAAGTCGGCCCCCACAGCCAGCGAAGAAATCTTCAGGCCACAGCGGTCTGCGGCCTCTTTCAGTTCCAAGGCCTTGGCTTCCCGCTCTTCCAATGGGCAATCAAAATTGATAAAGTCCACAGCTTCCACCGCATCAAAGCCCAAGTCTTTGGCGGCGGAAATACATTCCACAGGAGAGAGGGCCCCTTTGCGGAGTTCGCTGGCAAAACTGTATAGGCTGACGGAAAATTCCATCTTTACATCGTTTCCTTTCTCAGTGAAATAGCGGAACCCGGCCAGGAAATCCCCGCCGGGTGCGCTTGTTTGAATAGGCGGTCAGTCGCCAAAGCTGATGCCGATTTGGCGGGCAGCTTTGATCTCATCGCAATCCAAAGGAACAGACTTCAACTTGCCAGCTACGTCTTTCAGGGGCACGGGGACGCACTGCCCATTGACCATGCCCACCATCACGCCGAAGGTCTTTTCTTTGACAAACCGGGCCGCCGTGGCTCCCAACCGGGTGCACAGCACACGGTCGTAAGCGCAGGGGCTGCCGCCCCTCTGGAAATGGCCGGGGACACATACGCGGATCTCGTTGTCGATCCTCTCCGACAGTTCTTCTGCGATGCGGTACACAATGGATGGGTGGGGGAAATCGGCCCGGGATTTTTTAAATTCCTTTTTGGAAAGCGCGGCCTCTTCCTTGGAGATAGCACCCTCTGCCACCGCCAAAATGGAGAATTTCTTGCCCTTCTCAATGCGGTTGTTCAGGGTCTTGGCCACCTTGTTGATGTCATAGGGGATCTCAGGCAGCAGGATCACGTCGGCGCCGCCGGCGATGCCTGCGGACAAGGTGAGCCATCCGACCTTGTGGCCCATCACTTCCACAATGAAGATCCGCCCGTGGGAGGTAGCGGTGGTGTGGATGCAGTCAATGACATTGGTGGCGATCTCCACCGCGCTGTGGAAACCAAAGGTGATATCCGTGCCCCAGATATCGTTGTCAATGGTCTTGGGCAGGTGGATCACATTCAGGCCCTCTTGGCTCAGCAGGTTGGCGGTTTTCTGGGTGCCGTTGCCGCCTAAAATAATGAGGCAGTCCAGCTTCATCTTTTTGTAGTTGTCTTTCATGGACTTCACTTTGTCCACGCTGTTCTCGTCGATGACCCGGATGGTTTTGAAGGGCTGGCGGGAAGTGCCTAAAAGCGTGCCGCCCAAGGTGAGGATGCCAGAGAAATCCGACTCGTTCATCTTTTTATACTCGCCGAAAATAAGGCCCTTGTAACCATCTTTTATGCCATAGATCTCGACATCTTCTCCAAATTCCTCATACAATCCTTTTGCAACGCCGCGAATAGCCGCGTTTAAACCTTGGCAATCGCCGCCGCTGGTTAAAATCCCCACTCGTTTCAATGCAATCTACCGTCCTTTCTGAATCATTTTTCCCCGAATTACATAGGCTTGCCTATGTTTCATTTTACCAGAGAATCCATACCTGTCAAGCGTTTCCCGCTTCCTCCGCAGAGTGGATGGGGATCAGTGGGCTGTCCTTTTCCACTTCTTGTTTTGCCTTCAGGCGTTCCTGGGCCATGCGGTAGAAGGTTAGCTGTGCCGTGCAGGTGGTTTTGCCCCGCCGGCTCACGTGCTGGTAGCTGGTGTCTGGAAGCATCATACGGGCATTGGTGTTGTCGTTGAGAAGGATGTCCAACGTATTGAAAGCCCGTTGTTTCAGCTCTTCCTCTTCAATGGGGAACACCAGCTCAACGCGGCGGTCCAAATTGCGGGGCATCCAGTCGGCGCTGCCCATGTAGACTTTGGGGTTGCCGGCGTTTTCAAACTTGAAGATGCGGCTGTGTTCCAAAAGCTGGCCAACCACACTGATGACCGTGATGTTTTCGCTGACCCCTTCCAGGCCAGGGATCAGACAGCAGATGCCCCGTACAATCAGTTTCACAGGAACACCTGCCTGGGAGGCCTCATACAGCAGGGAGATGATCTCCGGGTCTACCAAGGAGTTCACCTTGGCGGTGATGCCGCTGGGCAGGCCCTTTTTGGCGTTCTCCGTTTCGTTTTTGATCATCCGGCAGAAGAATGGCCGCATGGTGTGGGGGGCAACCACAAAGTGACGGTACTCCGGAGGGCGGGAATAGCCGGTGATCACGTTGAACAGGGAGGAGGCGTCGGCGCCGTACTGGCTGTTGCAAGTGAACAAGCCCATATCCGTGTAGATCTTGGCAGTGGAGTCGTTGTAGTTGCCGGTGCCCAGGTGCAGGTAACGGCGGATGCCGTCCTCTTCCTGGCGGACCACCAAGGCGATCTTACAGTGGGTTTTCAAACCCTGCAAGCCATAAATAACGTGACAGCCGGCCTTTTCCAACTTGTTGGCCCAGTTGATGTTGTTCTCCTCGTCAAAACGGGCTTTTAACTCCACCAGCACGGTGACCTGCTTGCCATTTTCCGCAGCTTTGATCAGCGCCGCCACAATGGGGGAGTTGCCTGAAACGCGGTACAGCGTCTGCTTGATGGCCAACACGTTTTCATCTTCCGCGGCCTGCTCGATAAAGCGCACTACCACGTCGAAGCTTTCGTAGGGGTGGTGGACCATCCGGTCCTTTTCCCGGATGGCCTGGAAGATATCTGTGTAGCCCCAGAAGTCAGCGGGGGGATTCACCGGGCGGATGGGGGAGAAGCACATGGACTCAAAGCCTTTTACCCCAGCAAATTTGGAGAGGAAGGTCAGATCCAGGGGCCCGGGCAGCTCGTAGATCTCGTTTTTCTTGATGTTGAGCATCTCAATGAGGAAGCTTTTGATATCAGGGCTGCACTTGTTGAGCAGTTCCAGCCGGACGGGAGCGCCCCGCTTCCGTTTTTTAATGGACTTCTTCACTTCGCTCATGAAGTCCTCGGCCTCTTCGTCGATCTCCAAATCGGAATTGCGGGTTACCCGGAAGGGGCAGGCAGCCACAATGTCGTGGAGCTCAAACAGGCCGGCCAGGTTGTGGATGATCACGTCCTCCAGCAGGGTAAACTCCCGTCCCTCGTCGGAAGGCAGTTCCAGGAAACGGGGGAGAATGGAGGGCACCTGCACAATGGCAAACACCTTTTCCTCCTCTTTGTGGTGTTCCTTGCTCATCAGGCAAACTGCAAGATTCAGCGTCTTGTTTCCCAGCAGGGGGAAGGGGCGGCTGCCATCCACCGCCAAGGGAGTGAGCACTGGGAACAGTACCCTTTGAAAGTATTGGGAGAGGTAGGCTTTTTGCTTCTCATCCATCTCCTCCACGGAAAGGAAGCGGATGCCCTGCTTTTCCAGCGCAGGCACAATGGACCGGTGCAGGCAGGAGTACTGCCGCTCCATAAAGCGGTGGGTCTTCTCTTCCAGCAGGGGGAGGAGCTCTTGGGGTGGCAAGTCAAAGCTGTTGCTTTTTTGTTTGTAGCCTGAGTTCACCTGGTCCTTTACCCCGGCTACCCGGACCATGAAGAACTCGTCCAGGTTTGAGCCGGTGATGGACAAAAAACGCAGCCGCTCCATCAGGGGATTGTCTTTGCGCAGGGCTTCCTCCAGGCACCGGGCGTTAAAATCCATCCAGCTCAGTTCCCGGTTGTAATAGGGCATTTTCTTGTCTGCCATGGGTCACACCTCATATCAAATCGAATTTAATGGAAAGTTCGGGGGAAAGCCCAAACACTTCTTTGAAAAATTGGGCCGACTCCTCAAAGGCCCACCGTTCCAGCAGGGTGTTGTCCGCTGCTTTGGCCTTGAACAGCACCCGGTCGTCCTCCAGGCGGATCTTCAGATCCCGCAGTTTGTGCCGGTGGGACTTGTCCAGGGCGTTTGCCAAGCGGAAGATGGCGGCCATCTTAGAAATGACGATCCTCTCCCCGTTAGGAAGCCAAGCAAACCCCGGATTCTCCTCCGCAAAGAGGGTATGGGAGACGCTCCCGGCCACAAAGGCGGTTTCCAACACCTCGCTTTGGCGCAGCCCAAAGATGTCCATACCCTTGATCAAGTCATAGGTGCACTGGTTGTGCTGCCGTACATTGACAAAGCTGCCGCAGCTGTGCAGGATCGACGCCAATTCCAGAAGCAGCCGTTTGGAAGGGTCCAGGCCGTGAACTTTTTTCAGCTTGTCAAAGATCTCACAGGCGATCTCGCCGGTACGGCTGGAGTGGTCCGGATTGCAGCCAAACCGCTTGGCAGTGGTCTGCGCGCAGGCAATGGCGCTTTCTTCCAAGTAGGTGGCCAGGTCCCGGTCGGCTTTGGGGACCAGCAGGTAACGCAGGATGGCTTCGGAAATGTCCACCGGCGGTGAGATGACGTTTTCCGCCTGTGGGCAGAACCGCAGCAAGGCGTTGTAGATGGCCAGAGAGGCGTACAGCAGGGCTGCTTGCTCTTCGGTGATACCAAAGCGGTTGGAAATATTTTCCGTAGTGGTGTTACGGATGGACTGGTACAAAGCAGAAAGCTTTTTCACGCTGATCTGATAGGGGAAACCGGCTTTCTTTGCTTCGCAAAGCTTCGCCACCAGCTCCAATTGGGAACCGGTCAGAACCAGGTTGCGCACCTGGAATTTAGAAATGGCAATGCGGTTGAAAATGGTATCCAGATATTCTTCCACAATGTAATAGAGGTCTTCCGATTCCCGGTTCAGGTGGTGCAGCGCGTCGTGGAGTTTCAGGGCGCCCATGGGGATGTTCTGGGAGTAAACCACCCGCTGCCCATCGTAAACAGCCATACCGATACTGCCAGAACCCACGTAGGCAATCGCGGTATTCCCCTGTTGCAGCGGGGTGCCTTCCAAGCGCTGGATAACTTCTTTATAGATATAGGCCTTTTCCTGGCTGTCTTCCAACACGGTGACTTCCAGCCCGTTGCGCACTTTCAACTGATCTACCACCAACGCCTGGTTTTTTGCTTCCCGCAAAGCGGTGCAGGAGATTGCCTTTGGCTTGTCAATGTTATATGATTGGAGAGCCGAGGAAAACTTTGAAAGCACACTGGAAAGCTCCCGCAGGCTGTCAAAGCTGATGGTTCCGTTGGTAAACACATCGTGTCCCAGGCTCACTGGGTATTCCAGCCGGTCCAGGATTGCCAGTTGGCCCTTTGCCCATTGGGCAACGCGCATCCGCACATTGTTTGAGCCGATTTCAATGACAGCGGCGGCACGGGCAGCGCTTTTTTTATTCAAAAGGAATCCCTCCTACAGAAAAAAGAATTTTACTTCCGCTTATTATACCAAAATCCCTGGGAATGTTCAAATGGGTTCTTCCAAAATTAACGATAAATTCTGCGGGCCTTTACCGAAAATTAACAAACGTTCCGAGGAGTGAGGGGTGAAAAGAAAAACTTTGATATTTTTGAAATTACCCCTTGATTTTTCAAAAGGAATCGTATATAATAATCAAGCGCCACACGGAGAGGTATTCTAATGGTAAGGAGCCACATTGGAAATGTGGTGTGCCGCAAG
>URKX01000033.1 GCA_900548545.1 uncultured Oscillospiraceae bacterium
ACAAGCCTCGGGTGTGCTCCACGGGCTGTCCCACATTGCCCTGCCCTGTACCTTGAGTTCCGCTGCCAGAAGCGCCCTGAACACCGGCGAGAACCTGCTGATCCCCAAAGAGCTGCAACGCTATGGGCTGGGGTACTCTTCGGCGCTTTCCCAATACGGGCTGCTCTCCGGTATGGCCATGCCCATGCTGTACTTTCCCTCTTCCCTGCTGTCCTCTTTTGCTTCCCTGCTGATCCCCAAGATCGCAAAGGAACGCGAGTTAGATCACCACCGGGCAGTAGCCCATATCACTGGGAAAGCGGTAGGGCTGGCCTTGGCTTTCGGGATGTTTTTTTCCGGGGTGTTTTTGGCTTTTGGGGACATCTGGGGCATGGCTTTTTACAACAGCAATGCCGCTGGGACATACCTGCGGGTACTGGCGCCCCTAGCCCCTCTCATCTACCTGGATGTAGTGGTGGACAGCCTTTTAAAGGGCCTTGATGAGCAATTCAATTCTATGAAGTACAATTTCGCCGACTCCCTGCTGCGGGTCACCTTGGTGCTTTGTTTGATGCGCTTTTTCGGTATGGAAAGCTACGTGGGGATCCTGTTTTTCAGCACCATTTTCAACGCTTCCCTGAGCCTGCACCGGCTGCTGAAGGTAACCCAGGTGCGGCTGTCCCTCATGGGCAATGTGGCGCTTCCCCTTGCCTGCGCTATTTTGTCTGTGCTGGTTGGAAAAGCCCTTCTGGGCGGCACAGGCATTATCCAGCCCTTATGTGCTTCAGCGGTGGGGACCGTTTTTTCGGCTGCCGTATTTGCAGCGCTTTACACAGGGGCCTCCCGGCTTTGGCAAAGGGCATGGAAAAAGCCGGCCCCTGCCAGGACCGGCCAACTTCACGATTTATAAGATTTTGCCAAAGACTTTGCCCGGTCCCGGAACTGTTCCACCACTTTTTTGGGGCCGGCCAGCCGGACATTCCCTTCCATGGAAAACAGCCAGGTAAACAGGGCGCCATCCACGGGGGCCTTCACAGTAGCCCGCAGCCTGCCTTTTCCCAGGGCTTCCACCGCCAACGCTCCGGAAAAATGGCCCGCCACCGGTGAAAGGAATTCCTGCGGGAACTCCAAGGTGAGCTTTTCCCCCACCGGCAAAGCCCCTTCCCGGGGCCGTTCCAACAGCTTCCCCTGCGCCAGGGCACACAAGGGGATCCTACGCAGCCGCCGGGTTTCACTGTCAAAGGCAAGAAGCGTTTCCACACCGTCCTGCTGGAAAAGGTGCCAGGGATTCAGGACAACGGTGGCCCAGGACTGCTCTACCATACCGCCAGCGGATACCTCCCAATGGGCCATTTGGCACTCCACTTGGAGGCCCCGCTCTACAGCCAAAGTCAGCACTTCTTTTACAGAAAGCCCCGCCCCGGCGGCCTCGTCCTCTGGGGCGGAAAAGCCGGCCAGCTCCCCGTTGGCATGAAGCAATTCCTCCCCCTGATACTGGCTGCCCAAAGCTGCCAGCTTCTTGATGAGCCGCGCCGCTTTCCGCTGGGTGAGGAAGGTGGCCTGCCGCACTGCCTGGGCCAACTGGGTAAGATCCTCTTGGGAGAAGGGCCGCTGGGCCAAATAGTATTCAAAGCAGCGTGACTTCCGGGTTTCAATGGCAAACCCGAACCGCCGCAAGGTTTCCAAATCGTCGTACAGGCTTTTGCGCTCGGCCGGGATCCCCTTGGACTCCAGATCCGCCAGCATCTGAGGCAGGGTAACGGCGTGCTGCCCATCCGTCTTTTCCCACAGCATTCGCGCCAGGTACAACAGCTTTAACTTCTTTTCAGACACATTGGGCATGGGACACACCTTCCTTCCATCTTAGCTTGCCGGGCTTGCAGGGCCGGAACTGACCACCACGGTCACCGTGGCACCGTAATCCAAGGTATCCCCCGCCTGGTGGTCCTGATAGCGCAGCACATATCCAGCTTCCACATCTTCGCTGGCCTCGTCAGCCCGCTGAGGGACAAAGCCGCTCTCTGTCAAAACCGTTTGAAGGTCCTCATAACTGACGCCATCGTAAGAAGGCAGCGCGCGTTCAGCGCTTCCCCGGCTGACAGTGACGGAAATGATCCCGCCTTCGGGAAGGGGCTCCCCGCCAAAGGGGACCTGGCTGCTGATACATCCCTCTGCAACCGTGTCGTTGAACTCTTGGGCCGTAACATTGACCTGGAAAGAGTATTCCCCGTTTTCCACTTTTTTCAGGACTTCCTCGTAATTTTCATTGACCAGGTTGGGCACTGTCGCCGCTGCCTGGGAAGAACTGCTCTCTTTAAAAAGCTGGTTCAAATCGTTGAAGGACATTCCCCGCTCCCCCAGCCACAGGGAAGCCACAATAATCAGCGCCACGAAGGTAACCACAGCCGAACCCACCAGCCACACAAAGGGGGGCGTCCCTTTCCCCTGGGGAAGGCTGATATCCAGCGGCGGGAGGCGGCGGATGGCTTCGGTCTGGTCCACCTCATCCATCAAAGTGGGCGCCGCCGCCAGTTCAGACTTAAAGCGCTCGAAGCTGGCGGTACGCTTGTCCGGCCGCACCTGCAGGGCGTTCGCCACCGCAGTAACCACAAAAGGCGGCAAAGCGTGAAGGACCTCTTTCGAGATCATCAGCCGCTGGTCTTTCAGCCGGCGGGGCGCCTCCTGAGGGGCTTGACCGGTAAGGATGTACAACAAGGTGGCCGCCAAAGCGTACACATCGCTGGGCTCTCCGCAACGGGCTTTCTCCGTATATTGCTCCAAGGCGGCAAAGCCAGGGGCTAAGTCAGCCTCCAAAGCGGAACCCATCCGCCGGGCCGCCTGGATGGAAAACGAGGTAATCAGCACCATGCCGTCCCCGGTCACCCGCAGCGAGTCGGGGCTGATGCCCAAATGGGAGATCCCCAAGGAATTCATCAAGCCCAGAGCGGAAACCACTGGCTGGAACAACCGGTTGGCAGTATTCCAAGACAGCGTCCCCCCTGCGTTCTCCACATAACGCCGCAGGGACACTGCCGGCACGTACTCATAGACCGCATAAGCGGTGTAATTTTCTTCAAAAAGGTCCAACACCGAGTGGACCACCGTCACTTCACGAAGCCGGCTGATATTTTTTTGCAGCTCCAGAAACTGGTCTAAATATTGTTCAAACAACTGTTCCTGACCAGCATTGGGAACCACGGTACCGTCATCTTTACGCCGGCAAGCTAGGGCAAAGGGGAAAAATTCCCGAAGTTCCACCTCTTTGCGGGTGGAGAGGTCTAGGGCTGCATAGGTGATGCCCTCGCCGTTTATTGCTTTCACCCGGCCCACCTGATACCGGGTGGAAACCACCGTAAAGCAGGGGAGCGCCTCTGGCAGCTGGGGTTTGCTGTTATCCCATCCGCAGACGGGACAAGCTTCACCGCTGGCTGCCAGCCCGGCAAAACAATTTGCGCACAGTTTGCTTTCCATTTCTCCCTCCACTTTCCGCCCCGGCAAGGTACCGCAACAAGGGCGCCCTGTTAGGCAGGCACAAAACTATGTTTTGATTATACCACAACCCCGTGGAAAAAACAAGAAAATTAGGTCGAAACGGAAAGGGACGGTACGAAAAACCGTACCGTCCCTTAAAAAAGCTAGTAAAATTATAGGAAAAACGTGCCAGGAACACTCCTTTAGGCCTTGCCAACAGAGCCGAACAGCTCCATTTTTTCCTTGACAGTGGCCTTGATAGCCTCGGTGCCGGGAGCCAACAGCTTGCGGGGGTCAAAGCCCTTTCCCTGCTGATCCTTGCCCTCTTCGATATACTTGCGAGTAGCAGCGGCAAAGGACAGCTGGCATTCGGTGTTCACGTTCACCTTGGAAACACCCAGGGTGATGGCCTTCTTCACCATCTCAGCAGGGATGCCGGTACCGCCGTGGAGCACCAGGGGCATGGTGCCGGTCTTCTCCTGGATCTTGGCCAGAACGTCGAAGTTCAGGCCCTGCCAGTTGTCGGGGTACACACCATGGATGTTGCCGATACCGGCAGCCAGCATGGTGACGCCCAGGTCAGCGATCCTCTTGCACTCTTCGGGGTCGGCCACTTCGCCGCCGCCAACAACGCCGTCTTCCTCGCCGCCGATAGCGCCGACCTCGGCCTCCACGGAAATCCCCTTCTCGGAAGCGATGCGGATGATCTCCTTGGTCTTCTCGATGTTCTCTTCAATGGGGTAATGGGAGCCGTCAAACATCACCGAGGAGAAACCGTCCTCCATCGCCTGCAGGGCGCCCTCATAGGAGCCGTGGTCCAGGTGCAGCGCAACGGGAACGGTGATGTTCAAGGTTTTGAGCATCCCTTTCACCATGCCGGTGACGGTGTTATAACCGCACATATACTTGCCAGCGCCCTCAGACACGCCAAGGATGACAGGAGAGTTGCACTCCTGGGCAGTGAGCAGGATGGCCTTGGTCCACTCCAGGTTGTTGATGTTAAACTGTCCAACGGCATACTTGCCTTCCTTGGCCTTTTGGAGCATTTCTTTTGCGGAAACTAACATGATTTTTGCCTCCCAAATGGAAAGATTTTTAATTGTCTTTATTATACTGGACAAGAAGGGAAAAATCAACTCCTAAAATGCTTGCTTTTGAGCATTTTCTTAATTTTATTGTAAATATATCACAAATAAAATCTTAAAATACAATTCGCAATCGTCATATCGACATCTTCCAGAAACCTATTTGTTCTCCATTTTTAAGCATCGTTCTTAATTCACGAAGGAGCAGCCTCCTGCCATGGGCATATGAATCTACGCGAGTCCGCAAATTCCTACTTTATATCCGGGAGAAGTTTGACGTAAGGCAAAACATCCGAAAAGCAGTTGTTTCAGGCCATTTTATACCATTTGTTTTCAGGGTTTTCGCAACCTTGTGGCCTAAGCTGAAAAGAATCCTGAGATCTTTAATAAGCCCGGCCAGAAGGTACTCACCCAAACCTGAAATATCCGACACTTCTTTCCTAAAAAAACCGCCTGTGGGATCCGGATGGTTCTCAGGGATCCAGAAAAAACTGCGTTCCACCTCTTATTGAAGTGGAACGCGGCTGCTTATCCTATATTTATTTTCAACGGCACCTGCATCTCTTTTCCGTCACCGGGGGTGCTTTTTATCTGTGAAAATGCCGCTTAGAGGGACAACCAGGAACCTTTTTCCGCGGACTCCACAATGGCGTCCAGCAAGTGCTGGTTTGCCTGTCCATCCTGGATAGTTGCAGCAAGGCCGTCCCCGGTGCCATTGACAATGTCTGCGAAGGACTGCATCTGATCGCTAAAGTACTGCTGTGGGATGGGCAGATGGTTGAACACATGGGCGTCGGCATTGATGTCTCCCGAACAAACCTCAATTTCGTCGATTCCAGCGGGGGTAGCATCCAAGCTGTAGACAATAGCCCCTTCACTGCCGTAAATCTCCATGCGCTGATAGTTGCCGCGGCCATAGGCAAACCGGGTAATCTGGAAGCTGACAGAGATCCCCTCCTCCATATCCGCCATATAATTGCTGAAATCGTCCACATCCACTTTTCCAACACCTTGGCCGTTCTCCAAAGGCCGCTCATGCACGTAAGTACCAGTGTGCCCCACAACGCGGACATATTCTTTATTGGTCACAAACCGTACCAAATCCAGGGCATGGCTTCCCAGATCTCCCAGAGCACCTGTGCCGGTCCGGCTCTTGACATACCTCCACACCAAGGGACAGTTGGCACGGGGCAGACCCCACGCCTGGAAATACTGCATATTCACGTGATAGACACGACCGATCTTGCCCTGGGCAATCAGATCCTTGGCGTACCGGGCCGCAGCCTTGAACCTGTAGGAAAAGCACACCATGTTCTTGATGTTCTTCTCCTGAGCCGCTTTAGCCAAGATATCCGCTTCCTCCGCGGTGAGGGTAATAGGCTTTTCTAGGTCAAAGGGCTTGCCGGCTTCCACAGCGGCCATTGCCACTTTGAAGTGGGCATCGTTAGAAGTGCAGATATCCACCGCATCCACAATGTCACAGTTAATTAAATCGCGGTAATCCGTAAAACGGTACTGGGGAGGGATCCCATACTTCTCACCAGCGGCTTGCAGCTTTTTCTCATCAATATCGCAAATGGCCACCAAGGCCAAATCGGGGCTCTTGGCAATACCGGGCGCGTGCACGCCGTTCCAGATTTCTCCCACGCCTACGGACCCTACGCGAATGACTTTCTTTTCCATGTTGTTCACAGCTCCTTTAAATCAATTAATTTCTTCCAGAATCATGGCGGAGAAGGGGGGGATTTCCACCACGGTGGTATTTTGAATCCCTTCAAACACCTTATCATTTAGCAGATCACGGACAGCATTTCCAGACAAAGCGCAGCTTAGGGGATGATCGGTATTGTTGATCGCCGTCACCAAAAGTTCCCCCTCCAGCCGGCGTTCCATGACAAATACCTCTCCCTGAGAGCAAAGCTTCACCGAACCCTCCTGCAAAGCCTTGCGGGTCTTGCGCAAGGACATCAGCTTTTTATAGTAGTTCCGCAGCTCCACATCCCAATGGGCGGGATCCCAGTCGAACGCCTTGCGGCAATCTGGATCGTTCTCACCCGTCATACCAATTTCCGTGCCATAGTACGTGCAGGGCATCCCCACAAAGGTAAACAGGAAAGCCGCCGCATTCCTCAAGCGAGCCGTATCCCCTCCGCTGACCGTGAGGAAGCGGGCTGTGTCGTGGCTGTCCAGCAGATTGAGCATAGAATCATTGGCCGCGTCGGAATAGCGCATCAAATTCTCCGTGAGGATCTCCTGAAAACGCAGGGGAGTTATCGCGCTCTTGGCAAAGTACTCCACCGCCGCGCGCTGAACACCATAGTTCATCACACCATCGTACTGATCGCCCCGAAGCCATGCTTCGGAATTGCGCCAGAACTCTCCAATAATCAGCGCATCAGGGTTGATCCCCCGCACGGTTTCCCGGAACTCTCTCCAGAAATGGGAGTCTACTTCGGTAGCCACATCCAGCCTCCAGCCGTCAATCCCCATGCGGGTCCACTTGGCCACAGCCCCCAGCAGGTATTCCTTCACCTGGGGATTCTCCGTGTTCCACTTAGGCATACAGGCCGTTCTCAGCTGTTCCTCGGGCAAAGCTTTCAAGCTGGGATGCCTAGGCACATAGGGGGTGTCCCCAAAAGAATCAAAATTCAAGGGGTCAAAACTCACCGGGAATTCCCGGATGTAAAACCAATCCCGGAAGGGGGAGTCCTCCCCGTGCTCTGCCACATCCTGGAACTGCCGGAAACCTCCGCCGCAGTGGTTGAACACACCGTCCAAAATCACCCGGATCCCACGTTTGTGGGCCTGGTTAATCAGCTCCACCAAATCGGTTTCATCCCCAAAATGGGGATCGATGCGCGTGTAGTCCACCGTGTCATACTTGTGGTTGGATGTGGCCTCAAAAATCGGGGTCAAATACAGGGCGTTAACACCCAGGTCCTCCAAATAGGGGAGTTTTTGGGTGATGCCGGGCAAATCCCCGCCCATGAACACCTGCCTGTCCGGCTTTGTACCCCAGGGGGCCACATTCTCCGGAGAAAGCTTGGGATTCCCGTTGCAAAAGCGCTCCGGGAAAATCTGGTAAAACACCGCGCTGTTGACCCAGGAGGGTTTTTTGTGGATATCAATGGGGTTGATAAAGGGAAATTGGAAGTTCACAAAAGCCGAAGATTCATCTTCCTCCAGGTTCACCTGATCCGGCTTTGCAAAACCACTATCCCCATACAGCCACTGCTCGTCCCCCTTTTCCAACAGGAAATAATAGGCAACGCGAGGGTCATCCACCTGATACACATAGGAGTAGTAATCAAACAGCTGATCCGAACCCTCCACTTCCATGGGGAACTCCTTGCGGGTGCGCCAGAGATATTTATTTCCAATGACCAAAGTCACTCGGTCCAAGTCGCCCTTTCCCGCCCGCAGACGGACCTTAAACTTCTCATAAGAAAGGGGAAACGCATAGTTGCTGACAGGGTTGTGCAGCACTGCCTCTCGATTCATGGGATCACTCCTTTACAATAGAATTCTGATCCAGTCAGGTTCCTCCAGCCGGGTGAACACACAATCGTTGCCAAACGTGCGCTCTGGCAGCAAGATCATCACATTGACGGAAGGCGTATCCACCACAAATTGGCGGCCGTGGAGCACACCGGGATTCAGCCGGACAAAGGTGCCCTTCGGCACCCGGAAGGCCACCACCGTCTCCAGATCCACCCGGAAGCTGGAGGGACCCACAAAGATGTCAATGTCCCCATCCAAGGGCAGGATGCCCTCGCAGGTGAACTGGTGGTACTCCAAGGCGGAGATGACCCTCTCACATTCCGAAACCCGCGCCACGCACACAGAGGCGGGCATCCGCCCGTCCAGATGGAGTTTCAAAAGGTCCGGGGCAAAGATATTGTCCCCCTCCCGCCTCTCGACCTGGGGCACACGCAGCAGGTCTATAAAGTCCCCGTAGGGCCGGAACGCCTCCTGGTCCAGGGCCTGGGGTTGTATCTCTCTCATAACACGTTCCTCCCTTACAAACTGTAAACGCCCTGCTCGTCCGCGTCATCGAAAATGAGGCCGAGATAACGTGCGGCCTCCCGCAGGACAGGCTTGTAGTTTCCATAAATACCGCCCACATGATGGATGTAGGGTCCAAACATCAGCTTCTCTTCCCAGCGCTTCCAGTTGTCCGTTTCAAACCACACATAAGTGCCGTTTGTTTCCGGGCCATCCACACCCCGGCCTTCGCCGCCGAAGAGGTAGTACTTCCCATCACAGTCGTCAAACCGGCACACGGTGATGTCCCCCTTCTTCAGCTCAAACCGCTCCTGGCCGCCTACCAGCCTGGCACCGCAGCCAGGATCCTTCAGGGAATAAGGGAAGGGCCCGCAGTGCCACAGCAGTTCCGCGTTGTCATTCTGGGGGTGGCGGATGGTCAGGTCCGCCAAGAAGCAGGCCTCTTTGCCCAAGGTAACCGCCTGCAGCATGGCCATGGTCACTGCTCCATTGATATCCGTCTCGCAGGAAACCGGCAACCCTTCATCTGCCAACTCGCCCAGGGCCATGCAGACCGGCGCACCTAAAACCGGCACCGCGCTCCAGCATTCCATCGCTCCAGCCGCGCAGTTCTTTTCCTCCATCAGGTCCTGGACGGCCAATTTGACTGCCGCGGCCCGCACCACCGCCTCTTCCTTCATGGAAGAGGTATCCATGCGCTGCTTCACGTTCGCCACATATTCTTGCAGCCGGGGGGAGTTTTCCCCAATCAGCTGATCCATACGGGCCGCCACTGTAGTGGGAGATACCGGAACCACAGTCACGCCCAATCTGGTTGCCAGATCCCCTTCGTTAGCCATCACGCTCATAAAGGGTTCTGGCCTTGCTCCAAACTTGGCGATCCGCAGGTTTTTTACCGCCTTTACTACGGCCACCACCCGGATGAAGCTGTCAAAGCCATTGCGGAAGTCCTCGCTCTCGGTCTCGCAATTCCAGATATAACTGTACTGTACCCCGAAGCGGCGCATCACCTTGGTGCAGGCAAACATCCCGCACTGGGTATCCCTGCCTCGGCTTTCATCCGTGTTAGGCCGCTCATCCCGGGCGCCCCATACAAGGGTTGGCACCTTCATTGCCGCCGCTACTCCTGCGGCACACTGCTCCTCGCCAAAGTCGCAGTGGGGCGTAAACAGGGCGTCGATCCCCGCCTTCTTGAACTTCTCCACCACCTGGGGGATTTTTTCCGTTTCAAACAGAATTCCGTTTTCGCACAAGTCGTCAATATCTACTAGGGTGACCACATCCGGGTGAATTCCACGGATAACAGCCATAAACTTTTCCTTCTGCCGCTTGGCCTCCTCCATACTCAGAAAGCCACGCTTGGTGGGTGCCACGCCCACCACAATGTTCTGCTTTTTCATATCTGCAACTTCCTCCCATAAAATTCTACGCGCTGATCGATTTCTGTATAGTCGATCTCTCCGGTACCGAGGAACTTCTGTACGGTTTCCCAATCCGGGATTCCCGCCCTGCCCCCGATTCTAGTACACTTGATGCAGGACACTCCCGTTGCAAGCCTAGCTGCCTCTTTCGGGGAGAGCCCCCGCAGCAGCCCCACCGCATACGCCCCGTGGAACACATCCCCGGCGCCCACCGTGTCCTGCACGTCCACCGCAAAGGAGGGCATCTGGAAAAAGCCATCCTCCTCGCTGTATCCTACGCAGCCCTTGGCGCCCAACGTGAACACCACAATAGACGGGCCCATTTTTTGAATTTCCCGGCAGTTCGCTTCAAAGGCCTCCTCTTTTCCCCGGAAAAGCACCTTGTAGAAGAATTCCGAAGCAATAAAAACATCGATAATGCCGATATTCTCCATCATTTCCGTTGAATAGGAGTCGGCATCCACAATAATCCTGGCCCCAGCCTCCTTTGCCCGCCTGGCCGATTTCATTGCCACGTGGGTGGTATGGGAGATGAAAAACCACTGGCACCCTGTCAGAATTCGTTCCTCCATTTCCTCTATCGCGGGGGGATTTGCCGTGCCGGGGCGGTACACAATACTCCGGCCCTGGGTCTCCCGGTCGCTGAGCACTATGGACAGGGAGGTGGTCTCCCCCTGGCGCATTTTCATCCCGGATATGTCGATTCCGTGCCGCTCAAAGTCCCGGATGCAAAACTTCCCGTAGTCATCGCTGCCCACCGCGCCCAGCATGGCACACCTAGCACCCAGGCGGGCACTGGCCACCATCCCGGAAGCCACTTTCCCCCCGCCCTGCCAGCTCATGGCGTTCACCCTGGTCCCTCCATTGGGCCTGGGAAACACATCCACATTCACCGCCAGGTCCACACAGGGCATATCATAGCCCGCTATCTCAAACTCTTTCAACGCAACTCCTCCTAAGGGCCTCCTTGGCCGTTAGTCAAAATGTGAATTTATTGGGATTGAGCAGGCGCATCTTATCCCGCACAAATTCAATGGCATTTTCGGAAGCCTCCATCATCAAACGGAACATATCCCCATGCTCCTCTGCCGGATCCCCATGTTGGGCCACCCCGTGATAGCAAGCCCGAAAATACTCTGTAGCTACGTTGAACTTGCTCATCCCCAGCCGCACGCTCTCCTGCAGCTGCTCGTGGGGGATGTCCGAGCACCCGTGGAGCACCAGCGGGATGGGCAGCGCTTTCCGCAGCGCAGCGATCCGCTCAAAATCCAAGTTGGGTGTCTGGATGTAGGCGCCATGGGCGTTGCCCACCGCCACCGCCAGAGAACCGCAGCCTGTCCGTTCCACAAAGTCCACTGCCTGCTCCACATTGGTGTAGTGGCCCGCGTTGACGATGTCGTCCACGTTGGCCCCGGAACCCACATGGCCAAGCTCGGCCTCCACGTCCACACCAAACACCGCCGCGGTTTTCACCACAGCAGCGGTCAGCTCCACGTTCTCCTCATAGGGCAGCGCCGAGCCATCCACCATTACGGATGGGAACCCATCCCGCACACCGCTCACCGCTATCTCATAGCTGGCGGAATGGTCCAGATGCACCCCGATAGGTACCTCCGACTTCTCCGCGAAATCCTTGGCAATGGCAGCCACGTGCTTTAAGGCGATGTATTTCTCAAATCCGGGATAAAACTGGATGATCACCGGGATCCGCTCCCGGTTGGCCGCCTCTGCCACCCACTTGACCGTCTCGTAGTTGAACACGTTCACAGCAGCCACACCGTAGTGGTTTTCCGTAGCATGGCGCAGCAGCTTATTTACCTGAACCAATGGCATTTCCTTTTCGCTCCTCTCTCAGTCCGTTGTCTCCGTGTTGAAGAACAGGGTGTAATGGGGCAAGCCTTCCATGAATTCCTTGCTGGCCCGGTCAATGGCTTTGTAGTCCTCCTCCGAAAACTGCCACCCGGAGGCTTGGATGTTCTCCGCCGCCTGCTTCCCATTCTTTGCTCCCACAATCGGTGCTGTGACCCCCGGGGTTTGCAGCAGCCAGGCGATGGCCCCCTGGGCTGGGGTCTTGCCGTACTTGGCACTGACCTCCGACAGCACTTCCGTCACTTCCAGGGCACGGCTGTAATTTTCCGGCTGGAACAGTGCGGCGCGGCTGCGCCCGTCCGTGAAGGCAGCCCCTTTCTTGTACTTCCCAGTCAGCAGCCCCTGGGCCAGGGTGCTGTAAGGGATCACTGCGATGCCGTTCTCCCGGCTGAACTTCAAAAGCTCCTCGTCGTACCTCCACAGCAGGCTGTAGCAGGGCTGGATCACATCCACCTGGCCGTACTTCATAGCCGCTTTCATCTCCTCCAGAGAGAAATTGGACAGCCCGATGGCCCGAATTTTGCCAGCTTTTTTCAGTTCTTCCATAGTCTCCATCCTCTCCTGGATGGAGACCTCTTTCTCCTCTACCGGATAGTGCAGGAAGTACACGTCCAGGTAGTCCGTACCCAACCGCTGAAGGCTGTCCTCGCAGGCTTTGATCATCTTATCGCGGGACATAGACGGCTTGAACACTTTGGAGATGATCCGAACCTTATCCCTGCCAATTCGGCGGGCGGCTTCGCCCACTACCCGCTCAGAGCGGCCATTTCCATAGATCTCGGCTGTATCAAAAGTGTTCACTCCCTTTTCATAGGAAACTTCCAGCGCTTCCAGAGATGCCGCGTCCTCCGTCGCGCCAAAATAATCCCCGCCCATGGCCCAGCAGCCCAAAATCAGCTCTGAAACCAGCACGTCGCTTTTTCCCAGTTTCTTATATTCCATCTTGAAACTCCTTTCCCGAATGTGCTCGACGATATTTTTGGAAAAATTGCGGTCAGCCGTCTCGGTCCTGCTTCGGCGAGACATGATAGTACTGCTTGTACGCCCTGGAAAATGCATACACGCTTTCATAGCCAACCAGTGCCGCCACCTCCTTTATTTTGATCGCGGGATCTTCTTCCATCAACCGCTTGGCCTCCCGCATTCTGACAGACAGAACATACTCCGAAAAGCTTTGATGAAGCTGCTCTTTAAACACACGGCTGAAGTAGCTGTAACTCATGGAACACATCTCGGCCACTTCGTTCATGCTGATGTTGCGGTTATAATTTTTCTCCACATACTGTTTTGCGGTGGAGAGGATGTAGGCATACTTGTTTGTGGAGGCCTGCACAGCCTCCTCCACTTGCTTCAGAACTCCATGCAGGTATTCTTGCATCCCATCCAAACTGGGAAACCTGCTGAAGTGGGGGAAGGACTCCAATTCCAGGTGAAACGCAGAGGCCATCTCCTGAATTTGAGACTCCCAATACACATAAAAGCTTCGGATCTCTTGGGGAAAGGGCTGTTCCTGAAAAAAGTCCCGGCAGAAAATTTTTTGAAGCCACTGATAGATCTCAACAAAATTCCTGCTCTGAAAGGCCGCGTGAATTCGCGATTGAAACCGGGGAAGCCGGCTTTGCCCCATGACCGGTTGGGCAGAGGAAAACCGAAGGCTGAACGGCACCAGCATCCGATAGGCCATAGTGTACCGCGCCTCTTTATAGAACATGGGATACTCCTCCAAGCGAGTGAATGGCCGGCTCACCGCAAAACAGAGCCCTCCCACTCCCTGCCTAGCGCAGGACTTTTGGCACGTCTTGATGTACGTTTCTACAACGTCCTCCCGGCTGCTTTTTGTGTTAAACAACACAACCGAGTCCTGGGATCCGCTGCGCGAAAAATACGCCGTCACATCTTCCCTCTGCTCCCCGGCAAAAACTTCCGCGGCCTGAGAAACAGATTCCCCTTCCCCACCGAACGTCCATGCCACCCAGAACACCGGATGGGGAAATTCCACCGGCGGCTTGCCAGTCCGTCCCATGAGCAAGCCATTGAGCCAGTTTTCCAACGCCTCTTGGCCGTTGTCCTTGCGGGTGGATTGTTCCTCCCGGCAGCGGAGATTCTCCTGGCACTTGAGCAGCACCTCTTGAATTTGCACCAGCTTTACAGGCTTAAGCAGATAATCCACCACACCGCTGCGGAGAGCGCCCCGCATATACTCGTAATCATCATAACCGCTCAGTATCACCAACTGGATCCCAGGGAATGCCTTGTTCACCTTGTCCACCAGTTCCAGACCCGACTGATAGGGCATTCGGATATCGCTGATCAGCACGTCAATGGGCTTGATCTGCAAAATTTCCCATGCCTCTTGGGCCGAATGGGCAATCAGCGTCTCTTGGATCCCTAACTGGCTTTCCCGGTCAATCATCTCTATCTTCCGCCGCATGGCTGTACACAAAAGGGGGTCATCATCTACTACCATCACTGTAAGCATCCGTATCCTCCTCTTTTTCTCAAACTATCCCTCCCACTTGGCCAACGCCGGCGGGAGGCACATCCGTCCTGGGCCGGTTTTAGCGCTCACCCTTTCTGCAAAAATGCTATAATGTCTGCAAAATGAACATACTGGTATACTTACCCTCCCGGCTCCTCAGCATCAAACGGTCGTTGGAATGGGAAAAAATCTGAAGCCGGTCATTGATGTTCTCCAGCCCAATCCCCCGCTCTTTCTGATGGTGCAGGGCCATGGCGTCATAGGGCTGGGCGAATTTCCGGTTCATCTCCTCCACTTGTTTCAGGCTCATGCCCCTGCCGTTATCCCGCACACGGAGGATCAGCCGGTTGCCCACCTTGCGGGCACTGATGACGATCTGCCTCTTCTCTTCCGGGGCCATCCCGGCAAACCCATGTTCAAAGGCATTCTCCACAATTGGCTGAAGCAAAAACCGGGGGATGGTAATCTTGCGGAGCTCTTCTGAGGCATGGATCCGCAGCACCACGCTGTCGCCATACCGGCACTTCTCCAGGTTCACGTAATTGATCACGTGCTCCAGCTCCTTCTCCAAAGGAAGCGCTGTGGTAGACGTCATGGTGTTATAGCGGATCATTTGGGCAAAGTCGCAGATATAATCCGCGGTTTCAAACTCCCCGTCCAAGGTCAGCTTTCCGGCAAACATATCCAGGGTATTGTAAATAAAGTGAGGGTTGATCTGAAGCAAAAGGGCCTTCAGCTGGGCATCTTTGTAGGCGGTTTCCTTTTGGATATTCTCCCGCATCAAGGTGCGCATTCTGCCCAGGATCCGGTTGAATTGATCCCCAATCACCCCAATTTCATCCTGGCGTTCCACTGCCAGCTCCCCGCTGAAATCGGATTCCGCAATGCGCTCCATCTCATCCCCGTATTTCCGAAGGCGGTAGATGATGGAACGGAGCATAGAAAAGAACAGGTACAAAAACAGGAATGAAAGGATTCCCATAAAGATCAAGGTGAGCAGAGAATTCTGCTGCAAATATCCGTGTTCCGATGCCGGCAGCGCAACCCCCACCCGCAGAGGGACTCGCTGGATCTCCGCGGAAAAATACCGAACAGGGCCTTGGAAAACCGGGGTTTGCGGAAAGCGAAAATCAGGATCCAGGACAGCGTTGCTGAGTTCAGGCCGGTTTTCCTCATCCAGCAGGAACAGGGCAGTCCCGCCCTGCTGCGGCATTCCGATTTCGGAGAACAGTTCTTCCACCCGCATCTTGGCCAAAATGTACCCCTGGTTTTTGTACACCGAGGAGACAATGGGGCAAAGGTAGTACAACACGTCCGTCCCCGATTCTTCCGACTGATACCAAGTGGCGTTTCCCCCGTTCTCCAACAGTTCGTCGGGAAGGCTCTCCGGAATAGAATCGTAATGGTACACTGTGCTGTAACCCTCTGGGATGGAGGTGTTTTCTGTCAGCAAATAAATGCGTTCCAGAGGGGGCGACACTGTGTTACGCGCACCTTCCAGCAGCGGCATCACGGTTTGCGTATACTCCTCGTAAGAGACGGAACCCTCGTAATCGTGGGATAGAAAAGAGATCAGACTGCGGTTGGAACACAATACCTGCACCAGCATTTCCACTTGGTCCATTTTCTCGTTCACATCCCTGACCAGCATATTCAGTATGTATTGCCCATTCTGCGTCAGCTGATGTTCATACTGCGTCGTAAACGAGGCAAAATTGCACGCCAAGAGCAAAGTGAACGGCAGTGCGATGAGTCCCAAAAACCCAAGAATCACTTTGTGAGCTATTTTCAACCGGCCCAGCCACTGTTTCACCCGTTTTCCCCTTTCTAAAACGTCAAAGAATCCAAAATCGCTTTTTCATGACGGTGGTGTAAAAAAATACTAGACATTTTTGGATTCTTCCTATAAGATTTAATGTAGTGAAAATGCCAATGATCCCTATCAAATAATAGTTGGCGCAGTGATACTCTAAAAGGAAGGATTTGCCATGAGCACTCCACACAGCAAGAAACAGCGCAAAATTCCCCGTAAGGTTGCTCCGCTCCTTGTCGGATTGACCGCTGTCTGTTTTCTTTGTTTTGTCATTCTCTCGTTCTCAATCCCCAAGCCCTCTCCCTTTCAGCTGGCGGCATCCGAGGAAGGCAATGCTTTGAAGTGGGTTTTTATCACGCCCTATGGCGAGACCGACTCCTCCTACAACACCCTGTTCCCCTCCCAGGAGGACTGTGCCAGTATGGCTGGGACGCCTGTGGATCTCTCCTTTTGCACCATGGAAAAATATTTGAACATGACAGCAGCGGGCATCCCTGCGGATGTGGTCACCTGCTGGTGCACCAACTCCAATTTTAAGCGATTGGAAGCCACAGGGGACAACTGGTCTTTGCAGGACTTGCTGAACAAGGAAATTCCCGGCTTCACCCTGCCAGAGGACTTTGTCCAGTGGTGCGGTAATTTTCAGGGCCAGGTGTACGCTTATCCCCATACCAGAACTATCCTCTCTGAGGACACCTCCCTCAAGTCCGACGCTGCTATGATCGGCCGCAAGGACATTCTGGAAAATATCCGCTGGGACAGTTTGGAACCCCTGTCCAAAGAGCGTTTCCTAGAACAGCTGAAAAACGTGCGGAAAGCCTACCCAGAGTTGATTCCCTGCTATGTGGAACTGCCCAGCCTTCAGCAGATGTTTGGGGTCACCGCCGACACCGGTGCCGCGTGGGAGGATCCTTTTTTCCATCCCGGCACTTTGGAGGCATTGGAATTCATGAACAATCTGTTCCGTGAGCGGCTGCTCTCCCATGATGTGTTCACCCTCAGCCAAGAGTCCTTGCTAAGGCAGCTGCAAAACGGCGAGATCTTTTTGGCAGCCTCCCCCTCGCTGGGCAGGCTTCTCTCCCTTCTTCCGGAAGATCACCCCATTCGAGAGCAGTACGAAGTCCTCTCGCCCATTCTCTCGGATTCCGGGCGGGAACCGGCGTTCACCAACAATTTCGAGGAACAGTACGCCTCCACCCTATTTGTCAAGGACAGCACTCAAAGCCGGCCCCAAGCCAGACTGGTGGCAGCCTTTTACCTGCAGAACATGGAACTTTCCTCCCAACAGAAAAGCGCTTTGGAAAGCTCTGGATTTGGGAGCATTCTCACGGATGCGAAACCGGTAAAAGCCATCGGCATTGACAACCAGGATACAGTCCCGGCCGTTCACTATGAAATCCTGTTTTCCCTCTACTCCAACACACGTCTGGCCACGGTAGCCGAACGGAAACAGAGCTTTCTGGAAAACCAGGTGGTGAATCTGGTGGAAGATTGTTCTGCCGAAGAAGTCGCACCGGCCTATACTCGTTTGGTCAGTGAATTGCAGAGCGGCGACTATCAGCTGCTAGACACCTGGAAAAAGCAGCAGTATCAAAAGGCGATATCCATTTTGCAGGGCGAACCAGTTTCCCCTGACCCGCTCGCCGGGGAATAATTTTTTAGAAAAAAATGCGCCTTCCAACGGCAGATGCTGGTGGAAGGCGCATTTCCGTTACCCCTGCTTTCCCCGCAAGAACCTTTGTCTCTTCAAACTGGTCCTTCAGTTAGCTATTTGGTGCGAAACACATCCACTTTTTATCAGAGGGTCTTCTGTTCGTGAAGCCCCTGGATACTATGTTCCATTTTTCCCTTGACAGGCATGATGGGTGCGGGATTTCCAAAGGTGGTGTCGGGGAAACGGATGGGCGCTGCCCACTTCACTGCATTGACAATCACTTTTTGGATTTCCGGCTGATGATAGATAGGAAACACCTCATGGCCCGGGCGGAAGTAGAAAATCTTCCCCTTCCCACGATGCCAGCAGCAGCCGCTGCGGAACACTTCGCCGCCTTCAAACCAGCTGATGAACACCTGCTCATCCGGCTGGGGAATATCGAAGCGTTCACCGTACATCTCCTCATGGGGGATCATGATCTTCTCATCCAAACCATCTGCAATGGGGTGGCTTGGATCCACAACCCAGAGGATCTCCTGCTCGCCGTCCTCGCGCCACTTCAATTTCCAGGTGTCCGTTCCACACAGCTTCTGGAAGATTTTGGAGGCATGGCCGGAGTGGAGGACAATCAGCCCCATTCCCTCCAAAACACGCTTGTAGACCCGGTCCACAATCTCATCCGCCACTTCATGATGGGCCATATGCCCCCACCAGATGAGCACATCTGTGTTGTCCACAACCTCTTGGGTCAGCCCGTGTTCCGGCTCCCGCAGAGTGGCCGTGCGCACATCCATACCGGCTTCCTTCAGAAAATCCGCGATGCAGCCGTGGATACCCTTGGGATACACCTCAGCTACTTCCGGGAATTGAACCTCATGGAGGTACTCGTTCCATACAGTTACTCGAATTGCCATTTCAAAAACTCCTCTCAAAAAGAATTGGATCAATCACAAGGCAGCCATTTTTCTTCTTCCGCAGAGCGGATGATCACATCCAACGCGTGCTGAATGCGGCAGCCGTCTTGAATAGTGGCAGCCATACCGTCGCCGCAGCCATTGAGGATATCCGCAAAGGACTGCATCTGATCGCACTGAAAACGCTGGGGAATGGGAAGTTTGGTGTAGATCCCGGACCTGTCATAAGGATAGCCAAAACAGACCTCCAATTCATCCACGCCAGGGGTGACATCCAAACTATAAACCAAACCGCCCTTGCTCCCATAGATTTCCATGCGCTGGTAATTTCCCCGGCCATAGGCAAAGCGGGTGACAGAGAAATTCGCCGAGGTTTTCCCGTCCATCTCCATCAGGTAGTGGCAGAAATCGTCCACATCTACCGGACCATACCCTTCGCCCTCTTCCAGGCGGCGCTGGGTCACATAGGTATCCACATGGCCCACGGCCTTCCGGTAATTTTTACCGGTGACAAAACTCACCAGGTCCAGGGCATGGCAGCCCAAATCGCCCAGAGCACCAGTTCCGGTCAGCTCTTTTTGATATCTCCAAGAGCGGGGCAGGTCATAGGAGGGCCCACCGCCACCCTGAAGATACTGCATATAAACGTGATAGATGTCACCCAGCATCCCCTGTTCCACCAATTCCTTAGCGTAGCGGGCGGCAGCCTTAAAGCGGTAGGAGAAGCACACCATGTTGGGAACTCCCCTCTCCTGGGCCGCTTTGGCCAAGATGTCCGCCTCCTCCGCAGTCAGGGTGACGGGTTTCTCCAAGCAAAACGGCTTCCCAGCCTCGATAGCTGCTTTGGCCACCTCAAAGTGAGCGTTGTTGGAGGTGGAAATGTCGATCACATCCACATCCGGGCAGGCGATCAAATCGTGATAGTCTGCAAAGCAGTGGTCCTCACGGATCCCGTAGGTATTCCTGGCATACTCCATGCGCTCAGGCTTCAAGTCGCACACGGCAACCAGCTCCAGATCCGGGCTTTTGTGAATTCCCGGAAGGTGGACTCCCTGAGAAATTCCTCCAATTCCTACGCTTCCCACGCGAAACACTTTTTTCTCCATAATACAAGCTTCTCCCAACATTGACTGTTATTGTCTGAATTCGATTTTACCGATAAAAAATGAGCAGAACCCAGAGACTAGAACAGCTTCCAGGTTCTGCACGAAAGCCTTTCTAAAATCTCAAAACGTCGTTATCAGCCCGCGTTATTATAGACGTCCAGAGCCTCCTGATAAATCTCCATCAACCGCTCCAGGCCCATTTTGTTCAACTGGTCCACATAGGCATCCCACTGTTCCTCGATGCCGCCGTTGACAATCCAGTTTGCCCAGCTCTCGTTGACATACTTGTAAATATCCACAGTCAAAGCGGAGATCTCTTTGGCCTGGTCGCTGGTGTAGTTCACCATGGGATAGGGCTTTGCCACGAATTCCTTCATGATCTCGTCTTCCTTCAGCTTGGCGCCGTCGCCGCTGTCCTCGGGAAGGATGATCTTCTCTTCAAACTCAGGGCTCACATACTTGGGGCCATGGTCGCGGGGAGAAACCTCCCAGTACCACTGGTCGCCAGTCTTCCCTTCGGGGGGATCCAGGAAGGTCACATTGCCGTCCTCGTCCTTATCCAGCACCACACCATAGGGGCCCCAGTAAGACTGGACAGAAATGTCATCGGTGGAGAAGTAATCCGCCCAGCGCATAGCCACTTCGGGATGCTCGCAAGCAGTGGTAACGGTGAACTCGTTGCGGGAATAGGTGATGATTTCATCGTTGCCGCGGATGTAACGGTCGCCGTTGGGGCCAGCCAGAGGAGGCATGGGAACATACTCGTCCTGATGGGGCTGAGTACCAGAGGTAACTTCCCAAGTGATGCCGGTGCCCACCAGGGACACTTCCTCATTCTTCATTTTGGCGTCAGACATGGAACCGTCCTGGGTGATAAATTCGGGATCCATGATGCCTTCCGCATACAGCTTGTGGAAGAAGGCCACCGCTTCTTTATACCGCTCGTCGGCAGGGATAAAGATGGGCTCCAGGGTCTCCTGATCCAGAGCCAAGAAGTTTTCCTCCAGGCTGTCTGTGATGCCCCAGGGATTGATAAAGCGGATCCAGTCAAACAAGTTCTGCTTGGCGCTGCCGGTCAGGGGGATCTCATCGTTAGGATCGCCGTTGCCGTTGGCATCCTGCTCCTTAAAGGCCTTCAGCACTTCGTACCACTCGTCCACGGTGGTGGGCATCTCCAGGCCCAGGCGGTCCAGCCATGCCTGGTTGATATAGGGCGTGTCGCAGCCCTTGGGGCGCAGCGGCTTCTTGCCAGGCAAGGTGTAGATGTGGCCGTCAGGATTGGTGACCAACTTCCGCATGGTGGGCTCCGCCTCCCATGCGGCCTTGATGTTGGTGCAGTACTTCTCCACATAGTCTTCCAGCGGAATGAACAGGTCCAGGTTGGTGGCAATGTCCATGTCCTTCAAGGAATTGCTTCCGAAGAACACGTCGGGAAGATCACCGCTGGCCAGCAAGAGGGACTTCTGCTCGGACCAGTCCGCGTCACCGGCATACTGCCAGTTGATGATGACGTTGGTGTCCTCTTCCATCTGCTTGAACATGGCGTTTTCTTTCAGATCCGCCAGGTTTGCACCCTTGACATACAGGAAGGTCAACTCCACGGGTTCATTGACAATGGGCAAGCCCGTCTCGTTGAAGTTGGAGTCCTCCGCCGCAACCTCGCTGGAAACACCGGAGCCCCCGCTGCTCTGCTCGCCGCCGGAATTGCTGCCGCTGGAGCTGTTGCCACCGCCGCCGCAGCCTGCCAGCAGGGAGGCAACCAGGGTCAGACTGAGCAGGGTTTTCCCTAGTTTCGTCCACTTTTCTTTCATGTTCGCATCTCCTTACTCTCGGATTTTTTTATTTGACGGTAAATCCTCAGGCCGTTTTTCCCAAGGCTACGTCACTGTGGGATAGGGGGAAATTACCCCTTGATCGCGCCGATCATCACGCCCTGGCTGAAGTACTTCTGCACAAAGGGATACAAGCACATAATCGGCACGGTGGTAATGATGATGACGGCATATTTCATCAGATTTGACAGGCGCATGGCCTCCTGGGCAGCCAGGCCGTCACCGGCGCCCACCAAAGACTGGTTGGTAATCAGGATATTTCTCACCACAAGCTGAAGCGGTTTTAAGTTCTCGCTGCGGATATAGACCAAGGCGTTGAAGTAAGAGTTCCACTGCGCCACGGCAATGTACAACGCAATCACGGCGATTACCGCTTTGGAGAGGGGCAGGGCAATGGAGAAAAAGAACCGCAGGTTCCCGCATCCATCAATCTGCGCCGCATCCAGCAATTCCTTCGGCAAGCTGGAATCGAAGAAAGTTCGGGCCACAATCATGTTGTACACAGCCACGGAGAAAGGCAACACCATGACCCAGAATGTGTCGTCCAAATGAAAATCCCGAATGGTAAAGTAGGTAGGGATTAAGCCGCCGTTAAAAAACATGGTGAAGATGAAATAGAATGTGATCGCTTTCCGGCCCACCAGATCCCTGCGGGACAGGGAGTAAGCCGCAGAAATATTGACGATCAAGCCGATGGCTGTTCCCACCACCGTGTACAGGATGGTGTTCCAGTAACCCAGCCAAATATCATTGTGACGCAGCAGCTCTTTATATCCGTCCAAGGTGAACTGGCTTGGCCAAAACCACACATTGCCATTGGCCACTTCAGAAGGATTGCTGAAAGACGCAATGATGATAAAATAGAGAGGGTACGCGATTATCAGCAAGATTAAGCCGCAGATTCCGTATAGGACAATATTGAAAACAATATCTGCCTTATTCATTTTTTTTGATTTTTTTGTTGTTGATGCAATCATGAATGTATCCGCCTCTTTCTCCTAAAATTTCCAGCACTCTTTCCTGCTTACCACAAGCTTGTGTCGCCGAGTTTTTTGGAAACTCCGTTGACCAGGACCAGCAGAATAAAGTTGACAATCGTGTTAAACAGGTTCACTGCCGCGGAAAGGCTGTACTGGTTGCTGATCATACCAATTTTGTACACATAGGTAGAAATAATCTCGCTGACAGTGGTGTTTAACGGATTCTGCATCAGATACACCTTTTCAAACCCAAGGTTCATCACATTGCCCGTGCGCATAATCAGAAGGATCACCGCTGTAGGAATCAGGAAGGGCAAATCGATGTACCGCAGCCGCTGTAACTTGCTGGCGCCGTCCACTGTTGCCGCCTCATACAGGGAGGGATCCACCGCAGCCAGCGCCGCGATGTAGATGATGCTGTCCCAGCCGGCGTGCTGCCATACGTCGCTCCACACATAGACGTGCTGGAAAGCGCCCGCCTCTCCCATGATGTTGGGCGGGTTCTGAATCCCCAGCAAATGGGCCAGGTTCCCGTAGATCCCGTTGCTGGGAGAGAGAAGGATCAGCATGATGCCCACCATAACCACCGTGGAGATAAAGTGAGGCAGATAGGTTACAACTTGCAGGACCTGCTTGAACCGCTTCACCCGGATCTGGTTCACCATCAGAGCCAAAATGATGGGGAACGGGAAACCGGCAATCAAGTTATACAAGCTCAAAGTCACTGTGTTCCAGATCAGGTTTTTCGACTGGAACGAGTTAAAAAACGTTTGGAAATTCGCAAATCCCACCCAGGGGCTTCCCTCAATTCCCTGTGAGGGAGAAAAATCTTTAAACGCAATCTGCACGCCATACATGGGTAAGTAATTGAAGCAAAACACCAGCAGGACCGCTGGAAGCAGCAACACGTACAACCCCCAGTTTCGTTGAATCCCTCTGCAAGTGCGGTACAGCTTGTTCTGCCAACCCGACCGCTGTCTTCCCACTGAATTTCCTGTCATAAACTTCATCTTCCTTTCTCCAATACCTCTGACAAAGCCTGCCCTCGTCAAATTGGATCGTTATGTCACTATTATAAAGAGCAAATCCTGCAAAAAAAATGGCTGGATTTATGATTATTTAACACTTTTTATCTACTTTTCGCCCATATTTATCTCTCTTTCACAAGAATTCCTTGGCGAAAGCACCCTCTCCACCGGGGCGCCCTCCGCTTCCGGTCTATTCTAACTGCACAAAACCCCCGTTCAACATCACAATGAGCGGGGGTTCTCGCTGTCTGATATTTGGAAAAACTGCCTCAACCCCGGCCCTCTTTTTCGGACAAGCAAAAGGCTGGGATTTCTCCCAGCCCTCGCATAAAAACTCTATTCTCAACCAGCCTCTTGCCAGCCAACCCGCATGAGCATTTTAGCGGCTCACGAGCTCATGGCCGCAAATACCGCAAGCACAATGCCCCCGGTAAGGTGTTCCTGGCTTCTATTTAGGAATCTTTTCCTATTTTGCAGTTTGTTTCACTTTTCAGGACAACCCTTTTGAGATATGATTGCCATCATGGAAATTTTAAAAATGGACAGGAGGTTTTCCAAAACGGTTTCTTTGTCATAGGCATCCCGGTTCTTGACCCACTCAATCAAAAGCCCCGCAGAAGCCTCTGTGTAAAAGGCAGCCAGGTATTGCTTGAAGCCCGGCTCTAAACGAACGCCCAGGTCCGCTTCTCCTTGGCTGATGGCTCCATCCAGTACAGAAATGAGGTCATGGTAGAAAAAACGTTTGATCTCTTCGTACCCCATAGAGTCAACCGCGCCATTGATAATGTGTTTATTCTCATCCGCATACTCCATCACAAAGCGGAGGGCTTCCTCTGTATCCACTACCAAGTCGAAGTTCTTTACTACATCAATGGCCTCTTGCTCCAGCATCCATCGGAACAACGCGTATACATCTTGAAAGTGGTAATAAAAAGTCTTGCGGTTAACCCGGCATACCTCCGCCAGTTCGCTAACCGTGATTTTGGAGAGCTTTTTGTGTTTCAGCGCAGCTTTCAAAGCAGTTGCCAAGGCCTGTTTCGTCCGAAAGGCCAATTCCTCGTTTGTCATAAGACTCCCCCTTTTAGTATTGGTTCTTATTATACAGGGAACCCATATGCGTTTCAAGGGACAGACGCACCCCGCTTGTCCGGTATCTTTCCCCACAACTGCGCGGATCTGTCCCATATCTCCCATTTAGCCCCCGATTGACCGTTTTCTTTTTCCCATCCCAGCAGTATACTGGTGCTCGCGAGACAGAAAGATTAACTATTAAAAGTCAAGGGGGGAAGTGAAAAAAGGAGATGGTCAAAA
>URKX01000034.1 GCA_900548545.1 uncultured Oscillospiraceae bacterium
TCATCCATTCCAAGACCTTCGACAACGGCATGATCTGCGCTTCCGAGCAGTCTGTCATTGTCCTGGATAAGGTCTACAAGGCTGTGAAGGATGAGTTCATCAAGCGCGGCTGCTATTTCCTCAACAAGGCTGAAACGGAAAAGGTCCGTAAGACCATCATCATCAACGGCGCTTTGAATGCCAAGATCGTTGGCCAAAAGGCCCACACCATTGCTGCCCTGGCTGGTGTGGACGTGCCTGAAACTACAAAAATCATCATCGGCGAAGTGGAGAGCGTGGACATCTCTGAGGAGTTCGCTCACGAGAAACTTTCTCCCGTGCTGGCCATGTACCATGCCAAGACCTTCGACGAGGCCATTGAGAAAGCCGAGCACTTGATCGCTGACGGCGGTTACGGCCACACCTCCTCTCTGTACATCAATATTGCCGAGAAGGAAAAGATGGCCAAGCATCAGGCCGCTATGAAGACCTGCCGTATTCTGGTGAACACTCCCTCTTCCCAGGGCGGTATCGGCGACCTGTACAACTTCAAACTGGCTCCCTCCCTTACCCTGGGCTGCGGTTCTTGGGGCGGTAACTCCGTTTCTGAGAACGTGGGTGTCAAGCACCTGATCAATATCAAGACCGTCGCCGAGAGGAGAGAGAATATGCTGTGGTTCAGAACGCCTGAGAAGGTTTACTTTAAGAAGGGCTGTATGCCCGTGGCCCTGGATGAGCTGAAGACCGAATACAACCGCAAGAAGGCGTTTATCGTCACCGACTCCTTCCTGTTCAAGAGCGGCTTTACCAAGAACGTCACCGACAAGCTGGACGAGCTGGGCATCCAGTACGCCTGCTTTTACGACGTGGCTCCCGACCCCACCCTGGCCTGCGCCATGGAAGGCGTTAAGCAGATCCGCGACTTCGAGCCCGACGTGATCATCGCTTTGGGCGGCGGTTCCCCCATGGATGCCGCCAAGGTCATGTGGGTCCTGTATGAGCATCCCGATGCCGACTTCGTCTCTATGAGCATGGACTTCATGGATATCCGCAAGCGTATCTACAAGTTCCCCAAGATGGGCGAGAAGGCCATGATGGTGGCCATCCCCACCTCTTCCGGTACTGGCTCCGAAGTGACTCCCTTCGCCATCATCACCGATGAAAAGACCGGCACCAAGTGGCCTCTGGCTGACTATGAACTGCTGCCCACCATGGCGATTGTGGACGCCGACAACATGATGACCCAGCCCAAGGGCCTGACCTCTGCTTCCGGTATCGACGTTATGACCCATGCCATCGAGGCTTATGTGTCCATCATGGCAACTCCCTTTACCGATGGCCTGGCCCTGAAGGCAATCAAGGCTGTGTTCGATTACCTGCCTTCCGCCTACGAGAATGGCGCCAACGATCCCTATGCCCGTGAGCGCATGGCTGAAGCTTCCTGCATGGCTGGCATGGCTTTCGCCAACGCCTTCCTGGGTGTGAACCACTCCATGGCCCACAAGCTGGGCGCTTACCATCACCTGCCCCACGGCGTTGCCAACGCCCTGATCCTCACCGATGTGATCCGCTACAACGCTGCGGAAGTTCCCACCAAGATGGGCACCTTCTCCCAGTATCAGTACCCCCATGCCAAGGCCCGCTACGTGGAGGCCGCCCGCTTCGCCGGCATCCAGGGCAAGAACGATGATGAGGTCTTCGAAAACTTCATCCAGGCTTTGGAAGACCTGAAGGAGAAGATCGGCATCAAGAAGACCATCAAGGATTACGGCGTAGACGAGAAGTACTTCCTGGATACCTTGGACGAAATGGTGGAGAACGCCTTCAATGACCAGTGCACCGGCGCTAACCCCCGCTATCCGCTGATGAGTGAGATCAAAGAAATCTACCTGAAGTGCTACTACGGCAAGTAAATAAACGGAGGAGTTTTCACTATGAAACTGGAAAAGGTAATTGCAGTTCGGACTTCCAAGACTATCTATCGGGATGGCCAGTATGTTGTCAAGGTGTTTGACGAGGGTTATTCTAAGGCAGACATCCTCAATGAGGCTTTGAACATCGCCCGTGTGGAGGAAACTGGCCTGCCCATCCCCCATGTGGAGGAGGTCACCAAGATCGACGGCAAGTGGGCCATTGTCACCGATTACGCTGAGGGAAAGACCCTGGCGCAGCTGATGGCGGAGAACCCTGACAAAAAGGACGAGTACTTGGAGCGTTTTGTAGACATCCAGATCGAAGTCCAATCCCAAACCTGCCCCATGCTGAACCGTCTGAAGGAAAAGATGAAGCGGAAAATTTCCCAGACCGGCCTGGATGCTACCACCCGTTATGAGCTGGACTCCCGCTTGGCTTCCATGCCCAACCACAACAAGCTGTGCCATGGCGATTTCAACCCCACCAACGTGGTGATTTCTCCCGACGGCGAGAGCTACTCCATCCTGGACTGGGCCCATGCCACCCAGGGCAACGCCTCTGCCGATGCTGCCCGCACCTACCTGCTGTTCTGGCTGGAGGGTGACATTGACACGGCTGAGAAGTATATGAACCTCTTCTGCAAGAAGACCGATACCGCGAAACAGTATGTGCAGAAATGGCTGCCCATCGTGGCTGCTTCCCAGTCTGTGAAAGGCAAGCCTGAGGAGCGCGAGTTCCTGATGCACTGGGTCAATGTGGTGGAGTACGAATAATCTCTGCTTGCAAGGCCTCAGCTTAAAAAAGTAAGTTCCTTGAATTTGCGCGCGGGAAGAGAGGCGCCGCGCTGTGCTTCTACGGCGCGGCCTCTTTTCTACATTACCATTAAAATATTTTATCCCAAATCGATTTAGGAGGATGAAATCATGAAATGTACCATTTGCATCGGCAGCTCTTGCCACTTGAAGGGCTCCCGTCAGATCGTTGAACAACTCCAATACCTGGTGAAGGAAAACCACTTGGAAGATAAGGTAGAGCTGGGCGGCACCTTCTGCATGGGCAACTGTGTCAATGGCGTGAATGTCACTCTGGACGACAAGCTGTATTCCCTGTCGCCCGAAACCACCAAGGATTTCTTCGAGAAAGAGATCCTCGCAAAAGTACAATAAAACCCATCACGCAGGAAGCTCCATCAGTGACAGATGCCATTGATGGAGTTTGCCGTGCCCGGACCCTTATTTTCATTTGGAGAGGTTGTTCCTACATGGCTGAATATTTGAAGTTAAAAAAATCCAACTGCGTCAACTGCTATAAGTGCATCCGCCACTGCCCTGTGAAGTCCATCAAATACTCCACGGGCCAGGCACAGATCGTCAGCGACGAGTGCATCCTGTGCGGCCAGTGCTTTGTAGTATGTCCCCAGAACGCCAAGGAGATCCGCAATGATGTGCCTCATGCCATTGAGCTGCTGAAGGAAGGCAACGTCATTGCCAGCGTGGCTCCCTCTTTTGTGGCCAATTATCCGGGCGCCACCATTGCCACCATGGAAAAAGCTCTAAAACGGCTGGGCTTTTCCGCCGTGGAAGAGACCGCCATCGGCGCTTCCATTGTGAAAACCGAGTATGAAAACATCATCCGGGAGGGTAAGCAGGAAGTAATTATCTCCACCTGCTGCCATTCCGTGAATACTTTGGTGGAGAAGTATTACCCCGAGGTATTGCCCTATCTGGCCACGGTGCTCTCTCCCATGCAGGCTCATTGCCAAAAAATAAAGAGGGAGAACCCCGGGGCAAAAACCGTGTTTATCGGGCCCTGCATCTCCAAAAAAGCCGAAGCCGAGGCCTATCCGGGCTATGTGGACTGTGTCCTGACGTTTGAGGAACTTTCCGCCTGGTTCAAGCAGGAAGGCGTGAGCATCGAGCAGGGGGAAGACCATCTGGAAGAAAGCCGGGCGCGTTTGTTCCCCACATCAGGCGGCATCCTGCGTACCATGAACTGCGATTCCGACGAGTACACGTATTTAGTGGTGGATGGCATCGACAACTGCATTGCCGCATTGGATGACATCAAAGAAGGCCGTTTGAAAAAGTGCTTTATCGAAATGTCCATCTGCGCGGGCAGCTGTGTGGGCGGCCCTGCTATGGAGCGTGAACGCCGCCGTCCTGTGACGGATACCATTGCTGTCAACCGGTACGCCGGTAAGAAGGACTTTGCAGTGGAGCAGCCTGCCAAGGCAGACCTGATCAAAGATCACCGCTTCATCGGCCTGCACCGCCAGATGCCTGGGGAAAGGGAGATCCAGGAGATCCTCCAGAAAACCGGAAAGTTCACCCCCGAGCAGGAGCTCAACTGCGGCGCCTGTGGTTACAACACTTGCCGTGAAAAGGCCATTGCTGTGTACCAGGGGAAAGCCGATATCAATATGTGCCTGCCCTTCCTGACCCAGAAAGCCGAGAGCTTTTCCGATACCATCATCAATAACACTCCCAATGGCATCATCGTGCTCAACGAGGATTTGGAAGTACAGCAGATCAACACGGCTGCTTGCCGGATCATGAATATCCGCCATGCTTCTGATGTGCTGGGCGATCAGGTCATCCGCGTCTTGGATCCCAAGGTGTTCTTGGATGTGATGTCCACCGGCATGAGTGTGCGGGATGAAAAGGTGTACTTGACCGAGTATAAGCGCTATGTGGAGCAGTCGGTCATTTATGACAAGAGCTACCACATCGTGATGTGTATCATGCGCGATGTTACCGAGGAAGAGCGGGAGCGCATGAGCAAAGAAAAGATCAGCCAGCAGACCATTGAGATGACAGACCGGGTCATCGAAAAGCAGATGCGCATGGCGCAGGAGATCGCTTCCCTGTTGGGCGAAACCACTGCGGAAACCAAGATCGCGCTGACTAAGCTGAAGGATTCGTTGGCAGATGAATAACCTTTGTACCGACATCGGATATTTAAGCCTGAACAAGTGGGGGGAACAGCTCTGCGGCGACCGGGTTGAAATCGTCGACCAGGGGGAAGACTCCACTGTAATCGTTCTGGCTGACGGAATGGGGAGCGGCGTTAAGGCGAATATTCTCTCTTCCTTGACCTCCAAGATCATCTCCACGATGATGGCGGCCAATATGCGCCTGGAAGACTGCGTTTCCACCATTGCCTCCACACTGCCGGTCTGCGCTGTGCGGGGGGTGGCCTATTCCACTTTTACCATCATCCATATCATTGAGAATGAAGAGGCAGAGATCATCCAGTATGACAACCCCCTGCTGATCCTCATCCGGGATGGGAAGTTTGTTGAGATCCCCAAAACCGGCACGGAGATCGAGGGTAAGATGATCTACAAATCCAAGATCAAGCTTCAGGAAAACGACTTCTTGTTTACCATGAGCGACGGCACCATTCACGCCGGCGTGGGCGAGTCCCTGAACTTTGGCTGGGAGAGGAAAGACATCATCAACTTCTTGGAGATGATGTATGACCAGTCGTATACCGCGAAAACATTTGCCGCCATCCTGTTGGAAGAGTGCAACCATTTGTATGGCGGCCATCCAGGGGATGACACCACGGTGTGTGTCGTGAAGGTGCGCGACCGTTCGCAGGTGAACCTGATGATCGGCCCGCCTTCTGACCGGAAGGACACGAACAAGTATATGTCCCTGTTCTTCTCCAAAGAGGGAAAGCACATTGTCTGCGGCGGCACCACTTCCACGCTGGCCTCTGAGTTTTTGCACAAACCTATGGTGGCTGATCTGAACTATTTGGATCCGGAGATCCCGCCCATCGCGAAGATTGAGGGCGTAGACTTGGTCACGGAAGGCGTGATCACCATCAGCAGGGTACTGGAGTACGCCAAAAATTTCCTGGAGGACAATTCCTCTTACAGCCAGTGGGGATATAAGCGGGACGGCGCCTCCCTTATTGCCCGGATGCTTTTCGAGGAAGCTACCGATATCAATTTCTTCGTGGGACGGGCTATCAACCCTGCCCACCAAAACCCCAACCTGCCCATCAACTTTAACATTAAAATGCGTTTGGTGGAGGAACTGAGCGAATGCTTGAAGCAGATGGGCAAGCGCATTAAGGTGAGCTACTTCTAAGCGCTGCGACAAGAAAGAAAGGAAGGTTCAAGAAAACATATGGCCACAATTCCCATGAAAGACAGAAAATTTGATACCCAGGTACAATACCTGAAATATAAGGTTCTTCGTGAGGTTGCCCGTTATGCCTTTGAGGACCGTTTGTTGGACGCCTATACGGAAATCCCCAAGCTGATCGTCAAGGAGAAACCCACCATGCGCTGCTGCATCTACAAAGAGCGGGCCATTGTGGAAGAGCGCATCAAGCTGGCCATGGGCGGCGATAAAAACAACCCCAATGTCATCGAAGTGATCGACATTGCCTGCGACGAGTGCCCCATGTCCGGCTACAATGTCAGCGACGCCTGCCGTGGCTGCATTGCCCACCGCTGTGAGGACGCTTGCCGGGTAGGCGCCATCACCTTTGACGAGCACCTTCACGCCCACATTGACAAATCCAAGTGTGTAGAGTGCGGCCAGTGCGCCAAAGTGTGCCCCTACAGCGCCATTGTCAACCAGAAGCGTCCTTGCGAAAACGCCTGCAAGATCCATGCCATCAGCATGGGGGAGGGCGGCGCCGCTTCCATCGACAATGAAACCTGCATTTCCTGCGGTGCCTGCGCCTACCAGTGCCCCTTTGGCGCCATTGTGGATAAATCCTTTATCCTGGATGTGGTTGACCTCATCAAAAAGAGCGACAACAACAAAAACTACAAGCTGTATGCTGTGGTGGCGCCCTCTATTTCCAGCCAGTTCAGCTATGCCAAGCTGGGCCAGGTGATCACCGGTATCCAGAAGCTGGGCTTCTTCCATGTGGTGGAGGCTGCCTTGGGTGCTGATATGGTGGCGTACGCCGAGTCTGCGGAGCTCGCGGAAAAGGGCTTCCTGACCAGTTCCTGCTGCCCCGCCTTTGTGGATTATGTTGAGAAGCAATTCCCCCAGCTGAAGGAACACGTTTCCCATAATCTGTCCCCTGCTGCGACCATCGCCAAGTACATCAAGGAAACCACTCCCAACGCCAAGGTCGTCTTCATTGGGCCTTGCACTGCCAAGAAGATGGAGTTCCAGAAGGAGGAGCTGAAGCCCTACATTGACAGCACCATTACCTTCGAAGAGCTGCAAGCCTTGTTTGACAGCCGGGACATCGATTTGAAGTCCCTGGAGGAAGGCGTGCTGGACAACGCCTCTTACTATGGCCGTATCTTCGCTCGCAGCGGCGGCTTGAGCGACGCTGTCACCCAGGCTCTGAAGGAACAAGGTCTGGATACGAAGTTCGAGCTGAAAGCCATTGCTTGCGACGGCATCGAGGCTTGCCGGATGGCCTTGCTGAAGGCTTCCAAGAATGTGCTGCCCGGAAACTTTATTGAGGGCATGGCCTGTATTGGCGGCTGTATTGGCGGCGCTGGCTGCTTGACCCATGGTGACAAGAACAAGGCTGATGTGGACAAGTATGGTAGGGAAGCCTTAGAAAAGACCATTTCCGACGCCATTGGTGTGCTGAAAAAATAAATTGTTATAAAGCCAAAAAGGGCCGCTGCACACTGTGCAGCGGCCCTTACATTTTTAGCCTACAGGAAGAAAAACCATGCTACAGCGAAAACAACCACAATGCCGCCAATCACCCGGTTGACCCCTAGCGCCAAGTCAGAAGGTTCTGCGTCTTTGAAGCGCCAACCGTATTCCAAATACCAGGTAACCTGGGGTGCTGCTAAGGCGAACCCTCCGATAACTAGAAGTACCAAGAAAAGCAACAAGTTCTTTTCGGTCTGGGGCTTGGAAGAGAGGGTAACACCAGCCTTTGCCAGGATGTTTTGAAAAGTTTCTCCTGTGGGGTAAGAGGTTCCTGTATAGTCGTAATCGTCGCTCCACCCGCCGAAACCGCCATTGTTTGTTTCGGTCCAATTCCAGGTAGCCTTGTTGGGATAGGTGATTACCAGATCATACCCATCGTTTTTCAAATCCAACTGATATTGATATGTATTCTTTCCATCAGAAAGGGTTTGCTGTTCCGTGTCCACAACGTAGGCCGTCCCTTCCCACTCCACCTGTAGTTTCTCCGCGGCGGCGGGCATTGCCCACAAAAATGCAGCAGCAAATACAAAGAGTAGGATGGCGCAAAACACCCTTTTTTTCATGCTTATAACCCTCCTTTTTGGGAGTAGTATACAATATTTAAGCCAAAAAGGCAATGCTTAAAAAGCCCTCAGCTTCTCGGCCGAGGGCTTTTTTGTATAGATGGGTTAAAGCAGCCTGGTGCCGTTGATCATCAGCTCAAATTGGAGCCCCAAAGTCTGGGCGGCTTTGCGGCAGAGCACCATACGCTCCAAAAAGATCTCAAAATACTCCATCACGGGGCATATCTCCGTGGCAATCTCAATAGTAAAGATACAGAGCTTCTTTTCCGCGTCAATGTCCAGGTGGGAATCTTCCACTGCATAGTTCACACGGTCGTGGATATCAGCCTCCAGGACAGCATCCTTCCGTACCCGGGAGCGCCGTACGTCGCTTTTGTCCGAGAGGATCAGCGCGGCGGCCAATGGATTTACCGGGAAGGCCGTTTTCTCATCGTGATGGCCGATGGCAGAGCAAACCAAACCGATCTCTTCGGGAGGCATATTCAGCTTGTTCAAGATGGTGAACGCCATCAGGGCGCCGCTGTGGGCGTGATCTACCCGGTTGACCGTGTTGCCAATGTCGTGCATATACCCGGCAATGGCGGCCAGCTGGCATTGCCGCTGGGGGTATCCCAGAGAGGCTAGGATCTCCCGGGCAGTGTCGCTGCTGCGTTTCGCGTGGGCAAAACCGTGCTCTGTAAAACCGATGGCGCCCAGGCAGTCATTGCCGCGGAGGATGTAGCTCTTTACCTCTTCATTGTGGAAGATCTCTTCCGGTGTCACTTGATTGTACACTGCCATAAAGGTTACTCCGCGGTGAGCATCCGGTACATGGCCTCCAAGCAGATCTCCGCGTGGAGCTTAAACCGCCGCAGATCCAAGAATTCATTGGCCTGGTGGGCGCGGCCGTCCTCCTGGTCAGGGAAGCCTGCGCCAAAAGCAACACCCTTGCCAAACATGGTGCGGGCGTATGTGCCGCCGCCCATGGAGAAAATGTCGCAGTCTTCGCCGGTGACGTCTTTATAAGCACTTGCCAGCAGGGTGACCAGCTGGCTCTCCTTGGGCAGGTAGAGGGGTTCCGCATCAGAGAGGAGCACAAACTCCAGGCCGCAGCCCTCAGTCTGCTCTTTCAAAATGGAAGAGATCTCCGGGCCTTTCTTGGTGGCGGGGTAGCGGATGTCCACCGTCAGGCAGCAGGAATCCTTATCCACATTTACCAGGCCCAGGTTGAAGGTGAGGGGGCCGCTGGGCTCGTCGCTCATCTGTACGCCGATCTTTTCACCGTCCGTGCACAGGCCGATCTTCTTGTGAGCAAACCAGAAGAAGGGGCCTACCTGCTCTTTGGTAAACACCTTGCACAGCAGCTCCACCAGATGGGAGGCAGCGTTTACGCCATTTTCCGGGGAGGCAGCATGAGCAGCCTTGCCGTGTGCCAGCACCTGGCAGCCGGTGTCGGTGGGGGTTACCTCAAACATCCCCTTGGATTTGGCGGCCTTTTCCTGAAGCTTTGCCACCTCTTCCTGAGAGCAGGACAGGACGCATTCCGCCTTGAAAGGCACAGCGTTGGCTACGGTGCCGGCCACAAAGGAGCGCACCACAGCGGAGTCATTTTTGGATTTTACCTGGAAGCCCATATGGCCCTTTTCGCAGTGGCAAATGCCATAGGAAGCGTCGGGGGTAAAGCCCATGTCAGGCTTCTGCTCGTGCTGGAAGTAATAGGGTATATCGTCCATGCCGATTTCTTCCGCAGAACCGAAAATGACCCGCAGTTTCCGGTTGCCTTTGATACCGGCATCTTTCAAAGCACGCAGACAGTGCAGGGCCACAATGGCAGGGCCCTTGTTGTCGGAAACGCCCCGTCCGTAGGCGTAGTTATCGTCGATCACCATGGTGTAAGGATCGGTGTTCCAGCCCTCGCCGGCGGGGACCACGTCCAAATGGGCCATGACCACTGCATTGCCGTCGCCTTCACCGTATTCCGCGTGGGCAGCGTGGTATCCCACATTTTTTGCCTTTAAGCCATAGCTTTCCGCCAGGGCAACCACCGTATCCAGCGCTTTTGCGCAGTCATCGCCAAAAGGATGTTCCCCTTCCTGGGGTTTTGCCACCGAAGGGATGGCCACAACCGTGGCTAGGTCTTTCAAAATATCGTCCCAATAATCCAGGATCTTCTCGCCAAACAGCATATGTCTTGTTCCTTTCTACCTTTGAGTATCCCACTAAGAAGTGGGTATGTTCTTACGATAAACTTTTTTATTCCCAAAGTCAAGGGCGTTCCCATGAAAAAGGAGGCTGAATGGATGTTAAATTCCCTGTGGTTTTTCATGATCATCCTAAGCGTTCTGTGCGCGTTTGCAACCGGGCGCTTGGGGGAGCTCTCCACCGCTTTGATGGATGGGGCGCAAACAGCGGTGGAGCTTTCCCTATACCTGCTGGGGAGTATGTGCGCCTGGTTGGGGTTCTTGAAGATCGCCGAAAAAAGTGGCCTTACCCAGCTGTTGGCCCGGTGCTTATCCCCTGTCATAGGGCGTTTGTTCCCAGAGTACCGGGGGGACAGGGGCATCCAGGGGAAGATCGCCATGAACCTTTCCGCCAACCTGTTAGGGTTGGGAAACGCTGCCACTCCGTTGGGGCTGGCCGCTATGGAAGCAATGGCGGCGAGAAACCCTCCCAAAGAGGCCCCCACCCGGGGGATGATCTTGTTCGTGGTGGTCAATACAGCATCCCTCCAGTTGATCCCGCTGAATATGGCAGCTATGCGGGCCAGCTGTGGAAGCACTGCGCCTTTTTCTATTTTGCCAGCGGTTTGGGTCACCTCAGCAGCCTCCCTCGTGGTGTGTGTGGCTGCCTGTAAGCTTCTGGAAAGGGATCCTCTATGGAACAGGTAGCGGCGGCAGCCTTACCGGTGATCGTTGGATTGATCCTTTTGGCGGGATACGTCAAGGGGCTTCCCCTGTTTGACCTCTTCCTCTCCGGGGCGAAGGAGGGGTTACAGACCTCCCTCAAGTTGCTACCAACCCTGATTGGTTTGATTGTGGCAGTGACCATGCTCCGGGCTTCTGGCTTGTTGGAGCTCCTCTGCGGGCTGCTAGGCCCGGCAGCAGAGGCCATGGGTGTTTCCCCCCAGCTGCTGCCTTTGGCACTGTTGCGGCCTGTTTCCGGTAGTGGGGCGTCTGCCTACACCTTGGACCTTCTGAAGCAGTTCGGCCCGGACAGCGAAACCGGCCGCATCGCTTCGGTGCTGACTTCCTCCACAGAAACCACCTTCTATGCAGTGGCGGTTTACTTTGGGGCCTGCGGTTACAAGCGGTTGCGGTATACCGTCCCCGCAGCCTTGTTAGGGGATGCAACCGCTCTGCTGGTTTCCATTTTTGCGGTAAAATTCCTGGGGTAGCGGCTTCATGGTCGGGAAGAGAAATACCTCCCAGGTGCTTTCCATTCTCCCCAAATTGGGGTATAATGAAAAAAACTTCAGGAGGTGGCCACTGTGATCGACCTGCATTTACACCTTGACGGCTCCCTTTCCCCGACACTGGTGAAGCGGTTAGCCCAGGACCAGCATTTCCCGTTGCCTTCGGGGGATTTGGAAAGCGCGCTTTCTGTCCCAACCGACTGTGAGAGTCTCAACGACTATTTGCGCTGCTTTGATTTACCAGTGTCGTTGCTTCAAACACGGGAAAGCTTGACCCTTGCGGTCCAGGAACTGTCTGCCCGGCTGGAAGCCCAAGGGTTACTCTATGCCGAGCTGCGATTTGCCCCTTCCCAGCACACCCGCCAGGGGTTGACCCAAGCCCAGGTGGTAGAGGCGGCCATTGCTGGGCTGCCAAAGCCGAAAACAGGAGCGGGGTGGAGTTTTTCCTGCCAGCTGATTCTTTGCTGTATGCGTGGTGGGGAAGAGGCGGCCAATTTGGAAACGGTGGAAGTTGCCAGGAGCTTTTTGGGCAAGGGCGTCTGTGCCTTGGACCTTGCCGGGGCTGAGGCCCCGTATCCCACCAGTCAGTATGGAGAGCTTTTCTCCTTGGCAAAGAGCTGGGGAGTCCCCTTTACCCTCCACGCGGGGGAGGCCGCCGGCCCAGAGAGCATTTGGCAGGCTTTGAAACTGGGCGCCAGCCGGATTGGCCACGGGGTCCGGGCAAGGGAGGACCGTCAGCTGCTTCAAGAGCTTTTCCGCCGCCGTATCCCGCTGGAACTCTGTCCCACCAGCAACCTCCAAACCAAGGCTGTCCCTTCCTTGTCGGAGTTTCCCCTGCGGGAATATTTGGAACAAGGGTTGCTGGTTACCATGAACACGGACAACATGACAGTTTCCCGCACCACCTTGGCGGGGGAATGCGCTTTGCTGGAAATCACCCCCCAGGAGCGCCGTCAGCTGCTGTTAAACAGTGTGGAGGCAGCCTTTCTTCCCAATGACTGCAAACCTGCCTTGAGAAGGCAAATAGAGGCTTCTCTAGCCAAGAAAAAGGTCTAAAAGGCTGTAGAAGATCCTTCCGAAAAGCTGTGTTGTTTTCTCAAAAAGAAATTTTATTATGATTCTAAAAGGGAATAATAACCACGGGAAAGTGGAATATTATGGAGAAGAAAAGTGGGGGATTATTGCCCCCGCTGGATACTTGAAGGAGGTACAAACCAATGGAAGTGTATGTGTGCGACGTTTGCGGCTACCGCTATGATCCCGCTGTGGGCGATCCCGATAACGGCATTGCTCCCGGCACCGCCTTTGAAGATCTTCCCGAGGATTGGGTCTGCCCCCTGTGCGGCGTAGGCAAGGATCAGTTCTCTCAGGAGTAATTTGTAAGAGTACAGAAAAAGGACGGCCCGGTTTTGGGGCCGTCCTTTTGTTATGCTGGGACTTAGGGGCTTTCATACCCGTGGGCCTGTTGCAGCATCATATCTTTTACCTTCATCAACCGCACCTGGGTGGAACGCTCGTTTTCGTCCAGCTTCATGGTGATGTAGCGGATGGTTTCCTGAAGCTGTGGGATCATCACGTGTTCCAGGGCATTGACCCGTCGCCGGGTCTTTTCGATTTCCGCAGCCATCAGCTGGCAGGATTTCTCACTTTCTGCCAGTTTTAGCATGGCGGGGAATACGGCGGCCAGCGACTCCACAGCGTCATCCAAGTCACCAGAGGTAAAGGCGAACCCGTAGGAGAACAGATCCCCCTGTTCCGGTGTGCGGGTGTGGAAGGTGAATTTCGGCACTTCCACGCTCATGACGTTTTCCACTGCGCACTCCAAAGAAACCTTCTGCTTGGGGCACAACAGTGCTGTGTTGAGCACCGCGTCCTGCATTCCAGCCCGGGCAAGCATAAAGTTCTGGTTGGCTGCCCGGATACCTTCTTCCACCTCCAAACGAAGTTTCCTGTTTTCACGCACCCGTTCCAAGAACAGCCGCATCAGCTCGTCACGTTTGTCCTTGAGCAGTTTGTGTCCCCGGGTGGCAGTGGTCAGTTTCTTTTTCAAGCGTGTCAGTTCCATGCGGGTGGGGTTCACCTGCAATCGTTCCGCCATGGCGCTCACACCTTTCCGTAATACTCGTCTAAGAGCGCATCGCTGATGCGTTTCAACTCACTTCTGGGAAGCAGTTCCAACAGCTTCCACCCAATGTCCAGCGTTTCCTCAATGGAGCGGTCCGTGTTGTACCCTTGGGAAACATACTCTTTCTCAAAGGCGTCAGCAAACTTGGCGTACAGCTTGTCGATCTCGGTTAAAGCTGCTTCCCCCAGCACCACCATCAGCTCTTTGGCCTCTTTGCCTCGGGCGTAGGCTGCAAACAGCTGGTTCATGGTGGCCGAGTGGTCTTTCCGGGTCTTTCCCTCACCAATGCCCTTGTCCTTCAAACGGGACAGGGAGGGGAGAACGTCGATGGGCGGGGAAATGTTCTTCCGGTAGAGCTCCCGGCTCAGGATGATCTGGCCTTCCGTGATGTACCCGGTCAAGTCGGGGATGGGATGGGTCTTGTCATCCTCGGGCATGGAGAGAATGGGGATCATGGTGATGGAACCCGCTTTGCCCTTTTGCCGTCCGGCCCGTTCGTACAGGGAGGCGAGGTCTGTATACATATAGCCGGGATAGCCACGGCGTCCGGGGACTTCCTTCCGGGCTGCGGATACCTCCCGCAGGGCATCGGCGTAGTTGGTGATATCGGTGAGGATGACCAGCACGTGCATCCCCTTTTCAAAGGCTAGGTATTCCGCTGCCGTCAAAGCCATACGGGGGGTGGCGATGCGCTCCACCGCCGGGTCGTTTGCCAGGTTGACAAACAACACGGTGCGGTCAATGGCCCCGGTTTCCTGAAAGCTCTTTACAAAGTAGTCGGACTCCTCAAAGGTGATGCCCATGGCAGCAAACACCACAGCGAAAGGCTCGCTGGCGCCGCGCACTTTTGCCTGGCGGGCGATCTGGGCAGCTAGCTGGGCATGGGGAAGGCCGCTAGCAGAGAAGATGGGCAGCTTCTGCCCCCGGACCAAGGTGTTTAGGCCATCAATGGCGGAAACACCGGTCTGGATAAATTCCTGAGGATAGTTCCGGGCAGCGGGGTTCATAGGCAAGCCGTTGACGTCCGCCCGGCGGTCGGGAAGGATTTCCGGCCCGCCGTCAATGGGGCGGCCCAGGCCATCAAACACACGGCCCAGCATATCCCCGCTGACGCCCAGTTCCATGCTTCTGCCCAGAAAACGCACTTTGCTGCTTTCCAGGTTGATGCCGGTGGAGTTTTCGAACAGCTGTACCAGGGCGTTTCCCTCGTTGATCTCCAGGACTTTGCAGCGGCGTTTTTCCCCGCTGAACAGCTCGATTTCCCCCAGCTCGTCATAGGCCACGCCTTCCACGCCTTTCACCAGCATCAGGGGGCCTGCCACCTCTTGGATCGTACGGTATTCCTTTGGCATTACAAGTCCTCCTTTGCTGCCCGTGCTTGCTCCAGTTCTGTGTCCAGCTGGGCCAGCACGGCCTGATAGCGTTCTTCCACTTGCTCCGGCATGGTGTATTTAAACCGGCCAATCGCCTCCCGCACAGGCAGGGCAACCAGCGCCTCAACGGCCACCCCGTCTTCCAGGGCGGCCCGGCTCCGATCGTAGAAGCTGAGGATCAGCTTCATCATGGCGTACTGCTTGGGCAGGGGCGTGTACGTGTCGATGTCGTCGTAGGCGTTCTGGTGGAGGAAGTCTTCCCGGATAGACCGGGCTGCTTCCAGTTTCAGCCGGTCCGGGGCGGAAAGGGCGTCCATGCCCACCAGCTGAACGATCTCTTCCAACTCGGCCTCATCCTGCAACAGGCCCATCAATTCAGTCCGCAGGCCCACCCAGTCCTGAGCCACCGTTTTGGAGAACCAAGGCTCCAAGGTGTCCAGATACAGGGAATAGCTTGTCAGCCAGTTGATGGCAGGGAAGTGCCGCTTGTACGCCAGGGCAGAATCTAATCCCCAGAACACCTTGACAATCCGCAGGGTTGCCTGGGAAACGGGTTCTGAAATGTCACCGCCAGGCGGGGACACGGCACCGATAACGGAGAGGGTGCCTTCCCGCTCCTCGCTGCCCAGGGTGACCACGCGGCCTGCCCGTTCGTAGAACTGGGCCAAACGGCTGCCCAGGTAAGCTGGGTAACCTTCTTCACCGGGCATCTCTTCCAAGCGGCCGGACATTTCCCGCAGAGCTTCTGCCCAACGGGAAGTGGAGTCCGCCATCAGGGCAACGGAATAGCCCATGTCACGGAAGTACTCCGCAATGGTGATGCCGGTGTAAATGGAAGCCTCGCGGGCAGCCACGGGCATATCTGAGGTGTTGGCAATCAGCACGGTGCGCTTCATCAAAGAGTACCCTGTTTTGGGGTCTTTCAGCTCGGGAAACTCGTTTAAAACATCGGTCATTTCGTTGCCCCGTTCACCGCAGCCAATGTAGACCACAATATCCGCTTCCGCCCACTTGGCCAGCTGGTGCTGTACCACGGTCTTGCCGCTGCCGAAAGGCCCCGGCACTGCCGCCACGCCGCCTTTGGCGATGGGGAAGAAGGTGTCGATCACCCGTTGCCCTGTGACCAGGGGCATTTGGGGGGAGAGCTTTTTCTGGTAAGGACGTCCCCGGCGCACAGGCCACCGCTGCATCAGCTGTAAGGGAACTTCCCGTCCATCGGGTGTTTCCAAGACCGCCACCGTTTCTGTTACAGTATATTTTCCCCCGCGGATGTCTTTCACGGTGCCTACAAACCCTGGAGGAACCAGGATCTTGTGGGTGACAATCTCCGTTTCCTGCACGGTGCCCAAAACGTCGCCGGCCACCACGTTGTCGCCCACCTTGGCCTGGGGGATGAATTCCCATTTCAACTCCCGCTTCAGGGAGGGCACTTCCACGCCCCGTTCCAGGTTGTTACCGGAGATTTTCATTATGTCGTCCAAGGGCCGCTGGATGCCGTCGTAAATGCTGCCGATCAGCCCAGGGCCTAACTCTACGCTCATGGGCTCGCCAGTGGATTCCACCGGGGAACCAGGGGCCAAGCCGGAGGTTTCCTCATACACCTGGATGGAAGCCTCGTCCCCGTGCATCTCGATGATCTCGCCGATCAGACGCTTTTCGCTGACCCGCACCACATCGAACATATTGGCGTCCCGCATTCCCTTGGCAATCACCAAGGGCCCTGCCACTTTTTTGATGGTGCCTTTGCTCATGGTTTCGATTCACCCGTTTCTTTCAGGATTCGTTCGCTAAAATATCCGAGCCCACGGCCTGTTCCACCGAGTGCTTCACTTGTTGCATCCCCAGCCCGGTGTTGCCGAACAGCCCTGGGATGGGCACTACCGCAGGGAGAGGGCGTTCCCGCAGCCGGTCCAATTCTTCCGGGATCTGGGCGCACAGCGCCTCGGTCACATAGAGGACCGCGTAGCCCTCATCTGCCAGACGCCGAAGGGCCTTCGCCCCTTCTTCCGGGCTTTCTACGGGGGATACATCAAGCCCCAATGCCCCAAAGCCATAAATGCTGTCCCGGTCCCCCAGCACCCCGATCTTATACATAGGTTTCCCTCAGCCTTTCCCGGATCTTCCTGTCCTCCAGGCCGTTTCGCTTGCCGGAAAGGATGATCCGCACGGTATCGATCTCTTGCCGCCTGGCCACTGCATAGGCAAACAACGGCCCCGCAGACTCGTATTCGGACTTTTCCCCTTGGAGCAGTTCCATGGCCCGGTCGTCCCGCCACTTCTCAAAAGCAGAAGCGGACTCCTGGAGTTTTGCCGCCCCCTCACTGTAAGGGGTGGTTTCCAAATAGCTCAAAAGGGCTCCCATCCCGCGGGAGGCAGCTTCCCCCAAGTCTTCCGTATCCAAGCCGTCGCAAGGTGTGAGCGCCATGTGGAAAAACTCCAAGTTTTTCCCGGCTTTGCACCCTCGGAAAGCCGTTTGGATATCCGCTGCTGCCACGGTCCACTGGCTGTATTTCTCCAGAACCGGGAGACCGCTTTCCTTGCCAAGCCGGAGGATCTCCTCCAAGCAGGCCCGGTCGATGATCCCATCGCACACCTGCCCGTCGCCGGTTTGCAGCAAAGTGCGGAGGGCCTTTTCCCCGGCCTGGGCCAGCAGCTGGGGCAGGGGGGAGAAGTCCCGCTCCTTGGCCATGGCCAAAAGCTGGCCAGGTTCCCAACGGCCTCCCGGAAGGAACACCCCTTTGGGTTCCAGCTCTTTCACGGCGCATTTGATGGCTGCCTTTAAGTTGTTACAGTCGGTGGGTACAAGCAGTGGCCCAAAAGGGGCGGAATCCTGGGTGAGCTCCCCCAGGAATGCCCAGGTCCGTTCTTCCTCAGCGGAGAGGATCTCCTCGGCAGTGGCGGTGTCCACACTGCCCCAGCCTTTATCCCGGAGTACCCGCAGACACTCTTCTTCGCCGGGGCAGTCCATCAGCTGTTCCAGATCATTTTTTCCCAGCAGGGAAACTTCCCTGGCCCGGACACGGGCTACCCCATAGATGTATTCCTGGCTCATGGGTCCTCCTTTCCCGGGTCAAGGCGCAAACAAAATGGCGCCCACTGCGTCCCGTAACTGGTCGGTAGCTTCTTGGAACAGCGCTTGGAAGGTACAGTCGATCTCCACCAGCCCGTATACCAGCACAAAGCCGTTGGGGATTTCCCGGGGCGTGGGGGAAACCGTGATCTCTCCTTTTGTAGGGGCAGCCGCGTGAAGGGCAGCGGCAAACCCCTGAGGCGCCCGCGCCAGGTCCCTGGCGTTTAAGTAAAGCACACCACAGCCAGGCTGGCGGAAACGTTCAACCAGCTCTAGCAAGATGGAAAAATACTCCTCAGCAGGGGCGTTTTCCAAATCCTCGCAAGCCTGCTCCATGGCGTCCCGGATCAGCATCTGCTTGCACCGCAGGATCCGGTCGCGCTTTTCCAACAACGCTGTGGACTCCGCCCGAGCGCGGATTTCGTCCGCTTTGCGCTGGGCTTCTTCTAAAATAGCCTTTGCCTGGCGGTCAGCCTCCCGCTGCGCTTCTTCCAGCATCTGATGAGATTCTTCCTTTACGGCGGCGAACAGGGCTTCCCGCTGGCGCAGAGCATCTTGTTCGATCTGCGCTAAAATGGCTTCCAGTCCCGTCATAGGACCCCCCTCCTTTCCAAAGGTTTTCTCAGGCGGCTCACAGGTTCAGCCCGCCAATGCCGAAAATGGAGAGGATAGAGATCAGCAGGGCCAGCACGGCATACGTTTCCACCATGACGGGGAGGGTCATGGCCTTGCCGAACTGCTCCGGCTTTTTGGAAAGCAGGGAGATGCTGGCGATGGAAGCTTTTGTCTGCCACTTGGCAGAGATGTTGCCCACAACGGCCATGGGCAGGCAAGCGGCCAAATACAGCAGGCCTTTCACAAGGCTCACGTTGGGGTCGCCGCCCAAAATGCCCACCTGGGTCAAGATGATGAAGCCGATGAGCAGCCCGTAAATACCCTGGGTACCGGGAAGCAGCTGCAGAACCAGCACTTTACCGAACAGGGTGGGGTTTTCCGTCACAGCGCCGGCCGCGGCCTGGCCCGCCATACCTACGCCAACCGCAGAGCCAATGCCTGCCATCAAAGCTGCCAACACGCCGCCCAGCAGGGCAAAAACGATGCCTAAGTTGTTCCAATCGAAGCCTTCCATGTCATTTTTCCTCCTTGATTTGAAAATGTCGGGTATGGGTGGCGAAGGGGGTGTAAGGCCGCCCGCCGCCTTCGTAGAATTTGCCGAAAAACTCCACAAATTGAAGCCGGTTGGTGTGGACGTAGGCGCCCAGCACGTTGATAGCCATGTTCATGGAGTGGCCGATCAAAAAGACCACCGTGAAGAAGATGGCGCCCACCACGCCGCCGCCCAGCATGGCGCCCAGCTGGTTGAACACCGTGGAGATCACCCCCGTAGCCAGCCCAAGGGCCAGCAAGCGGGAGTAGGAGAGAATGTCGCTCAGGTAGCCGGAAACATTGTACAGCCCGTACAGCCCTTTCAAGAACCGTTTAACCGGGTTGCGGGATTCCCGACCGGCGGTGAATACAATACCCACTGCCCCGATCCCCGCCAGGACTCCAGCAGCGGTGGCCACAGCCCCAGGCACCTGGAAGGGCAGTTCTGCGATGTTTTGGAAGATTTCCGTGGAGAGCAGTACCACGATCAGCCCGCCAACCAACAGGTACCAAAACACCACATCGTAGAGGGCGTCCGCGTACTTTTTCTGCTTGGCCAGTTGGTAAAATTGAACCCCCAGCCCTGTAAACAGGTGGAGTACCCCCACTCCGAAGGAGAAGATTAGCAGCCGCATGGGATCGGAGAGGGGCTCGAACCAGAGGGCGGGAATGGTGATTTCCCGGTGGAAGAAAGTTTCTGCGATCACCGGGATGCAGTCCCCAAAGTAGCTTCCGAAAAGCACACCCCACATGGTGGTGGAGATCCCGCAGAAAAGGAACATCCGCAGCATCTTCCGCATACTTTGCTCCATATTCTGGAATTTCTTTAAAGCAATACTACAGCCGATCACCATTAAAAGGCCATAGGCGGCGTCGGAGAGCATCATCCCAAACAGGATGTAGTAGAAAAAAGCCATCACCGCAGAGGGGTCTATCTCATGTTTTCCCGGCAAGCTGTAGCCTGAAACCACCGATTCCATAGGAGCGGTGAAGAAGCCGTTCTCCAGTTTTACCGGAGGGTCCTCCTGGGGCCCTGGGTCCGCTGTTTCCGCCAACAGGGTAAAGCGGCCTTGCAACTCTTCAATCAAAGCGTTGGATTCCGCTGCCGGCAGGTAGCCGGTCAAGTAAAAGACGTGAGGGCTTTGCCAAAGCTCCCCCAGGACCTTGTACTTTTCCCCTTGAGCGCGGTAATAGTCCGCTGCCAGCAGCATCCCTTCCCGGGCGTCTTTCTGCTCCAGGATCTCCTGCTTAATCGCCTCCTTTTCCTGCCGGATCTTCCGAATCTCCTCTTCCAGAGCAGCTGCTTGTTGGGCGGGGGGCAGGGGGGAGGTCACCGCTGGATAGGCAAAACCCAGAGAGCGAAGTGCTTCCCCTACCTGGGAGCCATCGTCCTTGTGGCACAACACAAAGACACAGCTCTGCTGAGGCTGGTGGCTGAGGACTTCCACCTCCAGCCTGGTGACTTGAGGCAGCCGGGCCGCCAGCTGGTTTTTCAAGGTCGCCTCATCGATCTCTTGGGAAAACGCCCCCAAAAATACCTGGGTAGTGGCGGTGCCTTTGCAGCTTAAAGGAATATCCAAAGCTTTCCAGGGTTGTAAGCTTTCCAGCTGCCCTTCCAAGCGGAGGATTTGAGCGTCCCCGTCAGTGAGCCGCTTTTCCAAAGCCACCAGGCCCTTGGCTTTTTCCAGGAACGCGGGGGCGTTTTCCCCGCCGGTTTCATATTCTTCCTGGGAAATGGGAGCGCGGCCCGCCAGGAAAGAGAGAACCCCCTTTTTAGAAGGCGCATACTGGTTCACCAGTGCCACAGCCTGTTCCAGAAGGGCACTGGCCTGTTCCAACTCCTGTTGTTTTTGGGAAGTGTCCGATTGAGAGAATCCCCCCTCCACCGATCGGGCGGTTCCCACTTCTACCACACCACGGCGTTGGAGCAGATCCAACACGGCTTTCCGTTGGTTTTTAAGGCCATAAAGCTCCAAGCGCTTCATGGGTACCACTGCCATGGTTTCACCTCCTTCTGGGATGCCCCAGCACGATCCGCTCCATTTCTCGCGCCGCCAGGGCATACCGGGCTTTCGCCTTGTCTTGCAGTTCTTGCTGCTCCTGTCTAGTTTCTTGTTGGATGGCAGCTTTCCGCTTCCCGCCGTCAGCACGAGCCACCCCATAGAGGATCTCCGCCCGTTTTTTTGCCTCTTTCTCAGCGGCAGCCAAAAGCTCTTCTCCTTTGATTGCAGCTTCCCGGCGCAGGCGCGCGCTTTCCTCTTTCGCTTGCTGTATCGATTCTTGGGCAGCCTGTTCCGCTTGGGACACAGCTTGCAAGGTTTCCTTTGCCAAGTGATTCCACCTCCCGGCTGTGAAGGACAGCCTCATGCAGCCCCTTCACAGAAAAACATGGGATCATTATACATGACCGCGGAGAGAATGTCAAAAATAATTTTTATTGTAAGAACTTTCTATAATATTTGTTAAAAATTTGCTTAAGACTCCTTTTCGGGCCGGGGGATAGGGCAAAAAAGAGGGGCCTGCCGCATGGCGCAGCAGGCCCCCGAGATCATTTTCTTAAATTTACAGATAGAACGGTTTATTCTTCAGCGCTGGATTCGCTGGCGGAGGAGCCATCGTCGTCTGTTTCGTCCTCGGTTTCAGATACAGTGCCAAACTGATTGCTGTCGTTTACCATGGAAGAGAGGGAAACGCTGTTGATCGCGGCAGTGTTCAATTCCACATCGCTGACAGAAACGGATTGTTCCATCACATAGTCGCTGAATTCCTCGCCCTTCAACTCAGACAGCAGGGAGATATACCGGCTGTCGCTGGCCTCCACTTCGTCAGTGTAGGCGTCGTCAATGGACAGCTTGCGGATGACGTACAAAGCGTTGCTGGTCTCAGCCACCACGGCCTCGCCCTCGTCAGCGCCCTCCAGGGCGGTGGCCAGCTCGCTGGTGATGTTCTCGCCCTTGGTGGGGCTGGGCTGGTAGTAGGTGGACTCGCCGCTGGTCTCGCTGGCGTAGTCGTCGGCGGCCTCGCTCACGGTCATCTCGCCCTCGTTGATGCTATCCGCGTAGGTCTGCAGCTGGTCCTGGATGTCCGCCTGCTCTTCCGAGGTGAGGGTCTCGCTCTCGCCGTCGTCGTTGGTGGTGGTCAGCGGCACGTAGAAGTACTCGTAGCTCAAGTAGGTCTCAGTGAAGTAATCCTCCAGCTCCCCGGCGGCCAGGGCCAGCTCACCGCCCTCGCCGTACATGGCTTCCATCACCTTCTGGAACTTCACCGTGTACTCCGAATAGGCCTTGGAGAAAGAGTCCCTGGCAATGCCCAGGTCATCCTCAAAGGTGCTCTGGTAGTAGCTCCAGAAGTTGGTGGTGGTGTTGTCGATCTGGGTCTGGTCGTCCTCGGTCAGCTCCAGGCCATATTCGCTGAACTTGTCGCTGATGTAGTAGTAGGCGTTCAGGTAGTTCAGCGCCCGGTCGGTGATCCACTGGGAGGCGTCCACCCCGTCGATTTCGGCGTCCAGCACGGCGGTGTCAGAATCCACCTGGTCCCGCGCCTCGGAATAGGCGCTGTACAGGTAATAGATATACCCGCCGATGGGCATGGTGTCGTCGC
>URKX01000035.1 GCA_900548545.1 uncultured Oscillospiraceae bacterium
TTGATAAAGCCCGTAACCTTCTGAGCCATTTTTTTGCACCTCCAAAATTCGTGGTGGCTAGCGGCACAGCCGTATAAAAGATTTCAGCTGTACCTCCCACAGGGGCATTGCCCCTCACAATCAAAGCGGGAATCTCCCGCTTGCTGCCTAAAAACATACCGCTGTTTGGGGCGCGGCGCCCCGCCTGTTTTAGTCCACAGGCTCGGCCTGGTCCAGTTCCAATTCCACGGGGGTTTCCCGCCCAAACATGGAAACGGTGACGCGCACGCGGTTTTTCTCCACGTCCATCTCTTCCACCGTACCGATGAAGCCCTCCAAAGGCCCATCCACGATGTTGACAGAGTCGCCCACCTTGTAACTGACCTCGACCTCTCTTTTCTCAATGCCCAGCCGGGCCACCTCATCCTCCGTAAGCGGGATTGGCTTGGAGGAAGGGCCCACAAATCCTGTGCAGCCGCGGATGTTCCGCACCGCATACCAAGACTCGTCCGTCATCACCATTTTGACAATGACGTAACCGGGGAAGATCTTCCGTTCCACTTCCTTGCGCTTGCCCGAATCGGTGATCTCCGTCACCTTTTCGGTGGGCACCCGGATCTCTTGGATCAGATCCTGCAGTTGGCGGTTCTCCACCGTCTTTTCCAGGTTGGAAGCCACTTTGTTCTCATACCCGGAGTAGGTGTGCACCACATACCATTTCGCTTCTTCTGCCATCTGCTAACCTCCGCTCTCCTGAATCCTCTAAAAACAAAGGGGATGTTATCCGGCCACATCCATTACAAGACCCAAAAGGTTCATGAACACAGTGTCCAGCAGGAAAACGAACAGGGCCACCACGATGATGGTCACCAGCACAACGCCAGTGCTTTTAAAGGTGGCTTTCGGGGTTGGCCAAACGATCTTCTTGACTTCGCCCTTGCAGTCGCGGAAGAACTTTGCCACGCGCTTGAAAAAACGGACAAAACCATTTTCCGTCTTTTTGACGTTTTCAGCCATACCTTCCGCTCCTTACTTGGTTTCCCTGTGCAGGGTGTGCTTCCGGCAGAACCTGCAATACTTGTTCATTTCCAGCCTGTCGGGGTCGTTCTTCTTGTTCTTCTTGGTGTTGTAGTTTCTCTGCTTGCACTCTGTGCAGGCCAACACGACCTTCACTCTCATTTGTCGGCACCTCCCGTTTTACGGAAAAATTTTTGGGGTGTATCGCGCCCCGGCCTCCCTCGGAAAAACAGGCGCAAAAAAAGAACCTCTTTTTCGAGGTGCTACCAGTATAGCACAAGAGGTTCTTTCTGTCAAGATTTTTCCTTCTGGTTTCACGCCGCGCCGCGGCTTTTCCCAAACGGGGCAGCTAAAGGGCCTTCGCGTCAATTGTCCAGCGTTTTGGCCACGACCTTCTTCTTTTTCTTTTTCTTTTCGGGCTTAATGTTCTTGCCCTTAAGCTTGCGTGTGTATTTCAGGTCTTTTTTCAGCTCGACCCCCACGCGTTCTGCAAACACCTGGAAACCGGCGTCCGACAGGGAATTGAGCAGGCTGATGGTGACAATGGCACGGGTATCCAGGTCGCCGTTCTTATACATATCGTCCAGCACGGAACACAGCTTGTTCATGGGGTCGCTGTCGGGGTATTTGGCGGCCAGGTCCTCACACCGGGGCACCACATGGCTTTTCACAAAGGTGACATACCGCACCTGCCCATAGGCGATTTTTTCCTGGTTCAGTTCGTCCTTCAATTCAGGGAAAATATTCACCAAACGGTTCATGAAGAACAAGGGGTCGACGGTGCGCTCACCGTCTTTCCCGCGGCGCTTCTGCTGGACCACCGCCACCCGCTTGGGGCCCTGGACCACTTCTACGAAGTCGTTCAAAATGCTTTCCATATCGGCGCGGGTCCCCTCGCGCTCATCATACAGCCACAAGGACAAGCTGCGCCAAGTGCCGGGCTCGCCGTCCTTCAGGGTGGTGGAACGCAGCTCGAACCGCTGCTTCTTCACGTCGTACAAAAGCCCATAGGCCACATCGGCAGCGGTGTACATCACCAGTTTGCCGGCAGGGTCTTCCAAAGGCTGGGGCTCGCTGAAACCCTGCTTGGAAAGTTCCTCATAAAGTCCGTTCTGTATCCACTCAAAGGCTTTTAAATCCAAAATGATCCACTCCAAAAATCGTGATAATAAAACTGGTTTGCTTAACAGTATAGCATGGGCTGCGGTAAAAGTCTATCTTTTTTTCCCTCTCTCTTGTGAAAGCCCTGGAAAAGAGTTGCGAAATCCACCGGGGCATAGTATAATAATGAATCAAGTGCGCCAAGGCAAAAGAAAGAGCGCGGATAACCGCCCTCTTAAATACTATATATATGGGGTGTGATGGCAATGAGCAACAGCAGCAAACTGAGCCTTTGTGTGATTTTCGGCGGCGTTTCCTCCGAGCACGAGGTTTCCCGGATGTCGGCCACTTCCATTTTGGAAAACCTCTCTTCTGAAAAATATGACGTGCACATGGTGGGCATCACCAAAGAGGGCAAATGGCTCCTCTACACCGGCGACGTGAAAGAGATCGTTTCCGGCGCTTGGGAACAGGGCCCGGTAACCCCGGCCTTCCTGGCCCCGGACCCCTCGGTCCACGGGCTGGTGGTGCTCCGTGACGGCACTGCGGAAACCATCCCAGTGGACGTGATCTTCCCCGCCCTCCACGGCAAAAACGGCGAAGACGGCACCATCCAGGGGCTGTTCCAGCTGTCGGGGATCCCCTATGTGGGCTGCGATACCCATTCCTCCAGCGTGTGCATGGATAAGGCGGTCACCCACACCCTGCTTTCCAACGCGGACATCGAGCAGGCCCATTACCTGTGGTTCTACGCCGACCGGTTCGACGTGGCCCCCGACACCATTAAAAACAAAATCCAAGCCCGGCTGGATTTCCCTGTATTCGTCAAGCCTGCCAATGCCGGCTCCTCGGTAGGGGTCAGCAAAGTGGAGTGCTTGGAAGACCTGGACGAGGCCATCCGCAAAGCCGCCAAAGAGGATAAAAAAGTGGTGGTGGAAGAGGGCATCAAAGGCCAGGAAGTGGAGTGCGCCGTGTTGGGCAACCGGGACGCGGAAGCCTCCATCGTGGGGGAGATCGGCGCCTCCGCCCAGTTCTATGACTACGATGACAAATATATCAACGGCACCAGCCAGCTTTACATCCCTGCCCGGATCGACCCGGAGGTTTCCGACAAGATCCGCCAGGCAGCGGTGCGGGCATACCGGCTTCTGGGCTGCTCCGGCCTTGCCCGGGTAGACTTCTTCGTTACCGAGGGGGACCACCGGGTGATCTTGAACGAGATCAACACCCTGCCGGGCTTCACCTCCATCAGTATGTACCCCAAACTGTGGATGGCCATGGGCCTCAGCTATAGCCAGCTGCTGGATAGGCTGGTGGAACTGGCCTTCCAAAAAGCCGGCAAGTGAGAGGAGCGTGGATCATGGATAACCGTCCCATCGGCGTGTTCGACTCCGGATTGGGGGGCCTTACGGCCGTCAAGCAGCTGGAACAGGTGCTGCCGGGAGAAAGCATCGTCTACTTTGGCGATACCGGCCGGGTGCCCTATGGATCCCGGGGGAAGGACACCATCCTCCGCTACGCCAGGCAGGACATGGCGTTCCTGCTTTCCCAAAACGTGAAGGCCGTTCTGGCCGCCTGCGGCACGGTGAGCTCCGTGGCACGAAGCGTGGGGGAAGCTTTGAGCGTCCCCTTTATCGACGTGATCGGCCCCAGCGCAAAAGCCGCTGCCACCGCCACGAAAAACGGGAGGATCGGCGTCATCGGCACGGCAGCCACCATTCAAAGCGACTCCTACCGCAGCGCCCTGCTGCGGATCAACCACAAGTTTGAGATCTTCCCCCAGGCCTGTCCCCTGTTTGTCCCCCTGGTGGAAAGCGGTTTTGTCGCCCCCCAGGACGAGGTGACCCGCCTGGTGGCGGAGCGGTACCTGGCCCCTATCCGGGCCGCGGGGGTGGACACCTTGATTTTAGGCTGCACCCACTACCCCATCATCGCCCCCACCATTGCCGGCGTGATGGGGAAAGGCGTCACCTTGATCGACAGCGGCCGGGAAGCTGCCCTGGCTACAGCGGAAGCACTGAAAGCCCAAGGGCTCCTCAGCCAGGAGGGCGCCCCCCGGCAAGTGGGGTACTACGTCACCGACACGCCGGAAAACTTTATGAATGTGGCAGAGCTGTTTTTGGGCCACAGCGTGGAGGGCCGCACCCAACGCATCGATATCGAAAGCTATCCCACCTGAAAACAGAAGGGAAGGGAATGGGAATGTTAAAGGACGATTATGACATCAACATCATCGGCCGGCAGGATTACGCCGACTTCCCGGAGGGCTCCGGGGAGATCACTCTAAATACCACCGGCTCTTACACCCACCGCGGCGGGGCACGTTTTATTGCCTATAAAGAATACGATGAGGAAAACCCCAAGGCCAGCTACACCTCTGTGCTGAAGGTAGAGCCCGGCAAAGTCACCATGATGCGTTCCGGGTCGGCCACCCGGCTGATCTTAGAGCAGGGCAAGCGCCACCTATGCCTGTACGACACCGGCTACGGCACCATGACCGTAGGGGTGTTCACCAGTTCCCTGTCCTCCTCCCTGGGGGAACAGGGGGGCCGGATCGATATCCAGTACACGCTGGACATCGACTCCAACTTGTCCAGCAGCAATGGGATCACTGTAGAGATCAAGCCCCGCAGACAGACAGGGCTTCGGATTTAACCCAACAGAAAGGATTTGAAAAAATATGTCTGAATTAGTCGCCACCGCCACTGCCCAACTGCGGGATGCCTTGGAGCGGTCCATGAAACAGGCCATGGAAAAGGGCCAGCTCCCGGAGGCGCCCCTGCCCGAGATCGCCCTGGAAGTCCCCGCGGACCGTACCCATGGGGATTGGTCCTGCAACGCCGCTATGGCAGGCGCCCGCGCCTTCCGCATGGCGCCCCAGAAGATCGCCCAGGCCATCCAGGAAAACCTGGATCTTTCCGGGACCTATTTCAACAAGTGTGAGATCGCCGGCCCCGGCTTTTTAAACTTTACTTATGAGCCCCGGTTCTACGGGGAAGTCCTCCAGGACATCCACAAGCTGGGCAAGGACTACGGCCGTTCAGACTACGGCCAGGGAAAGCGGGTGCTGGTAGAGTTCGTTTCCGCCAACCCCACCGGCCCCATGCACATCGGCAATGCCCGGGGCGGCGTGTTGGGCGACGCTTTGGCCTCTGTGCTGGACGCCGCTGGCTATTATGTGGAACGGGAGTTCTACATCAACGATGCCGGCAACCAGGTGAACAAGTTCGGCGCTTCCCTGGAGGCACGGTATCTCCAGATCTTCAAAGGGGAAGACGCCATCCCCTTCCCGGAGGACGGCTACAAGGGCGCGGACATCATCGCCCACGCCGAGAATTTTGCCAAGGAATACGGGGACAAGTATGTGGAGGCAAGCCAACAGGAACGCCGGGCCGCTTTGGTGGATTACGCCCTGCCCAAAAACATCCAGGGGCTCCACGACGACCTGCTCCGCTACCGGGTGGAGTATGACAACTGGTTCAAGGAATCCAGCCTCCACGAAAACGGCTCTGTGGAGAAAGTGGTGGAGCTGCTGAAGGAAAAGGGTGCCACCTATGAAAAGGACGGCGCTGTGTGGTTCCACGGGGAAGAATATGGCAGCGAGGACTTCGTGCTGGTGCGCAGCAACGGTGTGCCCACCTATGTGGTGCCGGACATCGCCTACCACTACGGCAAACTGGTGACCCGGAACTTCGACATGGCCATCGATGTGCTGGGCGCTGACCACCACGGCTATGTGCCCCGGCTGAAGGCCGCCCTCACCGCCCTGGGCGTGGACGCCTCCCGGCTGAACGTGGTATTGATGCAGATGGTGCGCCTGGTCCGGGATGGGGAGATCGTCAAGGCAAGCAAGCGCAGCGGCAAGGCCATCACCCTAGTGACCCTGCTGGAAGAGGTACCGGTGGACGCCGCCCGGTTCCTGTTCAACTCCTATGAGGCCAACACCCGCATCGACTTTGACCTGGACCTGGCCGTGCAGCAGGATTCCCAGAACCCGGTGTACTATGTCCAGTACGCCCACGCCCGGATCTGCAGCATCCTGAAGAACCTGGCTTCCGACGGCATCACCCCCCGGGAGTGCACGGGGGAAGAGCTGGCACTGCTCACCGCGCCGGAAGAGCTGGAACTGATCCGCTACCTGTCCTCCTACACAGGGGAAGTCACTGCGGCGGCCAAAGCCCTGGACCCAGCCAAGATCACCAAGTACGTGATGAACCTCTCCACCCTGTTCCACAAGTTCTACAACGCCTGCCGCGTGAAAGGCACAGACGAGGCCTTGACCGCTGCCCGGCTGTACCTGTGCACGGCCACCCGCACCGTGTTGGAAAACGGGTTGGAACTGTTCAAGGTCACCGCGCCGGAGAGTATGTAACCTATAAAAATCAAAAAAACAAGGACGCCCAGCTGAAAAGCTTGAGCGTCCTTGTTTTTTTAGACTTTAGAAGCTGTTCCACTTTGCCAGTACCTGTTCCACTGCCTGCCCGTCCACCTGGGGAAAAGGAAGCAGCGGCTGAGGCTCTCCATAAGGGGCGATGTCCTTCTCCAGCCAAAGCACGTCCAGCCACCGGCCCATTTTATAGCCGGCGTTGCGGAAAAGCCCGCCCTCGGCAAACCCCATGGCCCGATGCATTGCCACGCTGGCTTTGTTTTCCGCCGTGATGCACCCATACACTGTGCGCACCCCTTGCAGCCGCAGCAAATCAAACAGCGCGCCGTACAGCTTGGGGCCAAGGCCCCGGTGGGTGGCCTCCGGCCGCAGGTAGACCGTCAGCTCTGCGCCCCACTGATAAGCCGGCCGGGCCGCATAAGGGTGAGCGTAGGCATAGCCCAAAAGCTTCTCCCTTTCTTCCCACACCAGGTAAGGGTGCAGTGCGGAGATGGCCTTCACCCGCTGGGAAAACTCCTCCTGGCTGGGGACTTCATACTCAAAGGAAATGTTCGTGTCCGTCACATAGGGGGCGTAGATCTCCAAAAGGGCCGAGGCGTCCTCCACCCGGGCCAGGCGGAGCTTCCCCTCTCCCCCGCTCACCGTTTCCACGGCCAGAAATACAGGCCGTACACAATGAGGCACAAGGAGATAATCCCCGCGCTGATGGCCGCCCCAATTGCCATGGACGTATGCTGTAACGGTCCCGCCACCATGCTGATCACAATGGCCGCAGCGTCCGCAAAAAGCAGCAACCGGTAAAGCCTGCGTTCCACATCCGTCATTCCGGATCTCCCCTTCCCTGTTCCACAATCTGTGCTTATTGTACCCGTTCTCTCCCACTTTTGCAAGTGCTTAGGCCAACAGGCTGTTGGACAGGCCTGCCAGCTGCTCCAAGGATAGCCGCTCCGCCCGAACGTTTTTCTCGGCGCCTGCGGCCTCCAGGGCATCCTCCACCTGGGGCTTGGGCACCCCCAGGGTTGCGGAAATAGAATTGGCCGCTGTTTTCCGCCGCTGGGCAAAGGCCGCCCGGGACACCTTGAAGAACCATTCCTCGTCCCGGACCGATACAGGAGGCTCTTTGCGCAAATCCAAGCGGATCACAGCAGAGTCCACTTTGGGAGGGGGCAGAAAGCTCCCCCGCCCCACCGTGAACAGGATCTTGGGCACACTGCGGTAGTGCACCGCCACGCTCACCGCCCCGCACTCCCGGGAGCCGGGAGCGGCGCACAGCCGCTGGGCCGCCTCTCTCTGCACCATCACCGTGATGGCGGAAAGGGGCAGCTCCTCCTCCAGCAGCCGCAAGATCACGGGGGAGGTGATATAATAGGGCAAGTTGGCACACACGCACACCGGCCCGCCGCCAAACTCCTCTTGGATCAGCATTTTCAGGTCCAGCTTCATCACATCGCCGGGGATGATCTTCACATTGTCCCGGCCAGCCAAGGTTTCCCCCAGGACAGGGAACAGCCGGGGATCCAGCTCGATGGCGGCCACTTTTTCCGCCACCTGGGAGAGCTCCCAAGTGAGCACCCCGATGCCCGGGCCCACCTCGATGACGCCGGCACACTCCTGGGCCCCGCACTCAGCCGCCATCCGGGGGCACACTCCGGGGTTGATAAGGAAATTCTGCCCCAGCGCCTTGGAAAAGTGGAACCCATGGCGGGACAAGATCTCTTTGATCCGGCCGGGGTCGGACAGGCCGCTTTGGCGTGATGTTTCGTTGGGATGGTTATTCATAGGGATCCTCCTTTGCGGGGCTCTCAGTTGGGACGGTCACTTGGTAGACCACCCGGCTCCCGTCGTCGTACACGCGGGGATACAGGCTGTCTAAAGCAGCCTGATCCACCTGATAGGAACTGCGTTCAAAATCGCTGACTAGGATATAATCTACCCCCAGCTGCTCCACCAAGGGCTGGGCGCTTTGGGGGGATTCATAGATGGCCTGGGCATCCTGCTGGTTCTCACCATAGGGCAAGCCGTGGTAATAGAGGTAAGAGGGCGAACCGCACACCACATCCCGGCCTGCCAGGGAAGCGACCTCATTGTTGTGGCGGGTATCGGTGAGGAACAGGGCGTCAGCAGCGGTGTTCCCTTCCACCCACTGGACCAAGGACAAGGCCCCGGACCCAAACAGCTCATAGCTGGCCACGGCCTCCCGGCCCCAAGTGAGCACGGCCGACACCGAGGTGAGCGCCACCATCCCGGCAGCAGCCCCTGCCACAGCCTTACGGCTTCGGAACAGCTGGAACAGCGTCCAGGCACACTGAGCAGCAGCACAGCACAAAAAGGCAAAGGCCGGATACAGCAGCTTGTTGTTATCATAGTCGTTTGGCTGGAACTCCACCAGCTCTGCCAGCAGCCAAATGGCCAGCGCCGGGGCGTATTGGGCAAACTCCCGCCCCTTGGCTAAGAGCAGGCCGCCCAAAGCCAGCAACGCCACCAAACCGATATTTTTCAGGTAAAACAGCAGGTAGGCATCTTCCCCGATAACCCACCCCAAGTGCCCCCGGACAAAGCCTCCTGTCCCAGCTTGCTGGAAAGTCCAGTAGAAAAGCTGGGGCAGCGCCGGCAACAGGGCAGCCGCCAGGAGCACACCCCAGGGCAGCAAAGCGGGTTTCCACCCGCCCGGCAGGCGGGCGGTTTTGACGGCTAAGAACGCAGTCATGGCCAGGAACAGCGCCAAAACCACACCGGCCACTCCCAGGAAAAACGGGGAATCCTCCCGCCCGCGGAAACACTCCTTGCCAACCGCCAACGCAAGCAGGCCCAGGACCAGCAGGGCCTTCCCGCCCCGGGCGGCAGCTTCCTCCCACTGGAGCTTGCGGCACAGGGAAAACACCAGCCACACCCCACAAATCAGCCCCAGGGCCAAGAAGGAGTGGGTGTGCACCATGGGCATGGCGCCCGCCATGAGCCCTGTTAGCAGGTATCCACAGCGCTGGCCTTCAAAAACAGCGCGATACAACAGATACAGCGTGGGGAAGAGCATGGCCCATCCAAACAGGGTGGCACGCTGGGGAAGCATCATATCCACCAGCACGTTGACCCAGCGGATGTTCTCCCCCACCAGGTTGGTGGGGGTTTCGTAAAAGGAGTTAAAGATGCGGGTGAAGTTTTCCACACTCCCGCCTAAAAAGCAGAGGAACCCAAAGCCTCCATTGCACACAAAAAACAGCCACGCCAGGGCAGCCTTCCCCCTGCTCCCCGTCACGCGGGAGAAAAAGGCATACACTCCAAAAAGCACCTGAGCGCCCGCTGCCCACATGGGCAGCTCATAGGCAAACCACAAAGGTGCCCCCAATTGGTAAAGGCTGGCAGAGATGCTGTCGGACAAAAAGGGATAGGACAGCCGCACACCCGGCAGCAGGGAATAGTCCGGCGGGAACTGCTGCTGATTGGCAAGACTGGTGAGGAAGCTCAGATGCATACTCATGTCCCCATAGGTGGCCTGGCTGGAATAGACCACGCCGTTTTGCCAACGGAAAGAATGCCACACCAGGTAACAAAAAAACAGCCACACCAGGCCCACGATCCACAAAAAGCGGCGGCGGGAAAAGGCTGACAGGCTTTTTTGAAAGTCCCATGGGTTGCTGCGGCCCTTCCAAAAGGCGGCAATCCCCACCCCCAGGGCCACTGCCAAGGCACAGCCGTGAGCCGCGGGGCTGAACCCCAAAAGGAAGGCAAACGCCACTGGCAGCCACTGAAGCATCACGCTGCCCCACACGCTGCCCACCAAAAGCCTCACGCCGGCGCTCTCCCGGGGAAGCGCCAACCGGGCAACACTCAGCCCGGAAAGCTGGAACAGCGCAAAAAACGCCGCAGCGAAAACAGCCCCTCCAAGGGTACCCTCCATGGTTTTCCTCCTTCTGGTGATCTGTAAAACTCAGATGTCCCCATTTCCCGGGGATATTATATCATATAGGGCGAAAAAAAGTAAAGTTGCCAAACGTGCTGGGACAAGGTATAATAGCAGCAAAAGAAAGGGGAATTGGCACTATGGAACCATTACAACGGCGCGATAAAGTGAACTATTACCTGGACTTGGCCGAGGCTGTCAGCCAGCGGGGCACCTGCCTGCGCAAGCTTTACGGCGCAGTGATCGTGAAAAACGACGAGGTGATCTCCACCGGCTATGTGGGGGCGCCCCGGGGCCGTGAGAACTGCTCTGACCTGGGTTACTGCCTGCGGACCAAGCTGGGCATCCCCCGGGGGGAGCGGTATGAGCTGTGCCGCAGCGTCCACGCAGAGGCCAACGCCATCATCTGCGCCTCCCGCCGGGATATGATCGGCGCCACGCTGTACTTGGTGGGCAAGGAAGTGCCCACGGGGGAATATGTGAAAAACGCCATATGCTGCTCCATGTGCAAGCGCATGGTGATCAACGCCGGCATCGAGCAGGTCATCGTCCGGGACGACCGGGACCACTACCGGGTGATCCAAGTGGCAGAATGGATCGCCGATGACGAGTCCTTAAAGGGGGTGCTGGGCTATTGACCGCCCAGGAAACGCCCTCCCGCTACCAGCTGTTGGACACCTTGCGGGGGCTTTGCCTTCTCAGCATGGTGGCCTACCACGGGATGTATGACCTGGTGGATATCTTTGGCCTGCCTTCCTCTTGGTACTGGGGGCGGCCCGGGTATCTGTGGCAGCAAAGCATCTGCTGGACTTTCATCCTCCTTTCGGGGATGTGCTGGCAGCTGTCCCGCCACCACCTGAAACGGGGGCTCACCCTGGTGGGGTGCGGGGCGGCCATCACCTTGGCCACCCTGGCGGTAATGCCCAGCCAGCGGATCTTGTATGGGGTGTTAAACCTGCTGGGTCTGTGCGCCCTGCTGATGATCCCCCTTCACAAAGCCTTTCAAAAGTTCCCCCCTTGGGCCGGTTTTTTCGGGGCACTGCTGCTGTTTTTTGTCACCCGGAACATTTCCCGGGGAAGCCTGGGGTTTGAAGGGCTGGTGCTCTGCCAGCTGCCAGCATGGCTGTACCAAACAGACGTGACAGCGGTGCTGGGTTTCCCCTCCCCCAACTTTTGGAGCACCGACTACTTCCCACTGCTCCCCTGGTTCTTCCTGTATTGCACCGGGTATTTCCTGTGGGGGATGCTCTCCCGCAGCCAGCGTGCTAAGAAGCTGCTCACCCCCGGGGTGCGGCCCTTGAGCTTTTTGGGGCGGCACAGCTTGCCCATCTACCTGGCCCATCAGCCGGTCCTCATGGGGATTTTCCTCCTGCTGGGACAACTGGCTCACTGATGGCAGCCTCACAAAACGTGGAAAAAAGGCATCCCAGTGGTTTCCCCGCTTGGATGCCTTTTCTGTTTTTTCTGCCTGTTTTATAGGGTTTCCTCCTGCCTTGCCTTGGCCTCCCCCCGGTTGATAGCACTCAAGATCCCCTTGATGGAAGCGATGCTGATGTTGTGGTCTTCCCCTACGCCGAAAATGATCTCCCCTTTGTGCCGCAGCTGGATGTAAGACACTGCCTTGGAATCCGCGCCGGTGGAAACAGCATGTTCACTATAGGACACAAACTCGTAATCCCGCAGGCCGAGGGCACGCAGGGCATTGAAAAAGGCATCGATGGGGCCGTTGCCCATGCCGGAAACTTCCTTGTTCACATGATGGTAGCGGATGATCCCTGCAAAATCCACCAGCACCTGGCCTTGCCCGCCGTTCTCCTCAAAGATCCGGTAGGTGAGCAGGTGGTAAGGATGGACCACCTCCAAATATTCCTTTTGGAAAATTGCGAACACCTCTCCCGGGGTCAGCTCCCGGCGGGCCCGCTCGCAGGCGGATTTCACCAGGGCGCCAAACTCCGGGTGCATGGCCTTGGGCAGGGTATAGCCAAAGGACTGCCGCATGACAAAGGCAGCGCCGCCCTTGCCCGACTGGCTGTTGATCCGGACAATGGGCTCGTACTGGCGGCCCAGGTCTGACGGGTCGATGGGCAGGTAGGGCACTTCCCAATAGGGGGAGGCGTGTTTGGCCATGTAGTCCACCCCTTTGTTGATGGCGTCCTGGTGGGAACCGGAAAACGCCGTGAACACCAATTCCCCTGCGTAGGGGTGGCGGGGCGGCACGGCCATCTGGGTGGATTCCTCATACACCTGTTTGACCTGGTTCATGTGGGAAAAATCCAGCCCCGGGTCCACCCCTTGGGAGTACAAGTTCAGGGCCAGGTTCATGATGTCCACATTGCCGGTGCGCTCCCCATTGCCGAACAGGGTGCCTTCCACCCGCTGGGCGCCGGCCATCAGCCCCAGTTCCGTGGCGGCCACAGCCGTGCCACGGTCGTTGTGGGGGTGCAGGCTGATGATGGCACTGTCCCGGTGGCGGAGGTTCCGGCACACATACTCCACCTGGTCGGCGTAGGTGTTCGGGGTGCACATCTCCACAGTGTTGGGCAGGTTGATGATCGCCTGGTTTTCCGGAGTAGCGCCCAACTCCTCCAACACCCGGTCGCAGATAAGCACCGCGTTTTCCACCTCGGTGCCGGAAAAGCTCTCCGGGGAATACTCGTAGCGGACGCGCATTCCCGGCTCCGCTTCCCGGAGCTCTTCCGTCAGGGACCGGATGAGCTTTGCCCCCTCCACGGCGATGTCGATAACCCCCTGCATATCCGTGTGGAAAACCACCTTCCGCTGCAGGGTGGAGGTGGAGTTGTAGAAGTGGATGATCACATCCCTGGCGCCGCGGATGGCCTCAAAGGTCCGGCGGATCAGGTGCTCCCGGGCCTGGACCAGTACCTGGATAGTCACCCCAGGGGGGATCAAGCCCCGCTCGATCAAAGCGCGAAGAATTTCATACTCGGTTTCCGAAGAGGCGGGGAACCCCACCTCGATCTCCCGGAAGCCAATGGAGGTGAGCATCTGGAAAAACTCCACCTTCTGTTCCAGGTTCATGGGATTGACCAGGGCCTGGTTGCCATCCCGAAGGTCCACGCTGCACCACACCGGCGCTTTACAGAGGACCTGGTCCGGCCAGGTCCTGTTTTGCAGCCCAATGGGTACGAAGGGTTTGTATTTGCGATATCCTTGGTTCATACAGGGATCGCTCCTTTCCACACACGGTTTTCCCTTTCCCAGCAACTGGCCAAGCCAGCAAAAAGCCCCGGGCACGACGCTCTCGTGCCCGGGGCGAAAATCATTCCGCGGTACCACCCGTATTCGGCGGGAAAACCCGCCCTCCGGCTCCCTCCTGAAAGGAAGCCAAGCGTATAACGCCGCCACACGCCCTCCCCTACTGCCTTCGGGAAGGGGACTCTGGGATGAGCTATCCCGCCGGGGGCCCGCCTGCTTCCACCACCCGCAGGCTCTCTGGGCGGCGCCCCGCCGTCTTATTTCCCTTCACGGTCTTTGATGGCATTATAGGCCAAAAAAACAGGGTTTGTCAAGCCTGGTCTTCCTGGTTTTCCCCATTTTTCCCCCAGGCGCGGTCCGCCGCCTCCCGGGCAATGTCCACCACCAGGTGGTCGGGCTGTTCCCCTTCTTCCCCCTGGGGCAGCATCTCGTAGACTTCCATCACCATGGAGCGCATCCACAAGCTGGGGGTAATGCGCACCGAATAGCCGCAGCCAGGCTCGCACATCCACTCAAATGGCTGGGCGCGGGGCAAGCCGTAGGCAGACAACAACCCGGTGATCACCCCGGCGTGGGTACACACCACCACTTCCGTTTCCCCTTTGACCATCATATTTTGCACCAGGGTTTCAAAGCCCTTGCACACCCGCTGCAGGAACACCAGGCCGCTTTCCCCATTGGGCGGGGCTGTCTGGCCCCCCTGCTCCATCCACTGCAAAAAGTGGGGGTCGTCTTGGAGCTCTTGGGCGGTTTTCCCGTCCCAGTCGCCGAAATCGCACTCGGCCATCTCCAACACCACCTCCGGGTCCGCTTGGGGATAGAGCACTTTCAGGGTGTCCACGCAGCGGATAGAAGGGCTGGCATAAAAGGCCACCCCTTCCGGATAGCGGTACTTTTGCTTGAGCTCCACCAGCTTTTGGATGGAAGACAGGGGCAGCGGCGACTCCGTGCGGCCTATGTAACGGCCCTCCAGGTTCCCTTCGCAGGGCATATTGCGGATAAAATGGATGACATAGGATTTCATAACAAACCTCCTGCCCTTTCCTGCAAGAAAAGGCTGTTTTTTGCGTTTTCTTTTTTATATTTCCAATTTGGCAATTATCCCAGGAAAATGCATTGTATAATTATCCTAGAATTTCTCTCTTCTCATTCGCCGCTTTTGTTCCTTTAAGCTTTTACCAAGACTCTTTCTGGGCTGTTGCCCAGACAAAACCCAGGTGACAATCGAGGTGTTCCATCGTGACGAACAACGATTTCCCAAGAATCTTGACACTGCTGCGGAAGGAACGGGGCTACAGCCAAAAAAAGGCGGCCACCGACTTAGGGATTTCCCAGGCGCTGCTCTCCCACTATGAAAAGGGCATCCGGGAGTGCGGGCTGGATTTCCTGGCACGGGCTGCGGAGTATTACGGCGTGTCCTGCGACTATCTGCTGGGGCGCACCCCTCACCGCAACGGCGCGGTGATTTCCCCCGGCACTTTGCCCAGCGAAGGCCCTTCCTCTCTGATCCGCGGTAAACTGCCCTCTGCCGAATACCACCGCAGGGTGCTGATAAACTCTATCAATATTGTATTCGGGATTTTAAAAAAAATCAATAGCGAAGGCGTTACACGGCACATTGCCAATTTCCTTTATGCCGCTGTGTACAAGATGTTCCGGCTGCTTTACTCCGCCTACAAGAAAAACCCCCAGGAAACCTTCTCCCTGGGCCCCGGGCTCTATGACGCCCAATTGGATGCCCACATGGCCCTCTCCCAGGGGAAAGCCCGCTTCCTATTGGACGGCAATGGCCTAGAAAACACTCCCGGTGTGGGACAGTCCGCCCTGCCGGCGCTCAACCCCACCAAGCTTTCTGCAGAGTATCCCCTCTACGCACCATCCCTTTTTGAGCTGGTGCAAAACACCGAACAGGCTGTTTTGGAAAAAAACGATCCCTAAATGTCCTGTTGGGAACAAACGGCTTGCCCTTCTGGGCTTATCGAACTGTATGTATAATCATTTATATAATTTACCAAATGGATAATTCAAATCTCCCATTCCCCCTTGAACAGCGCCATCCCTGGGGAAACGGGGGATTTTATCTTCCTCTGGAAAACACTTTGGCATAAACCGGCGGAAGAAACCTGAAAAAAGGAAAATAGTATTTGTCATTTTCCCTCTGTTTGTGGTAAAATAATGGAATGAGCAGCTGCGGGTTCGGTTACCGCAGCCGGCACAGGAAGGAGCACGGCTCCTTCCCCAACCACAAGAAGAAATCAAGCAGAGAAAGGCAGGAAACGACCATGTGCGGATTCGTTGGATTTATCAACGGCGGCGACACCCAGCAGGACGCTGGCGTGCTCCGCTCCATGACGGACGCTATCCGTCACCGTGGCCCCGACGACGCGGATTATTATATGGACGGCTCCATCTCCCTGGGCTTCCGGCGGCTTTCCATCATCGACTTGGAAGGCGGCAGGCAGCCCATCTTAAACGAAGATGGTTCGAAAGTGCTCACCTTCAACGGGGAGATCTACAACTTCCAGGAGATCAAAAAAGACTTGCTGGCAGCCGGCCATGTGTTCAAAACCGCCACCGATTCCGAGGTACTGCTCCACGGCTACGAGGAATACGGCGAAAAGCTCCTAAACAAATTGCGGGGGATGTTCGCCTTTGTCATTTGGGATAAAGAGAAAAGGGAGCTGTTTGGCGCCCGGGACTTTTTCGGCATCAAGCCCCTGTACTACGCCCAGATGGGCGACACCCTGATGTTTGGCTCGGAGATCAAAAGCTTTTTGCACCATCCCCACTTCCAAAAAGAGCTGAACCGGCCCATGCTGGAAAACTACCTTTCTTTCCAGTACGCCCCCGGCCCGGAAACCTTTTTCAAAAACGTGTACAAAATGCCCCCGGCCCACTCCTTCCTCTACAAAGACGGGAAAATGAAGCTCACCCGTTACTGGCTGCCGGAGTTTGACGCCGAAGAGGACAAGCCCCTGGACTACTGGGTGGACGAGATTGAAAAGGTGTTCGACGACTCGGTAGAGGCCCACAAGATCTCCGATGTGGAAGTGGGTTCTTTCCTGTCTTCCGGCGTGGATTCCAGCTATGTTGCCTGTTCCGCCCACGTGGACAAGACTTTCACCGTGGGTTTTGACAACGGCACCAAGTACAACGAGATCAGTTACGCCCAAGAGCTTTCCGAGCTGATCCCGGTGAAGAACATCAGCCACATCATCACCCCCGAGGAGTTTTGGGGCACCTTCCCCAAGATCCAGTACCACATGGACGAACCCCTGGCCGACCCTGCCGCAGTGGCCCTGTACTTTGTGTGCAACCTGGCAAGCCAGCACCTGAAGGTGGTGCTCTCCGGCGAAGGCGCTGACGAGATCTTCGGCGGGTACAACATCTACAAAGAGCCTTTGGAGATGGCCTGGTACGACAAGATCCCCTTCCCTATCCGGAAGCTCATCGGGAAAGTGGCTGGCGCGCTGCCTGCCCACCGGGGGCTGAACTTCCTGGTACGCCGGGGCAAGCGGCTGGAAGAGCGCTTCATCGGCAACGCCTATATGTTCACAGAAAAAGAGCGGCGGGCCATTTTGAAGGACCCCGCCGGCGCCCCCGCCCCCGAAACCCTGTGCAAGCCCTACTATGACATGGTGGCGAATAAAGACGCGGTCACCAAAATGCAGTTTGTAGACTTGAATATGTGGATGGTGGGCGATATCCTCTTAAAGGCCGACAAGATGAGCATGGCCAACTCCCTGGAGCTGCGGGTGCCCTTCCTGGACAAGAAGATCATGGCCTTGGCCGGGCGCATCCCCACCAAGTACCGGGTCAACAGCGAAAACACCAAGTACGCCATGCGGAAAGCCGCCCTGCGCCGGATGCCCGAAAAGTGGGCCGGCAAAAAGAAACTGGGCTTCCCGGTGCCCACCCGCGTGTGGCTGAAAGAGGACAAATATTACAACATCGTCAAGGAAGAGTTCTTAGGGGAGAACGCCCAAAAGTTCTTCCACACCGACAAGCTGGTAAAGCTTCTCGACGACCATCGTGCCGGCAAAGCGGACAACAGCCGCCGGGTGTGGACCGTGTACACCTTCCTTGTGTGGTATAAGCAATTCTTCAGCGAAGAAGCTGCAAAATGATCTTGAAAATGAGGCGTGAAAGCATGAACCAGGAAATCGATTTTCAGCCTGTCCTCTTGGGCAGCGACATCAACGTGTATGGTATGGCCCGCTCCTTCCATCAGGAATACGGGATCAAATCCGTGGCCATCGGCAAAGGGGTGCTGGGACCTTGTTTGGCCAGCAAGATCGTCACCGTGGAGGTGGTGGAGCCCAACCTGGAGGACGACCAGGTGTTTGTCAAAACCCTGCTGGACTTTGCCAAGCGCTATGAGGGCAGCGGGAAGAAACTGCTGCTGGTCCCCTGCGGCGACAACTACATCAAGCTGTTGGTGCGCAACCAGGACAAGCTGCGGGGCACCTACGAGTTTGAGTGCATTGACGAGGAGCTGCTGATGAAGCTCTCCATCAAAGAAAGCTTTTATGAGGTGTGCACCCAACACGGGTTTGCCTTCCCCAAAACCACCACCTGTTCCTATGAAACCTACAAGCAGGTGGAGCTGCCCTTTGACTTCCCGGTGATCATCAAGCCTTCCAACTCTGTGGCCTATTGGAACTGCCGGTTCCCCCACAAAAAGAAGGTGTTCGTGGCCCAGAGCCGGGAGGAATTTGACGCCATTTTGGACGCCATCTACTCCTCCTCCTACAAGGACCACCTAATCCTGCAGGAGTACATCCCCGGGGACGACAGCAATATGCGGGTGATGAACTGCTATTGCGGCCGGGACAAGAAGGTGAAGCTCATCGCCCTGGGCAACGCCTTGCTGGAAGAGCACTCCCCAGAAGGCATCGGCAGCTATGCAGCCATTATCAACGGCTACGACGAGCGCCTGAACGAAATGATGAAGAATTTCCTGGAAGGAATTGGCTATGTGGGCTTTGCCAACTTTGACATGAAGTACGACCATCGGGACGGCACCTACAAGCTGTTTGAAATGAACCTGCGGCAAGGGCGCAGCAGCTATTTTGTCACTGCGGCGGGTTACAACCTGGCCAAGTGGCTGGTGGACGATGTGATCTACCACCAAGAGATGCCCTGCACCGTGGCCACCAACAAGGTGCTGTGGACTATCATCCCCGTAAAGATCATCTTCGACTATGTGAAAAGCGAAAGCGCCAAAGCCGAAGCCAAAGCCCTGATCAAGGCTGGGAAGGTCTGCCATTCCTATTACTATGAGGGGGACCGGTCCTTGAAGCGTTGGGTCCACTATATGAAAAACCAATTCCACTATTTTGAAAAATACCGGCGCTATTTCGGCAACAAGGGCCTGCGGGACTGAGCCGCGCCGCAAAAGGAGGGATGCTATGGAAACCTTGGGCATCATCGGCGGCATGGGGCCAATGGCCACCGCGTATCTGTTGGAGCTCGTCATCCAGATGACCAACGCCAAAACTGACCAGGAACACCTGCGTACCATTGTTTTTGACAACCCCCAGGTCCCTGACCGCACCGCCTACATTCTGGACAGGGAGAAACCCTCCCCCCTGCCGGTGCTGGAGGACATGGCCCAGACCTTGGAACGGATCGGCTGCGGGGTGCTGTGCGCTCCCTGTGTCACCTCCCACTATTTCTATCCGGAGCTTTCCAGCAGCGTTTCCGTGCCCTTCCTCCACATGGTGGAGGAAACTGCCCGGGAATTGCAGGAGGCCGGCAGGAAAAAGGCAGGCATTTTGGCCACCACCGGCACAGTGAGTACCGGGTTGTTTCAACGGGCGTTGGAAAAATTTGGCATAGAGTGGGCCGCGCCCTCCCAGCTGGGCCAGGGGCTGGTCATGTCCCTGATCTACGACGATGTGAAGTCCGGTCGGGACGGGGACCCCCAGAAGTTCGCCGCCATCCACCGGGACCTGGAGGAACAGGGCTGCGACTGCGGCGTGCTGGCCTGCACCGAGCTGTCCGTGTTCTCCAGCCAGCACCACCTGCCCCCCTTCTATCTGGACGCCATGGCGGTGCTGGCCGAGCGGTCCATCCAGGCCTGCCACGGCCGGCTCCAGCATATTTTTACCAAGTAAATACCGGAAGGAGGAGGTCTCCCCATGTCCCAAGGCCCCATCCCCATTGATCCCCGCCTGCTGGGTGCGGTAAAGCGCGCCCTGGGGCGGATGCCCGCCGTCCCCTATGACCTGACCCAGGTCAAGGTGCTGGACAACTTCTACAGCCCCGTGGACCCCTACTGGGACAATGTGCCGGAGGGCTTTGTCCTCACCCCTGGGGAGTTCTCCGCCATTGGGCGCATGGAGAAGCTGCGCCAGCTGTCCATGGTCCTGTCCAGCAGGAACCAGACCTTAGACATGGGGGACTTCTCCTGGCTGCCCCGGTGCAAAAATTTACAGCACCTGGACCTGGCCCTGACCAATTTCTCCGACTGTGCCCTGCTCCTCCAGCTGCCCGCCCTAAAGACGGTGCGTCTGCCCGAGCGGGAGCAGCTGGTCCATTTGGAGGCCCTGGACGCCCTGCCCCAGTCGGTGAAGGTGCGGATGGACCTGACCCCCTACCCCTCCGCTCCCGAGACCTTCAAGACCCCGCCCCCGCCCAAGCCCAAACCGGAGCCCAGCGCGAAGGTCAAGGCCATTGTGGCCGAGGTGAAGCGCCGGACCGAGACCCCCTGCTGGAAGCTCACCCTCCAACCGGAGGGGCCCTGCGGGCTCTTGGACAGCAAGGTGGGCGGCCTGCCCTACTGGGACCCGGCCCTGCCCTACCCCACCGACTCCCAGGGCAACAAAATGACCCTCCTGGCCCAGCTGAATTTCGCCCAGCTGGGGACGGAGAACCCCCTGCCCCGGGCGGGGATGCTGCAATTTTTCATCGGGCAGGACGACGGGTTCGGGATCGACTTTGACCAGCCGGACCGGCAGAAGAATTTTCGGGTGGTCTATCACCCGGAGCCCAACCCGGCCGTCACTTTGGAGCAGATCCGGGCCCTGGACCTCCCCACCCACGTGGAGGCGGACCTCTCTACTCCGGTAATCCGGGAGGCCGCGTTTACCGCGGAAAAGACGGTGGGATACATGGGACCGGGGGACTGCCGCTTTGAGGCCCTGTTCCGGGAGGCGGTCCGGGCCGTCACCGGGGAGGACATCGGGGACAAAAATGCGTACCAATATTTCGACAAGGCGGACCGCGATTATTTCTATGACCAGCTGAGCACCGCCGGACACCGGCTGCTGGGCTATCCTTTTTTCACCCAGTACGACCCCCGGGAGCCGGAGGGCCCCTACGACACCCTGCTGTTCCAGCTGGACTCGGATATGGTGGAGGACCGGAAGGACCTGGTCCTCTGGGGGGACTGCGGCGTGGGGAACTTCTTCATCAACCGGGAGGACCTGCTGCGCCGGGACTTCAGCCGGATTTTGTACAACTGGGACTGCAGTTAAATCAACGAAAAACAAGAGGTGACGCCCAATGGCACATACCCTGAACGACTATATCAGCCTTCTGGAGCGGGAGGGCCTGCTGGCCGCTCCCCTCCCCGCGGACCTGGACCGGGAGCAGCCCATCGCCCTGGTGTCCTGCGACTCCCGCACGGTGGTGCCCGGCACCCTCTTTGTGTGCAAGGGGGCCCACTTCAAGGGGGAGTTTCTGGACATGGCCCAGAGCCGGGGGGCGGCGGCCTACGCAAGCGAAAAGCGCTGGCCGGACTCCCCCCTGCCCTGCATCCTCCTTGCCGACCTGCGCCGGGCCATGGCCCTCATGGCCGATTTGTGCTATGACCACCCCTCGGGCAAGCTGAAGGTAATCGGTTTCACCGGCACCAAGGGCAAGTCCTCGGCCACCTACTACCTGAAGTCGGTGCTGGACGTGTACCGCTCCCGCCAGGGCAAGGGGGAGACGGGGGTGATCTCCTCCATCGACACCTACGACGGGGCGGAGCGCTTCGAGTCCCACCTGACCACCCCGGAGCCCCTGGACCTCCAGCGGCACCTGGCCCACGCGGCACAGGCGGGGCTGGAGTACCTGACCATGGAGGTGTCCAGCCAGGCGCTGAAGTACCACCGCTCCCTGTGCACCGAATTTGCCGCCGCCTGTTTTCTCAACATCGGCTACGACCACATCTCCCCCATCGAGCACCCGGACTTTCAGGACTACTTCGCCTCCAAGCTGAAAATTTTCGGCCAGGCCCAGGTGAACTGCGTCAACCTGGACTGCGACCACGCCCCCGAGGTGCTCGCCGCCGCCCAGGCCGCCGGGAAGCCGGTGATCACCTTCTCCCAAAAGAATCCCCAGGCGGACGTGTACGCCAGTTCGGTGCGCAAAGAGGACGGCCAGACCGTGTTCCAGGTGCGCACCCCCTCCTATGAGCGGGAGTTCCGGCTGACCATGCCCGGGCTGTTCAACGTGGAGAACGCCCTGGGGGTCATCGCCGTGTGCGAGGCCCTGCACATCCCCCACTGGGCGGTGTACGACGGCCTGGTGCGGGCCCGGGTGCCCGGGCGGATGGAGGTGTTCTCCAACGCCGACGGCAGCGTCCAGGCCATTGTGGACTACGCCCACAACCGCCTGTCCTTCGAGACCCTGTTCCGCTCGGTGCGGGAGGAGTACCCCGGCCGGAATATGGCCATCGTCTTCGGCTGCCCCGGCAAGAAGGCCTTTGACCGCCGCCACGACCTGGGGGAGGCCGCCGGGCAGTGGTGCGACCGGGTCTACCTCACTGAGGAGGACAGCGGCGAGGAGGACACCCTGGCCATCTGCCGGGAGATCGCCCCCAACGTGGAGAAGGAGGGCTGTACCCCCCAAATCATCCTCAACCGGGGGGAGGCCATCCGCCGGGCGGTGCTGGACAGTCAGTGGCCCTCCATCCTGCTGCTCACCGGCAAGGGTCGGGAGACCCGCCAAAAGCGGGGCATCGAGTATATTGACACCCCCACCGACGTAGAGTATGTACAGGCCTTCCTCCAGGAGTACGACCTGATCCACCGGCTGGACCCCGCCTCCCCCGCCAAGGCCGCTCTGTCCGTCCTGCCCGCCCTGGAGGAGCGCCAGGGGGAGACCTGGGTGGTCTACGCCCCGCCGGAGGGGCTCTCCGCCCTGCTGGACGGGCCCGCCCTGGCCCGGGCGGGGGCCCGGGTAGTGCTGGTGCGCCC
>URKX01000036.1 GCA_900548545.1 uncultured Oscillospiraceae bacterium
GCATAGATATCCGCCTTTTATACAGCGGATACCCACTGTCGATATTATAGCAGGAGAAAGAGTAGGCGCCAAGGGGCGGCTCCTACTCTGGGTCACAGTGGTCGGCAGAGCCGGCCACTTCGGGCTTTTTCAGGGGCGTGAAATTCGGGAAAGTACGGTGCCGGTTTTGCGGGCCTGGCGCCAGGAACGGCGCCGTTTGTGCGGGTTTCGCCAGGAACCAAGCCAAAGACAGCGGTGCCAGGATAGGTGCCACCGTACCGGAGATCTAAAAGTGTGGGTCGTAGAACAAAAATCAGTGTGGGTCGGTAAACAGGCCTTGGGGTCGATCCGTGGGTCACAGCGTGGGTTGAGATTACGAATAAAGCCCAGTGCAAAGCGATTCCGCTATGGGTTGGGGAGGGTGTCAAGGTGTGGGTCGTGGCGTTGTTCGGGGATTTTGCAGTAAACAAAGAATAGGCCCAAGAGAAAATCTCCGTCCAGCGGTGGAGGTAAATCCACCAAAAGCCCGTCCGATTTTTCTCCGCCCTGTTCACAACATTGGTCTGGACATAGGTCAACGCTATGCGGTAGTGTTGGTGGTTGAAGAAAATCGAAAGGAGGCCACCAGTATGGCAAAGAAACGAGCCAACGGCGAGGGCAGCATCCGAAAGCGGAAAGACAGTCGCTGGGAGGGCCGTTACACAGCAGGCCACACCCCGGAGGGGAAAGCCATCTACCGGAACGTTCTGGGCAAAAACCAGGCAGAGGTGGTGGAGAAACTCCGCAAGGCCATCGAGGAAACCAAGGGCCTGGACGTGGCCAAGGCCGGGCAGTACACCCTGGGCCAGTGGATGCGGGTATGGTACGAGAACTACGCCGCCATCAAGGTGCGGCCCAGCTCCCGCGCAACGTATATGGGCATCATTAAAAACCACATTGACCCGGCCATTGGGGACATCCTCCTCACCAAGCTGACCACCTTGGACTTGCAGAAGTTCTACCGGGACTTGCTCACCGGCGGGCGGGTGGAGCGGAAAGAGTCGGAGAAGAAGCCCAAGGGGCTGGGCCCGAAAACCGTGCGGAATGTCCATCAGATTATTTCCTCGGCCTTGCAGCTGGCAATCCACCAGAAGCTCATCCCTCACAACCCGGCGGAGGGCTGCACCCTGCCCAGGGTGGAGCGAAACGAGATGAAAACCCTCACCGCCGACCAGCTTACGGCCTTTTTCCAAGAGGCCAAGCGTACCGGCGTGTTTGAGATGTACTACCTGGAGCTGGCCACCGGCCTGCGCCGGGGTGAACTGCTGGGCCTAAAGTGGTCAGATGTGGATTTTGGGCAGGGCACCATCACGGTGAGAAGGCAAATCTCCCGGATCAACGGGAAGGTGGTGGAGGCACCGCTGAAAACCAAGAACGCCTACCGGGTGATCCCCCTAGGGGAACAGGCCCTGGCCGTACTGCAAAGCCAGCAAGAGAAAACCCACAGCGAGTATGTGTTCCCCTCTCCTAACGGCGGGCCTATCAGCCCGGACAGCGTGCGGAATATGCTTCGCCGGGTGCTGAAGCGGGCGGGGCTGCCCTATGTACGGTTCCACGATCTGCGGCACACCTTTGCTACCCTGGCCCTGCAGAACGGGGTAGACGTGAAAACTGTTTCCTCCATCCTGGGCCACTTCAGCGCAGGGTTTACTCTGGACACCTATGCCCACGTCACCACCACCGCCCAGCGGGAGGCAGCCAAGAAGATGGACGGGGTGCTGGGTCAGCAGCTGTTGTGAGGAACATTCCAAGGGCTGGTATGCGGTGGTATCCACTCCAGAGTTTGACCCAAACCCAGGGGGCAGCGGTATGGGTCAGATATGGGTCACCCGGCAAAAGCGGAGGAAGAGAGGGACAGGCAGGGCATCGAGCCCTGCCTGTTCCTGGTTGCAGAAAAGTGGGAAAATCCGCAAAAAGTTGGTAGCAAGCTGGAACGTCGTGAGCGCGCTTGCAAGCGAACAGTGCAGGCGCAGCGAGACTTTTTGCGGGGAGGAGCGGCAACCCGAACGGTGAAGCCGCATTTTGCGCAGAAAAATGCGGCGAACCACAAGGGTTCGCCGCGACGTGGTTGCGGGGGCAGGATTTGAACCTACGACCTTCGGGTTATGAGCCCGACGAGCTACCGAACTGCTCCACCCCGCGATATAATTTTGGCGCTGTTTTTAATCAGCTTAATTATTATAATACAGGATTTTGAAAAAAGCAAGAGGTATTTTAAAAAAAGTAAAAATATTTTGAAATGGTGGTGTGTAGGATGATGGACACTTTATTTTTGCTGTGGAATCGTTTATAATGAAATCACCCGTGTGTGGGCTTGTACCCGCCCCCTGGGCTGCTTTTTTTGCCTGGAAGGTGCGGATTGAGTATGAAAGAGAGGATGTTTGTGTTATGACGGAAGAGTATACCATCCCCCTGGCGAAAATCATCAAGGAATTGAGTTTAACGGCGCTCCACTTGCCCTACAGCGCTGAGGAAATTTTAATCCGTTCCCGGGACGTCATCCGCCCCGGTTTGGAACTATATGGTTTCTGCGATTACTTTGACCCCCACCGGATTACGGTGCTGGGCCGTTCGGAAATGGCTATGCTGGACAGCTTGGGCGAGGAGAAAAAAACAGCGGCCATCGACCACTTTTTCGCATTGAAACCTGCTACAGTAATTGTGGCCCGTGGGATTGAACCCTGTGACTTTATGCGGGCTGCGGCGGATAAATACGATATCCCTCTGCTTTCCTCAAAGGATTCCACCTCCAATGTGGTGGCTGACTTGGTTTCTCTGCTGAATGTGGAGCTGGCCCCCCGGATTACCCGGCACGGCGTGCTCATCGAGGTGTATGGCGAAGGCATCCTCCTGGTGGGGGACAGCGGCGTGGGAAAAAGCGAAACCGCCATTGAGCTGATTAAGCGGGGCCACCGGCTCATTGCCGACGATGCTGTGGAGATCCGCCGTGTTTCCAACAAATCTTTGGTGGGCCAGGCCCCTGCCAATATCCGCCATTTCATAGAGCTGCGGGGTATCGGCATCATCAACGCCCGGCGGATCTTTGGTATGGGCGCCATTAAGCTTTCTGAAAAGATCGACATGGTCATCAACCTGGAGATTTGGGACGCCACCAAGGTCTACGACCGCATGGGCATCGACAGCGAGTTCACGGAGATCTTGGGCATCCGGGTGCCGGTGCTCACTATCCCTGTGAAACCCGGCCGTAACCTGGCTGTGATCATCGAGGTGGCTGCCATGAACAACCGCCAAAAGAAAATGGGCTATAACGCCGCCCAAGAGCTGCTGTCCTCCCTGGGGGTGGATCTGTCGGAGCTTCAGGGCGAGGACATTAAAAAGGATCTGGATATCTGATGAGCCAAACGTATAAATTGATAGCGGACCTGCACACACATACCATTGCTTCCACCCACGCCTACAGCACGGTCACAGAGATGGTCCGGGCCGCCGGGGAGAAGGGCCTCTATGCCCTGGCTATCACGGATCATGCCCGCACCATGCCCGGAGCGCCGGGGCCCTGGTACTTTTCCTGCCTTCATGAATTGCCCCTCCACTACCGTGGTGTGCTGGCTATTGCCGGCATCGAAGCCAATGTGCTGGACTTTGAGGGCCATATTGACCTGGAACCCAAGGATGGGGAACGGCTGGATTGGGTGGTGGCCTCCATCCACCACCTGGGGCTGGAGGGCTTGAAGGATCCGGATGTGGAAAAGACTACCCACCTGTGGCTGCAAGTTGCAAAAAATCCCAAGGTGAACGTGATCGGTCACAGCGGGGACCCGCTGTTTGCCTACGATTATGAAAAGGTCATCCCTGTGTTCGGGGAGAACCACAAGCTGGTGGAGATCAACAACCACTCCTTTGAGAACCGGAAGGAGAACATCGAGAACTGCAAGAAGATCGCCCTGTGCTGCAAGCGCCACGGGGTGCCCATTGTGGTGGACTCCGACGCCCACTTTGAAACCAGCGTGGGCAAGTTCGGCTTTGCCCTGGAGATGCTTTCGGAGATTGACTTCCCCGAAGAGCTGATCCTCAACGCCTCCCAGGAGCGGCTGGACGACTACCTTTCCCGCTATACCCACATCTTCGAGAGGAGAAGCTGACATGGAGCTTTCGTACACCCTGTTCGACCAAACCGCTGACGCCCTGGGGTGCCCCCGGCTGGAAAACGAGCCTATGCGCCGCCACACCACCTTCCAGATCGGCGGGCCGGCAGACCGGTTCGTCACCGTGGAAACGCTGCCCCAGCTCAAGGGGCTGGTGGGTGCCCTGGCAGAAACGGGCCTGCCCTTTATGACTTTAGGGAAGGGATCCAACCTGCTGGTGAGCGACAAGGGGATCCGGGGGGCGGTGCTGCTGCTTTCCGGGGAACTGAAGCGTGTGGAACTGCTGCCCGGCGGGTTTGTCCGGGCGGGGGCAGGGGCCTCCTTGGCCTCGGTGTGTGCCTTTGCCCGGGAGCGGGGGCTTTCCGGCCTGGAGTTTGCCTGGGGGATCCCGGGTTCGGTGGGCGGGGCGGCCTATATGGACGCTGGCGCTTACGGAGGCGAGATGAAAGATGTGATAGAGCGGGTGCTGCACTTGTCGCCTTCTGGGGAAGAGGGGCAGGCCACAGGGGAACAGCTGCAATTTGCCTACCGGAAGAGCCGGTATACCGGCGGCAGGGACGTGATCACCTTTGTGGATTTCCGGCTGCAGCCGGGGGACCCCGTCCAGATTGCCGGGAAGATGGAAGAGCTGATGGGCCGCCGCAAAGAAAAGCAGCCCTACGAAATGCCCAGCGCGGGCAGTGTGTTCAAGCGTCCACAGGGCGCCTATGCCGCTGCCCTTATTGAGGAGTGCGGTTTGAAGGGCCGCCAGGTGGGGGGCGCTCAGGTGAGCCCCAAACACGCGGGGTTCATTGTCAACACAGGCGGCGCCACTTGCCAGGACGTGCTGGAGCTGATCCGGCAGATCCAAGAGGAAGTGTTTGAGAAAAAAGGGATCCGGTTGGAACCGGAAATCCGGGTGACCGGGGAAGTGTAAAGGGGGAACAGCTATGGAATTTGTCATTGTAACAGGGCTTTCCGGCGCGGGGAAGACCCGGGCCATGCACGCCATGGAAGACATCGGGTTTTTCTGCGTGGATAACTTGCCGCCCGCGCTGATCCCTGTGTTCTACGACCTGTGCGTCCAGTCGGAAGGTTCCCGCAACCGGGCCGCCGTGGTGACGGATACCCGGGGCGGGGAATTGTTCAAGTCGTTCTTCACGGCCATGGAATCTTTAAAGCGGGACAAAAAGCCCTATAAAATCCTGTTTTTGGACTCCTCCGATGGGGTGTTGGTGAACCGCTTCCAAGAAACCCGGCGGAAGCATCCCCTGGCCGACGAGATGGGCGGCGCGTTGGAACAGGCGGTCAAGCTGGAGCGGGAAATGCTCAAGCCGGTGAAGGAGTGCTCCGATTATGTCATCGACACCTCCGGGGTGTCCCCTGCCCAGCTGAAGGCCCGGATCAGCGAGCTGTTTTTGAGCAGCGCCCAGGATTCCCTGTCTGTGCACTGCATCAGTTTCGGGTTCAAGTTCGGCATCCCCATGGAGGCGGACTTGGTGTTTGACGTGCGATGCCTGCCCAACCCCTTTTACGATGAAAACCTCCGCCCTTTGACCGGCCTGGACGCCCCTGTGCGGGATTACGTCATGGAGAAAGAGGAAACAAAAGGGTTTGTTTCCCGGTTTACGGATATGATCGACTATCTGCTGCCCCTTTACTCCAAAGAGGGCAAAAGCCAGCTGGTCATTGCCGTGGGCTGCACGGGAGGACATCACCGGTCCGTGGCCCTGGCCCAGTATATGTGCGACCACCTCACTGACATGGGTGTGAAGGCCAGCGTCACCCATCGGGATATCCAGAAATTCTAACAAAGCGGGCAAAGTCCCAGAAGGGGGGAGAGAGCCGTGTCCTTTTCATCGGATATCAAGAATGAACTGTGCAAGCTGGAGTTTAAGCGGGAGTGCTGCCTGCGGGCCGAGTGCTACGGGGCGTGGCTTTTCTCCAAGTGTTTCACTTTGAAGGAAGCGGCCTTTGTCACGGAGAACGGGGCAGTAGCCCGGCGGATGCTGGAACTGGCTGCCGCGGGGGCTGGTGTGTCTGGAGAGCTGAGTTTCGGGGTAAGCCGGCGGAAGAAGCCGGCTTACCGGGTGGGGCTGCCGGACTCCGGTTCCCGGGAAGCCATGCTCCAGGAGTTTGGCCACACGGGCAAGGAAACCAGCCTACGGCTGAACCGGGCCAACGTGGAAAACAGCTGCTGCGTGGCGGCGTTCCTGCGGGGGGCGTTCCTCACCTGCGGCACGGCTACCGACCCCAACAAGGAGTACCATTTGGAGTTTGCAGTGCCCCACAAAAACCTGGCAAACGACCTGTACACCTTGTTGTGCGAGGTGGAGGCATTCCCCCTGTCGCCGGCGGTGGCGCTGCGCAAGGGCGGCTATGTGGTGTACATGAAGGAGAGCGGCCCCATTGAGGATCTGCTTACCTACCTGGGGGCGCCGGGCGCCGCCATGGAGCTGATGCAGGTGAAGATGTACAAAGAGGTCAAGAACAACATCAACCGGAAGACCAACTTTGAAACCGCCAACATGGACAAGACCTACTCGGCTTCGGCCCGGCAGGTGGCGGCCATTGCGGCCATCAGCGATACCCAGGGGCTCCACAGCCTGCCGGAGGAGTTGGAAGAGCTGGCCAGGCTTCGGCTGGACCATCCGGACATGACCTTGCGGGAGCTGGGCCAGCGGCTGGGGATCACCCGCAGCGGGGTGAACCACCGGTTGCAGCGGCTGCTGCAAATGGGGGAGAAGATCTTGGAAGAGCGGGGCGTGGACAGCCTGTTGTAAGAGCCTGCAAGGGAAAATTGAGGGAAGAGAAGGGGGCGGCGTGTTGGCGCTGAAAGACAAGCTGAGAAAACGGATCGATGGCATGAAAGTGGAAGGCGACTGGCGGATGAAGCTGGCCGTTTACGGCGGGGCCATTTTGATGGTGACGTTTATCCTGATGGTGATGTTGTTGATCTTTGGCCAGTTTAACACCGGCACGCCCCAGGTGGGCACGGTCACCATCAGCAGCGGCGGGCAGGAGTACACCCCCTTGGCGAACCAGATCTATACCACCCACAAGAGGGAGCGGACGGAGTCCCGGCGGCTGGTGCCCAGCGAGGTGGGTGACAGCGCTCCTACGCTGGTGTTTGACCACTCTACCACGGTGCATTTCGACGGATGGTCGGATAACGGGGACTTTGCTTTTACCATCTATGACCAGGACGGCCTGGTGTACACCGAAACCGGCGGCTCGTTCCAGTGCCCGGAGGAGCCGGGAACCTACCTTGTGTGCGAGGAGTGCTATTGGGGCACCCAGCGGGAGAACATCGGTATGGAGTACTATTTTTGGATTGAAGTGAGCCAGGAGTATCTGGACCATCAAGAGGAAGGATAAACGGGAAAGGAGGAGGCTGCTGTGGCCTTTGCCCATTTACACGTGCACACGGAATACAGCCTTTTGGACGGCGCCTGCCGGATTGAAAAGCTGTTAGACGCCGCCAAGGCTTTGGGCCAAAGTGCGGTGGCCATCACCGACCACGGCTGTATGTACGGCGTGGTCGATTTTTATAAGGCTGCGAAAAAGCGGGGGATCAAGCCCATCATCGGCTGCGAGGTGTATGTGGCCAAGCGCACCCGGTTCGACAAGGTCCACGAGCTGGACGGGGAAAACCGCCATTTAGTGCTTTTGTGCGAAAACGAAACTGGCTACCGCAACTTGGCCGCCCTGGTATCCAAAGCTTGGGTGGAGGGCTTTTACAACAAGCCCCGGGTGGACCTGGACCTGCTTCAGGAATACCATGAGGGTTTGATTGCCCTGTCCGCCTGCCTGGCCGGGGAGATCCCCCGCGCCCTGTCCCGGGGGGATTACCCAGAGGCCAAAGCGGCTGCCTTGCGGTACCGGGAGATCTTTGGGGAGGGGAACTTTTTCCTGGAGTTGCAGGACCATGGCCTGCCGGAGCAAAAGCGAGTGAACCCCCAGATCATCCGGCTGTCCCGGGAAACGGGTATCCCCCTGGTGTGCACCAACGACTGCCACTATATTGCCCCTGAGGACAGCAAGATGCACCATGTACTCATCTGTATCCAAACAGGGCGCACGGTGGAGGATGAGGGCACTTTGGAGTTCGGCTCGGAGGAGTTTTACCTGAAGAGCCAGGAAGAGATGGCCGCACTGTTCCCCGATGTGCCCGAGGCCATTGAAAACACGGGGAAGATCGCCGACCGCTGCGATGTGGAGCTGGAATTCGGCAAGACAAAACTGCCCGCCTTCACCACCCCGGACGGCAGTGACAACCAGGCTTTTTTCCAAAAGCTGTGCCGGGAGGGCCTTGTCCGCCGGTACGGGGACGGGGTGACCCAGGAGCTGCGGGACCGGCTGGAGTACGAGATGAACACCATCGCCCAGATGGGATATGTGAACTACTACCTGATCGTGTGGGATTTCATCCGCTATGCCCAAAGCGTGGGCATCCCGGTGGGGCCGGGACGGGGTTCCGGCGTGGGGAGTTTGGCGGCCTATTGCGTGGGCATCACCAACGTGGACCCCATGCGGTACGACTTGCTGTTCGAGCGGTTTTTAAACCCCGAGCGGGTGAGTATGCCCGACTTTGACATAGATTTCAGCGACGAGCGCCGGGACGAGATGATCGACTACGTGGTGGACAAGTACGGCGCCGACCACGTAGCCCAGATCGTCACCTTTGGCACCATGGCGGCCCGGGGTGCCTTGCGGGACGTGGGCCGGGTCTTGAACATCCCCTACAACAAGGTGGACCAGGTGGCCAAGCTGGTGTCCTTCTCCCTGGGCATGACCTTGGACACCGCCATGAAGCAGTCCAAGGAGCTGCGGGAGCGGTATCAGTCGGACCCACAGGTGAAAGAGCTGTTTGACATGGCCCAAAAGGTGGAGGGAATGCCCCGGCACGCCTCTACCCACGCAGCCGGGGTGGTCATCACCGACCGTCCTGTGATGGACTATGTGCCCCTCTCCAAAAACGACGACGCCGTGGTGACCCAGTACACCATGACCGCCATTGAGGAACTGGGCCTGTTGAAGATGGATTTCTTAGGGCTGCGGAACCTTTCGGTGATCGATAACGCCCAGAAGATGATCCGCCAGAAAAACCCGGCGTTTTCCGTGGACACGGTGTCACAGGACGACCCGGCAGTGTTCCGGATGCTCTCCCAGGGAAACTCCGAAGGGGTGTTCCAGCTGGAATCCCCTGGGATGAAGCGGCTGCTGGTCCAGGCGCAGCCCACCTGTATGGAGGACATCATCGCCATTATCTCCCTGTACCGGCCGGGCCCCATGCAGTTTATCACCCAGTACCTGGAAAGCCGTAAAGACCCCTCTTCCGTGCGTTACCGCCATGAGCTGCTGCGTCCCATTTTGGCCCCCACCGGGGGATGCATCATCTACCAGGAGCAGGTGATGCAGATCTTCCGGGACCTGGCAGGGTACTCCCTGGGAAGGGCTGACATTGTCCGGCGGGCTATGGCCAAGAAAAAGCATGACGTGCTGGAGCGGGAGCGGGAGGTGTTCCTCCACGGCCAACAGCGGGAGGACGGCACCTGGGAAGTGCAGGGCTGCCTCAACCGGGGCGTGGACGAGGCCACTGCCCAGGCGCTGTTCCAGGAGATCGAAAACTTTGCAAGCTATGCCTTTAACAAGTCCCACGCGGCAGGGTATGCGGCGGTGGCCTACCAGACCGCCTACCTCAAGTGCCACTACCCCTGTGAGTATCTGGCGGCACTGCTTTCCAGTGTGCTGGGCCAGACCGGTAAGGTAGCCGAGTACATTGAGGAGTGCAGCCGTCTGGGGATCACCGTGCTGCCGCCCCATGTGAACTTCAGCCAAAGCGGCTTTGCCGTGGTGGGGAAGAGCATCCGGTTTGGCCTGCTGGCGGTGAAGAACCTGGGCAGGGGAGCCATTGCCCGGATGGTGGACGAGCGCCGGGGCGGCGGGGAGTTCACTTCCTTCTACAATTTCTGCAAGCGGATGACAGGCCGGGACCTGAACCGCCGGGCCATTGAAAGCCTGATTAAATGCGGCGCCCTGGACGGCCTGGGAAACAACCGCCGGGAGATGCTTCTGTCGGTGGAGCGGGTGCTGGATTCCCTGGAGGCGGACAAGCGCCGGAACGTGGAGGGCCAGATGGGCTTTTTCGACACGCCGGATTCCCAGGAGGCAGGGGAGCCCTCTCTGGATAAGGCGGAGGACTTCCCCAGCGCGGACAAGCTCTCTATGGAAAAAGAGGTGACTGGGATGTACCTTTCCGGCCATCCCATGGCGGCCTATGCCGGGCTGTATCAGTCGGGGGGGTATGCCCGGATGGATGAGATCCTGCAAAGCGCCGGGGAAGAGGGCGGACGCTACCAGGATGGCCAGTGGGTGACCCTGTTGGGGCTGGTGGTGGGTGTGCGGCGGAAAGCCACCAAGAACAACGCCCAGATGGCATTCCTCTCTGTGGAGGATATGTATGGCGCCATGACGGCCCTGGTGTTTCCAAATACCCTGGAGCAGTACGGCAGTTTGCTGTATGAGGGGGCTGTGGTGGAATTGGCCGGGAAGCTGAATTTCACCGAGGACAAAGCCCCGGAACTGATTTGTAACACGGTGTCGGCGCCGTCAGACCCAGCGGCTGTGGGAGTTTCTACAGGCAAGCAGGTGCGCCCGGGACTGTACCTGCGCTTTGAGAGCGAACAGGACCCCCATTATCAGAAGGCCATGCGGTATGCGGCTGTGTTTGATGGAGGCGCCACAGAGCTGTATTTGAACTTCCGTGATACCGGGAAACTGCTGCGGGCGCCGGCCCATTGCAGGGTGGAGATGAACCGGCCGCTGCTGCGGGCATTGCAGGCATTGTTGGGCAAAGAAAACGTGGCCTATTTCGGCCCCAAACGTTGAGGGGACGGGAAGGCCGCCGTGTAAAATATTGCGGAAACACTTGATAAATTACTGGCTTTTGGTATAATGATATTAAGACAGTTACCAGTGGGGTGCGAATACCCGATTTTCAATAGTTGGAGGAATTAACAATGGGTGCGAAAAGTATTGCAGTTTTAACCAGCGGCGGCGATGCCCCTGGCATGAATGCGGCTGTGCGCGCTGTGGTGCGCACGGGCATCAACTTTGGGATGAAAGTGTACGGCGTGATGCGCGGGTACAACGGCCTTGTGGGCGGTGACCTGAAGGAGATGAATATGCGCAGCGTGTCCGATATTATGCAGCATGGCGGTACGGCCCTGTTTACTGCCCGCAGCCCTGAGTTCAACACTCCCGAGGGTGTGAAAAAGGCTGCCGACGTCTGCCGTGAAAAGGGCATTGACGGTGTGGTGGTTATTGGCGGCGACGGCTCTTTCCGCGGCGCCCGGGACCTCACCGGCCAGGGCATCCTCACCATCGGCGTGCCTGGCACTATTGACAACGACATTGCCTGCACCGATTATACCATCGGTTACGACACTGCTTTAAATACCGCCATGGAGATGATCGACCGCATCCGCGACACCACCGAGTCCCACGACCGGTGCAGCGTGGTGGAGGTTATGGGCCGCCGCTGCGGTGACATCGCCCTGAACGTGGGTGTGGCTGCCGGCGCCATTGCCACTTTGGTGCCTGAGATCCCCTTTGATTTTGAAAAGGACGTCATTGGCCGTATTCGTATGGCGCAGACCACCGGCAAACGCCACTACATCATTGTGGTGGCCGAGGGCGTGGGCCATACCCAGGAGATCACCGAGCGTATCCAGAAAGAAACCGGTATTGAAAGCCGCGCTACCATCCTGGGCCATGTGCAGCGCGGTGGTTCCCCCACTCTGCGGGACCGTGTTGTGGCCAGCCGTATGGGCTATCACGCTGTAGAGCTGCTGCAAAACGGAATTGGAAATCGTGTGGTGGCCATGAAGGGCGAAGAGATCGTGGACTTCGACATCACCGAGGCCCTGGATATGCCCCGCACTTTTGATGAGAAGCTGTATCATGCTTCCGCCGTGCTGTCTATCTAAGGCCGGCGTGGTCTAAGATTATCCTAGAAAAAAGAACCCCCGCAAGGAGCGTATCCTTTCGGGGGTTTGCATTTGGGAGAGACGTTAGCCCAGCTGCTGTTTCCGCTTTTCCAGGAGTTCACCCAGCCGGTCTAGGGATTCCCGATCCTCCATGTCTTCCACCAGGGCGGACACCAAATGGAAGAGCGACTGTTCGTTGAACGCGGAGCTGTGCTTGAACTGCATGACGGCGTATTCATCGGCAGTCAGGGTGGCAGTGAAGGTACGTGCATAGTTTTTTGTGCTTTGGACAAACCCAGCCACTTGAATGGCGCCTTTTTCCAGCATAGAATTGAGCAGGATGTGGATGGAGGCCGGTTTCCAGCTGCGGTCTGGTGTGAGCTCAATGATCTCTGAGCGGGAAAGGGGACGCCCCTCTTTCCACAGCAGTTCCATGATCTCGTTCTCACTTTTGGTGAGTCTGAAGTAGGTTTTGTTCATTGTGCGCCTCCCATGGGAGAAAGATTCCTGCGGTCGCGTACCCGTCTCTGCTTTCTATCATATGTGATGGGAATTAAAAAGTCAATAAAAACTCTCTGTATTTTTTAAATTATACATGAAAGATTGATTGGGAATTTCTTTTATCTGTGAAATTATAGAAAAACATTCTTTCTGTTGACTGCTTCCCCCCCCCCCCGCGTTAGAAATACGTAAGAAAAAGGTATGCCTATTTGTTAGTTCCCTGTGATAAATTAAAAAAAAGGAGGGGATTTTATGGAAAAAATGCGTTATGTGTGCCCCAAATGCGGTTGTACCCAATATGAAACGGACCAGTTGCAGGCTACAGGAGGAAATTTCGCCAAGGTCTTTGACGTGCAGAACAAGAAGTTTATCACTGTGAGCTGTAACAATTGCGGTTATACTGAACTGTATAAAGCACAATCCTCTGATGGATGGAATGTGTTGGATTTCTTAATGGGGAGCTGAGGAAATGGGGCGTAATGTTGCTCCCCGTCATCAAGCTGCCAGCGGGGAGCGCGATGTATGGAGTTCCTCCCAGCGCCGGAAACGGCGCGGGGGGAAAAGAGGGCGCCGCTGGCCAGGGATCCTATTGGTAACAGGTATTTTGTTGGCGGTAGCGGTCCCTTGGGCCATGCGGCCGGAAAATCTCCGTCCCCAGAAGGATCAGCTGTTGGCGTTTCTTTACCAGCAGGGCCATCAGGAGGGGTACAATGCCCAGGCACTGTTGCTGACAGACCTCTCCAATGGGGAAGCGTTCCACAGCAAAAATCAGGAAGCCCCCTTGCTTCCAGCCAGCCTGGCTAAGCTTTTTGTGGTGGAATATGCGTCCACGTTGGTGGGGCCGGAAGAACGCGGGACAGTCACCAGTGAGGCGTTGGGCTTGGTGAAGCCGGATTCCTCCATGGCGTGGCTCATTGCTGGGGAATACCGGATGGAAGATCTATTTGCGGCCATGCTGCTGCCCTCTGGAAACGACGCAGCCTATGCGGTGGCTGACCTGTGCGGTGGAATGCTCTCGCCGGAAAGCGCCCCGGGTACCCAGCGGGTGGAAGCCTTTTTAGAGGGCCTGCGGGGGTATCTCCAAGAGCGGGGCTACAGCGGGACAAACCTGTATGACCCCAGCGGGTATGATACCCAGTCCTGCACAACGGCAGAGGATCTGGGAAAGGTATGTTCCCGGCTGTTGGAACAGTCATGGTTTCGGGAACTGGTATCCCAAAACACCTACACGGCTTTGCTGCCCGATGGTTCTTCCTTGATTTGGGAGAATACCAACGCTTTTTTGGACCCGGATTCCGCCTATTTTAACCCAAATGTGAAGGGGATCAAAACGGGGTCATTAGAAGGCGCCTACAACCTGGTGGTGCTCTACCAGCAGCACGGGAAAGAATTTCTGGTAGTGAGCCTAGGTTCGGATTCAGACCAGGCCCGGTATGATGCAGTTTCCCAAATCTTGGACACCATTGACGAGTCCCATTATCTTGCATGGTAAGCCCCGAGCTAGGGTCAATAAGCGCTATGCAACCGGGGCCGCTGCACCATCGCAGTGGCCCCGGTTTTTTCTTCCATGGTATTACAGGCGGATCTCCACCGGCTGATCGGGCACCAGGGAAGAGGGGGTCACCAGGCAGTCCACCGCTTCCAGCCGGACGCCTTGGGAGGCGGCTTCCTCCAGTGCTTTGGCAAATTCCGGGTGGGTGCGGCGGTTGGGGGTGAAATAGTCCACCCCTTTCATCTGTACCACAAACAGGACGCAGGCTCGGTAGCCTTCTTTCTGGCAGCGGCACAGTTCCTGCAAGTGCTTTACCCCTCGCTGGGTAGGGGCGTCAGGGAAGAGGACCACCCCATCCTCTTCCAACGTGACGCCTTTCACCTCTAAAAACCACCGCTCCCCAGCTGCCTCTACATAGAAGTCAAACCGGGAGCTGCCCCAGGACTGTTCCCGCTTGAAGCTTGTAAGCCCGGGGAACAGCCGGGGCAGGTATTCCTGGGCTACCTGGTTGGGGGCCTGGCTGTCCATGTTGATCAGCAAATCCCCTTTTTCCACAGCAATCAGGTCGTATTTCGTCTTTCGGTTGGGATTCGGGCTTTCTTCCAGGTACACTGTGGCCCCGGTGACCAACAGTTCCCGGCAGCGGCCCGTGTTCTTTACATGGCACACCTGTACCCCTCCCGGCGTTTCCACATGGGCGATAAACCGGTTGGGCCGGGCTAGAAACTTCCCTTCTACAATGGTCCCATAGGTCATGGAAAGCCTCCCTTTCTCAAACAAATTTGCTCCATGGTGAAAAGTACCCCGGACAGGAATGCTGCCCGGGGTGCTTTTTCATGTTATAAGAGGGGTTAGCCGGCCACGGTCACAGAAGTGATGTGGGGGTTCACGCCCTCGTACCAGTACAGAAAGCCTTCGCAGTCGATGGTCTGGCCAACCTGCAAGCCTTCCACAGCCTTGTACACCTCGGTGTCGCTGCCGCACAGGTAGGACTCTACGGTGAAGGTGTAGACCTCTTCGCTGTCGCCCACGGTGACGTTGAAGTACAGGTCATCGCCCTGGGCGCCGGAGCCGTCATAGTTGTACAGGAAAGCAGCCTCGCCGCCATTGGCGTCGGTGCTGGGGGCCACGGTCAGACCCTTGAAGGAAACCTTCTGGTTCTGGTAGGACTCCAACTCCTCAGTGCCCAGTTTCTCGGTCACGTCCAGAGCCTCGGCCACGAATGTGTCGCCGCCTTCCACAAAGGTGAAGCTGCCGTCCATGATCTCCACTTCGCCGGACCACTCGCTCTTAAAGCCGGTCACCTGGATGCAGGTGCCTTCGGTGAGCTTCTCGTAGTCCTCTTCAGTGCAGGCCATGTCATAGGCGAAATAGCCGCCGTCCTGGTCCTGCAGGTACACGGTGGCCTTGTCCTCCCACCAGGACTGCTTGGCCTGGACATACGCCTGGATGGTCACTTCAGAATCCAGCTCGGCAGCCATGTACTCGTCGTAGGAAAGCACAGTGGCCTCAGCTCCGCTTTCAGAGCTTTCTTCGGCAGCCTCGGAGCTTTCCTCAGCGGCTTCGGAGCTGCTCTCTTCCACCACAGAGCTCTCGGAAGTGCTGCTTTCGGAAGCAGAAGAGCTGCTGTTGTTGCCGCCCGCGCAGGCTGCCATAGAGCAAGCCAAGCACAGGGCCAGAACTGCACAGATCAATTTACGCATAATCACTCATACTCCTTTGCATATTATCCATCAAAGGCGCGCCTGCCAATCCAACCGGGCAAACGCGTCGGTTTCTGTGAGCGGGCACATTATACAACGAAATACTGGAAAAGTCAATCATTCTGACGAAAGACCAAAGCTTTTACGGGAATTTTCCCCGGGGTTTACTTGTGGGGCAAAGGCCCGTTTTTGGCCTTCCGCCGCTTCCGGAACCACTGAACTGCCACATAGAGCAGGATCAGCGCCCACGCGCCGGCCAGGGCAGCCAGCAACGCCACTGCCGTGGAAGGCAATGCGCCCAGCTCTGTCTTACCGCCGCCGGAGGGGGAGATGGAATCCAGGTGGTAAAGGGCCTGGGTGTCTTGGTACAGCTGGTCAATGGATGCCTCGGTCACCTCTTGTTTGCGTCGTTCCGCCTTGGTCACGTCCTCAATGAGTTGCCCGGCGGCGTCCCGCAAGGAAGTGGAGCCGTTGAACACCGGGGTGATGAAGGTGCCGTCCAGGTGGTCCAGCAGCAGCTTGGCCGCGTCGATCTTCACCTGGTAATAGGTGTCGTTGTCCTCGCCTCCCCGGGAGAGGTAATCCTGATACTCCGGGTTCTGTTGGGCACGGGTGGTCACCGGTACATAGCCCTCTGTTTGGGAATAGGCGATCTGGATGGAATCGGTGAGCAAGTACTGGGTAAACAGCCAAGAGGCCAATACTTCCTGGGGGTCATCCTTGTTGAAGACGCAGATGGAAGGCCCTTGGGAGATCATCTTGGGGTGCTCCGTGTCAAACTGGGGGACGGGCATCACCACGGTTTCAAAGTCGATCAGGTCTTTCTCGGCAATGTCGATCAGGGGGGCGTCAGAGCCCATCCAGGTGGCGCCGGCGGTGGAGTCCACAGCAAAGATGCACTGGCCTGCGTTTAAAAAGTTGGCAGGGTAGCTGGAAATCTTAAAGGTGGAGAAGGCTCCTGTGGCCGCGTGCTGGGCAATTTCCAACAGCAGGCTTTTGGTGGTGTCGTTGAACAGCAGCACCTCCCCGGAGGGGGTGGAGTAGCCGGCGTCCAGCTGTTGGAGCATCTGGATCATCATGTTGTCGGTAGACTTGTAGAGGAAGGGGATGAGCACCTCTTGGCCGTTGATGTCGTAAATGCCGTCCTCCCCTTTGGTGGCTGCTGCCGCCTCGCTGACCTCCCAGATAAAGTCCCAGGTGAGGGTATCCGGCAGGGTGTAGCCCAGGGCTTCTACCATGTCTTTGTTTACATAGCAGGCCTCGGTGGAGCGCATATAAGGCACAGCGTAAGTATGGCCGTTTACCAAGCATTCCTCCAAAAACTGGGGCACCATCTCCTCCTGGGTGGGGCTGTCAAACTTCACAGCCTCCCCGCCCAGGCCGTACTGGGGGTCGGCAAACAGGTCCTCCAGGGGGACCACCACGTTGTCGCCGGTGATGTAAGTGGCAATGTGGTCCGGGTATGTGATACAGACATTGGGGGTAGTGCCGGTGGAAATGTTGGTGATCACGTCGTTGTAGATATCGCCGTAGTTGGTGTACAGCCGCAGGTTTACGGTGATATTGGGATACAGGTCTTGGAACTCGGCAATGGCCTGTTTGTAAATATCAGTTTGGCGCATATTGGTATCGTTTTTCGCCCAGAAGGTGATCTCATAGGTTTGAGATTCGTCAAAGGACGCCGGCACGGCAAAGGCGGTGCGCTCCCGGCTGCCGTGGCAGCCTGCCAGGGGCAGGCACAGGGCCAGCGCCAGAACAAGGCAGAGAAGCTTTTTCATCCTTTTGTACCCCCTTGGGAAACGCCTTCCATGATCTTTTTCCGGAAGGCCAAGAACAGCAGGATCAACGGCACCGAGATCACCACAACGGCGGCCATCATGGCGGGGATGTTCTCCCGGCCAAAGCCGTTTTCCCGGATCTCCTGGATGCCGCCCGATACCAGGTAGTAGGCGGGGTCGTCGGTGATGAGCCGGGGCCACACGTAGGAGTTCCAGCACTCAATGAGCTTTAAAATGGTGATGGTCACCAGGGTGGGGCGGCAAATGGGGATCATCACTTTCCACAGGTATTTGAAGTCGGAGGTGCCATCCACTTTGGCTGCCTTGTACAGCTCTTCCGGTACCTGCTCGAAGTTTTCCTTTAAAAGGTAAATATAGAACACCGAGGTGATGGAGGGCAGGATCAGCCCCAAAAAGCTGTTGCGCAAGTCCATGTTGGTGATGGTGACAAAGTTGGTGATCACCACCAGCTCGGTGGGGATCATCATCATGGAGAGGAACAGCCCAAACACCAGGTTTTTCCCGCGGAACTTCAGCCGGGCAAAGGCGTAGGCTGCCAAGGTGCTCACCATCACCATGATGGCGGTGGTTGCCACGGAGAAGATCAAGGTGTTCAGCAGGTAGCCCAGCAAGGGCACTGCGGTGAAGGCGTTTTCATAGTTTTCCCAGGTGGGGGCCAGGGTGAAAAAGACGGGGGTGTGCTCGGCGTTATAGGCGCTGTAGCTTTTCAGGGAACTGAGCACCATCCAATAAAAGGGGAACAGTACCACCACAGCCCAGATGCTCAGGAACAGATAGGTCAGGGCGGTGCGCAGGCCGCTTTTGCGGCGCATAGCTCCCTGCTTTTTTTCATAGGCAGTCTTTTGATCCATGATGCACCTCTCAATCCCGGGCCTGCTTGCGGGTGACAAGCAGGTTTACGCAAGTGATGGTCAGCACAATAACAAACAGGATGATGGCCGCTGCCGAGGCATAAGAGGGATAGCCGCCGCTGTCGCCATAGAGCATATCGTACACATAGCCCACAATGGTGTTCATGCCCGCGGCGTTCAGATCTGTGCCAAAGAGGGCCACAGCGTCGCTGTAGGCTTTGAAGGCACCGATAAACCCGGTGATCACCAGGTAGACAATCATGGGGGAGATCATGGGCAGGGTAATGCGGAAGAAGATCCGCGTCCGGGAAGTGCCGTCCACCCGGGCCGCTTTGTAATACTCGTCGCTGACAGAGGCCAGGGCGCTGGTGAGCACCAGGATCTTAAAGGGCAGCACCACCCAGATGGTGTAAAAGCACAGCACAAACATCTTCGCCCAGTGGGGGCCGTTGATGAAGTCAATGGGCCCGGCGCCAAAGAGGGCCAGCACCATGTTCACCAAGCCGTCAGTGTACTCCGTGCGCTGGAACAGCACCATGAACACCAGCCCAACCGCCAGGGTGTTGGTCACATAGGGCAGGAAGTAGATGGTCTGGTACAGCTGCCGCAAGGGCTTGATGGAGGACAGCGCCGCGGCGATGACAATGGCCAGGATGGTGGAGGTGGGCACGGTGATGATCACCAGCACAAAGGTGTTTTCCACCGCCTGGAGGAAGTAGGGGTCGTGGAGCACATACGAATAGTTGTAAAGGCCAATCCCTTGATAGGTTTGGGAGGCGAAGTTGTAACATTCCTCCCCGGAATAAATCAGCACGTCAATCAGGGGATAGATCAAAAACGCGCCCAGCAGAATCAGGGAGGGAAGCAGGTAAAGCCAGGCTTTTCTAGAATTTCGATCCATGTCGTCACCTCCCTTTAAGCCCTGGAGGGAAGGGTGAAAGGCACCCGCTCTTCCCGTTCCCGGTGGAAGAGAAATACCTTCTCAGGGACAAGTGTAAAGCGGACTTCCTTTTCAGAGATGTCCACCAGCTGCTCCGAGCAGATGATGGCCCGCAGGGTGCTTGTCTGGCAGCTGGGATGGCTGCAAACAATGCTGGTGTCCCGGCCCAGGACCTCCACCCGGTCTAAGGCACAGGCAACCGGCCCCTGGGGGGTGGGCTCAAAGCCTTCGGGACGGATGCCCACAAAGACTTCCCCGTCCGGGGCGTCTGACACAGACAGTACAGGTTGGCCATCCAGCAGCAGCTGGCCATTTCGCACCTGGCCCTCAAACACGTTGATGGGCGGGGTGCCCAGGAACTTTGCTACGAACAAGTTTTGCGGGTCGTCGTAGACCTGTTGGGGAGCCCCTTGCTGCATCAGGACGCCGTCTTTCATTACCACGATTTTGTCCGAGATGCTCATGGCCTCTTCCTGGTCGTGGGTGACAAACAAGGTGGTGATCCCCGTCTTTTTCTGGATCTTGCAGATCTCTTCCCGGGTCTGCAACCGCAGCCGGGCGTCCAGGTTGGAAAGAGGCTCGTCCAACAGCAGCACCCGCGGCATTTTCACCAGGGCCCGGGCAATGGCCACCCGCTGCTGCTGGCCGCCGGAAAGCTCTTTGGGTTTGCGTTCCAGCAGTTCTTCAATCTGCACCAGCTTGGCGGCTTCCAAGGCCCGCTGGCGCATCTCCTGACGGGAGGGCCGGTCTTTCCCCTTTAAGTTTTCCAACGGGAACAGGATGTTCTGCATCACGGTCAAATGGGGGTACAGCGCGTAGTTTTGAAACACCATGCCCACGCCCCGCAGTTCGGGAGGCAGGGCGGTGACGTCTTCCTCCCCAAAAAAGATCTTGCCGGAGGTGGGGCGCTCCAGGCCGCAGATCATGTTCAGCGTGGTGGACTTCCCGCAGCCCGAAGGCCCCAGCAGCCCTACCAGTTTGCCGTCTGGGATCTCAAAGGTCAGGTCCCGCACCGCTGTTGTCTCGCCCTGGGCCTTCTTTCCCCTGGCTGGGAAACGCTTGGTGAGGTCCTGCAATGTAATGTTCATCTGTTCCATCTCCCTGGGTTTATAGCTTTTTACCAGCAACGATTATAGCAGATTTTTCAGGGTTTCTCAATAGAAAGGACGGTGTTTTGCCAGGCAAAGCGAAAGGCGCGGCGCTGCGGCGCTTTTTGGAGGCGCTGCAAATCTCGGGAGATGGGGTTGCCCACAGGAAAATGTCGTGACAGAATGAAAAGAATGTGCTATAATAAAATTGTCAATAACAAAAAGCCAGGAGGATCCTCCTGGCTTCTGTTGGAAACTCCAACAGAAGTTGGTTTCGAACGCGGACCCCAAAATGGATTTCCCGGCGCACGGCGGAGAAATACCGCCGGCTGGGAAGCTACCCGGAGCGGTCACAATGAATTTTTTAGGAGGTAACGGACATGAAGCAAAAACTGTTGGCAACTCTGCTGGCGCTTTGCCTAGTCGTGGGAATGCTGCCTGTGGCAGCCAGCGCGGCAGAAGGCGATGTGGCCCAAGTAGAGGGTGGCAGCTCTTACGCATCTTTGGCTGAGGCTGTTGAAGCGGTGATTCAATCCGATAGCAAAACAGGAACGGTAAAACTGCTCAAGAATGCCGCTGGCAGCGGTATCGGCCTGTTCAATGGGAAAGGCGCCACCGGCGTGAATTTGACCATTGACTTCGGTGGAAACACCTATACTTGCCAGGACCCGGCTGTTGGTTCCACTGGAACGGAATCCCAGGGTTTCCATTTGGAAAAAGGCAATACGGTTACCCTGAAAAACGGCACGATTGATGTTGATGGAAACAGCACAAAAACCATTATGCTCATCCAGAATTACTGTGACTTGACATTGGAAGATTTGGACTTGCATGGTTCCGCTGTTACTCAGTACATGATTTCCAGCAATTATGGGAACACAACGCTCCGTAATGTCAATATCACCGGTACACATTCTTCTCTCACCGGCATCGACTTGATGCATTGGCTGGGCGATGACTATGGGGACAAAGCTCCTACAATGGAGATTCAGAATACCAGCGCGAACACCATTGAGGGAGCGGTGGATGTTTATTGTTATGGCACAGGTGCTGACACTTGTTCCCAGAAACCTTCTCTGAAAATCAGCGGTGGTGCCTTCTCCGCGGATGTCAGCCAGTATGCCGCCGATGGCTATACTGTGGTACAAAATGGGGAGAAGTATGTCGTACAAGCCCTGACTGCCGAAAACGCTGTGGCGCAGGTGGGGAGCCAGTTCTACGATACCCTGGATAAGGCGTTCAGCGCTGCGCAGGACGGCGCTACCATCCGGCTGCTGCGGAGTGCCACCCACAATGCCCGAATTAACGTTAAAAACAATACAACGCTGGATCTGGGCGGGTTTACCCTGACATCTGACACTGCCAATCTTTTTGTAGTGTATGAGGGTAAAAAATTTACTATGCAGAATGGCACCATCCGCAACGAAAGCGGCAGAGTGGCCTTTGCCGTTAAGAACGCGGAGGTCACATTGTCTAAGGACGCTGTGCTAGAGTGCAAGTATGGCGTTACCGGCACGAATAGTACAGCTGAAGAGGGCGGCGCCACGTTTAACATTTACGGCAAGATTCACAGCAGTGATATTGCTGTGTGGGGCCAGGGCCCAAAAAACACTTTCAATATTGACGGCGCGGAATTGACCGCCAACAATTTCGCCGTCTATCAGAATGGTTCTTATGGCGGGAACACCTATACCATTAAGAACAGCACCATTTCCAATGGAAACGAAGCGGGCCCGGCTATTTATATTTCCAACAGCAAGGCTAATGCGGAAAACCAAGACCAGGGTTACCAAATGTTGACGGTGGAGAACAGCACCATCAGCGGATCCACGGGCATTGAGGTGAAATTTACCAACGCGACGGTCAATAACTGCACCATTACCGCGACAGCCGCGGAGCCCACGTATGATTTGAATAACAATGGTTCTACCACCTGCGGGTTCGCGGTGGTCGCAACGGACAACACCATGAAGCCTGACAGCCCGGCTCCCGGAGGTAAGATTACCGTGAATGGCGGGAACTACTCTGGCCTGGTTGGCCTTAGCAGCCTGGTGGATCAGTCGGTTTACCCGGACTTCAAAGAGACGGAGTATGAAATCACCGCCGGTTACTTCACCTCCGATCCCAGCGGGTATCTGGCAGAGGGGAAAGCCGCT
>URKX01000037.1 GCA_900548545.1 uncultured Oscillospiraceae bacterium
CTTACAGCTGATAGCCAAAGGTGTTGTCCAGCCAGTCCAGGCACAAATCCATCCACCGGGCGTTGTAAGGGTCGGGGGAGCCGGTCTCCTGGGTGCACACGGACATGCCGTGGCCGCCGTGGGGGAAGAAGTGGGCCTCGGCAGGCACACCGGCGTTGTGCAGGGCGGCGAGCATCTTCAGGCTGTTCTCCACGGGGACGCAGTCGTCCTCCATGGTGTGCCACAAAAAGGCGGGGCAGGTGTCCTTTGTCACATGCTTCTCCAGGGAGAAGTACCTGTAGCCGGGCTCGCCGGGCTGGCAGCCGCTGACGTTGCACAGGGACATCACGTGGGCATGCTCGTCCGCGGTGATGACCGGGTAGCACAAAACCATGGCGTCGGGCCGGTTCTGGCCGCCGTGGTTATCGTAGTGCTTCAAAAACTCCGGGTCGTTCCACAGCGTGCCCAGGGAGGCCGCCAGGTGCCCGCCGGCGGAGAACCCGCACACGGCCACGCGCTCCGGGTCCACCCAGTAGTCCGCGGCCTTCTCCCGGATGAGCCGGAAGGTTTCGGAGAGCTCTTTCAAGGGCTGGAAATCCTTTGCCTTCTCCCCGGTGGAGTAGATCAGCGTGAACACCTGGTATCCCCGGGCGAAGAACCGTAGGGCCACAGGGTCGGCCTCACGGAGCGAGCAGCCGATGTAGGCGCCGCCGGGGCACAGCACCACTGTGGGGAAGCGCTCCCGCCGCACGGCCATCTCGGTGATGGGGGTGTGGAGATAGCCGGTCACGTGGCCGTCGCTGCCGGGGATGGGTTGGAAATGTACAAGTTCCATAGAGAACACCCTTTCTGCAAAAAGAATCGTTTTCCCTATTATCCCAGGAAATTCCCTTCCGGTCAAGAAGGTGGGGCGGGAACTCTTGCTTTTTTGGGAAAGATAGGGTAGGATGGATGCAGCAGAGAAAACCGGGAAAGGAGGATGGAACATGGGACCGTATGAATACGTGGTGGAGAGCATCGCCGGGGAGTACGCCTACCTGCGGCGCACGGATATTTACGACAACGGTGAGCCCATGATGATCGCCATGGCCCTGCTGCCCGAGGGCGTGGATGTGGGGACGCGGCTCCATTGGGAGAACCTGGTTTACACCATCCTCCCGTGAGGGAACTATCTTGATTTTTGTCCTGGGATCGCGTACAATATCATTCGGACTTTCAAAACTTGGGGGAATAATTGATGGAATCACTGCGTGAATTGTACCGTATCGGCCGGGGGCCGTCCAGTTCCCACACCATGGGGCCCAGCCGCGCCGCAGCCCTGTTCCGGGAGAAATTCCCCCAGGCAGACCGGTTTGAGGCGGTGCTGTACGGGTCTTTGGCCAAAACAGGGAAAGGCCACCTGACGGACGTGGCCATCCAGGACGCCTTTGCACCGGCGGACACCCGCATTATCTTCGACACCCAGACCCCGGAGGGCACCCTGCCCCATCCCAACACCATGGAGCTTTCCGCCTTTTCCGGGGAGAGCCTGTTGGGCAAATGGCGGGTGTTCAGCGTGGGCGGCGGCAAGATCCAGATCGAGGGGCAAGCTTCCGTAGCCCCCCAGGATGTGTACCCCCTTTCCACCTTCCAGGAGATCAAGGAGTACTGCCAGCGGGAAAACAAATTTTTGTGGCAGTTCGTGGAAGAAAACGAGGGCGTGGAGATTTGGGACTACCTGCGGGACGTGTGGAAGCAGATGAAGGCCACGGTCTACGCGGGCCTGAACACCGAAGGGGTGCTCCACGGGGGCCTGGGGGTGCAGCGCAAGGCCAAGTACCTGGTGCGTCAGCGCCACATCGATGAAAGCCCCGAAACCCGGGAGAACCGGAAAGTGTGCGCCTATGCCTTTGCCGTCAGCGAGGAGAACGCGGGAGGCGGCGTGGTGGTGACAGCCCCCACCTGTGGGGCGTCGGGAGTGCTGCCGGCCGTGCTGTTGTTTAAGCAGGAGCAGCAGGGGTTCTCTGATACGGAGATGCTCCGCGCGTTGGCGGCAGCGGGGGTGATTGGAAACATCATTAAGACAAACGCTTCCATCTCCGGGGCGGAGTGCGGCTGCCAGGCAGAGGTGGGAAGCGCCTGCTCCATGGCGGCGGCTGGCTTGGCGGAACTGTACCACATGGATCTGGACCAGATCGAATACGCTGCGGAGGTGGCCATGGAGCATCACCTGGGGCTGACCTGCGATCCCATCGGCGGCCTGGTGCAGATCCCCTGCATTGAGCGCAACGCCGTGGCGGCCATGCGGGCCATCAATGCCCTGAGCCTGGCCAATTTCCTCACCTACACCCGGAAGATCTCCTTTGATATGGTGGTAAAGACCATGTATGAAACCGGCCGGGACCTGTTCTCCAAGTACCGGGAAACCAGCGAAGGCGGCCTTGCCAAGATATACACGGAATAAAAACCATTGACGGGGCCACTTTTTTTCGGTATAATAAAAGGACAATCCAGTGTTTCCCATTGGGAAACACCTATCGAGGTGTTGCGCAGTTGGTAGCGCGCGTGGTTTGGGACCACGAGGCCGCAGGTTCGAGTCCTGTCACCTCGACCACCCACCAACCTCTGGAAAATGGCGGTCTAGAGCCATTCTTCGGGGGCTTTTCTTTTGCTGTTTTTGGGTTTTGGTCTTTATTTGGTCTTTATGGGGTAAAAAATCGGGGCTTTCCAGCGGCTGGAAGGCCCCTTCTTTTATGCTTTGTCCGTGCTCGGACAGAACAAGTCGCGCACTGCGGCTTGCGCCGCAGAAACTTGCTATGGCGGTTGGTTTGCCGCCCGCGTTTGAAATTCCAGGCGCACCATCATGCCTTTTTCAGGAGTATATCGTCCAGCGCCTGGGCAGCTGCCGCTTCCGCGTTTTTGATGGTCTCGGCATAAATGTTCAACGTGGTGCTTGTCTGGCTGTGACCCAGCCGGGCCGCTACGGTTCGCACGTCCACGCCGCCGGTGATCAGCAGGCTGGCGTTTGTGTGGCGCAAGGAATGGAGCGTTACCTGGGGCAGCCCTGCCCGCTCCAGGATTTTGTGAAGCCGTTTTCCTGGGAGGTTGGGCTGCATGGGAGTGCCGTTCAGGGCGGTAAACAGCCGGGGGTGGTCTGTCCACTCGCTGGCCCACAAGTCCCCGCGTTCCAGCCGTGCCGTGGCCTGGGCTACCTTGTACGAGCGCAGCAGCTCCACCAGGGCGGGGGAAATCTTTGTGGAACGGGCAGAGCTGGCAGTCTTTGGCGTGTCGGTGTAAATGCCCCGGTCGTTGGTGTATTGGGAGGTGCGCCGGACAGTGATAACCCCCGCTTCAAAATCCACGTCCGGCCATTCCAGGCCCAGCAGCTCGCCCCGCCGGTAGCCTGTAAGCAGCGCCAGGGTGAAGAACACCCGATCTTCCAGCGGTTCTTTCTCCAAGGCTTCCAAGAATTGCCGGGCCTGTTCATCGTCCAGGCACACAATGTGGGAGGCCGGCTTTTTCGGTGCCGCAGCCGTGCAGGGGTTGCGGTCGATCAGTTCGGACTTTACCGCCCAGCTCAGCACCGAGGAACAGAAAGAATAATAATTCCAAACAGTCTTGGGGGCCAGGGCCTTGCCGTTGAGCTGGTTCATGCCCGGCTCGGCAAGTTGGGCGAAAAACTCACGGAAGTGCCGGGGCCGCAGCTTGTCCACCTTGATATGTCCCAAAGCGGCGTAGGTGCGGGCCGTCATGCCCCGGTATTCGTGGTAGGTCTTGGCTTTCAAGTGGCTTTTGGCGTACTCCGAGAACCACTTTTCCGCCAGCTTTTCAAAGGTGATATGGGGGTCACCGCCGCCGCTTCTGCACTTTTCCTCAAAGAGCACGGCAAAGCGGTTCAGTTCCTTCTCCTCCTGCTTGGCCGTCATGCCGGGGGCGGGCTTCCAGGTGGTGGAGCGGATCACCTGCCTCCCCTGGCTGTCGTAGCCCAAAGAACAGCGGATGCGGTAGGTGTCCCCCCGTTTGGTGATGGTTGCCATGTGCAAAACCTCCTTTCTGTGGCCTTGTCATGCTTTGCTATGTGGCAAATGGCGTTTGCTATTTTTGCCATAACTTTTATGGCTAAGTTAGCAGATAAACTTTTTAGGGTGGTTCTAGGATGGTTCCAGGGTGGTTTTAGGGTGGTTATGGAGCGTAGCAGCGACCCCCTAGCGAACCCTAGGGAGAGTGTAGCGACCCTCAGCGAATAGTAAGCAAACTCTAGCAAAAAGGAAGCGGTTTACTTTTCCTCGCTGTCTTTCTTTTCTGCGTCCTCAGTTGGCTTTTTCTCTATGGGCTGGGGCGGTGGTTCCTGGGTTTGGCCGCTTTCTGAATGTGGGGTATAGTCCTTTTGATATTCGGGGATTTTAGCTAAATCACATACAGCTTTTACAATGGCCTGTTGGCCCTCTAAATTAAGGGAAAAAACAGTAGGAATTATAACGTCCCAACATTCTCGCATTTCATCTGAAAAAAGGAAGGGCGAATATGCAGAAAAATCAACTCTAACTTTAAATAAATTCTTCCTGGTTTCAAGCCGTTCCCTCTCGATTGAAGCTATTTCCTCATCGTCTAACGGAATAAAAGATCCGCTAGGAAGCCCTAAAAGCGTTTCCACAGTATCATAGTCTTTTGCTTTCATTGCTTCAAGTAGACGAGTGGCTTCTTCGGTTTCATATCCTTGTAAATACGAAGCTGTAACATGGAGGGCTTTTCCAATTTTCTGCAGGGTGGAAAACTTGGGATTCAGTTTCCCCAGCTCATAGCGCCGGATGGTAGGTTCCGCAATTCCACAGGCTTCACCCAGTTGTTTCTGGGTGAGGCCGTTTGCTTTTCTGGCTGCGCGGATTCGTTCTCCAACTGTCATTGGTTTCCACCTCCTGCTTTTAGGATACCACGACAACCGTAAAACAGCAAGAAAAATTTCTGAAATTTACTCGAAAACGCTTGACAGTAACTTTTATTTCTGATACGATAGAAGCCGAAAGAGAAACAAAACTTACTGATTTGAGGTGATACCATGAAGATCAGCAGACAGCAGTTAGAGCTTGCCCAGGCCCAGGCGGGAATGAGTGCCACCCAGCTTTCGGAGGCGTCCGGGATTTCCCGGCAGCAGATTTCCACCATCAAGACCCGCGGCACCTGTATGCCCATCACGGCGGCAAAATTGGCCCGTGGCCTTGGCGTGCCGCTGGAAAGCATTTTGGAAAAGGAGGCCTAACCCATGCCGGAAATCTTGAAATACTACCCCACCCCGGACGCGAAAGCCGTGGAGGTGGAAGTGGGCAAAGGCCCGCCCACCAAGCTGTGGACAAGCCGGGAGCACGCCAAAGTCATGGCGATGGTGAAAAAGCATTGCGCCAATTACAGCGCCGAGTACAAGGAGTGTATGCTCACAGACGGCTACGGCTGCATCTTGGAAACCAGCCTGCACCCCTGCTGCAACTACTTCCGGGACTGGGTTTGGGGCGGCGACCCGTCCGTGCCTTACGACACCACGGAATCCAAGACCTGCGCCCAGTGCGGCAAAAGCTTCCAGCCTAAGAGCAACCGGGCCAAGTATTGCCCGGAGTGCGCCAAGAAAACGGAAAAGGAAGGTTGGCGAAAGCGGCAGAGAAAACACCGCTCAAATGTCACGGAATAGGACTTAAAAAACCCAGGATTTATGCGGGTTTCAGACCCCTAAAAATAGCGGGGTAGGGTAATTTATCCTATCCCCTGTAAAATGGGGTTCTAAACCGTGACAACAGGAAAGGAGGAAAGCCCATGATCGAGCTGCTCCACGGGTATTTTGCCAAGTCCGACGGGCGGCAGTACATTGTGGGGAAACCCAGCGAGGGCAAGGACGGCCGCACCCGCTTCCGGGACGCCCACTATTTCCGCACCATGTCCCAGGCGGTGAGGTTCACCATGAACCGGGAGATGTACGGCAAGGTGGAGCGGGAGGAAATCACCACCCTGGCGGAATTTGTCCGGCAGGCCCAAGCCCTGAAAGACGACATCACACGCAAGCTAGAGCTTTTAGACGAATGAGAAAGGAGCGTAACACATGGCAGAGTTCACCCAAGTAGCCACCATCCCCAAGACGGCCCAGCGCTGCAAGGCGGAGGGCATCGGCCTATCGGAAAACCAGCTGCGCACCCTCTGCGCCCGCGGGGAGCTGAAGCACACGCAAATGGGGAAAAAGTCCCTGATTTACTGGCCCAACCTGTTGGAGCTGCTGGAAAGGGGCACGCCCCAGGAGGAAACGCCGGTGGTGTATGGGAAGATTCGGAGGATTGCGGAATGAAAGAGCGTAAACCAAAACGGGAGGCGGTGATACATTGCAGCTTGAGGACGTGTTAAGACGCTTAGACGGAGTAAAACGCAGCGGCGGCGGGTACTCTGCCCGGTGTCCTGCTCACGAGGATAAAAACGCCAGCCTGTCCATCAAACAGGGGGACAACGGGGGCGTTGTGCTCCATTGCCACGCGGGATGCACTCCGGAGCAGGTGGTGGGGGCGCTGGGCCTCTCCATGAAGGACTTGTTTCCCGATGGGGATAGACCACGCTTTGACCGGCGGCGGGAGCACCGGACACGGCAGCCAGCCAAGCCGGAACCCAAGGAAAAGCCCAAGCGGGAGTGGGTCAACGGGGGCAAGCCTGTGGCCCGTTACGCCTATACCGATGCCCAGGGCAAAGAGCTGGCGGCGAAACGCCGCAAGGAATACTGGGACGTGTACCCGGACGGGAGCAAGAAGCGGGGCAAGGATTTACGGTGGGAACACGCAATCCCTGCTGGCGTAATCGTCCCCCCCTACCGCCTGCCGGAACTGCTGGGGGCCGACACGGTGTTCCTCTGCGAAGGGGAGAAGGACGTGGACAACCTGAGGGCCCAGGGCTTGGCGGCTACCTGTTCCCCCAACGGGGCGGGCACCGGCAACAAGTGGCGGGACACATACACCCCCTATTTCGCGGGGAAAACCGTGTACATCTTGCAGGATAACGACGATGTGGGCAAGAAATTCGCCCAGTACGAGGCGGAAAAGCTCTCCCCCGTGGCCCAGGAGGTGAAGGTGCTGGATTTAACCGCACTGTGGCCCGGGCTGCCAGAGCACGGGGACATCTCCGACGTGATGGAGCACCTGGGAGCCACCCAGGCCCTGGCGGACTTGCTGGAGCTGGCGGACAAGGCCCCGGGGTGGGAGCCGCCTCCCCTGGAAAAAAGCCCCTTCCTCTCCAGCTTCCACACCCTGGCGGACTTTACGGAGGAAGAGCCCTCCTGGCTGGTGGAGGGCTGGATTCCCGAGGGGCAAATCACCTTGCTGGCGGCGGACGGAGGCACGGGTAAAACCACCCTGTGGTGCAACCTGGTGGCGGCCCTCAGCAGTGGGCGGCCCTGCCTGCTGGATTCTCCCGATGTAAAGCGGGAACCCCTCAAGGTGGCCTTCTTCTCCACGGAGGACAGCGTGAAAAAGAAGCTGAAACGCCAGCTGCGCCAGGCCGGGGCCAACGAGGACAACATCCTCACCACGGACTTTTCCAGCGGCGGCGGGGACGCATTGCGGGAGCTAAAGCTGGGCAGCGATAGGCTGCGGGAAGTGATTGCCAATTTCCGGCCCGCCCTGTGCGTGTTCGACCCTATCCAGGGGTTTCTCCCCAGCCGGGTGAACATGGGCAGCCGCAACGAAATGCGGGATTGCATGGCCCCCTTAATCGCCCTGGGGGAAGAATTTGGCACCGCTTTCTTCATTGTGTGCCACACCAACAAGCGCATGGGGGCCTCGGATAGAAGCCGCCTGGCGGATTCCGCCGACCTGTGGGACGTGGCCCGGTCTGTGCTGATGATGGGCTACACCGGGGAGCCTGGACAGCGCTACCTCTCCCACGAGAAGAACAACTACGCCGACCGGCAGGAGACCTTGCTGCTCTCTTTTGGGGAGGGAGGCCAACTGGTAAAGGAGGGCACCACCTGGAAGCGTGACCGGGAGTTCATGCAGGAAGCCGTCACCCAGCGCAGCGCCCCCCAGCGGGAGGAGTGCAAGGCGTTTCTTTTGGAGAAGCTGGGGGAACACGGGAACAGCATGGCCTCCAAGGAGTTGGAGAACCTGGCAAAGGCCGCGGGATATTCCCGGGCTACCATCCGCCGGGCAAAAGACGAACTGAAAGATTCCAGCGCCATTGTGTACAAGAACACCGGCAACGGGAACAACAAAGTTTGGACAGTGCAGCGCACGGAATTTTCCGAGCCGGAAACTTACATGACCATTGAAACTTGAGCACCTTCCCGTCAGGAAGAAATAAATGAGCAAATAAGAAGTTTTTCCAGGTTTTATGCGGGGTTTCGAATTTGAGCACCTGAACAAGTTCGAAGTGAAAGTTGCTCAAATACCGTTGGAACTTGCTCACCTGAGCAAATTCGGGAAGCCGCTTATTTCCTAGCTTTTTGGCTTATTTGTTCACTTCCTTCTCTCTGACGGGGGATGAACAAATTCGGAACAGGTGCGCAAGTTCGAAAAAGCGGCTTCACCTGGAAAGTTAGGACGTAAACAGACACGTCCCACACCACCACGAAAGAGAGGAAAGACCATGCAAAACTGGATACTCATGGCCCAGAACCACAAGGGCCAAAACCTGCGGGCCTGTTCGCAGATTGCGGATGATAATATCCCGTCCCTGGAAGCGGCGAACCGGCTGGCGGACAAGCTGGAACGGGAAGAACCCGGCTTTATCGTGAAGGAAGCCTACCGCATCCACAAGGACATGAGCCGGGAAGAATTGGAAGCCCTGGACTTTTTCCCCCGTGGGTGCCTGGCGGAAGTGTTCGTATTTGACCAATGAAAGGAGGAAAACAACGTGGAAAGAAAAGACCTGCTTTGCCCTATCACCAGAGCGGGGGACGTCCAAAACGGATACCCCTGCCAGAAAGACCGCTGCGCCTGGTACGAGCCGGAGCTGAAGAAGTGTTCCGTCCTGGTGATTGCCAAGGAGCTGGAGGAACACGCTGTGGAAGTGCTGAGGGATATATGAAGCTGACAGCAGGAGCCGCTTTCCTCCTTCTCTTGGGGCTGGCGGGCGGCGTGGAAAACGGCAGCCTTGCGCTGTGGCCTGGGTTCCTCTTGATGGCCCTATGCCTAGCTGTGTTTGGAATCAGCATTGCGAGAATCAACCGAAAGGGGCAAACCGATCATGCAGAAAGAAAAAGCGCCCAACACGGCGGCAACCGTGCAAGGCGCAAGAAAAATGGAACATATCCAAGGAGAGAATACCACAAAATCCCCGGCGGGGCAAGGGCTTTTTCAAGCGGCGTCCGCGCTGGATGACCTAGGGACACAATTAAGCGTAGCCCTGGGCCTGCTGAATCTGGTGGCAGACAGCCTGGAACTTGCCCCCCACCCAGAGGGCAGCCGCATGGTACTGGCGGACACTTTGACCATGTACACCGATTCCCTGTGGGTGTTGTTCCGCTTCCTGGAGGGCTTGCAGGGAGAGGCTAAGGCCCAGGCCGACCACTTCTACCAGGAAAGGAGGCGCGTCCCATGAGCCGGTTTTTGCAAGCCTCAGACTTACGGCCCGGGCAGGAAACCATCCGCGTGCCTGTCTCTGGGGACTGCCTGGCCGGGGCGGGCATTGAGGACGGGGACACGGTGGGCGTGGCCCTGCACCGCTTCCCACGGCCTCCCAAGTTCTACCGCCGGGACGGCTACGAGCTGCACGACTTCTGCCTTTGCACCCGCCCCCAAAAGACCGGGGGCACCCTGCTTGTGAAGGAATACCTGGGGGTATCGTTCGGGATGCAGACGGCGGGCACACACTACCGCAGAGAGCCGGGGGAAATGCCCAGGGACTTTGCCTTTTGGGGCGCGGAAGTGCTGGGCGTGGTGTTCGCCGTGTGGGACAGCCAGGGCCGGGAGAAATGGCGCTTGCCCCTTACGATCTTCCCGGAGCGCCTGGGCAGGGAAAACACCATCGAGTTTGAGGGTGTGTCGGGCATCGAAACAGCATAAAAAAAGAGCCGCCCCACAACTGGGACAGCCCACCACCTGGGATTATTCTACCACGGACGGGGGCGGCAGTCAATGACAAATGAACAGCTTGCTTTGAACATACAGAACGGGAACCGGGCGGCGCTTGCGGAATTGTGGGGCGCTGTCCGGCCCCTTTTGCTTTCTATGGCCTGGAAGTTCTACACCCGCCAGGGGAAAGAGCGGTGCTCCACCCACGGCGTGACGTTGGAGGACTTGCAGCAGGAGGTGTTCTTCGCCCTGTACGATGCTGTACAGGCGTACAAACCGGAAAAGGGGTATCTTCTCACCACCTACCTTTCCAGGGCCACGGAGAACCGTTTTAAAGCCTGCATGGGCATCCAGGGAAAACTTGACGCGCTGAACCACGCTGACCGCTTGGAGCGGCCCATCCCCGGTGACGAAGAAGGCAGGGAACAGGGGGACGTGATCCCTGATGAAAAAGCGGAAGCGGCGCTCTTTGCCGTGGATGACCGGCAAGAGCAGGAACACTTCCACAACGTGTTAGAGCAAGCCCTGGGGGAGCTGTCTGTGGTGCAGGGGGCTGTGCTGCGCCACCGATTCACCCGTAAGCACACCCGCAAGGAAACGGCGGAGGCTTTGCACATCACCGCCGAAGCTGTCCGCCGGGAGGAAGCCAGAGCCTTGCAGCTTCTCCGGGGAAAGCCCGTTGTGCTGTGTCTGCAGGAGGAAGTGCTGGAAACAGCCGCCTATCACGGAACGGGGTGGTTTTCCTGGTATTTTGAGCAAGGCAGCGTGGAGGAAAGGCTGGTGGAAAGCAGGAAAGCAAACAGGTAAAAGCGGCGCTGTGTAAAGCATCCTCCCTTTACAACAAAACCCGCCAGAGTTGGAAAACCTTCCACCCACCGGTCTCCACAACAATTCCCCAGCATCCAGAGGGAGGGGGGGGCTCTTTTTTTGCCCACAGTTTCACACACTTTCCCCGCGTACAATGGCAACGAACTCCCGGTAACACCCAAACCATGATGCTTGCTCTTTTTTTCGCGTACCCTTTCGGGCAACTTTGCGCGCGTACGCGGGAGACTTTCCCCACAATGTTGGGGAACACCCCGAGTAAAGCCCCACAAGAAAAGCCGGCTTTTTTCTGACCGGGGGGCAAAGCCTTTTTTATGGTCTGCGTTTCTCTGCGAAAAGAAACCGAACTCACCTATTTCCTGCCCCAAAATTCGCAGCTTTCCGCGAATCGCAGCAACCACTCAAGGCTTCTCCGCTGGAAGAACCTACCGCAAATCTCCCCCAGCCTGCGGCGCGAATTGACAAAGAAAAAGGGCCGTGGTACAATGTCCACGACCCCACATGGGTTGCCCTTGTGTTTGCTTGCTGGCTGGCGCAAGGGCTTTTCTTATGCCACGATGAAGCGGCGGGTGGTGCTCTGGGTGGTGAAAGCTGCTGCCACATCTGGGAGCGCCTTTTTTAGTTTGGCTGTATCCAGCCTAGAGGTGGTAACCGCTTTCCAGGTGATCTTGTACTCCCCGGCCCGGAGTTCTTCCCGCTGGCCCATTGCAGCTTTGATGGCGTCCTTTAGGGCCTCTACCTCGGCCTGGGCCTCCTCCACGATGGCCTGCATCTCTCGCAGCTCTCTCACTTTCTGTTCCAGCTCTTGGGTGCTCATGTGTGTGCCTCCTGTTTTGGTTTGGGTAGCCTGGAATGGAAAGCGCCGGGTGGCTCTGTGCTGGATTCTCGCCCTCTGGCTTCCTCCGCAACTCCGTTTCCGGTCTTGCCTTGCCGCGTCCTTTCCCGTTGCCGGTACTCAATCGACCTTGGCTTTCCCTCTTGACTGTCTATAGTATAACACACTTAATAAGTGAATGCAAGACGGAATACTGCCCAAGGACTCACTTAATAATTTGTGCAAGCGTACACTTGTTAAGTGTTGATTTTTGTGATATACTAAAGTCATACTGGAGGAGGTGCGCAAATAAATGACTGCCCAAAAGTACACCGAAGCGCGAAAGAACGGCAACCGCAAGTGGGACGCCGCCAACCTGGACAGGCTTTCCCTGGCACTGCCCAAGGGGAAGAAAGCGGAGATTCAAGCCCACGCCCAGGCCCACGGGGAGAGCGTCAACGCCTTTATCAGCCGGGCCATTGAAACCACCATGCGCCTAGACAGGGAGGAAACGCCATGAAGCTATACACCATCATCGGCGGGGTGAACGGCTGCGGCAAGTCCAGCTTGACCGGGGCCTTGAAAGCCGAGCGCTCCGACCTGGGGCTGATTATTGACGTGGATAAGCTGGCGGCCCAGCTTCACAGCCCTGTGGAGGGCGGGAAAGCCGCTGTCCGCAAAATTGACGAGTGCTTGGAGAAGGGAATCAGCTTCACCCAGGAAACCACCCTGTCCGGCGCGCGCACCGAGCGCACCATCCGCCGGGCCAAGGAGCGGGGCTACACCATCCGCCTGTATTACATCGGCCTGGACACGATGGAGGAAAGCCTGGGGCGCATTGCCAACCGGGTGGCCAAGGGCGGCCACGACATTCCCAAAGAGGACGTGAAGCGCCGCTTCCAAAGCCGCTTTGCGGACGTGCTGCGCATACTCCCCTATTGCGATGAAGCCCGGTTTTTCGACAACGACAACGGCTTTGTGGAGGTGGCGGAGTACCGCAACGGGGAGCTGATTCCCAGGGTTCCCACCCCGCCCCACTGGCTTTTGGAGCTGATGGAGAGGGTGTGAAAGAGGAGCGGTTTCTGGTCTTTATTTGGTCATTATTTTCACAGTTGGTCATTACAGAACAGGGAATAGCAGCGAATACCGAAACGCTGAAACCCGCATAAAACCTAGAAATTTTGAAAGCGGCAGGGGAGAGGAAAAGGCTGGAACGCTGTTTCGAGTCCTGTCACCTCGACCAGGCTGAGCCTGGACGCACGTCGCGTTCAGAGCTCGGCCTTTTCTTTTACCCTGCGGCTCGCGTTGGCATCGGTATCTATCTTGCAGCCACAACCCAAGGGCCGCGCCCCGGGCAAGAGGGTTTGTGGCCTGCCCTTGACTTTCCCGCGGCGCCTTCCTATAATAGGAGGAAAGGCCCACAGGAGGGAACAGGGAAGTTTTCCCCAGGGAAAGGAACGGTTGCTGTGAAAGACAATGTGAAAAAACTGGTGTTTATCGCGATGATGGCGGCGCTGACCTGCGCTGCCACCATGGTGATCCGGATCCCCACCCCGGGGACAGGGGGGTATATCCATCCGGGGGACGCCTTGGTGGTGCTTTCCGGCGTGCTGCTGGGGCCCCTGGGTGGGTTTTTGGCAGGGGGGCTTGGCTCTGCCCTGGCGGATTTGGCCGCGGGCTATGTCTTGTACGCCCCCTTTACCTTGGCTGTCAAGGGGTTGATCGCCTTGGCTGCTGCCGTGTTGTACCGGAAGGCGCCAGGCGGCCACCGCACCCTGGGGGTAGCCTTGGGTGGCGTGGCGGACGTGATCCTGGTGGCGGGAGGCTACTTCCTCTGCGATACCCTCCTCTATGGGATGGGCGGAGCCCTGGCCAGCGTCCCGGCCAACCTGATCCAGGGGGCCAGCGGTTTGGTGCTGGCAGTGGTTTTGTACCGGGCTTTGGAGGCAGTGCCGGAACTGAAAAAAATGCTGTCCTAAAAAACGCGAAAGAACTGCCGCACGATATTCCAGGGGATGGGTTTCACAAAAGAGCCCTTGACAAATGGAAAAGACAGTGCTATAGTAACACCAATCAATCAACTGGAAACCGATGACCGGGACGAGTACCTCTTCAGAACCGTTTCCAAAGCGAGCCGCGGGTGGTGTGAGCGCGGCGTGACGGGGAAGGGCGAATGGACCCGCGAGGGCAAACCGAGCGCAGGGGATTTTTAAGGCCCAGGCGTTAGGTGCGACGGAGGCTGACCGTTACAGCAGCTAGCGTATCAAAAGTTGTACGCGACGAGCGCGCCTGGAAAAGGCGAATTTAGGTGGCACCGCAGATGCGAAGTTTCGCGCACCTGTCCTAACTTTTTAGGACAGGTGCGTTTTTCGTTTTTCATGTTGGTTGAGCTTTTACTCCATATCATAGTTTGAAAGGATGGTACAATCATGGCACAGATCCCCTACAAAATCTATTTGGACGAAAGCGAACTGCCCAAGGCATGGTACAACCTGCGGGCCGACATGAAAAACAAGCCCGCCCCCCTGCTGAACCCCGCTACTCTTAAGCCCATGACCTTTGAAGAGCTGCGGCCGGTGTTCTGCGACGAGCTTGTGCGCCAGGAACTGGACGACGCCACCCCCTATTTTGAAATCCCGGGGGAGATCTTGGACTTCTACAAGATGTACCGGCCCTCCCCGCTGATCCATGCGGAATTTCTGGAGAAGGCCCTGGGCACCCCCGCCAAGATCTATTACAAGTTTGAGGGCAACAACACCTCTGGTTCCCACAAGCTCAACTCCGCCATTGCCCAGGCCTATTACGCCAAGCAGCAGGGCCTCAAGGGCGTCACCACCGAAACCGGTGCCGGCCAGTGGGGAACGGCCCTTTCCATGGCCTGCTCCTTCTTCGGGCTGGACTGCAAGGTGTTCATGGTGAAGGTTTCCTACGAGCAAAAGCCCTTCCGGAGAGAGGTCATGCGCACCTACGGCGCCTCTGTGACGCCCTCCCCCTCGGAAACCACTCAGGTCGGCAAGAAGATCTTAGAGGCCCATCCCGGCACTTCCGGCTCCCTGGGCTGCGCCATCAGCGAGGCCGTGGAAGTGGCCACCGGCCTGGAAGGCTACCGGTACGTGCTGGGCTCGGTGCTCAACCAGGTGCTGCTCCACCAGTCGGTCATCGGCCTGGAAACCAAGGCCGCCTGCGACAAGTACGGCATCAAGCCTGACATCATCATCGGCTGCGCTGGCGGCGGCTCTAACCTGGGCGGCCTGATCTCCCCCTTCATGGGCGAGAAGATCCGCGGTGAGGCCGACTACCAGTTTATCGCCGTAGAACCCGCCTCCTGCCCCTCTTTCACCCGGGGCAAGTACGCTTACGACTACTGCGACACCGGCATGGTCTGCCCCTTGCAGAAGATGTACACCCTGGGCTCCAACTTTATCCCCTCGGCCAACCACGCCGGCGGCTTGCGGTATCACGGCATGAGCAGCGTGCTGAGCCAGCTGTACGCCGACGGGCTTATGGAGGCCCGGGCCGTGGAGCAGACCGCGGTGTTTGAGGCGGCAGAGCTGTTTGCCCGTGTGGAGGGCACCCTGCCCGCCCCCGAGAGCAGCCACGCCATCCGGGTGGCCATTGACGAGGCCCTCAAGTGCAAGGAAACCGGCGAGGAAAAGACCATCATCTTCGGCCTCACCGGCACCGGCTACTTTGACATGACCGCCTACCAGAAGTTCAACGACGGCCTGATGAGCGACTACATCCCCAGCGACGAAGAGCTGGAGGAGAGCTTCAAGCAGCTGCCCAAGGTGGAGCTGTAAGGCTGCCGTTTTGAAAAACTTTCCCCAATGGCGGGGACGCAGAAGAGGGGCCAGCCCACAGGCTGGCCCCTCTTGCCGTATGTCACAAGGGTCTCTTTGAAAACTTACAACCCTTCCTCCACAAAGTGAGTGGGGTAGATGTCCCAATACTTCCCATAGGGCGGATGCTTTTGGCCGTCCAGGTCCAGCTGGTACATTCGGAAGATCACCGGGATATCCTTGGGCTGCCACTGCTCCAGGTAAGAGTAGCAGTAGCGCATCCCCAGCTGCCGCATCACGCCGCCGCTGCGGGGGTTTTCCCTGTCGTGGGTGGCGGTGAGGAAGGGGACCCCCTCCTGCCGGAGGTACCCCACAAAGGCTCTGGCCGCCTCGGTGGCCAGGCCCTGGTGCCAGTGCTCCCGGCCCAAGGCGTAGCCAAAGTCATAGCTGTCCCCGTCCTCCGCGGTCACATACCCAATGGGCCGGTCCTCTCCCTTGAGGCAGATGGCAAAAAAGTACCGCTGCCCTTGGATGCGCTCCCGGTAGAAGGCTTGGGCCTCCTCCAAGGTTTCCGCCGGGAACCAGGGGAGGAACCGGTTTGCCTCTTTGTCGCGAAGAAGCTGGAACAGGGCTTCCAGATCTTCCGGGCGGAATTTCCGCAGTGCCAGCCGCGGCGTTTCCAACAGTTCCATGGGCGGACCCTCCTTCCGGTTTCACGTTTGGGTGCTGTGGTCCACCACGTTGTGGATCCAGATCCCGGAAACCAGCATGACCGTGCCGATAATGGCCTTGATGATGTCCGCGCAGGAGACGAAGAAGAATACCCACACCACGGAAAGCCCTGTAAAGTGGCACAGGCAGAAGGCCACAGGCAGGTTCACCACCCAGGTGAACACGCAGTCGAACAGGAAAGTGATGAAGGTCTTGCCCCCGGACCGGATGGTGAAATAGGTGCCGTGGACATAGGCGGTGAGGGGCAAAAACGCACCGGAGATGATCAGCAGCTGGGTGGCCGTTTGCCGCACTGCCGGCTCGGTGTTGTAAATGGTGGGGATGAAGGGGGAGCAGGCGATGATCCCCCCGCCGATGACCAGGTTGACGCAAACGCTGAAAAACAGCAGTTTCCGCACCGTGTCCTTGGCGCCCTGGACGTCGTTGGCGCCCAGCAGCTGCCCCGAAAGGATGCCGATGGCATTGCCCAAGGACATCATCACAATGGCGAAGAGGTTCCACACGGTGGAGTTGATGTTGGTGGCGGCCACGGCCTGTAGGCCCCGGGTGGCGTAGCACATATTCACCGCCGCCGTGCCAATGGACCACAGGGTTTCATTCAAGAGCAGGGGGGTGCCGGTGATGGCGATCTGCTTGACGAGGGAAACGGGTACCCGGAACCCCCGGAACAGCCCCTGGACAAAGGGGAACTGCTGGCGGCGCAGGTAGGTGCGCAGAAGCAGGTAGGCCATCTCCACATAGCGGGAGATCACCGTGGCCAAGGCAGCGCCCGCCACCCCCATTTTGGGGAAGCCAAAGCTGCCGAAGATCAGCAGGTAGTTGCCCACCAAGTTCACACAGATGGCGATGACGCTGGCCACCATGGGGGAGAAGGTTTCGCCCACGTCCCGCAAAGTGCTGGAAAGGCACTGCACCAGGGCAAAGGGCAGCAGCCCCCACAAGATGATGTTCATGTAGGATTGGGCGTGGCCCAGGGTGGAGGCGATCTCCTCGGGGGTGGAAGCGCCCTCGTTTAAGTACAGCCCAAACAGCTGGGGCCCGAACAGCAGGAACACCAAAATGCCCAAAGCCCAAATGGCCACGCTGAACACCAGCCGGAACCGCAGGGTGTAGCGCACGCCCTCATAGTCTTTTTTGCCATAGAACTGGGCCCCGAAAATGGACGCCCCGCCCAGCCCGCCGAAAATGGTCAGGTTGAAAATGAACACAATCTGGTTGACGATGGCCACCCCGGACATGGGGGCGGTGCCAAGGCGCCCCACCATCACGTTGTCCAGCAAGTTGACAAATTGGGTGATCCCCTGCTGGACGATCATGGGGATCAAAAGGGACAGCACAGCGGCGTAAAACGCCCGGCTGCCAATCAGTTTTTTCCGCAAGCTCATAAGGTCGGTTCTCCTCTCCTCAGTTTCCCAAAATTCTGTTTTCCCGCAAAGTTACCCCAGCAGATCCCCCAAATTTTGGGACAGGTCTTCTGCTGGGAGCAGTTTCCCAATCAGCTCCCCATAGCTTTGGATGGAAAGGTCCGCAAGCCCGGCGATGCCCTCCCGGGTTTCCCCTTCCCCTTTGCCTTGCTGGGAGATGGGGTCCTCCACAGCCACCACCGGGAACCCCGCGGCTTTGGCGGTGCGGATGGCGTAGGCCGAGTCCTCAAAGACCACGCTCTCCTCTGGGGCGGCGCCGAATTTCCCCGCGCAGTGCAGGAAAATGTCCGGGTGCTCCTTGCTTTTCCCCACTTCCCCGCAGGTGGCAAAGCGGTCCACAAAGGGCAGCATCCCCAGCCGCTCCAAGGCAAGCTCCACCCCTTCCCGGTTGGAAGCGGTGGCCACGGCCACAGGGATGTGGTTTTCCTTCAAAAGCTGTAAGAACTCCCTGGCCTGGGGTTTTTCCTCCACTTGGGTGCGGTAGCCCTCTAAAGCGTATTGGCCCAGCTCCTGGGCAATCCCCTCCACCGTGCCGGGGACGCCCAGCCCACGGTAGTATTCCGCGCATTGTTCCACACTCAGGCGGTTCAGGGTGTTGTGCAGGCCCTGGGGGGCCTGGATCCCTTTGTCCGCGGCGTACTGGTAGGTGATGTCCCGCCACATGGGCATGGAGTCCAGCAGGGTGCCGTCGGCGTCGAAAATGCAGCAACGGATCATCGTGTATCCCTCCTCCTCAAAAGGTGCTTGTCCCAGTATACCAGAAAGGGACCCGGGGCGCAATGCCCCCTGCAAAACAAAAGGCCGCCGCCAGGTTGGCAGCGGTCTTTTGTTCAGCGGGGCTCCGGTTTGGGGGAGGGGCTCGCCTGGTCTTCCCGGTGGGAGGAGTCCGGATCCACCATGGAGTCCACAGCGGATTCGATCCGGCTGCCGGCCCCTTCCAGCTCGCTCTCCACGCGGGAGACGGTTTCGGACACTTTGTCTTCGGCCTTTTCCATGCAGCCCCCTAAGGAAAGGGCCAGCCCCGCGCACAGTGCCGCGGCAATGATCCTGTTTCGAAGCATGATGAAAGGTTCCTTTCTCAAAAGAGTGCGTTGCGCGGGCGGGACGCCGGGAAAACCACCGGCGCGCGGCTGCCCGCTGGGAGTAGTATCGCCGGGAACCGGGCAGGATATACAGGCGGCGGGAAATCTTGGGGCGCTTCGTTTTTTTTCGGCCTTGGCATCAGGCGGGTTTGTTGCAAAACTGTATCCAAAATGATAGAATACGGTAAGAAACTTGTAAGGGCGTGAACGTATGATAATAGTTACAGTGACACTCAATCCCGCGCTGGACCATCTGGTGCGGATGGACTGTTTTGAAAAGGGGCAGATCCAGTGGTTTTCCCAGGAGTCCTTTGCCCCGGGAGGGAAGGGCGTGAATGTGTCGCTGCTGCTCCACTCCCTGGGGGTGAATACGAAAGCCCTGGGCATCGCCGCCGGGTTTACCGGCCGGGAGATCCTGCGGCTGGTGGAGGCCTCCGGTTGCCCGGCGGACTTTGTAATGCTGGAAGAGGGGAATTCCCGCGTCAACGTGAAGCTGCGGGAGGCTGACGGCCAGGAAACCGCCTTCAACGGGGAAGGCCCCCAGATCCCGCCCCAGGGGGTGCGGCAGCTGTTGGCGAAGCTGGGGTCCCTCACGGCGGAAGACGTGCTGGTGCTTTCCGGGAGCCTGCCCAAGGGGCTGCCCTCCACCGCCTTCCCCCAGATCTTGGAGGCGGCCCGGCGTTCCGGCGCCCGGCTGGTGGTGGACATGGCCGGGGACGCCCTGCTGGCAGCGCTGCCCTACCACCCCTTCCTCATCAAGCCCAACGACCAGGAGCTGTGCCAGCTGTTTGGGGTGGAAGGCCCCCTCACGGCCCTGGAGGCGAAAGAGTATGCCCAGCAGCTGCGGCATATGGGCGCCCGGAACGTGGTGGTTTCCCTGGGGGCCAAAGGGGCCTTGCTGGCCCAGGAGGGCGGCCCCTGCCTGTTCTGCCACAGTGTCCGCGGGGAGGCTGTTTCCACGGTGGGCGCGGGGGACTCCCTGGTGGCGGGGTTCCTCTATGGCCTGGGGCTTCACGGCACCCTGGAAGGCGGCCTGAAATGGGGCGTCGCCGCCGGGGCCGCCACGGCTTTCCGGGAGGGCATCGCCACCGGAGACCAGGTAAAGGCCCAGTTCCCGGCGGTGGGCAACCCCCACGTTGTGTGACCAGTTTGTAAATTCCCGTGGGAAAGCCCTTTCAGGCCGGTTACCCAGTTGACACCGGCCAGTGTTCCAAAGTAAAATGATACTATCCAGTTTTCGATATGGTTTCCGGGAAGTATTTCCCGGGATGGGAGGAGACCCATGGAAAAGAAAGGAAACGACCTGCAAGAGGAGCTGCGCTCTTCCCAGGTGTATAAAATGCTCACAGGTTCCGGTATCCCTGTGGCGGGGAAAATCGCCCAGGGCCTGGGCAAAGCTGCCCAAGGGTTGGACCAGGCCCTGAACCTGAAAGGGAACGCCACCCAGGGCAGGAACGCCGGCCACCCTTACCAGGCGCCGCCCCCCCAGGGGTATTACCAGGCCCGGCCTCAGAATGGCGGTTACCAGCCGCCCCGGCAGGGGCCTGCCTCCAACCCCCAGCCGCCCCAGAATCATGGGGGGCAAACCGGGAACGGCTATTACCATTACAGCTATGCCAACCGGCAGCAGCCCGGGCAGCCCACGGTTCCCCGGAATAAGGCGCAGCGGCAG
>URKX01000038.1 GCA_900548545.1 uncultured Oscillospiraceae bacterium
CGCACTGCCAGGTGCGGCCCAGGGAGTCGGCCAGATGGAAGTCCAGCTTGGGGCCGTAGAAGGCGCCGTCGCCCTCGTTGATGACGAAGTCCTTGCCCATGTCGGTGATGGCGTCCTTCAGGATGTCCTGGTTGTGCTCCCACTGCTCCACGGTGCCGATGTGGTCCTCAGGCATGGTGGACAGCTCGATCTTGTAGGGCAGGCCAAACACAGAGTACACCTCGTCAAACAGCTTCACAACGCCCTTGATCTCGTCTTTGAGCTGCTCCTGGGTCATGAACAGGTGGGCGTCGTCCTGGGTGAAGCACCGCACCCGGAACAGCCCGTGCAAAGCGCCGGAGAGCTCGTGGCGGTGCACCAGGCCCAGCTCGCCCACACGCAGGGGCAGGTCACGGTAGGAATGGGGCTCGCTCTGGTACACCAGCATCCCGCCGGGGCAGTTCATGGGCTTAATGGCGTAATCTTCCTCGTCGATGACGGTGGTGTACATATTGTCCTTGTAATGGTCCCAGTGGCCGCTGCGCTCCCACAGGGCCCGGTTGAGGATCATGGGGGTGGAGATCTCCACATAGCCGTACTTCTTGTGGACCTGGCGCCAGTAGTCGATCAGCAGGTTCCGCAGCACCATGCCCTTGGGCAGGAAGAAGGGAAAGCCGGGGCCTTCCTCGGTGAGCATGAACAGGCCCAGCTCTTTGCCCAGTTTCCGGTGGTCCCGCTTTTTGGCCTCTTCCAGCATTTGCAGGTGCTCGTCCAGCATAGACTGCTTGGGGAAGGAAACGCCGTACACACGGGTGAGCATCTTATTTTTGGCGTCGCCACGCCAATAGGCCCCGGTAATGGCGGTGAGCTTCACAGCCTTCACCATGCCGGTGCTCATCAGATGGGGGCCGGCGCACAGGTCGGTAAAGTCCCCCTGGCGGTAGAAGCTGATGTTCTCCCCCTTATCAGCGTGCTCGTCGATAAGCTCCTCCTTGTAGGGCTGGCCCTCCATCAGCTCCTTGGCCTCCCCGGCAGGCAGCTCGAAACGCTCGATGGCGATGTTCTCTTTGATGACCTTCTTGATCTCCGCTTCGATCTTGGGCAGGTCGTCGGCAGAGAGGGGGTTCTCCAGGTCGAAGTCGTAGTAGAACCCGTTCTCAATGGCGGGGCCAATGGAGAACTTGGTGCCGGGATACAGCCGCATCATGGCCTGGGCCAGGATGTGGGAGGTGGTGTGCCAATAGGCGTGCTTGCCCTCCTCGCTGTCGAAGGTGAGGATCTCCAAAGCGCAGTCGTGGTCAATGGGGGTGCGCAGGTCGCAGACCTCCCCGTCGATGCGGGCGGCGCAGGCGGACTTGTACAGCCCCATGCCAATGGACTTTGCCACCTCGGCGGCGGTGACGCCGCTTTCAAACTCTTTCACTTGGCCTTTCAGATCGATTTGTACCATGTGGTGACTCCTTTCCGCCAGGGAAGCAAAAAACGCCTGCCCCAGCAAAGCTCTGGGGCAGGCGTCTGGCTTCTCGCACAAGTATTTTGCCAGGGACCCGCGGTTCCACCCGGATTCAAAGCGCGAACGGACGCGCTTCCTCGTTGCGGCCTGTAACGGGGCCATCCGCCGCCCCTTTTGCGGGAACCCGCTTTCGGAGGCGATGCTCAAAGGTGGTGGCCAACCCCCGCTCCCCGGCGGCCGCTTCCAGCCCACGGCAGCCGCTCTCTGGCCAGGGCGTTTTGGGAGGATGGCTTCCTTTTCGACGCATTTCTTACTTAGGTAGATGATACCACCGGCCAAGGGCTTTGTCAAGGAAAAAGCTCCCGGGTCCCTGGGAGATCCATATGAATAAAATGTTACAATTTTCTTGACAAGAATCACCCTAGGAGCTAGAATAAAAACAGAGTGCACAATGGCGCTTTCCTATATGAATTTCCCTGTTTTTCATTTTAACTGCTTTTTTATTGAGCAATTTTTCATAAAAAAGGCTGAAATCAGCCTGTTTCCCCTGCTATCCCTGGGCGGCTGTGCGCCCCGGGAAACTTTTCCAAGTGGCGGGAAACGGTAAAAAAATGAGGCATTGAATCTCTTATATGGCAGCGGCCCGTCTGCACTTTCCAGGGCAAACCACGCCCTGGCTTTCCCAGTTATTTTGAATTTTAAAAAAAAATTAGGAAACGAGGAAAAGGAGGTGCCTGATTGGGCCAAGTAGCAGTATGGCTGTGTGCCGTCATCGCTGTTTTAGCTGCGGCTGCGGCTGGCGCGGCCGCTTTCTTTCTGGGCTTCAATTACCGCAAAAACAAGGCCGAGGCCGAAATCGGTTCTGCTGAACAAGAGGCCAAGCGCATTGTAGGCGACGCCATTAAAACCGCGGAAGCCAAAAAGAAAGAGATCGTGCTGGAAGGCAAAGACGAGTTACACCGCCTGAGAGATGAATCAGAAAAGGAGCTGGCAAACCGGCGCAAAGAGATCCAGCATCAAGAGCGGCGTGTCCTCCAGAAGGAGGAGAGCCTGGAGAAAAAGCTGGAAAACGTGGAGCGCAAGGAAAACCAGGCCGACCAGAAAAACAAAAAGGCTGAAGAGCGCCTGCAGGAAGCCGAAGCTGTTAAGAAGAGCCAGTTCGATATGCTGGAAAAAATCTCTTCCTTCACGGTGGACCAGGCGAAGGAATACCTGCTCTCCCTCCTGGAAAACGAGCTGACCCACGAAAAGGCCGTAAAAATCCGGGATTTTGAACAGCAGACCAAGGAAGAGGCAGACCGCAGCGCCCGGGAGATCATTGCCCTAGCCATCCAGCGCTGCGCGGCGGACCATGTATCGGAAGCCGCCATCAGCGTGGTGCCCCTGCCCAACGACGAGATGAAGGGCCGGATCATCGGCCGGGAAGGCCGGAACATCCGGGCCATCGAAACACTCACCGGTGTGGACCTGATCATCGACGACACGCCGGAAGCCATCACCCTGTCCAGCTTTGAGCCGGTCCGCCGGGAGGTGGCCCGCATTGCTTTGGAAAAGCTCATCTCCGACGGGCGCATCCACCCCACCCGCATTGAGGAAACGGTGGAAAAAGCCCGCAAGGAAGTGGACGCAACCATCAAGCAGGAAGGCGAACGGGCTGTGTTGGAAGTGGGCCTGGGCGGCATCCACCACGAGCTGGTAAAGCTGCTGGGCCGCCTGCGCTACCGCACCAGCTATGGGCAGAACGTCTTAAACCACTCTTTGGAAGTGGCGTACCTGTCCGGCATCATGGCCTCCGAGCTGGGGCTTGACCCCACCGTGGCCAAACGGGCCGGCCTGCTCCACGACATTGGCAAGGCACTGGACCATGAGATGGAAGGCTCCCACGTGCAGATCGGCGTGGAAGTGGCCCGGAAATACCGGGAGAGCGAAGCGGTCATCCATGCCATTGCCGCCCACCATGGGGACGTGGAAGCCAAGACCATTATCGCCTGCATCGTCCAGGCGGCGGACGCCATTTCGGCAGCCCGCCCCGGCGCGCGGCGTGAGAACCTAGAAAACTACATCAAGCGGTTGGAAAAGCTGGAAGAGGTGGCCTCCTCCTTTGACGGGGTGGAAAGCTGCTACGCCATCCAGGCCGGCCGCGAGATCCGCGTGATGGTCAAACCCGAGAAGGTCAGCGACGAGCAGATGACCCTGCTGGCCCGGGACATCTGCAAAAAGATCGAGGCGGATTTGGACTATCCCGGCCAGATCAAGGTGAACATGATCCGGGAGAGCCGGGCAGTGGATTACGCCAAGTAACCAAGCGCCGGAAAATACCGAAGCAATGAGACAGGGACGCACCTTGCGTGCGTCCCTGTTGTAACTTTTTGAGAGGGTGGAACACTTTGAATATTCTTTGTATCGGCGACGTGGTGGGAACCCCGGGGTGCCAGTTTTTGCGCGCCCACCTGCCCGCTTTGAGACGCGCCAAAGGCATTGACCTGGTGATTGCCAACGGGGAAAACTCCGCGGACGGCAACGGCATCACACCCGCCTCGGCGGAACACCTGTTTGACAGCGGTGTGGATGTGATCACCACGGGGAATCACAGCTTCCGCAAACGGGAATCCTACGACCTGTACGACTCTTGCGAAACCCTGCTGCGCCCTGCCAATTACCCTGCTGCGGCCCCGGGCCGCGGGCTGTGCGTGGTGGACCTGGGCCGCACCCAAGTGGCTGTGGTCAACCTGATGGGCACGGTCTACATGGAGAGCCTGCGCTGCCCCTTTGAAACCCTGGAATCCCTGTTGAAAACCCCGGACCTGCCCAAGGTGTGCATTGTGGACTTCCACGCCGAGGCCACCGGGGAAAAACGGGCCATGGGCTTTTTCGCCGACGGCAAAGTGACCGGCCTGTTCGGCACCCATACCCACGTGCAGACTGCCGACGAATGCCTGCTCCCCCACGGCACCGGGTACATCACCGACGTGGGCATGACCGGCGTCATCGACTCGGTGCTAGGGGTGAAGCCGGAGATCATCATCGGCAAGCTGCGTACCAAGATGCCCGCCCGGTTCGACTGGGCCAAGGGCCCCAGCAAAATGGACTGCGTCCTCTTTTCCGCCGACGAGCGCACCGGCCTGTGCACCGGTGTGGAGCGGATCTCCCTGACGTAACCCCCGCAGGCCCGCCCCTCTGGCATAGAGCGGAAAGCCCCGGCCCCAGTTTTTATAAGGCATTTGCAGAAATCCCTTTACAACGATTGTATTTCTGAATTTTTTGTGATAAACTAGTTAGAAGATATACCCATCTATGTGGTGAAGGATGTGTTACCTGTGATTTTAGGTTCTCAACTGAAAAATGCCATTCTTTCTGGCTCTAACAACATTTCCAAGTATAAAAAGCAAGTGAATGAGCTGAATATTTTCCCCGTGCCCGATGGCGACACCGGCACCAATATGTCCATGACCATCGGCGCTGCCGCCGAGGAAATGAAGGGTTTAGACGACTCCTCCACCGCTGCCCAGGTGGCTAAAAAGGCCGCTTCCTCCATGCTGCGGGGAGCCCGGGGCAATTCCGGCGTCATTCTGTCCCTGCTGTTCCGGGGCATTTCCAAGGGCCTGGAAGGCCGGGAGGAAATTTCCGCGGAGGACCTGGTCGCCGCCTTGGAACTGGGCGTTGAGGAAGCCTACAAGGCCGTGATGAAGCCCACTGAGGGCACCATCCTCACCGTGGCCCGGGTGGCTGCCGAGCGGGGCCGGGAAGCCTTGGAAATGGGCAGTGACCCCGTCCAGGTGTGGGACGCCGTATGCATGGGCGCTGCCGACGCTTTGGAGGATACCCCCAACCTGCTGCCCGTGCTGAAAAAAGCCGGCGTGGTGGATGCTGGCGGCCAGGGCCTGTGCCTGATCTTCGAGGGGATGCTCAGCGTGTTCCGCAGCGGCATTGTGCTGGAGTGCGGCCTCTCGGAAGAGGAAAAAGCCCAGGAAACCGCCGAATTCTTCCGCAATGTGGCGGCAGAGTTTGACAGTGAGATCAACTTCACCTACTGCACCGAATTCATCGTGGGCCGCGACCCGGAGATCCAGAAGGATCCTCTGGAACTGCGGCTGTTCCTGGAAACCATCGGCGACTGCGTGGTGGTGGTAGATGACGAAGAAATCATCAAAACCCACGTGCACACGGAAAATCCCGGTGACGCGCTGCAGGCTGCTTTGCAGTATGGCCAGCTGCTCACCGTAAAGATTGAAAACATGAAAGAGCAGCACCGCAAGGCCGCCGAAGCCAACGAGGCCCGGAAAGCTGCCGCGGCGGAAAAGCCCCAGCCGGAAAAGGCCCGTCTGGAGCCCCAGGAGCCCACCGAGGAAATGGGCTTCATCTCCGTGGCTGCCGGCGACGGCCTGAAGGGCCTGTTTATGGATCTGGGCTGCGCCAACGTGGTCAGCGGCGGCCAGACCATGAACCCCTCCACGGAAGACCTGTTGGAGGCTGTGCTGGCCACTCCTGCGAAAAAGGTGTTCATCCTGCCCAACAACAAGAACATCATCATGGCTGCCGAGCAGACCATTCCCCTTTGCACCGACCGGGAAGTGATCGTCATCCCCACCCGGACCATTCCCCAGGGGCTTTCCGCCATGCTGGCATTTGACCCCGACTCCGACGCCCAAAACAACCAGGAGGCCATGCTGGAAGCCGCGGGCAACGTGGACACCGGCCTGGTCACCTTTGCCGCCCGGGATTCGGAATACGGCGGCCACACCATCCGCCACGGGGATATTCTGGGCTTGAAGAACGGCAAGCTGGAATATATTGAAAAAGACCCCGTTGCCGCTTGCGTACGGGTGACCCGTTCCTTTGCCACCAAGCACACCTCTTTCATCACCTTGATCTACGGGGAAGGCATCACCCAGGAGCAGGCGGAAGAGGCCAAGCACACCTTGGAAAACAAGCTCCATTCCGATGTGGAGATCACCTTGGTAGATGGCGGCCAGCCTGTGTATTACTTCATCATCAGCGTGGAGTAAGAAGCTGCGCTTCAGGCAAATCGCGGGTTCGTGCGCTGCGCTTACTCCCATTCCCTGGCACCGCCAAGTTGCTGTCCGCGAAGGATGCTCTTCCAGGGGGGTATCTGTAAAAGCTGCGCTTCAGGCAAGTCGCGTGTTCGTGCGCTGCGCCCCAGGCAAGCGGTGGAAAAAGGAAAAACTGCGCACACCACTGAAAAGACAGAATTGGGAACCTTTCTTTCGGGAAAGGTTCCTTTTTGTAGGGGGCTTTTATGAAGCTATATATCGTGGGACCCGTGGCCAGCGGGAAATCGACCCTGGCCCGGCAGTTGTCCCGTGAAACCGGCATCCCCTGCTTCCACCTGGACCAGGTTGCCCGCCGGCGGGATCCGGGAGCCAAGGTGGGCAACCGGAAACGGACGGATGAAGAGCGGGAGGCCATCTTCCAGGCCATCCTGGCCCGGGAGGACTACATCTTAGAGGACACAGGACGGCCCTGCTTTGCCCAGGGCTTGGAAGAGGCGGAACGCATCTTGCTGCTGGCGCCGCCCCTGGCGGTGCGGCTGGGGCGGATCCTGCGGCGGTGGCTGCGGCAAAACCTGGGACAGGAACCCTGCGCCTACCGTCCCACCTGGGCCATGCTGGGGAATATGTTCCGCTGGACCTGGGCCTATCAAACCGGTGCGGATGGCGTCCGGGCCAGGGCAGAACAATTTCCCCAAAAGCTGACGGTCATCCGAAGCAAACGGGAATTGCAGCACGTTTGGGACACCTTGCAGAAAAAGGAGGCACGCCATGGCATCCCTGTTTGAACGGGGCATTGAAACCCTCAAGGGTGTGGGGGAAAAACGGAAAAAGCTCTTTGAAAAGCTGGGGGCTCCCACTGTGGGGGATCTGCTGCGGCTGTATCCCCGGGCCTATGAGGACTGGAGCCTCCACACCCCCATTGCCGAAACGCCCTTAGGGGAAATGGCCGTGGTCAAGGCCACGGTGCTGCGCCGCCCCACGGAAACCAGGGTACGGGGCGGGAAACTGCTCTACAAAACCACGGTGTCCGACGGGGACAGCGACATGGCCCTGACCTTTTTCAACAACAAGTACATCCCCACCCTGCTGCGGGAAGGGGAAATGTACCTGTTCCGGGGCAAGGTCACCGGCACCCTGCTGCGGCGGGAGATGCTCTCCCCGGAGTTCCTGCCAGAGGCCAAAGAGCTGTCCATCCAGCCGGTGTACCCGGCCACGGCAGGGCTCTCCTCCCGGCAGATTGCGGCGGCGGTGCAAAACGCACTTTCCCTGCTGCCCGAGCAGATCCGGGACCCCCTGCCGGACAGGCTGCGGGAGGAGTACCATCTGTGCACCCTGCGGTACGCCTTGGAAACCATCCACTTCCCCAAGACCCCGGAAGAGCTGGCCACCGCCCGGTTCCGGCTGACCTTTGAGGAGTTCCTTGTCTTACAGCTGGGGCTTTTGCGCATTAAAAGCGGCCGGAAAAGCGAGAACCTCCACCCCATCCCCAAGGCCTTCCCCGAAGGCTATGCCCGGCTGCTGCCCTTCCAGCTCACCGGGGCCCAGCGGCGGGCCATCACCGAATCAGTGGAGGACATGGCAGGCCCCTCCCCCATGAACCGGCTGGTCCAAGGGGACGTGGGCAGCGGCAAGACAGCCGTGGCTGCCGCCCTTTGCTGGGCGGTGATCCAAAGCGGGATGCAGGCGGCCCTCATGGCCCCCACGGAAATTTTAGCCACCCAGCATTATCACTCCCTCAACGCCCTGCTGGAGCCTGCCCACATCACCTGCGCCCTGCTCACCGGGTCGGTGAAGGCGGCGGAAAAGAAAAAGATCTACAAGGCCCTCAGCGACGGGCGCATCCAGCTGGTCATTGGCACCCACGCCCTCATCAGCGACAAGGTGGAATTTCAAAACCTGGGCCTGGTCATCACCGACGAGCAGCACCGGTTTGGGGTGGGGCAGCGGTCGGCCCTGGCCCAGAAGGGGGCTTCCCCCCACCTGCTGGTGATGAGCGCCACCCCCATCCCCCGCACCCTGGCCTTGATGGTCTACGGCGACCTGGATATCTCCGTGCTGGACGAGCTGCCTCCCGGCCGGCAAAAGATCGAAACCTACCTCATTGACCCGGCAAAACGGGCCAGGGCTTTCGGCTATGTCCAACGCCACCTGGACGCCGGCCGGCAGGGGTACCTGATCTGCCCCCTGATCGAGGAGGACGAAAGCGGCATGATGAGCGTCACCCAGTATGGGGAGCTGGTGAAAAAGGCCTTCCCCACCGCCACCGTGGGGCTGCTCCACGGGAAGATGAAGCCCGCCGAAAAGGAACAGGTGATGGAGGACTTCTCCCAGGGGAAAACCCAGCTGCTGGTGTCCACCACCGTGGTGGAAGTGGGGGTGGACGTGCCCAACGCCGTGATCATGGTCATTGAAAACGCTGAGCGGTACGGGCTTTCCCAGCTGCACCAGCTGCGGGGGCGCATCGGCCGGGGGAAGTACCAGTCCACCTGCATCCTCATCACCGATGCCCAAAACGAGGACACCCTCAAGCGGCTAAAGCTGTTCCGGGACACGGCGGACGGGTTTCAAATCGCCGAGGCAGACTTGAAACTGCGGGGCCCCGGGGACTTTTTCGGCCAGCGGCAGCACGGCCTGCCCCAGCTGAAGATCGCCGACATGACCACCGACATGGAAGTGCTGCGGCAAGCCCAGGCCTGCGCCAAAAAGCTGTTGGCGCAAAACGCCCTGGAACTGCCGGAGTACAAAGGCCTGCGGGGGGAGATCCGTCGGCTGTTCGCCAAAACTGGCGGCGAAGGCGTGGTGCTGTAGCCATCCAGGGATGCTTTCCACCCAGCAAGGAGGCGGGGAATAGCTGACTTCTCCAGAGCGAACGATAGAAAAGAAAAAAGGGCTGTTGCCACATGGCAGCAGTCCCTTTTTATCTTGTTACAGGTCCCGGTACTTGCGCACACGGCGCAGCTGTTTTTGCTTCCTGCGGTACAACAGGATCAAGATGATATAAACGATGATCAGCAGCAGGATGATGCCCATGATGATCAAAAACCAGGGGGAGGTGAGCACGGAGGTGCCCTGGCTGATGAATTGGAGCATCTCGCTGCGGGCCACGCTCTCCGCGGCCACTAAGGTCACTGTAGCAATGGCCTCCCCGGCGTAGCTCATGGTGGCGGTGCCCACTTCCTGGCCCCGCTCCACCGGCGCCTGGACGCTCTCCGGCACATCCACCGTGACAATGATACTAGAGAGGTCCACGCTCTTGGGCAGCATCACCGACACGTTGTCCTTGGCCACCAGCTGGAGGGTGTCCTTCTGCCAGGCGTAGTCCAGGGTCACTTCGGTGAGGATGTCCCCCTGGGCGGCAATGGTCTTGCTCTCCAGCTGGGTCAACGCCCAGCGGAACAGGGAGGCGGCATCCAGCATTTCCCCGTGGAGGTCCGAATCCACCGAGGGACAGCCTAAACAACACACCACGTAGGTATACCCATAGGCGGAGGCCGATGCCACAATGCAGTAGCCCGCCTGGTCGTGGGAGCCGGTCTTGATGCCGGTGGCGTAGGTGTAGTAGTAGTTATAGCCGTCGTTGCCCAGGGAGTTGGTCAGCATCCGGTTGGTGGTGGAGCAGGCCCGGACGTTGTCCGGTTCATCCACTGGGTGGTACTCATAATAGGCGGTGCCGGTGATCTCGGTAAAGTGGGGCAGGCTCATGGCGTATTTGGCGATGGTCACCATGTCCCGGGCGGTGGAGTAATGGTTTTCATTGTGCAGGCCGTGCGGGTTGGTGAAGTGGGTGTTGACGCATCCCAGCTCTTGGGCCTTCTGGTTCATCAAGTCTACAAAATAGCTGCGGCCGGTGTAATCGCTGCCGTCAAAGCCCTCTTCCCCATAGGCCGGGGCCAACTCCCCGGAGGAGCTACCGGTGCCGCTGGCGGCAGCTTCGGGGTCGTCCCCCGCGTTGGCCACGTTCCCCCCGGTGATCTGCCCCTGGGCATACAGCTGGTCCACATACTTGGCCAGGGTCAAGGCGGCGTTGTTGCCCGAAGGCACCATCATCAGGTAGAGCATATCCAGGCCGGTGTAGGTTTCCCCCACATCGAAGGTGGCCACCGAGCTGCCTGTGCCGGAAAGCTCGTCCACCACGCTTTGGGGGATGGTGATCCGGGCGTTTTCAATGTCGGGGATGTTCTCATAGGCCACAATATAGGTCATGATCTTGGTCAGGGACGCCATGGGCAGCTGCTCGTCGGCGTTGTCGCTGTACACCACCGTGTCCGTGTCCAGGTTGAGCATGAGATAGGCCTTGCAATGGGGGCCGCCGGGGTTGTTCTCGGTATCCTGGTCCCAGGTGTAGTCAAAGCCCTCCGCCGAAACAGGGACCGCCAGGGCCGTGAGCAGGCACAGGGCCGCCATCCAGCCGGCCAGCCATCGGTATACGTTCTTCATAAGCGGGTTTTCCCTCCATTTTCCAGAGGCCCAAGGCCCCTTAAACTCTGAAAATAGGCAAACTGCCCTTTGCTTTTAAAAAAATCCCACCTACCCATTTTGCCCGATCTGTGCTAAAATGGGGATGTTAGTTTACCATAAAGTAATTTCCCTTTCATTGTATCGTATTTCCCGCAAAAAGGAAAGCCCATCCATTGGAAAAAATTTTGAAAAGGAGGCCTCCCATGAAGCTGTTCCACACCTCCGACTGGCATCTGGGCCGGATGCTCTACGGCCGCAGCCTTTTGGAAGACCAGCGGTGGTTTTTGCAGCAGGTGTTCCTCCCGGCGGTGGAGCGGGAACGCCCTGCCTGCGTGCTCATCGCCGGGGACGTGTACGACCGGCAGATCGCCCCGGTGGAGGCCATCCAGCTGTTTGACGAAACCCTGTTGGGGCTGCTGGAGCTGGGCGCCACCGTGTGCGTGATCTCCGGCAACCACGACGGCGCCGGCCGCATGGCCCTGTTGAAATCCGCCCTGCGCCGCAGCGGCGCCATCTTTGCCACTACCCTGGAGGACGCCTTTTCCCCGGTAGAGCTGGAGGAAAACGGGGAGAGGCTGCAGCTGTTCCTCCTGCCCTACTTTGACGCCGCCCAAGCCCGGGATTTCCTGGGGGACGACAGCCTCCGGGGGGAGGGGCCCTGCGCCCAGGCCCTGCTGGAGCGTCTGCTGCCCCTGTTCCAGCCCAGGGCGGGACACGTGCTGGTATCCCACTGTTTTGCGGCGGGAAGCCAGGTGTCCGACTCGGAAACCACCCTGTTTGTGGGGGGCAGCGGCCAAGTGCCCACCTCCGCCTTCGACCCCTTTGACTACGCCGCCCTGGGCCACCTTCACGGCCCCCAGAAGGCCGGCGCCAAGGGGAGGTACTCCGGGTCGCCGCTGAAGTACTCCATCGACGAGGAGCACCAGCAAAAGGGGTATGTGTCCCTCAGCTGGGACGGCAAGGAGATGGGCCAAGAGTTTGTCCCCTGCCCGCCTTTGCGGGACGTGCGCCGGGTCCAGGGGCTGTTTGCAGACCTGCTGGCCGCCGGGGAACAGCACCCCTGTGAGGACTATATGGAGCTGGTGCTCACCGACAACGCCCCAGTACTGCTGGCGGCAGAGCGGCTGCGGCCTTTCTATCCCAACCTGCTGGCAGTGAGCAACCCCTGGGTGGCTACGGGCACCACCGGGGAACGTGCCTCCCAGCTGAAAGGAAAGGATGAAGCCACGGTATTTTCCACCTTCCTGAAAGAGGTGTGCCAAACAGAGCCCACTCCCGGGGACCTGGAACTGTTCCGGGAGATTTTGGGGGATATCCAAGGGGAGGGCTAAACCACGGGAAAGGAGGGCTGCCCATGCGGCCTTTGCGACTGGAATTGCAGGCTTTCGGGCCTTATCTGGAAAAAACGGAACTGGACCTGACCCAGTTCCAGGAGAGCGGGCTGTTTTTGATCTCCGGCCCCACCGGCGGGGGGAAAACCTCCCTGCTGGACGCCATGTGCTTTGCCTTGTATTGCAGGGCCACCGGGGGCAAGCGAAGCTTTTCCGGGATGCGCTGTATGAGCGCCCCCCAGGAGCTGCCCACCCTGGTGGAGTTTGACTTTGCCCTGCAAGGGGAGCGTTACCGGTTCCGCCGCAGCCAGTTCACCCACGTGAAACGGAACACCAAGCTCCCCGAGCTGCGGGAAAGCCACGAGTGCTTCCAACAGATAGACGGGGATTGGAAGCTTTTGGAAAGCGGCAGTGAAAGCGCGGTACGCCGCCGGGCCGAGGAGCTGCTGCACTTAACCTGCGAGCAGTTCTCCCAGGTGATCGTACTGCCCCAGGGGGATTTCCTGCGGCTGCTGCGGGCCAACTCCAAGGACAAGGGGGAAATGCTGAAGACCCTGTTCTCCGCCGGGGTGTGGCAGGAGGTGGCTGACCGCTTCCACCAGCGGGAACGGACTTTGGAGGACCAGGGGAAGCAGTCCACCGCCCTGCGGGCCTCCCTGCTGCAAAAGGAGGGCTGCGACACCACCCAGGCCTTGGAGGAAAAAGCCGCCGCCCTGGCCCAGGGGGAGGAACGCCTCCGGGCCCAAAGCGCTGCTGGCGCCAAAGAACTGGAACAGGCGGAAGGGCTGCTTCAGGCAGCGGAAACCTATGCCCGGCTGGAAAAAGCCTATCAGGAGGCCCTGGCAGCTTTTCAAAAGAACCAGGCAGCCTGCAACCAGTTGAAGGGGACCGCCCCCCAGTGGGAACAGAAGCGTTGCCAGGCCCAGGCCCTGCGGGAGCAGGCGGTGGCCCTGGCCCAGGAGGGCGCCCAGCTTTCCCAGCGGAGAGAAGAGCTGCTCCGGGCTGAAACCGCCGGGCAGCAGGCAGCCGCCACTTGGAACCAGGTGGAACGCCAGAAAAAGTCCCTGGAGGAGCTCTCCCAGCAGGCCAACCAGCTGGCCCAGCGGCTGGAAAAGGGCAATGCCTTCCTGAAGGGCTGTGAGGAGGCCGCCACCAAGCTCCCCGGGCTGCTGGAACAACGCCAAGCCTTGGAAAAGCTGGCCTCTGCCTGGGAGGAGCTCTCCCGCCGGGAGGCCCGCTGCCAAGAGGCGCAAACCGCTCTGGAAGCCGCCCAGCAGGCCGCCAGGCAAAAGCAGGTGCTGCTGGAAACCCTCACCCAGCGGCTGGAACACCAAGAGGCCCTGCTGCGGAAAAACGCAGCCCTAGAGCTTTCCCACACCCTGCGGGAAGGGGCGCCCTGCCCAGTGTGCGGGTCGGTGCACCACCCCAGCCCCGCCCAGGGGGAAGAAAGCCTACTGGACCCCAAACAAACAGAGGCCCTGCGGCAAGAGGAACGGGCCGCCCGCCAGGCACACGTAAATGCCGCTGCCCTAGCGGGTTCCCGGGAAACGGAAGCCACTCAGGCCCAGGAGGCCGCCGCCCAACAGCGGGCGCTCTGCCGGGAAACCGCCGCGCCCCTGGGCGGGATCGGCCCAGAAACCTGCGACCGTCAGTTTCAGGAAGCCAGCGCCCAAGCGGAGGCAGCCAAGCGGGACGCCGCCCGGCTAGAAGCCGCCAAGGGCAAGATCCAGGCCTTGGAAAAGGAGCGGGAAACCTGCCAGCAGCAGGCCGCTACCCTGCGGGAGCGGCTCTCCGCCCTGACCGCCCAGGCCCAAGAGCTGGATCGCCGCGCCCAAGAGGCCCGGGCCGCCTGCGCAGGGCTAGATGGGAAAGCGTTGGAGGAGGCCATCCAGCAAAGGCGCAAGGAATACCAGGCCAGGGAACAGGCGGCGGCCCAGCTGCTGAAAGAGGCCCAAGAGGGGGAAACCCAGCTGGAGCGGGCCAAAACCGCCTTGGGGCTGTCCCAGGGAGCCCTGGAGAAGGCCCAGTCCCAGTGGAAAGAATGCCCCACCCCCTGGGAAGAGCCTCCCCCACTGGAACCGCTTCGCCAGCGCTGCCAGACCCTGCGCCGGGAAAACCTGGCCCGCCGGGAGGAACTGGGCAAAACCGCCAGCCTGCTGCAAACGGTAAAAGCCACCCTGGAACAGGTGGGCAGCCTGGACAGGGAACTGGCCGGGCTGGAAGAAAAGCTCTCCCAGGTGGCCAGGCTCTCCAAGTCCCTTTCAGGGGCCAACCCCCTGAAAATGCCCATTTTACAGTACGTGCTCAGCATCATGCTGGACGAGGTGCTTCTCAGCGCCAACCGGTTTTTCTCCACCCTCAGCCGGGGCCGCTACGCCCTGCGCCTGATGGAGGGCCCCAAGGGGGGCAACGCCTTGGGCGGGCTGGACTTGGAAGTGCTGGACGGCGCCTCCATGCTGCCCCGGTCCATTGAAACACTGTCCGGCGGGGAGCAGTTTTTGGCCTCCCTGTCCCTGGCCTTTGGGCTTTCCGACGTGGTGCAGAACCACTCCGGCGCGGTGCGGCTTGACTCCCTGTTCATCGACGAGGGCTTTGGCAGCCTGGACGGGGAAACCCTGGACACCGCCATGAAAGCCCTCTCCATGCTGCAAACCAGCGGCCGGCTGGTGGGGATCATCTCCCACGTGTCGGAGCTGAAAAACCGCATCCCCTGTCAAATCCAAGTCACCCGGGACGCCGCCGGCTTTTCCCACGCCGCCATCCGGCTGTGACCAACCGAGAGAAAGGAAGGAGTTCCATGAAAGTCACCTTTATCTATCACAGCTCCTACTTTGTGGAGCTGGATCACTGCTGCCTGCTGTTCGACTACTACCAGGGGAACATCCCCCAGGTGGACAAACCCCTGTATGTCTTCGCCAGCCACAGCCACGGGGACCACTTCTCCCCCGCCATCTTCCAGCTGGCCCAGGAGGGAAAAGAAGTCCACTACCTGCTCTCCGATGATATCTCCCCCCGGCAGGTGCCGGAGGAGCTGAAAGATCAGGTCACCTTTGTAGCCCCCCGCTCCTTCTATGAGGTGGGAGAGCTGAAAGTGGCCACACTGCGCTCCACTGACATGGGGGTGGCCTTCCTGGTACAGTGCCAGGGCAAGCGCATTTACCACGCCGGGGATCTGAACTGCTGGGTGTGGGACGGCGCCCCCCGGTTCCAAAACGACCAGATGGAGGCCCAGTACCAAGAGGAGCTGGAACTGCTGGCGGACAAGGACATCCACGTGGCCTTTGTGCCCCTGGACCCCCGCCAGGAGGCGGACTTTGACCTGGGCATGAAGTACTTTTTCCAGGCCGGCGGGGCGGAATATGTGTTCCCCATGCATATGTGGGGGGATTACACCGTGGTGCCGCTGTTCAAATCCACCCCCACCTACCGGGAATACGCCCCCCATGTGATGGACGTGTCCCGGCCGGGACAGACCTTTGACCTGCCCGAAACCCCTGACCAACCGAAAGGAGCATGACCATGCAATTCCAATTTGACCACAACAACCTAAACGTGCTGGATTTGGAGCGCTCTGTGGAGTTCTACAAGAAGGCCCTGGGGCTGCAAGAGCTCAAGCGCACCGAAGCCGGCGACCACAGCTTTACCCTGGTGTTTTTAGGGGACGGCTCCACCCGCCACAGGCTGGAGCTCACCTGGCTGCGGGACCGGAAAGAGCCCTACAACCTGGGGGACAATGAAATCCACCTGTGCTTCACCGTGGACGACTATGAGGCTGCCCACCAGCTTCACCAGGAGATGGGCTGCATCTGCTTTGAAAACGAGGCCATGGGCCTGTACTTTATCAACGACCCGGACGGCTACTGGACGGAAATCGTCCCCGCCAAGTAAGCGCGTTTTTCCCAAACAGAAAACAGGAGTGCCGCAAATTTCCTGGTTGCGGCACTCCTGTTTTATTTTTCATGGTTTACCGCATATGCCGGGGGGTGTACCCTCCCCGGGAACGGGTCTGTTTTTTCGGGGCGGGACGGGCCTGCCGGGCACGTTCCACAGGCTGAGCTTGTTCCTCTGGGATCTCCTCCTGAGGGGCCATTTCCTGGGGAACCGCCGACTGCTGGGGCTTCATGCGCAACAGCCTGGCCAGGGTTGTCCCCTTGGGCAGCATCACCACATCGTCGTAGCTGACGCCCCGGAACACCACCACACACACCGCGTACACCACAATGGCCAGCAGGATGGCTGGCACCAGCGCCAGCCGGGAGCCCACCAGCTGGGAAAGGGCCCAATAGAACCCGTAGCTCACGCCGCCCATCACCGCCGCGGAAAGCACCAGGGGCAGGGCGGTCTTTACCACGCTGTCCATCTGGGGCAAGCTGCCGCGAATGGCAATGAGGTTGAGGACCACCATCACCACATAGCTCACCACCGTGCTGATGGTGGAACCTTTGGCAGCCACCTGGGGAATGCCGATGAGCACATAAGACAGCACCACTTTCACCACGCCGCCCACGGCCATATTCACCACCGGACGGGTCGCGCGGCCAAAGGACTGCAAAATGGTGTTGGTAGTAAACAGCAGCCCGCTGAACGCAATAGCCACGCTGAGCATGGTCAGCAGCGGGGCAGCCTCCTGGGCTACCTCCGGCTGGTTGTACAGCAGCAACTGGCAGATGGGCCGGGAGAAAATGGCCATACCCACCGAAGAGGGCACCCCGATGAGCAGCGTCGCCCGCAGCGCCGTGGAGGAGATCCGGTCCACCTGGCGCTTGTCCTTGGAAGCAATGGCCCCCGAGAGAACAGGGAGCAAGCTGGTGGAAATGGGCACCACAAAGGCGCCGGGCAAATCAAAGAACTTGCGGGCGTGGCCCAAGGTGCCGTTCCACCAGTCGGCCATCTCCTGGGAAAGCCCTGCGCCCTCTTGCAGCCGCTGAAGCAAAATGGCGCCGTCCACTGTGTCCAGCAGGCTCAAAAAGCAGGAGCCAATGGTGATAGGCACCGCAAACCGCACCAAACTCACCAGCATTTCCTGACGGGTGGTGAGGGGCGGCTCTTCCGCCCAATGCTGGCGCCTGTCGTGGCGGCCCTGGAAGAATTTGAAGCCCAGCAGGTAAATGGCCCCCAAGGCGGCGCTGACAGACACGCCCACAATGGCGCCCACCGCGGCCCAGCGATCCGGCTCCACTTCCACGTTCTGGATGATAGCAAAGGCCAGCCCCACGCCGATGACGACCTTGGTCACCGCCTCGATGGTCTGGGAGGTAGCGGTGGGCACCATGTTGGAACGCCCTTGGAAATACCCCCGCAGGGCGGACTCGATGGAGATGAAGAACAGGGTGGGGGCAAGGGCCATAATGGCGTAATTGGACTTGGGGCTGCCATACCACTGGGCAATCTGGCCGGCACCGAAGAACATGACCAGGCACCCCAGAAGCCCTAAGCTGAAAAACAGCCAAAATGCCACGGAGAACACCCGGTCGCCCTCCCGGCGGCGGCCCTGGGAATAGGCGGTGCCCACCATCCGGGACACGGCCACCGGCAGCCCGGCCGTGGAGAGCATCAAAAACAGCCCAAAGATGTTGTAGGCGTTGTAAAAGTGGGACATCCCCTCAGGGTCGATGAAGTTGGCCAGGGGGATGGAAAAAAGCAGCCCCAGCATTTTGACAATCAAAGTGGAGGCGGATAGGATGGCCGCCCCCTTCATAAAGCTCTGTTTTTTATCCTGCGCCATAAGCTCTCCCTTGCAGAACGGCAGCCAAACCTGCCGCCGGAATTTCAAGCAATATATAGGTGTATTCTACCCCAAAATCAGGGAAAGGTCAACGCCGCCCTGGCAAAATTGGTGTTCTGCCTCACAGGCCCATGGCCGGGAAAAAGGCCTTAAAAGCCGAGGGCAGGGCGTACTCCCGCCGCAGCTCTTCCCGGGTGACCCAAACAAAACCGGGCACCTCTTCCACGTTTTGGGCCACCCAGCTGCCCATGTGCCACTCCACATGGGAAAACACGTGCTTTGCCTCAGGCCCGGGGGAAAGCTCCCCCACCGGCACTCCCTGGGCGGCAAGCCAAGCGGCCGCCTCCTCCCGGGAGAGGGCGCCCTCCGTCCCGGGGAGTTCCCACAGCCCGGCCAGCAGCCCTTGTTCCGGCCGGCGGCGCAGCGCCACCCGCCCTTCTTGGGAAAAGAGCAAAAACAGGGTACGGGCCTGTTTTTTCCGGGGCTTTGGCTTTGTCTTCACCGGCAGCTCTTCTGCCACGCCCTGGGCATAACCCCGGCACAGGCCCCGGAGGGGGCAAACCAGGCACTTGGGCGGGCCCCCGGGCAAACATACCGTGGCCCCCAGTTCCATGAGGGACTGGTTGAAATCCCCCACCCGCTGGGGCAAGATCTCCCGGATCTCCCCTTCCATCCGGCGCTTCACCTTGGGGTCCAGGATGTTGTCAAAACGAGCCAGCACCCGGGAGATCACCCGCAGCACATTGCCGTCCACCGCCGGCACCGGCAGCTGGAAAGCGATGGAAGCAATGGCCCCCGCTGTATATTCCCCAATGCCAGGCAAGGCCCGCAGCTCCTCAAAGGAGCAGGGCACCTGGCCGCTGTAGCGCTCCACCACCACTTGGGCCGCCCGCTGCAAGTTTCGGATCCGGTTGTAGTATCCCAGGCCCTCCCACATCTTCAACAGCTTTTCCTCAGGGGCTGCCGCCAAAGCCTCCACCGTGGGGAAGGCCTCTAAAAACCGCTGGTAAAAAGGTTTGACCGCTTCCACCCGGGTCTGCTGCAACATGATCTCCGACACCCACACCCGATACGGGGTGGGATCTTCCCGCCAAGGCAGCACCCTGGCGCTGCTGTCATACCATTGCAGCAGCAGCGGCGGGATTTGTTTCAACAGCTCTTGGTCTTCCAAGAGGGCCACCTCCTTTGCTCCCTTTCTTTCCTATTTTGCCCCACCTGCGTGGCGTTTTACGCCGGCACCCACCACCTTGTAGAACTCCACCCTGTGCTCCGTTTCCAAGAGCTTTTGGGCGGTGAGGAAGAAACTTTTTCTTTTCTGTGGCTAGCAATCAACGAGGAAAAGGTTCAGGGATCAGCTCGCATGAACATTCTTCAAACTCAGCTGTTACTACTTCATTAACGGATTTCAATGCGGTTGCTAAATCTTTCATTGCAAGAACGTCTGTTTCGATTTGAAAATATACGGCTATCCATAAATGTCTGCCTGTTTTTGTTATA
>URKX01000039.1 GCA_900548545.1 uncultured Oscillospiraceae bacterium
CCGGGAGGACCTTCATCGTGTCGATCATCGGGATGAACGCGGTCAGGCACATTTTGAGCGTATCGACGGCGTCGAAAATGGCCTCCTTGTCCTCCTGCATATCCTTGTTATAGGCCAGGGGCAGCCCCTTCATCATGGAGAGCAGGGCCATCAGGTCGCCAAAGACCCGCCCGCTCTTGCCACGGATCAACTCTGCCAAATCCGGGTTTTTCTTCTGGGGCATAATGCTGGAACCAGTGGAGAAGGCGTCGTCCAGCTCGATGAACTGGAACTCCCAAGAGCACCACAGCACCAGCTCTTCGCAGAACCGGGACAGATGCACCATAATCAGGGAGGCGTCGAAGGCGATCTCCGCGCAGAAATCCCGGTCAGACACGCCGTCCAGGCTGTTCTGGCTGATCTGGGAAAAGCCCAGGAGCTTGGCGGTGATGGTCCGGTCTAAAGGATAGGTGGTACCAGCCAAGGCGCCGCTGCCCAGGGGCATCACGTCCATGCGCTTTAAAGCGTCGTCCAGGCGGGAGATATCCCGCAGCACCATCTCCACATAGGCCATCAAGTGGTGCCCAAAGGTGATGGGCTGGGCACGCTGCATATGGGTGTAGCCGGGCATCACCGTGGCACTGTACTGCTCTGCCTTTTGGCACAGGACCTTCACCAAGTCCTTCAGCTGCTGCTTGATCCCGGCGCAATCCTTCCGAAGGGTCAGGCGCACATCCAGGGCCACCTGGTCGTTCCGGCTGCGGGCGGTGTGGAGCCGCTTCCCTGCGTCGCCGATGCGGGCGGTCAGTTCCCCTTCCACAAAGGTGTGGATGTCCTCGGCATCCGGGTCAATGGCCAAAGCACCAGAGTCCAGATCTGCCAGGATGCCCTGCAAGCCCGCAATAATTTTCTCGCTCTCACCTTTGTCAATGATCCCGCACTCTCCCAGCATGGTAGCGTGGGCAATGCTGCCCTGGATATCCTCATGGTACATCCGGCTGTCGATGGAGATGCTGGAGTTAAAATCGTTTGTCTTGGGGTCGGCTTCCTTTTGGAAGCGGCCTTTCCACAGTTTCATAGCGTGATCCCCCCTGGGTGGTTTTAGAACGGCAGAAGGGGACTTTCCCCTTGGGAAAGTCCCCTTTGCCCGAATGGGTCATTGTAAGCAGGCAAGCTACTCTGCTTTTTTATTTGTCGTAGGTCAAGCCCTTCTTTGCCTGGACCTTGATGGGCAGGCCGAACAGGTTGATGAACCCGGCGGAATCCGCCTGGTTGTACACTTCGTCCTCGTCGAAGGTGGCGATCTCCTCATCGTAGAGAGAATAGGGAGAGGTGACGCCGGCATCGATGATGTTGCCCTTGTACAGCTTCAGCTTCACATCGCCGGTGACGGTCTCCTGGGTGGAGTCCACAAAGGCGGACAGCGCCTGGCGCAGGGGGGTGTACCACTGGCCATTGTACACCAGATCGGCAAACTTCAGGGCAACCTGTTGCTTGTAATGGTAGGTTTCCTTATCCAGGCACAGCTCTTCCAGCTTGTTGTGGGCGTGGTAGAGGATGGTGCCGCCGGGAGTTTCGTACACGCCACGGGACTTCATGCCCACCAGGCGGTTCTCAATGATATCCGCCAAGCCAATGCCGTTTTTGCCGCCCAGTTCGTTGAGCTTTGCCACCATGTCGGTGCCGGAGAGGGTCTGGCCGTCCAGCTGGGTGGGAACACCCTTTTCAAAATGCAGGGTGATGTAGGTGGGCTGGTCGGGAGCCTGCTCGGGGGACACACCCAGCTCTAGGAACCCGGGCTTGTTGTACTGGGGCTCGTTGGCGGGATCCTCCAGGTCCAGGCCCTCGTGGGACAGGTGCCACAGGTTCTTATCCTTGGAGTAGTTGGTTTCGCGGCTGATCTTCAAGGGAATGTTGTGGGCCTCAGCGTACTCGATCTCCTCCTCGCGGGACTTGAGATCCCAGATACGCCAGGGGGCGATGATCTTCATATCGGGGGCGTAGGCCTTGATGGCCAGCTCGAAGCGCACCTGGTCGTTGCCCTTGCCGGTGCAGCCGTGGCAGATGGCGTCGGCGCCCTCTTTCTTGGCGATCTCCACAATGCCCTTGGCGATGATGGGACGGGCAAAGGAGGTACCCAGCAGGTACTTGTTTTCATACACAGCGCCGGCCTTTACGGTGGGGTACACATAGTCCTGGATGAATTCCTCTTTCAAATCCAGCACATACAGCTTGGAAGCGCCGGTCTTCTTGGCCTTTTCCTCCAGGCCATCCAGCTCGGTGCCTTGGCCTACGTCACCGGAAACCGCAATGACTTCGCAGTTGTTGTAGTTTTCCTTCAACCAAGGGATGATGATGGAGGTGTCTAAGCCGCCGGAGTATGCCAGCACAACCTTTTTGATCTCGTTTGCCATGATGGGTCCCTTCCTTTTTGTATTTCAAAATTCAATGATTTACACTCGCTTGCCGCACCCTTTGCTTGCGACATTTGCTATTATACACCCGTTTTTGAAAAAATCAACCCTGTTTTGTATATTTATTCATCTTTTTTGCAAATTGGCGAATTCAATCCTTTATTTTCAAAGGAAAACCAGCTAATTTCTCAATAAAAAAGAAGCGCTCCGGCAAGAGCGCCTCTTTCCCCCACTATTATATACAGTACATTTAGAATATTATACATTTGGCTTACCGGCTTCTTCCCTTTCCCTGCCAGGCCCTTCTTCCCGTTCTTGGCGCAGGGCTTCTTTTTTCTGGTGGTGCTGGGTGATCTTCCGGTACACCAGCACGCCCGCCCCGCTGATCACCGCAGTGGCAACAAAAACAATTACTGCAAACAGATATTCCTGGGAGCCCAAAGCATCCCCTCCCACGGTGGAGGTGATTACCGAAGGCAGCCGCGCCACGGTGGTGATGAAGATCCAAGTGGACAGCCGCATGGGTGTCAGCCCCACAACATAAGTCAACACATCTTTCGGTGTGCCGGGAATGAAGAACAAGAGAAACGCAATCAGGTTCAGGCGATGGGTATTCTGTAAAAATTTCAGGGAGTGGATCTTCTCCTCGGAAACAAACAGGGTCACAAACCTCATCCCAAACTTTTTTACGATCAGGAAAATGAGGATCCCACTGAGGCTGGTAGCCAGGACACACAGCAGCGTACCCTCTACCGCGCCAAAAGCATACCCCGCACCGATTTCCAAAGGCTCCCCCGGGATGATGGCCACAAACACCTGGAACATCATCATACCCAAAAAGGCAAGCCTGCCCCACACCCCATGGCTGTCCACCCACGCCCGGAACTGCTCCGGCTGGGACACGAATTCCAGCATGGGCCTGCCCACAAACCAAAATATGGAAACCGCCATCGCAATAGCAAGGCCTAAACCGATCAGTGCAACCGCTTGTTTCCGCTTTTTTTCCCGCTTTTCCATATATCGAACCTTCCTCATTGGAGTTTTCAAGTTTTTAGTATAGAGGAATCCACTCAAAAAATCTTCAACAAATTCTGAACATTTCTGAAATGTTCAGGCATAAAAAAACCGCCGCGCGAAACGGCGCCGCCAACAGGCAGGCTTAAAAAAGTTTGAAACACTTCCCGGGCTGTAAGATTTTCCCTGAAAAGAGTAGAATGTAAGTGAAGAGGAAACAAGGAGGGAAGGAGTATGGATGACCGGATCATTGTAGAGTTGTTTTGGCAGCGCTCTCCCCAGGCACTGGACGCACTGGACACAACTTACGGCAGCACATTGCGGAAACTGGCGGAAAACCTTCTGGGCAGCCGCCAAGATGCCGAAGAGTGCGTCAACGACGCCTACCTGGGGCTGTGGGAGGGCATCCCTCCTGCGAAACCCAATCCCCTGCTGCCATACGCTTTAAAGGTGGTGCGCAACCTGTGCCTGAAGCGCTACCACTGGAACACCGCCAAAAAGCGCTTTTCCCCCTTCGACGTGGCCTACGCCGAGCTAGAAGGGTGCCTGGCCGGTTCCAGCGGGCCGGAAGAACACCAAGACCTTCAGGAACTGCGCGCGGCTCTGGAGAGCTTCCTGCGGGGGCTCTCCCAACGGGACAGGCAGTTGTTTTTGGGGCGCTATTGGTACGGCTGCGCCGTGAAGGAACTGGCCCTGCGCTTGGGGATGACAGAGAGCAATACATCGGTGCGGCTGTCCCGGCTGCGGGACAAGCTGCGGAAACACCTGCTGGAAAAGGGGGTTTTGGAATGAACGCCAGAGATCTGCTCACCGCATTGAACGACATTGATCCCAAACTGCTGGAGGATACCCTCCCCTGGGGCGCCCCCGTGCAAAAATCCCGACGGCCTGTGTGGGCGGTAGCCGCAGCCATTGTACTCTGCGTGGGGCTGGTAGGCGGCGTGGTGCTTTCCCGGAATTACGTGCCCCAACTGGCCAATGACGCCACCGGCCCAACACAGGGTCTGACAGAGCTCCAATACGCCCAGGGCAACACAGAGGAGCTGGACCAGGCAAACCTACGGACGGACTTGACAGGACTGCCCACCTACACCATGACTCCCGAGGAGCTTTCCAGCCTGTGGGCAGACGGGTACCTTGCCGGGGCAGACCAGTTTGCTTCCATTGTGGGAACCGTAACCACCAATGAAGACGGAAGCCTGAACCGTGTGGAAGTGCGTGGCTACCTTTCCGAGGCGGAAACTTTTGTCATCACCCTGGCCCCAGGAGAGATCCCACCAGGGGAGGAAAGCTACCGGCTGTCCTTTTTAGAGGAGCCCAACAACACGGTGGACGGCATCGGGATTTACGCTGCTTGGTATGACGAAGACCGTGAACTGTGCGGGAACCCAGTGGATTCCACCATCTACGATGTGGGGTTCCTGTTGGAGGGGGACCAGCCGGTGGGAGTGACCCTGCAAATGTATGTAGATTCGTGGGGCTTTTCGAGTGAAGAGCAGGCAAAGGACTTTGCCGCAGGGTTTATAAGCCAGTGCCTTTTTGGCGGAGTCAACTTGGAAGGGCTGGATACCGCCTCTCCAGAACCCCAGGGGACCGGCCTGAAATTTGACGCGGACATGGACAGCGCCTATGAGGACCTGAGCGGCCTGCTGGCCGCGTACGCCACCCGGCACATCAACAACCAGCCCGATACCGAAATCGTGGACATCACCCCTGAACAGCTGGCATCCATTTGGGGAACGCCCCTGCCTTGGGAAGCCTATGGGGAAGTCCAGGTGGAAGCCTACTCTATCCTCTCCCAGGAGGGGGAGCCTTTATTCACTGAGGTCACAGGCCGCTTGGCCACCGGGGAACAGGAGAGCGTGTATCTGTTTGATATCCAGCTGATCCCCCGGCAGCCCTCCCAGGAGTGGGACGACTTGGCCGCCGCCTATGCCCAACAAGCCAACAACCATGCAAACGGCCTGGATATCATTGCGGGCAGCTTTACCAGCACGGAATACAACGCCCCCCAGACAGGGCCGGCCATCACCTACTACCAGGCCCTGTTCTGCACCCAGGGGGACTCCCCCATGGCAGCAAACCTGACCGTCTTCGTGCATCCTTCTTCTTCCGGGGAATCCCCCATCTCCGGGGAGCAGGCCCAGCAGCTGGTGGGAACTTTGATAAAGCCCGCCTGGGACGGAACGCTGGATACAAGTGTTTTGGGCGGGCAAGCCGTTTCTCAGGAACCGGCAGGGCACCCAGAAGTGGACTTGGCCTTTACCATCCGGGCCTCTTCGGACAAAATCTTCTCCAACGTTTGGAACACCTTTACCACCCTCTATTTAGAGCCCCAAAATTTGGAGGCCCACGGCGTCGAGCCGGACTACACCCTCACCGAAGAAGAGCTCGCTTCCCTGTGGGAGGATGCGCCGCCCTGGGAAAGCTTCCTCACGGAAAACGACACCGTGGAGGCCTACGGCTACTTCTCCGATGAAGGGGAGCTGATCAAAGTGTTTGTGGGAGGTTACCGGGATAACCCAGAAACCACCACGCAGGAAAAGTGTCAGCTCTTCAGTGTGGCCCTGTACAACAAAGACTTTACCGGCGAGTGGGGCCAGGATGTGGAAGCCGCCCTAGCCCTGGCCGACACCACTGTGAATGGGGTAGCCATTGCCACAGAGCAAACCGACAGCACGGTGAACTACCAGGACGGCGCCTCCATGGACTTCACCGACTTCGGCGCCCTGTTCCAGCCTGCGTCCGGCCCAACATTAGTGACTGTGGATGGTTTCGCTAACCCTTTGGGCTTTACAGAAGAAGAAGCCCAGGACTTTGTCAGCAAAACCGTGGGCGGCACCCTGTACAGCGGGGTATCCCTGGATGGCGTAAACCGGTGAGCTATCCCCCAAGAAAAATCCCCCAACGGAGCTTGTCCGCTGGGGGATTTGTTTTACTGCACTTCGTACTCTTTTACCAGGGCGTAGAGCCGCTCGTCCACCTGGGCGGAAACCCGCAGGCCCTCGGGGACGTATTCCTCGCTGGTGACGGCGCCCTCCTCCCGCAGCTTGGCCGCCAGCCCTGTTTTCGCAAAGGGCAGCAGCAGCTCCACTGGGAAGGTGCGCTCCGGCAGGTTTTCCTCAATGGCGGCCAGGAGGCCGTCGATGCCGTCACCGTTTAAGGCGCTGATTCGCACCGCCCCCGGCAAGCGGGGGGCAAACTCCGGGTTCTCTACAGCGTCCCACTTGTTGAGCACTGGGATGATCGGATGCCCGGCAGCGCCCAACTCATTTAACAGGGAGTTGGTCACCTCCAGGTGGTCCCGGGCTTCCGGGCTGGAGGCGTCGCACACATTCAGCAAGATATCCGCTGTGGCAGCCTGCTCCAAAGTGGATTTGAAAGCCTCCACCAAATGGTGGGGCAGCCGGCGAATCAGGCCCACGGTATCGATAAGCATCACCGTCTTGCCGCAAGGCAGCTTCAAGGCCCGGGCGGTGGGATCCAGAGTGGCAAACAGCTTGTCCTCCGCCAGCACCCCCGCCTGGGTCAGCTGGTTCATCAAGGTGCTTTTCCCTGCATTGGTGTAGCCTACCAGCGCAACGGTGACAGTGCCGTCCTTTTGACGCCGCCGCTGGATCACCCCTCGGGCAGCCTCCACGTCTTTCAGCTGTTCCTTTAAAGAGCTGATCCGCCGCCGGATATGCCGCCGGTCGGTTTCCAGCTTGGTTTCACCGGGGCCCCGGGTGCCGATGCCGCCGCCCAACCGGGACAGCGCCGTGCCCTGGCCAGAAAGCCTGGGCAGCAGGTACCGCAGCTGGGCAAGTTCCACTTGCAGCTTGCCCTCTTTGCTGCGGGCCCGCTGGGCGAAGATATCCAAGATCAGCGTGGTGCGGTCAATCACCCGTACACCACAGGCCTTTTCCAAGTTGCGGATCTGGGTGGGGGACAGCTCCCGGTCAAACACCAACAGGTCAACGTCCTCCTGCCGACAGGACTCTGCCACCTGCTCCACCATGCCAGAACCGATGCAGGTGGCCGTATCCGGGGCAGGGCGTTTCTGCACCACGGTGAGGGCGGGCTCCGCTCCGGCGGTGCGGCAAAGCTCTTCCAGCTCGTTTAAGGAGCTCTCCGCGTCGTACTCCCCGGTATCCACCGATACCAGCAGCGCGCGCTGGGGCTTGGTTTCATTTTCATACATGGTTCCGTCCTCCTGTTGCCTTTCTCAGCCCTATGATAGTACAGAAATGCCCAGCCGTCAAATCTTTTAGGCTTCCAGCACCGCTACATAAGTGACGCCGCTTCGGTTCAAGGCATGGTAAACGCTGGATTCCCCGGAGAAGGCTCCTTCCGCAAACCGAGCAGCCAAAGTGTCCGCAGCCACCGTGATGCCCCCCGTGCCAGATGCCGCTGCCTCTTCCCCGGCGACCCATGTTTCCATGTACACGTCCCAACCCCCGTCAGAACGGGGAGCCATGGGCGGCTTGCCCTGGGCCAGCACGGTGAGCTTCCGGGGCAAGAAGGGCAGGGTTACGCTCTGTGTGCCGCTGCCCGTGCCCGTGTAGGTCACCGATGCACTGCGCTGGGAGAGGTATTGCTTTTCCTCCGCCGTCAGGTGCAGGGCGCTGTCTTGGATATGGCCGCCCACCTGCTGATCCAGCTTTTGATTGTCCTGCAAAAAATCCGCCCACTGGGGGCAGTCGGTCTGTGCCCATAAGGAAAGGCCCAAATGGGTAGTATGGTATGTCGCTGCCATTTACGATTCCTCCTTAAAGTCGTTTTCCAGATCCGCCCGGGAAATGCTCTCCAGCCGGGTCCACGAGAGGCCCAGGGCGTCCCACTCCGCAAAACTGCGGGGGTAGGCGTCCAAGGCCACCCAGGTCACCGATTCGTCCCACTCCCAGGACAGATGGGAGGGCAACAGCTGGCCCAATTCACGGGTGGCCTCTTCCTTGGTGATCCCCAACAGCCTGCCCAACACGATGGTAAGGCCTCCCTCCTCATTTTCCAAAAGCACCCCCCGCACGCCCGCTCCGGGCAGCAGCGCTTCCACCGCAGCGGGGGTAAAGCTGTCCTGGCGGGCAGCAAACCGCCGTAAAACCGTTTCCCGGCAGTCCTCCAAAGGGGCATCCGCCGGCTGGGGACGGAACAAGCTCTCCCACCGGGCCACCTGCTCCCGGCTGGCGGTGGCCACAAACAAGTCACCCAACAGCCGCGCAAATGCTGCTTCCAAAGGGGCAAAACCAGCCTCAAAGGCGTCCAGCTCCCAATCCACAGGGGTGGAGCCTGTCAAGTCGTACAGGCCAGTGCCCTCCAGCACTTGGCCCATGTGTTCCCGGGCGTTCATTCCAGCTCCTCCACAGTGACCGTGGCGGGCCGGAGCAGCATCCCGGCAATGCCAGCCATGTCTTGGAAAATGGAGGGGAACTCCAGTTTCACCGCTGGCACGGCGTTCAAAATGGCCCGGCTTACATCGGTCACCTGGTACCCCTGGCCGATCTCCAGCGTGTCAAAATAGGCCCGAACCGCTGCTTCGGTTTCCTCCTTGGCCCACTGGAAGTCCACCTCCCCAGCCACCTTCAAGTTCACCGGCACATTCATGGTCACCTTGGTGGCCGCTTGGACTTTCACCGTTACAGCCACTTCCCGCAGCCTGTCCAACTCTGCCTGCACTGCGGCAATGGTTTCCGCCGAAGGGGCGGCATCCTCCCCCCACAGGTACACCGTCACCGTACCCGCGCCGCTGGCCCGGGGCACAACTTGCACCAGGGTCACCCCAGGGAACCCCAGAGCCACCGCCTTGTAATAGTCCCCGTTGGAACCATTGGGGCTTTGGGCATAGGCGTTCAGCACCCGGGCACGGTAGGCTTCATCGTCTTCCGGGTCTTTGCCTCCGGTGATGGCCGTTTCATTGGCCGCGTAGTTGATGCCCACCGGGGCATTGACCAAAGTGGTGACATAGCCGGCAGCCGCATTGCCCGAAGCACCTGCCGCCACCGCCTCCACAGGGATGTCAACGGTCAGCTGGCCGGAAACCAGCACAGCGTCCTCCGTGGTTTGGTACTCCACCACCGGCTCCCCAGAAGTGGCGCAGACCGTGCCCTTGGGCACCACCAGGTCGAAAGACAAAGGCAGGTACCTGGAAAAGGACACCACACCCGTGGCCTTTTCCGCCTCCCCACGGGTGACGCCCCGCTGGGCGCCGTGCAAGTCCAGCTGTTCCCCGGAAGCTGTTTGGGGGAACGCCTGGCGCTCCAGCCAATCCAACGAGGTTTCCAGCCGGTACAGTTCCCCGGCCAGCACCCGCATCCTCAGCCCCACTTCGGAAACGTCCGCCACCTTGCATCCGCTCTTCTGTTCATAGGCTTCCTCCATCCGCTGGAGGATCTCCTCATAGCTGTCCATCCTCTTGCTCCTTTCCCGGGGCGGAAACCTGCCCCACACCCAGGGGCGTTTCCACGGTGAAATTCCAAAGCCCCGCCTCCTGGTCATACTCTGCGCCAGACACCTGCACGCCCGGCATCCCCAGAAGCGCTTCGCTGGCAACCGCCCAAGCCCGCTGGGTGCTGTTTTCCTCCCCTGCATCCAGTTCCTTCAAACTGCTCCCCAAACCGGGATCATAGAGGAAACACCCCCGTGGAAGCCGCAGCCGCAGCGTGATGTTTTGCAGCAGCTCCTCCAGGCCGTCCACTTGCTGGGGCAGGCCGGTGCCGTCTAAAACCACCCCGCCAGGCTCCCATTTCAAATCCATAACGCGCCCCCTTTCTCAAGATTTCGGGGGGAAGCTTTGGCCATTGATGACCACTTCCCCTGTGTTTTTCAGCAAGATCTCCGCGCCGCCAGCTGAATAGAGCCGCACTTCCCCTTGGGAGAGCTCCCCATCCAGGGAAGCCGCGATCCCTGCACAGACGCCGTCCAGCATCACTGCCTGTTTGCCGTCCGCAGCGGCGCTGGAATAGCCATAGGGGAACAGCATCTCCGGGGAGTTATATTCGCTCTCCCCTTGGACGCGCAGCCCCTGCCCCGTGCTGGACACCTGGCCGCGGCGAATTTTGGCCCCGGACTCATAGCCGCTCCACTTTGTCAGCCACACTCTGCATTTCTCCCTTCCAATACAAGCCGTGTCCGCTCCCCACGGCCGTCTATGGTATAGCGGGCGGTCTGGACCGTGCAATCAGCAAATCTCCCCAGACGCTGTGCATCCACTGTCACTAGGGTGCCCCGCTCCGGCCAAGAATTCCCCAGGCACTCCACCGTGAGCAGGAAACTCTCTGCCTCCCCCTCTTTCAAAAGGGCCCGGGGATCCCGGCTTTCCTCCATGCTCACATACCGCTGGCGTTTTACGCCTTTGGCCGCAGGGTTGCGGAAGGGTGTGTCATAGGTCCCCCGGTAGCTCTGCTGCCACACGGCACTCAGCTGTTTATACGGCCGCCTGGAGATCTCCGCAGAGAGCACCTTCCCAGCTGTGAGCTTCTGCTGGGGCAGCCCTTCGCAGTGCACCACGGCAGAGCCATCCACCCAAGGGGCCGTGCCCAGATAATCCCTGCAAAAGCTCTCCAGCAACGTCCAGCAGCTGGTGCCCTTTTCCACAGTCAGCTCACCGGATTTGGGGGAGCTGTCCCCCTGCACCTGGGAAAACCCCAGGGATTTGAAATACTTCTCCCAAAGGGCCCCCAAGGAGGGGTTGCGCATCACGGCAGGGCAAGCCTCGTTGTCCAACAAGATTGCCTCCCAGCTGCGGCACACCAGCTCCACCGTAAAGCCCTCCCCGTCGACCCGGGTATTCTGCTCATCCACAATGCCACCGAACACCACCTGGCCCTGATGGAACACCCGCACCACCGCCAAGTCGTCCCACAGCTTCTCTGTGGGGAACACCGCCTTCAGCTGGTCTGCAGGGGCGTCGCTGTCGTAGAGCAGTTCCGCCTCCAAAGGATTTCCCAGCAGCAGTTCGGTGCCGTCGGTCAATTCTCCCCAAAATGTCACGGGACCAACACCTCCTCGCCCTCTTTCAATTGGCCAATATCCTGGATCTGGGGATTTCTCGCCACCAGCTCCTCTACGGGGATCCCCCACTGGTTGGCATAGTCCCACAAGGACTCGCCGGCCTTGGCATGGTAACGGCCGCTGCCGGAAAACTCCGGCTGGGCGCCCCACTCGGTAAAGGAAAAGGTATAACGAACTAGGTCTTGCCCTTGGGAACCCACCAGTTCCAGGCTATCCATCAGCGCCCAAAACGGGGTCACCCCCGGCAGCTGCAAGATCCCCGGGCCCTTCTGGGCAAAGGCAGTTTGCAGGCCGTTCCAATCCTCCATACAGCCCTCCCCGGTGAAATACCCTTCCCCGGTGACTTTCCGCCGCTGCCGGCCCAGTTCCTCTGCTTGGCTGTCCCCATAGGGGATCTTTGTTTCCTGCACTTGGCGCAGGTTCTCCACCCGCAGGGATACCGGGTTGTCCTTCCAGGTAAACCCCTTAAAACGCATGGTCATCAACCGCACGATTCCACCCCCTTAAAACGACACCGGATACCGCCGGCTGTCACGTTCCACTTCCCGGGAAACCTCCTCGGCCCGTTCCCGGCTGGTCACTGCCTGCTCGTTCACGCAAGGTCCTCCTTTCCCTCACATCCCGACGCCAGGAATACAGCGGTCCCCGACGCCAAGTCCAGTTTTTTCCACCGGCATCCCGTGTAACGGGCATCCCCAATCTGGGCGGTGAACACTGCCAGCCGCTCCAGGCCTGCTGCCTGGATGCCCCGAAGCTCCACCTGGTACTCCCAGCGGGCATCCTCCACAGCAAAGGGGACCCCCTCCCCGATGGCCACCAACTCTTTGCCGGAAAGGGACATGGCCACGGACACCCCTGCCACCCGGTAGGATTTCCCTCCCAGTTCCACAGGGATCCCTTCATAGCCATTGGCATCCCCCGTGGGGAACGTCAACCGCAGGGAGAGGCAGTGCAGCCGTGTTTGGCTGTCCTCCCCTTCCTCTTCCCGGAGCAGTCCCACACAGCCGGGACAGCTTTGCCGGAGGGCCTGTTCCAACCCATCCGCCGTCTCGCGAAGGGCCCGGGCTTCCGGGGCAAACACGGAAAGCCGGATCACCGTTTCCCCCTGCTCCCCCGTCCATTGGGAAGAGAGCACCTCCCCGCTGACCACCGGCTGTTCCACCAACCGGGAACCCCATCCAGGGCTCCAAGCCCGGCAAAATTCCACGCCTTCCAGCTGTTGGGACAAAAAGTCCAGCAGCCCGTCCAACAGATCAGTTACCATTGTCCTCCCACCTTTCCAACAGGGCCTGCTCAAACAGGCGTTTCCCACACAGGGTGACTGTTTCCGAGCGGAGCACCCGGTAAGCGCTATCCCCCTGCACAAGCTTTGCCCCACGGGCCTCCAAAAGCTCCGGGAAACTTCCCACAAACCGGTACAGCGGGGCCGTCAGCCTGCCCAAAAAGTGGAGGCGCTCCCCCCACAAGTCCGCTTCCTTTTCATTCCAGGGGAGCACCGTCCCCCAACCGCCAACCTGGCTGCCGTCCTCTTTGGTGAGGGTGACCTCCCCCACCCGCCGGAACCAGTTGTCACTGCGCCGCGTCATGGGCATCCTCCTTTCCGACTCTGCCGAAATAGAACCCTTCTTCCCGCAGTGCCGGGGAGGCCGCCCTCCGCCTTTCCGCCACCAGCCGGGCTGCTTTTTCACTGCCCCCGCCCTGGGTGATCTTCAAATCCCCGGCGGACAGGCTGGGGGGCGTCACGGCCTCTTCGGTGAGCAGCAACTGGTAAAAAGCCTGGGCAGCCGCCAGCTCCTCCAGGGCGCTTTCCCAGGGGGCCAGGTCCTCTTCTGCCAGATCCTGCCGCAACAGGCCTTCCACCTGGCGGGCACACTGGTCGCACAAGGCCGCGCAAAGGACTTCCCGGTCGGTACCTTCCGGGTTTGCCGCTTCCCCGCTCAGTTGGGAAAACACAGTCTTTACCACAGTCGTATCAAGTTTCATCTTGTCCTCCTTTTCCAAGCGTAAATAAAGGAAAAGGGGGAGGGTCCCCCCCTCCCCCTCAGCCGTCCCTTATTCCACTGTGTAGCTGACACCCTGGGCCGCATCGGAGAAGATCCGGGCAAACCCAGCTGTGGAGCTGATGGCGATGTTGTCCAGCTGACGGTCGATCAGCCGGTCACTGTCCACGCACACGTCGCCGGCCTGGACCATCTCCAGGGCGCAGTGCTTGTCCAGGGCAATGACCTTCCCTGCCTCCATGGAGGGCACATGGACCAGGGTAGCGCCCAAAGGCGTGCACAGCTTGCCGGTGCCCTGGAAGTTCAAGCCCGCCTGGGCGTCCTTAAACTCCTCAATGGAGAGCAGCTTCTGGATGCCGTCGGTGCCCGCCAGGATCACGTTCAGCTGGTAGGGGGAAAGGCTGCCCCACAGGGTCAGGAAATCGCTGTAGGCCAGGGTAGTGCCACCAGCCGCAGGGGTGAAGCTGATGCCCTCTTTGCTGCCGTCCCCGTTGATCAAGGCATCCACTGCGTCGCCCATCTGGGCAGCGGCGATCCCGGCGCCCACCTGGGCAAGGGCCACCGTGAACAGGTCCAGTTTTTGCAGGCGCAGCACCTCGTAAGAACTGGAGAGCACCTGGCCCCGCTTATGCAGGGTCACCAGGCCAGTGCCCATCCGCAGGTTTGCCTGGGGCAGCTGGTTGCCTTCGGTGACGGTGGCGGGGTTCCAGTCGCCGCCTTCCGGGTCCATGGTGCGGTAATCGATGCCCTCCACCTTGGTGACCGTGGCCACCAAGTCGCTGAGTTTGCTCACACGTTCCATGCCCTGGCGCACTGCCCGGGCAACGTATTCCGGGAACAGGGCTGCGCCGCCGGTGGTGGCGAAGAACTGCTCCACCGCGTCGGAACCAGCGCCGCTGACCTTGATGTTAAAGCGCTTGAGCTGCCGCTGGAAGGCATCCAGGCCTTCCAACGCGGTACCTCGGTAGTTTTCCGAGCTGTCCAAGCTTTCCAATACCTGGGTGAAGGTTTTGCCGGGGACGTTGTACATTCCTTTTTCCAGTGCGATTGTTTCAAATCTTGCCATAGGTAAAAATCCTCCCTTTCTCAAATGCGCGGCGCAGATTTCAGCGCCGGACGTTCTGTTTTCCTGTTTTCACGGTCTTGGAGCAGCGGTCAAATGCGGAACTCGCCGTTTTGCTCGCCGGCTTTTTCCCTGGAAAATTCCGGGGCCAGCTGAGGCTTCAAGGGAAGCCGCTCCCCAGCCATTTTCTCATAGGTCTGGGCCATCTGGGCAAGTTCCCCCACCGAAAGCCCCTTGATGGCGGACTCCATCACCGCCCGGGGCAGGTCCGGCTGGAGGATGGCGCTGTACTTCAGCACTTCCCCCTGGAGCCTCTCCCGATAGGAGCGGCCCCAGCTGGCCTGTTCTTTCCACTCCTTCACCAGGCCCAAAAGTTCCCGGGCTTGGGGACCGGTCAGATGCAGGCCCTCCTTCCCAGCGGACTCCAACTGTTTTTCGTAATCCACAGGCAAACCTCCTTCAAACTGTTTCACCACGCCGGCGGCCCGCTGGGCTGGCACCGCCACAAACGAGCACTCATAGGCATCCCTGGGGTCAGAGAGCACCCGGTGGCACAGCTGTCCGCCGTAGGTGCGGCCCTTCACGTGCTGGCAGTTTTCCTTGCCGCAGATGGAACACACAGAACGGCCCATGCTGCACCCCACGCTGACCTCCTTTAAAATGCCGCTTTCGATCAACTCGATGACCTCCCGGTTTTTCTCCGTGCGGGGCAAATACGCCTTCGCGGTGAGCTTTGTGTACACTTCCCCTGCCTGGGTGATGTTCCCCGGCTCCGACTCCAGCCCCGTGTCGTAGATCCTGGCAGTCTGATTGGCAGAGCTGCGCTGGTGGTCAAACAGGCAGGTCTTCCCCGGGAACAAGTCCCGCAAGCCCTCCAACGCTTCCAGGGAGAACCGCTCGTAATCCCGGTCCACCTGGTTGTCGCACAGCACCAGGGAAAAGGTGTACACCTCCTCCGGGCTATACGGCCTGCGGGTATACCGGTTGATTTTCTCCATGTCCGGGGATCCGCTTACGTCCTTTCGCACAAACCCCTCTTTCATTCTGTTTCCTCCTCCCTTTCCAACTGGCAGGCCTGGGCAGTGAGGTACCGGGCGTTGGCGTGGTCCACCTCATCCTGCATGGTGATCTCATCCCATTCCACCTGGCACTCGGTTTCAAACCCGGACAGGGCAAGCCACGTACGGCAGATCTTCCGCACCACCGGGGTGAGCACCCTGCGGTAGGCATCCAGCTCGCTGGTGAGCATATCCGCCTGCTGGCTGGACATCCGCTCTGTGGAAGACCAGGAAAGCCCCAGCAGGAAGGGGGGAACCCCCAGTTTTGCCACGATCTGCTCCAGCATCTGCCGCACAGGCACGTCGCTGTCCAGGATCTGGTTGTCTGCGCCGATGGCCTTAATAGACACGTCGCCCACTGCCACAAAGTCATTCACTTCCCCAGCCCGCATGGCCCGGCGCCACTCCTGGGCCATCTGCTGGGCGCGCTCCCCGGCGTACAGGCCGGAGGGGTCCGGCTTGCAGGTGACGGCAAACCGCACGTTGCCCAGCCGGTCCCAGTTGACGCCCAATGTCTTGTAGATCTTCAACAGCGTTTCACTGACAAAGGGCAGCCCCCGCAGCAGGGACGTCCCCCGGACGGAACCGGCCTCCGGGTTCAGGGCGGAGATCAGCAGCAGCTGGGGATAGGGGCATCCCCTGCGCCTGCTCCCGTCCCATACCGAAACTTTCGCCTCCAAGGGGCCGGCCTGCTCCAGCTCTACGCACTCCAGGGAGGCGTTGTACAGGGCGGCCACCTGCCCCCCAGACACCACCATCTCTCCCACCGCGTTGCCATAGGTAAGCAGGTCCTCAAAATAGGTGCCCAAAAAGGCATCGATCCCCTGTCCTGCCGCGTTCACCGGCACATCCGCCAGAAAGCGCTCTAAGGCCTCCTGGGCCGCCTTGTCCGGGCACTCCACCTGGAAGCTCCCCAAAAGCCTGCGCAGTTTGTAGATAGACGCGTCGATGATCGGCACATTCTCCCGAAGGGCCCGGTACAAGGCCCTTTCCCCCGGGCCGGGAGGCATTCCCCTGCCCAGCCGGAAGGATTCCTCCGGGCGGGTCTGCACACTGGCAGCCACCCTCTGTTCCTTTTTTCGGAATCCCAGCATCGTATCCTCCTTTCTGGGAGCGGGCTGAAAACCCACTTCCATCCATCCCTACAAAACGGCGAAAAGTTGCCCTCTAGAGGACAACTTTTCGAAAATTTCTTGAAAAAATCTTTCAGTTTTTAATTTTATCTTACTAAACCCTCCCTCGGGTTGATTTTCAAAAACGGGTAGTGTAAGATAAAGACAAAGAAAAAACACCACTTTTCAAACGGTTGGAATCCATCCGCTGTGCGTCCTAAGTTTTCGCCGGCGGAACGGGAAAGGAATGGAACTACTATGCCTGATTACTATAACTACAACCAAAATTCTGGCCAGCCGCCCATGTACAACCCGCCACAATACCAGCCCCAGGCGGGCATGGAACCCCCTCCCGGCTATGTGCAGAAAAGCCGGATGGCCGCCGGGGTCTTGGCTATCCTCCTGGGCACCTACGGCATCCACAGCTTTTACTTGGGCAACACCTCCCGGGGGCTGCTGCAGCTGCTGTTGTCTCTGTTCACCTGCGGCGTTGGTGCCATTATCATGTTCATTTGGGGCATTGTGGACGGCGTGCGTATTTTAGACGGCCGCATCAGCACCGATGCCAATGGCGTATTTTTGAAAGACTGACATCACCGCTTTTTGAAAAGGAGAATCCCCATGACAGACTTTGACAACAACCCGCTGCAGGGCCAACCCACCCCGGAACAACAACCGGAACCTCAGCCCCAGCCAGCCCCCCAGGGGCAGCCTATGGGGCCGGAAGCAGCCGCTGCCCCAGAGGCTCCCGTGGCAACCCCTTATAACAACCAGGTGCCCCACCTGACCTTGGACCCCAATGAACCGGATCCCTTCCAGGGCGACCCCTTCCACACTCCCGAACCGCCCCATGCCCCAGAACCGCCTCAGCCTGAACCCGCCTATCAACAGCCCCACTATGAACAGCCCTCCTACAACGACCCTTCCTATGGTGCGCCCCAGTATGGCGCCCCCCAATACAACACCCAGTACCAGCCGCCTCAACAGCCTTATTACCAGCCCCAGTACTCAGTGCCGCCTGCTGGCTATCTGCAAAAAAGCCGTCTGGCAGCGGGCCTTTTAGGGATCCTGCTGGGCACTTTGGGGATCCACAACTTCTACCTGGGCTTTACCACCCGGGGGGTAATCCAGTTGCTGGTTTCGCTAGTTGGCGGTATCTTCACCTGTGGCCTAGCCACCATAGCCGTGGCCATCTGGGGATTCATTGAGGGTGTCCTGCTGCTTTCCGCCTCCCCTTCCCGGATGTACGATGGGCGTGGTGTTATCTTACGGGATTGACCAGGATAGGCGTCTAAGGAAGCGCACATCCAGCAACCATTGCAACACAAAGAGCTCAGAGAAGGCTGCTTTTTTCTGCATTTTTACATGGATGCCACCGTTAACCGTTGAACCGTGTGCCCCCCATAGAAAGAGGCCACCCCAATACAGCGGTGCCCATAAAACAGTAAAAACTTAAAAAAATAATTTTCGTGGGAGAGTGCGGCGTGACTTCAGTCATGCCGTTTCTTCTTGCGTCAATAAATTCAGCTGAATAAAGCCTGCACCATCGTAACAGATTTCGCTTTTCTGCTGACGTTTACCCAAAGATTTATCCGGCACACCCACATAAATAGCACTGATCACATCCTGCAGAGCACCTGATGTCAATGAATCTATCTTTGCCTACCATTGTATCCCGCTCTGCTAACTGGACAATTTCTGTTATTCCAGCCTCAAAATTAAACGAAATCTCGCCCCATTCGCTGTCGTTGTCCACCTGATACAGGTAGACAGCGGCGGCGATTTTCTTTTTGCGTTTG
>URKX01000040.1 GCA_900548545.1 uncultured Oscillospiraceae bacterium
GCGCCGGTGGAGCGGCCGATCCAGTTCTTCTGCTGGGTCTTCACCCGCTCGGGGTAGTCCACCAGGTCAAGGTCATCGATGAGCCGCTGGGCATAGGCGGTGATCTTCAGCATCCACTGGCTCTTCACCTTGTGGACCACTTCGCTGCCGCACCGCTCGCACACGCCGTTGACCACCTCTTCGTTGGCCAGCACGCACTTGCAGGAGGTGCACCAGTTCACGTTCATTTCCTTTTTGTAGGCCAGGCCCTTCTTGAACAGCTGGAGGAAAATCCACTGGGTCCACTTGTAGTACTCGGGATCGGTGGTGGAGATTTCCCGGCTCCAGTCAAAGCTGATGCCCAAAGACTGGATCTGCTTTTTAAACCGGGCAATGTTCTGCTTGGTCACCTCGGCGGGATGCACGTGGTTCTTGATGGCGTAGTTCTCGGTGGGCAGGCCAAAGGCGTCCCAGCCGATGGGGTACAGCACGTTGTAGCCCTGCATCCGGCGCTTTCTAGCCACCACGTCCAGGGCGGTATAGGGCCGGGGATGGCCCACGTGCAGCCCCTGCCCGGAGGGGTAGGGGAACTCGATCAAGGCGTAATACTTGGGTTTATCCGAGCCGTTCTCGGCATGGAACACCCCTGTTTCTTCCCATTTTTCCTGCCATTTGGGTTCAATGGCTTTATGATCATACTTCATCTTTCATCAACCCTTTCCCTTACTTTCTTGAAAGAAAGTAAGCAAAGAACTTTTACTTCGCGATTTCGTGCGCTGCGCTTACTCCCCTTGCTTGGCGACTGTTCCTCGCAGTCCGCGATTTTTACCATGCTGGAGTAGGCAAGCGCCCTTCCGACTAACGCACCTACAGTGGGCATGGACACTCACGTGCGCTGCGCTTACTCCCCTTGCTTGGCGCCGCAAAGCTTGGGAAAACCCTCCCGCAGCCAGCGGCAACGATCGCCCACCGCAAGTGCGTGCGCCGTTTTGCGGGGTATTAGGTTTCTTGCCAATCTATCTTGTTGCCGTCTGCCCACAGGCGGTCCAGGTCGTAAAAGTCACGGCCTTCCTGGGTGAAAATGTGCACCACCACGCTGCCCCAATCCAGCAGGATCCAGGAATTGGACCGGTACCCCTCCATCCGGGCAGGGGGCAGGCCTTCGGCCTTCATGCGCTCATCCAGCTCGTCGGCCAGGGCCCGCACATGGGTGTTGTTGTTGCCCGTGGCGATGACAAAATAATCCGCCAGGCTGGAAATGCTGTCCACTTCGATCACGTTCAGCTTTTCCGCCTTCTTGCTATCCAAGAAAGTGGCCGCTTTTCTTGCCAATTCCAAAGACGTCATAGCAGCTGCTCCTTTTTTTCTTCTAAAGTAAAAATGGCGTCGTTATACGCCGAGATGGATTCCGCCGCCACAGGCAGGCGCTGCTCCATCAATTCGTTCACGGTGAAAAGGATCCCCTCCACCATAGCTTCCTCCAAGCTGCGGTCCGCTACCCGGCGGAGCCCCTCCACCCCGGGATAATCCCGGTCGGCAGAGATATAGTCCGCCACAAACAGCACCTTTTCCAGCAGGGTCATGTCCCCTTTTCCGCTGGTGTGGCAGGCCACTGCGGAGATCACCTCTCCATCGGTGATGCCCAGGACAGTTTCCAAATAGGCAGCGCCGGAAAGGGCGTGCCACAATTTCTTGTTCTGCCGCTGGGTTTTGGTGAGTATTATACCAGAATCCTCAAGGATTTTCAACTGTTCCTCAGGGGGCGTGTCCTTCATGATGTCGTGAAGGATGCCGCAAAGCCTGGCTTTTTCCATGTCGGCCCCATAGCGCTGGGCCAGCCGGGCAGCCTCCCTGGCCACACACTGGCTGTGGTAAAACCGGCGGTCGGTCAAGTGACGCTGCACTTCCTGCTCATAGTCCTGGTAGGTCATCCTATCTCCCCCTTTTCTTCTGGGCCCACTTCCACCGTCAGAAGCACCAGATCCCCCGGGCCCACATAGGCCCGCAGGGACATCTGCCCGGTGCCCTGATGGGGGCAGGGCAGGGTCATCTCCTGCATTTGGTTAAAATCAACGCGCATACCTTTTCCCCCTGTCACACTATTTCACCCCGGTAAAGGCCCCGGGCTCGAATATAGCCCGCCACCGCCTCCGGCACCAAAGGGGCGATGTCCTTCCCCGCCTTCACATACTCCCGCACCTGGGTGGAGGACACCGGCAGGTAGGGGATATCTTCCAGCAGGCACCGGGCACCGTAGCGTGCCTGGTACTCGTCCTTTTTGGCCTGGAGCTTCCCCATGCCGTGAAGGCTCCGGGGGGTGGCACACACCGTGGCCAAAAAGAAGATGGTTTCCGGCCGGTACCAATGCTCCACCGTGAGGAACATATCCTCCCCCATCAGCAGGTACAGCTCATCTTGGGGGTAGAGGGCGTGAAGCTCCTCCAGGGTTTCAGCGGTGTAGCTCTTCCCCTCCCGGCGGATCTCCAAATCGGAAAGCTCTAAGTGGGGCTGGCTCCCCGCGGCCAGGCGGCACATTTCCATGCGGTCCTTCGCACTGGCCAGGTCGGGGGCAGCCTTGTGGGGCGGCACATGGGTGGGGATCAGCAGCACCCGGTCCAGGGAAAGCCGCTGGGTAAATTCCTTCAGCAGGTGCAAATGCCCCCGGTGGATGGGGTTGAACGTGCCCCCGTAGATTCCCGTTTTCAAGGCGTTCCCTCTCACCGGGGCAGGACGATCTTGGGGTCCTTTTTCTTTCTCCGGTACAGCACGAACCGGGACCCGATCACCTGCACCACATCGCTTCCTGTCTGCCGGGCGATCTCCTCCGCAGCCTCCCGAGAAGTCATGGGGGAGGACTCCGGCAGCACCCGGCCTTTAATCAGCTCCCGCTTTTCCAGGGCGTCGTCCGCCTGCTTTACCAGTTCCGGGCTCATGCCGGATTTGCCCATCATCAAAATGGTGTCCTCGTTCACCGCCAAGGAGCGGAGGTAGGCTCTTTGTTTGCTTGTCAACATCATGCATTCTCCTGTATCGTTTACTTTTCCCGCCGCCGGAAAGCCACAATCTCCGGGTCGGCGCCGTTATCTCCATATTCGCACACCAGCAGCCACTGCTCATCGGCTGTCAGGCCGAAACACCGGCCGCTGCCGTCGCCCTTGCACAGCTGGTTGCCCAAATACACCCGCTTGTCGTCCCAAAACTTCACTTTCTGGCCGCTGGGCAGGGTGTACTCCAAATTGATGTAGGACCCGGGCAGGGCATTCAGGTCCGTCACCTTTTCCATGCCGGGGATGTGCAGGGCGTTAAACTCCCCGCAGAGCTGCTCTTTCAAGGAGCACTGCCCGGAAAAGCAGCTTCCAGGGGCGGCACAGCCTCCCGCCTTGCAGCATTCCCCCAGCACACAAGTGCCTCCATAGGGCTTGCCATCGGTGGCGGCGCATCCGGCACAGCGGTCCACTGCGGGGCATTGGGAGCAGTCCAAGCCGCAATCGTTTTTCATGGGGCTCACCCTTTCCCCTTCAAATACTCCCGCAGTTTTTCCTCAAACTCCGCAAAGGCCCTGCCCCGGTGGCTGCGGGCGTCCTTTTCCTCATCGGTCATCTCTCCAAAGGTGCGGCCGTCCTGGACAAAGATGGAGTCATAGCCAAAGCCGTTCTCCCCCCGGGACTCAAAGGCAATGGTGCCGTAGCATTTGCCCTCCGCGTCAATGCGGTCCCCGTTGGGGAACACGCAGCACACCGCGCTGACAAAGTGGGCGCCCCGCTGCTCTTCTGGCACACCTTTCAGCTTTTCCAACACCGTCAGACGCCGCTTCCCAGGCTCCGCGAACCGGGCTGAGTAGATCCCCGGCGCCCCGTCCAGATAGTCCACACACAGGCCGGAGTCATCCGCCACGGCGGGCAGGCCCGTTTCCTTGCAGGCGGAGTCCGCTTTGATAAAGGCGTTCTCCCCAAAGGTGGTGCCGTTCTCCTCCGGCTCGGATAGCTCCGCGGTGACCACTTCAATGCCCATGGGTTCCAGCATCCGCTTAAATTCTACAACCTTCCCCTTGTTGTGGGTGGCAATGACAAATTTCATGTTCCTTCCCCTTTCCTTATTCCTCGTCCCGCTTGCGGCCAAAGGGCCAGAACCGGCGGCGTTTCTTTTCCGGCTGTTCTTCCTGGGGTTCCTCTTCTGCTTCCTCCGGCTGCTCCTCCAACATGGCGTCTATGTCCGAAAGCAGGCTTTCCTCGGTAAGAGGCTCTTCCCGTTGCGTCTCCGGCTCCTCAGCAGCTTCCAGGGTCTCCTGCTCCAGGAGTTCCTGCCGCTGGGCCTCTTCCCGCTCTTGCTCCTGGCGGGCCAGGGCCTCCCGGTCCTCTGCAAAGGCGGGGGTTTCATCGGGCTGGTTGTCAAACAGGGCGTCAGCAAAGGCACCCGGGTCAAAGGGCTGCAAGTCGTCCACTTGCTCCCCCACGCCGATGAACTTCACCGGCAGGCCCAGATCCTGCATGATGGGCAGCACCACGCCGCCCTTGGGGGTGCCGTCCAACTTGGTGAGCACAATGCCGGTGATCCCCGCGGCGCTTTGGAATTCCCGGGCCTGGTTCACTGCGTTCTGACCGGTGGCGGCGTCCAGCACCAGCAGGGTTTCCCGGTCGGCGCCGGGCAGCTCCCGGTCGATGACCCGGGAGATCTTCCCCAGTTCGTCCATCAGATTTTTCTTGTTGTGCAGCCGGCCGGCGGTGTCGCAGATGATCACGTCGCAGTTCCGGGCTTTGGCCGCTGCAATGGTGTCGAACACCACGGCGGCAGGGTCGGCCCCCTCTTTATGCTTGATCAGGGGCACCCCGGCCCGCTCTGCCCAGACCTCCAGCTGCTCGATAGCGGCGGCGCGGAAGGTATCGGCAGCCCCCAGGATCACCGACTTGCCCTCCCCTTTCAAGCGGGAGGCCAGCTTGCCGATGGTGGTGGTCTTGCCCACGCCATTGACGCCGATCACCAGGATGATGGAAGGCCTTGTGCCAATGTGCAGCTGGTTGTCCCCTTGGAGCATCTCTGAAACGATGGCTTTCAATTCCCCCATGATCAGGCTGGGGTCGGTGATGCCCTTTTCCTTGATCTTTTTCCGCAGCTGGCCGCAGATGTACCCGGCGGTGTTCACCCCCACGTCCCCCATGACCAACAGCTCTTCCAGCTCCTCAAAAAGCTCCTCGTCGATCTTGGTGAAGGAGTTCACCATTTGGGTGATCTGCCCGCTGATGTTGTCCCGGGTCTTTTTCAAGCCCTCCCGGATCTTATCAAAAAAGCCCATAGTCTTCTTCCTCTCTGTTGAAATATCACGCGCTGAACTGGGCTGCCTCTTCGGTGCGCAGGGCTAAAAGCTTGGAGATGCCCTGGTCCTGCATGGTGACGCCATACAGCATATCCGAGCCTTCCATGGTGCCCCGGCGGTGGGTGATGGTGATAAACTGGGTATTCCCGCTCATCCGCCGCAGGTACTGGGCAAAACGGGCCACGTTCACATCGTCCAGGGCGGCTTCGATCTCATCCAGCACGCAGAAGGGCGGCGGGTTGACCCGCATGATGGCAAAGTAGATGGAGATGGCCACCAGGGCCTTCTCCCCGCCGGACAGGGACTCGATATGGGTGACGATCTTCCCCGGCGGGTGGACCTTGATCTCAATGCCCGAGGTGAGCACGTCGCTGTCGTCGGTAAAGGACAGCTCCGCCGCGCCGCCGCCGAACAGCTCCCGGAAGATCTGCCCGAAGTTCTGGTTGATCTGGGAAAACCGCTCAGTAAACTGCTGGCGCATATGGCGGGTCAAGTCTTGGATCAAGTCCAAAAGCTCAGCTTTGGACCTTTCCACATCTTCCACCTGTCCCTTTAAAAACTGGTAGCGCTGGGAAACTTCCTGATACTCCACCACAGCGCCCACATTGACGGCGCCCAGGGCCTTGATCTTGTTTTTCAGCTCGGCAAGACGCCTCTGGGAAGCGGGCAGGTCCTCGATCTTTTCCCCCACTTCCTCGGCCTCCCGCCGGGTGAGCTCATACTCTTCCCACAGCCGGGAGATGATCTGGTCGTACTCCTTTTGAAGGTTGTCCGACCGCTCTTGCAGCCGGGACAGCTCCCGGCCCACGTTCTCCCGCTGGGAGATGGCTTCCCGCTCCCGCTCCCGCAGCTTTTGGGACTCCTGCTCCAGGGCCTGCCGCTTCTGGGCAATGGCCTCCAAGCTTTCCCGCTTGGCCTGGGCCTGGTCCTTCAAACGCTGGGCGTTTTCCAGGGTTTCCTGGCGTTGCTGCTCCAGCTGGGCGTTTTTCTCCTGCAGGACGGCAATCTCCCCTTGCAGCCGTTCCACAGCCCCGGCGGAATCCCGCTTCCGCTCTTCCAGGCCGGCCACGGCAGCCGCCAAGGCGTCCCGGTCTTTCTGGGCGGAAAATTCCCCCATGCGGATCTCCTGGATAGTCTGGGAGATGTCGTCGCACCGGGCCACCTGCTCCTGCCGGGAACCGGAAAGGGCCTGGTTTTCCTCCTGGGCGGCGTTGACCTGCTCTTCCAGCTGGGCAATGGCTGCCCGCACCTCTTTCTCCCGTTGGGAAAGCTCTTCCAAACGGCCGGTAGAATCCGTCTGTTCCCGCTCCAAATTGGCAGCGGTTTCCGCCAGCTGCTCCAGCTCCCTAGAAACCTGAGAACGCCCCGCAGCAATACGGATCCGCTCTTCTTGGGCAGCGGACAGTTCCCCGCGGGCGGCGTCCAATTCCGCCTCGCAGGAGGAGAGTTCCCCCTGGCGCTGGCGGAATTCCTGCTGGGCGGCGTCGGCCTGCTTTTGCAGGGCCGCGGCCTTTTCCCGGATCCGCTGGATCTCGGAAGCCCGGCTGAGCAGCCCAGAGTTGCGCCCTTTGGAACCGCCGGTCAAGGAGCCGCCTGCGTTGACCACTTGGCCGTCCAGGCTCACCACCCGCAGGCGGTAGCCCGTCCGCTTGGCGATGGCGGTGGCGCTGTCCAGGTCCTCTGCCACGGCCACCCGGCCCAACAGGGAATCCCGGACCTGGTTGTACTTAGGTTCACAAGAACACAGGCTGTTGGCCATCCCCACAAACCCTGGCATCTCCCGGATGTCCCGGGGGTCATAGGTGCTTCCCCGGATGGTGGTCAGGGGAAGGAACGTGGCCCGGCCCCAGTCCCGCTGCTTTAGCAGCCGGATGGCGTTTTTGGCATCCTGTTCCGTTTCCACCACCACGTTCTGCATGGCGGCGCCCAAGGCGGTTTCCAAGGCCACGGCATACTCCCGGGGCGTCTTCAGCAGCTGGGTCACAGGCCCGCAAATGCCGGCAAGCATCCCCCGGCCCGCCTCTTTCATCACCTGTTTCACGCTTTGGGCAAAGCCTTCCAAGTTGCGTTCCAAATCCTCCAACAGCTTGGCGCGGCGCTGCTGCTCCCCCACGTCCAAGGTCAGCTGGTTCCAGGCTTCCCGGGCGGCGTTGGCCCGCTTGCGGCGGCCTTCCAAACGCATTTCATAACCCCGCACTGCGTTCTCCCGGCCGGAAACCGCCTGCTCTGCCTCTGCCAGCATTTCCTTCAACTGGTCAGCCTCTTCCTGGGCGGCAGCCAAGCGCTCCCGGGCCTGTTTGACGCTGTCTTCCACCGCCCCGGCCCGCAGACGGATCTCCGCCATGGAGGACTGGGTGGAGGACAGCCGGATGCGCTGCTCCGCAAGGGAGGCGTTGTACTGGGCCAGCTGCTGGGCGGCCTGTTCCATCTTCTGGGTGGCCTCATCCGCACCGCGGCGCAGCTCTTCCAGCCGCTGGGTGAATTGCAGCAGGCGGTCCCGGCTGTCAGCGATCTGGCGCTCCTTTTGGGCAATTTCCTCCCGCTTCTCCCGGATCTCCCGGCCCGTGTCCTCCCCGGAACGGGAGGTTTCGGCGATCTGCCCTTCAAATCGCTGGATGCTCTCCCGGTTGTGGGCAGCGTCGTTTTCCAAAAGGCTTGCCTCTCCCTGGGCCCGGACGGCTTCCCCGTCCAAGGCAGCAGCCTGGTTCCGGGCCTCCTCCATCTCCACGGTGCACTGGTTGGTCTGCCGGTAGTTCTCCTCGGTGCGCTGGGCAATGGACTGGATCTCCTCTTCCAGCTCGTTGTGCTGGGCCTGGGCCAAGGCCATCTTCTCCCCGTGTTCCCGCAGCACGGCGCCGGAACGGTCCAGGGTGGTGAGCCAAATGCCGATCTCCAAGCCTTTCTTTTCCTGGTCAAAGGCGATAAACTGCTGGGCCTTTTCCGCCTGGATCCGCAGTGGTTCCACCCGGTCTTCCAGCTCGGTGAGGATGTCCCGCAGCCGCACCAGGTTGTCCTCGGCCTTGGCAAGCCGCCGTTCAGACTCCTCTTTGCGGTAACGGTAGCGGGAAATGCCTGCGGCCTCCTCAAAGATCTCCCGGCGGTCCTCGGAACGGGCGGCCACAATGCTGTCGATCTTGCCCTGACCGATGATGGAATAGCCGTCTCTTCCCAGGCCCGTGTCCATAAACAGCTCGTTGATGTCCTTCAGGCGCACGGTGGTTTTGTTGATGAGGTACTCGCTCTCCCCGGAACGGTAATACCGCCGGGTGACCGCCACGGTGTCGTTGTCAAAGGGCAGACCCCGGTCGGCGTTGTCAATGGTCAGGGTGACCTCGGCGTACCCCAGGGCCTTCCGCTGGGGCGTGCCGTTGAAGATCACGTCCTCCATCTTCGAGCAGCGCAGGGTACGCACAGACTGCTCCCCCAGCACCCAGCGCATGGCGTCGCTGATGTTGCTTTTCCCGCTGCCGTTGGGCCCCACCACCGAGGTGATCCCCCGCTGGAAATCCAGGGTGGTCTTGTCGGGGAAGGTCTTAAACCCCTGCAACTCCAAAGATTTTAAAATCATGGCTTTCCCTCTTTCACTCGATTTCCGCCTGTTCCACTAGAAACTCCCCCCGCGGGACGCTCTCCTCTGGAACCATTCCCACGGTAAACCCACGGCTGGCCAGGGCTTCCAGGTTTTTGCGCTTCTGCCCCACGGCTACGGACAGGCTTTTGGGATGCACCTTCACCCGGTAGCATCCAGGCCCCCAGCGCTCCAGATCTTCCTCCAGGCGGCGGAGGAACACCCGGCTCTCCACCAGCTCCCGAAAGGCCGGGTGGTAAGGGCCGGCCACTTTCCGGGCCTCCACATCCGTCTGGGCGTGAAGCCCCATGCGGATCACCCTCACCCCGGCTGCTTCAAACAGAGGCAGCGCTTTCCCGCACAGCTCCACCGCCTCTTCCAAAGTCTGGGGCCGGTACAAACCCTCCCGGTAAAGCCGGGCCAGCTCCGTATGTTCCAACACAATGGTGGGGTAGATCCGGGCGGTATCCGGCCCCAAGGCGATCAGCTGCCGGGCGGTGTCCAGGTCTTTTTCCGGGGTAGAACCGTACAGCCCTGTCATCATTTGAAGCCCCAGTTCCAGGCCCGCCCCTTTGATCAAAGCCGCGGCCCTGCGGGTGTCCTGGGCAGTGTGGCCCCGGCGGTTCAGGCGGAGCACCTCCTCATCCATGGACTGGGCCCCCAGCTCCACCGCCGTCGCGTGATATCGTTTCAGCAAGGCCAAGGTTTCCTCATCCACAGCGTCCGGACGGGTGGAGCACCGGATGCCGTGATACCCCCAGCGCTCCACCGCCTGTTTGGCCGGCTCCAGCAGGGACAGCATCTGCTGCCGGGGGATGGCGGTAAAGCTGCCGCCAAAAAAGGCGATCTCCAGCCCACCCACCTGGCTCCCCCAACGCTGGGCCCCGGCCCGGGCAGCTTCCCACACCTGGGCTGGAGTGGGGGGCTGTGACCCGCCGGTGATAGCCCACTGATCGCAGAAGCTGCAACGGCAGGGGCACCCCACATGGGGCACAAACAGGGCGATGTTCCCCCGGTTCAATAGCCCATCAACTCCAAAGCTTCCCGGGCGGCCTGCTGTTCGGCTTCCTTCTTGCTGCGGCCGCCCCCCTTGCCAATGACGTTGGAGTTCAGGTGCACCTCCACGGTGAAGTGCTTGTCGTGGTCCGGGCCGCTTTCCCCGGTGACCACATACTCCAGCCGCTCTTCCGGGTTCTGCTGGATGATCTCCTGCAAGGTGGTTTTATAGTCCTTAAAGGGTTTGACACTTTGGGCCTTGGCCGCGGGGATAATAAACCGCAGGATGAACTTCTTGGCTTCCTCCAGGCTGCCGCTGTCCAGGTAGATGGCAGCGGTGGTGGACTCGAACACGTCCGCCAGGATGCTGGGCCGCTCCCGGCCGCCGGAGTGGCGTTCCCCGTGGCTCAGGCGCAGAAAATCCCCCACGCGCAGGGTTTTGGAGAACCCGCACAGGCTGCGCTCGCACACCAGGGAAGCCCTGGTCTTGGTCAGCTGGCCTTCCGGGAGCTGGGGGAAGTTTTCAAACAAATATTCCGCCGTGACAAAGCCCAGGACGGAATCCCCCAAAAACTCCAGCCGCTCGTAGCTTTTACACTTGTGCTCGTTGGCAAAGGAGGAGTGGGTCAGGGCCGTTTCCAAAAGGTCTTTGTTTTTAAAGCGGTAGCCGATGCGCTTTTCATACTCTTCCAGGGACAGCATGGCTCCACCTCCTCAAGATTTTTTCGACACAGCTTCCCCGATCTGGGAAATGATGCCGGACTGGGCGTAATCCCGGGTCAGGCGCAGGGCGCTCTTCACCGTGGCAGCCTTGGCGCTGCCATGGATCTTAAACACAGGTTTGGAGCATCCCATAATGGGCGCCCCGCCGTGCTCGTTGTAGTCCAGCTCTTTTTTCATCTTCTTCAGGTCGTTGTAGACCATGGCCGCGGCCAGCTTGCCTTTCACGCCGCTCATGAACACGCCTTTGACCTTGTCCATCAGCGCCATGGCCACGCCCTCGTAGAGCTTTAAGATCATGTTGCCGGTAAAACCATCGGCCACAATCACATCCGCCCCGTCAAAGGGGATTTCCCGGGCCTCCACGTTGCCCACGAACTGGATGCCGGGGCACTGCCGCAGCAGTGCCAAAGATTCCTGCCGCAGCTGGTCGCCCTTGTGGTCTTCCGTACCCACATTGGCCAGGCCCACCCGTGGGTTCTCAATGCCCATGACGTTCTTCATATAGGCGGCGCCCATCATGCCAAACTGGGCGAGCATCTCCGGGCGGCAGTCCACGTTGGCGCCCCCGTCGATGAGCATGAAAAAGCCCTGGCTCTTGGGCATGATGGGGGCAAAGGCCACCCGCTTCACGCCCCGCACCCGCTTGACGATGGTGGTGGCGCCCACCACCAAAGCCCCGCTGTTGCCGGCGCTGGCAAAGGCGTCGCCCTGGCCCTCGGCCAAGGCACGCAGGCCCACCGCCATGGAGCTGTCGGACTTCTCCCGGATAACGCTGGTGGGCTCGTCCTCCATGGTCAAGGTTTCGCCGCAGGGAAGGATCTCCATGGCGGCCAGCTCCCGGGTGACGTTCAGCTCTTTGGCACAGGCTTCCAGGCGTGCCTTGTCCCCGGTGAGGAGGATGTCCACCCCCAGCTCTTGCCGCGCCTGGGCGCAGCCCAACAGGATCTCCTGGGGGGCGTTGTCCCCGCCAAAGGCGTCTACGATGATCTTCATACGCTCTCCCTCTCTTCCGCGCCCAAAGCGCTCTCTTCTAAAGGCTCGTCCAGTTCTTTACAAGCTCGTTCCAGATCGGCCAGGCCGCGCTGGGCCAAGGCCATATACCGCTGCCGCTTGTCCCGGATCTTCTCCGGGAGGGGGGGCAGCACGCCGAAATTAGCCCCCATGGGCTGGAAATCCTTCCCCTCATACCCGGAGATATACCGGGCAAGGGCACCCATCATGGTGGTTTCCGGCAGCAGCAGGGGAGCCTTCCCCGAAAGCTTCCTGGCCAGGTTGATCCCGGCCAGGATCCCGGAAGAGGCAGACTCCATATACCCCTCCACCCCGGTGATCTGCCCGGCGAAGAACAGCTCCGGCCGGCCTCGGAAGGAGTAGTCCCCGGAAAGCAGGCTGGGGGAGTTTAAAAAGGTGTTCCGGTGCATCACCCCATAGCGGACAAACTCCGCCTGGGCAAGGCCGGGGATCATGCCGAACACCCGCTTCTGCTCCCCAAACTTTAAGTTGGTCTGGAACCCCACCAAATTATACAGGGTGCGTTCCCTGTTTTCCGTGCGCAGCTGCAAAACCGCCCAAGGCCGGTGCCCCGTCCGGGGGTCCCGCAGGCCCACCGGCTTCATGGGGCCAAACCGGATGGCGTCGTGCCCCCGGGAGGCCAGCACTTCGATGGGCATACAGCCCTCGTACACCTTGGGGTCCCGGGCGTCAAAGCTGTGTACCGGAGCACGCTCCGCGTTCACCAGCTCTTCCACAAACCGGTCGTACTCTTCTTTGTTCATGGGGCAGTTGAGGTAGTCCCCCTCCTCCCCCTCTTCGTCCCCCCGGCCGTAGCGGGAGGCTGCAAAGCAGTGCTCCATGTCCAGGCTCTCCCGGGTGACGATGGGGGCGGCAGCGTCAAAAAAGCTGAGGCTGCCCCCGCAAAGGGTTTGGATCTCCTCCGAAAGCCCCTGGGAGGTCAAGGGGCCAGTGGCCACGATCACCGGGCCCTCCGGGATGTGGGTCACTTCCTCCCGGCGGACCTCAATCAGGGGCTCGTTCTCAATGGCCTGGGTGGCAAGCCGGGAAAATTCCCCCCGGTCCACCGCCAAAGCCCCCCCGGCGGGGACGCGGCTCTCCTGGGCGCAGCGGATCAGCAAAGACCCAAACCGGCGCATCTCCTCCTTTAACAGCCCGGCGGCACTGTCCACCCGGGCAGCTTTCAGGGAGTTGGAGCAGATCAGCTCCGCGAACCCCTGGCTATGGTGAGCCGGGGAAAACTTCTGGGGTTTCATTTCAAACAGGGTCACGGGGATCCCCCGGCGGGCCAGCTGCCACGCAGCCTCGCATCCCGCCAGGCCCGCTCCCAGCACGGTCACCTTCTGCTGTGCCATCAATCCTCGTCCTCCTCGGGGCGCTTCCCGGGGAACGTGCAGTCGGGGGTGACGCAATACAGGGTCTTATCCTTGCTCTTTTTCTGCATCAGCGTCTTGCCGCAGACAGGGCACTTCTCCTTGGAAGGCGGGTCCCAAGAAACGAAGTCGCACTTGGGATACTCGCTGCAGCCGTAAAACACACGGCCCTTCTTGGACTTGCGCTGGATGATCTTCCCGCCGCACTTGGGGCATTCGGCGCCGGTGTCGTTGACGATCTTCTTCACATTTTTGCACTCGGGGTAGCCGGGGCAGGCCAGGAACTTCCCATACCGTCCCACTTTCACCACCATCTTACGGCCGCACTTCTCACAGATGACGTCGGTTTCGTCCTCTTTCAGCTGGATCTTCACACCGTCCATTTCCTTCTTGGCCTTCTGGACGGTCTTGTCGAAATCATCATAGAATTTTTGCAGGGTGTCCACCCACTCTTCGTCACCGCGCTGCACAGCGTCCAGCTCGTCTTCCACCTGGGCGGTGAACTTCACGTTGACGATCTTGGGGAACCGCTCCTTCATCAGCTTGGTGATCACCTCGCCCAGCTCCGTGGGCTTGAAGGCTTTCCCCTCCCGGGTGACATACTCCCGGGTGGTGATGGTGGAGATAGTGGCGGCATAGGTGGAGGGGCGGCCGATGCCGTTCTCCTCCAGGGTTTTGATGAGGGAGGCCTCGGTGTAGCGCGGCGGGGGCTGGGTGAAGTGCTGGTTGCCCTTCAGGTCCTTGACCTTCAGCTTCATGCCCACCTCCAAGGGAGGCAGGTCCTTGCCGGCCTTTTCCTCCTCGTCCTTGCTCTCTTCATACAGAGTGGTAAAGCCCTCAAAGGCCACATTGAACCCGGAAGCCTTAAACAGGTACTTCCCGGCGCTGATGGTGGCCTGGGTGGTGTTCATGACACAGTTTGCCATCTGGCAGGCGATGAACCGCTCCCAGATCAGCTTATACAACTTATACTGGTCCGAAGTCAGGGAGCTTATCACCTGGTCCGGGGTCAGGCTGATGGTGGAGGGGCGGATGGCCTCATGGCCGTCCTGGGCGTTGGCACGGGACTTGAAGTGCCGGGGCTTTGAGGGCAGGTACTTGCTGCCCCACCGCTCCTCGATATAGGTGGCGGCGTCCTTAATGGCGTCTTCCGAAATCCGCAAAGAGTCGGTACGCATATAGGTGATCAAACCGATGGAGCCCATGCCCTCGATCTCCACGCCTTCGTACAGCTCCTGGGCGGCCTTCATGGTGCGCCGTGCCTGGAAGCCCAGCTTCCGGCTGGCCTCCTGCTGCAAGGTGGAAGTGATAAACGGCGGGGCGGGAGAGCGGTTTTTCTTGCCCTTTTTCACAGCGGAAACCAGGAACTCTTCCTTTTCCAAGTCGGCAAACAGCTGGTCCGACTCCTCTTTGGAGTTGATCTTGATCTCCCCATTCTCGTCCCCGTAAAAGGCAGCGGCAAACACCGCCTTGCTGGGGGGCGCGGTAAGTTTGGCGTCGATGGTCCAGTACTCCTGGGGCACAAAAGCCTTGATCTCCTCTTCCCGGTCCACGATCATCCGCACAGCCACCGACTGCACCCGTCCCGCGGAAAGCCCCCGGCGGATGGTCTTGGCCAAAAACGGGCTGAGGGTGTAACCCACCAGCCGGTCCAGGATGCGCCGTGCCTGCTGGGCGTTCACCAAGTCCAGGTCAATGGCCCGGGGATGGGACATCCCCTCTTCCACGCCGGTGCGGGTGATCTCGTTGAAAGTCACACGGTCCTGGGAATTTTCATCGAGCCCCAGGATGTAGGCCAGGTGCCAGGAGATGGCCTCCCCTTCCCGGTCAGGGTCGGTGGCCAGCAGCACGCCGTCGGAATTGGCGGCGGCTTCTTTCAGCTCTTTCACCAGCTTCTCTTTGCCTTTGATAATGCTGTACTTCGGCTTGAAGTGGTCCTTCACGTCCACGCTCAAACGGGCTTTGGGCAGGTCGCGGACATGGCCCATGGAGGCCATCACCTCATAACCGCTTCCCAAATATTTTTGAATGGTTTTCGCCTTGGAAGGCGACTCCACAATGACCAGTTTCGACATTCGCTTCTTTACTCCTTTTCCTCCGCCCGGCGTCTTCCAGGCTGGATTTTCCCGGACGCCCGCCTGCCGCAGCCGTCCCGCGCAAGGCCCCGGCGTCCCTTCTGGACGTATCCAGATCCATTTTACAATACTCCGGCGGGGAGTGTTTGTCAATTGATAAATTTGGCGAAACCTTTCTCACAAACGGCGGTACCGTTTGCCTGGGCAGGACTCCGCAAGCCCCATCAATTCCAACTCCGTCAAAATGCCCAACAGCTTCCCGGCAGGGAGGCCGGCGGCCTCCTCCAGCTGCCCCACAGACTGGGGCTCCCCCTTCAAACAGGAGAGCACAACCGCCTGTTCACCGGTCATGGTCAGCGGGGAGGAGCTCCCCTCTTTTTCCGGCTGAACGGGGCTGGGGCTGCACCGGCGGTACCGCTTGCCCGGGCAGGCTTCCGCCAGACCCATCAGCTCCAGTTCCGTCAAGGCGCCCAGCAACTTGCCGGCAGGGAACCCCACCGCCTCCTCCAACCGGGCCACCGACTGGGGGGCTTCCCCCAAAGCATCCAGGGCCACGGCTTGCTCCGGGGTAAGCTGGGGCTGGCCCGGGTCGGCCAGGGCAGCCAAGGGTTCCTCCTGGAAAGAGCCGTTTTGAGGGAACAGGGGCACGATTTTGTGCAACCCTTGGAACCGGTGGGCGTATTCCTCTAAAATGTCCTCCCCGCGGCTCACCGCTTTAGCGCCGTCGGCGATCAAATCCCAACCGCCGGCAAAGGCTGCCGAATCCCTCTCACCGGGCCACACGAACACATCCCGGTCTTGTTCCTTGGCAAACCGGGCATACATCACCGTGCCGCTCTTCCGGGCTGCCTGGATCAGCAGCACGCCGCAGGAAAGGCCGGTGATCAACCGGTTGCGCATCTGGAAGGTGCCGTACCCCGGGGACTGCTGGGAAAAGAACTCGGAAAGCAGGGCCCCGCCCTTTTCCAGGATGCTCTCTCGCAAAAAAGCGTTCTTGCTCACATAGGAACTGTTCAATGCCACGGGCAGCACACTGACCACCGGGCCTTCCCCGCTCATAGCACCCAGGGTGACGGCGGCATCAATGCCCACCGCCCCTCCAGTGACCACCACCGCACCGCCAATGGCCAGCTGGTAACCAAACTCTTTCCCTTTTTCCTCCGAACGGGCTATGGCCTTCCGGGCACCCACCACGGCGATCACCGGTTGGCTGTCCCAATCGGGAAGGCGGCCTTTTCCATACAATACCGCAGGCGGGTCGAAAATATTCCTCAGTGCCAGGGGATATTTTCCACACTCCGGGGTAATCACTTGCCAGCCCACCCGCTGGGCATATTCCAGCTGGGCCTCGGCCTCTTCCAGGGAAAAGCTGTAGAGGGCGGCAGCGTCCTTTTCTCGGATGACTTCCAAAGAATTCCACAGCCGCGGCCCGCCGCGATAAAAGCCCTCCGCCCCGCCGGGCACGCTTTGATGGATCCTCCAAGGCATGGGGCTGCCCTCCCCAAAAGCGTGCTGCATCCAAATCCAATAGGCGCGGTCATCCATGGCAATCCCCCCTCCCGGCAGCCCGTCCCATTTCCCACAGCAAAATGGTGGCTGCCGCCGCGGCATTCAAAGACTCTGCCCGGCCTGCCATGGGGATGGTCACCCGCCGGCACCGGGCAATGGTTTCTTCCCGCAGGCCATTGCCTTCGTTGCCGATGAACACCGCGTGCTTTCCCTGGGAGAAGTCCACCTGGGTCACCGGGAGAGCGGCGCTGTCCGGCACAGAGGCAAGCAGCGAGAACCCCTGGGCTTCCAGCTGGGAACACAGCTTCTCCCGGGAAGGCTCCATCCACAGCCCCAGCCGGAACGCCGCCCCCATGGACGCACGCAGCGCTTTGGGGGAAAGGGGGTCGCAGCACTCTCCCAGCAGGTACACCTGGGTAACCCCCAAAGCCTCCGCCGTGCGCAGGATGGTGCCTAAGTTGCCCGGGTCCTGCAGGTCTTCCAGCACAGCGCAAGAGGCTTCCTCCACAGAACCGCCCGCCAGCAGCCCCTGGGGCCAGCGGCACTGGCAGAACACCCCCTGGGGATGCTTGGTGGAGGAAAGCAGCGGGGCCACGTGGTCAGACACCTGGAAGGACTCCCCGGCGGCGGACAACACCGGCTCTAGATAGCGGGCATACTTCCGCTGTGCCTGGGCGGTAAAAAAGCAGCGGAGGATCCCCACGCCGGAACGGGCGGCATCCTCACACAGCCGGGCCCCCTCGCAAAGGAACTGCCCCCGCCGCTTCCGTTCTTCAGCGGAAGAGAGCAGTGCCGCCGCTTCCCGGACAATTTTGTTTTGCCTGCTGGTGATGGTGTCCATAGTTTTCTCCTTTTAGAAGCTCCCCGTCAGGGCAGTGACAGGGGGAAAATAACAGGAACGCCCAAGGCAATCCCTTGCCTCGGGCGCACTCTCAGCTTTTTATAAAGCAGCCTTGGCCTTCTCCACCAGAGCGGTGAAACCAGCCGCATCGGCAATGGCAATCTCGGAGAGCATCTTCCGGTTCAGGGTGATGCCCGCCTTCTTCAGGCCATTCATAAAGGTGGAATAGTTGATGCCGTTCATGCGGCAAGCCGCGGAAATACGGGTGATCCACAGGCGGCGGAAATCGCGCTTGCGCTGCTTGCGGCCGAT
>URKX01000041.1 GCA_900548545.1 uncultured Oscillospiraceae bacterium
CCCAGGCCGGCCAGGTGCGGCGGCGGGTCACCGCGGTACAGGAGGGGGCTCCCCAGGCCCAGCGCAGGCCCGAACCTCCCCTTCCCCCCCGGCGGCCTGCCCAGCCGGCGCGGCCGGTGGATATCCCTGACATCACCGGGGATTTCTTTAAAAAATACGACGACCCCGCCTATGTGGAGCGCCGTTTAAAAGAGCTGGAACAGGGTGGAAAAGACCGTTGACCTTTCTCCGGCTCCTGCCCGGAAAGCCCCTTCCCACAGGGGCTTCCGGGTTTTTTCTTCCGGGGGATTCCAAGGTTTGTTGTTTACAACCGGGTGAAAATCTGCTATACTAATAAATAGGAAAATTTCGATTTTGATAGGCAGTTACAAAGCCTCAGCAGCCGGGCAGCCGGCCCGGTTGTTCTTGTGGGCGGGTGTTTCCTATAGGAGGGTTCTTGCTTGGAAATTAACGAAATGACCGACATGACAACGTCTGAAAAAGCATATGACGGCGACCAGATCCAGGTGCTGGAAGGCTTGGAGGCAGTGCGCAAGCGCCCTGGTATGTACATTGGCTCCACAGGCCCCCGGGGCCTTCACCACCTGGTGTACGAGATCGTGGACAACGCCATTGACGAAGCACTGGCAGGCTTTTGTGACAAGATCGATGTGCGCCTGCTGCCTGGGAACGTGGTGTATGTTTCCGACAACGGCCGTGGTATCCCTGTGGGCGTGCAGCACAAGACCGGCTTGCCCGCTGTGACTGTGGTGTTCACCATCCTCCACGCCGGCGGCAAGTTCGGCGGCGGCAGCTACAAGGTTTCCGGCGGCCTCCACGGCGTGGGCGCCTCGGTGGTCAACGCCCTGTCCACCTGGCTGGAAGTGGAAGTGGTGTCGGACGGCATCCTCTATTTCCAGCGCTTTGAGCGGGGCAAGGCCGTTACGGAACTTCAAAACCGGGGCCCGGCCCCCGAGGGCCGCAGCCGGGGCACCGTGGTGCGGTTCCAGGCAGACCCGGAGATCTTTAAAGAAACCACCGTATACGAGTATGACACCCTGCAGAAACGGCTGCGGGAGCAGGCTTTCTTAAACGCCGGGGTGAACATCCAGCTCACCGACGAGCGCCCCCGGGAGGACCGGCCGGAAAATGAGCAGGACCGGGAGGTCCCCTATCAGAACGACTATTGCTACGAGGGCGGCGTGTCCTCCTTTGTGGAGTTCATCAACGCCAACAAGGAGGTGATCCACCCGGATGTGATCCACTTCTCCGCGGTGGCCCAGGACGAGAACTCCACAGCGGAGATCGCCATGCAGTACACCGACTCTTACCAGGAGCAGATCCTCTCCTTTGCCAACAACATCCACACCACCGACGGCGGCACCCACGAGGACGGCTTCAAGCGCTCCCTCACCCGGGTGATGAACGACTATGCCCGGAAATACAATATTTTGAAGGACGGCGACAAGAACCTCTCCGGTGAGGACGTGCGGGAGGGCTTGACCTGCGTCATCAGCGTGAAGCTGAAGGAGGCCCAGTTCGAAGGCCAGACCAAGGCCAAGCTGGGCAACACGGAGATCAGCTCCCTGGTCAGTTCCACGGTTTACGACAAGGTGATGACCTACCTAGAGGAGAACCCTGCCACGGCCCGGACCATCTTCGACAAAGCGCTGTCCGCCTCCCGTGCCCGGGAGGCCGCCCGGAAAGCCCGCGACCTGGCCCGGCGGAAGACTGCCTTGGAAAACACCACCCTGCCCGGCAAGCTGGCCGACTGCCAAAGCCGGGACGTGACCGAAACAGAGATCTACATCGTGGAGGGCGACTCCGCAGGCGGCTCTGCCAAGGGCGGCCGGGACCGGAAGTTCCAGGCCATCCTCCCCCTGTGGGGCAAGATGCTCAACGTGGAGAAGGCAAGGCTGGACAAGGTGTACTCCAACGAGAAGCTGATGCCTGTGGTGACGGCCCTGGGCACCGGCATTGGGGAGGACTTCGACCTTTCCAAGCTGCGGTACGGCAAGATCATCATCATGGCCGATGCCGACGTGGACGGCTCCCACATCCGCACCCTGCTGCTGACCTTCTTCTTCCGGTTTATGCGCCCCCTGGTGGAGGAGGGCCACGTGTACCTGGCCCAGCCTCCCCTATTCCGGATCACCAAGGGCAAGCGCCACTATTACGCCTTCTCCGATCCCCAGCGGGACCAGATCATGCAGGAACTGGGCGCAGGGTACGAGATCCAGCGGTACAAGGGCTTGGGCGAAATGGACTCGGAACAGCTTTGGGAAACCACCATGAACCCCGAAACCCGCACCATGCGCCGTGTGGAAGTGGAGGACGCCATTGAGGCGGACGAGGTGTTCACCGTGCTCATGGGCGACAAGGTGGAGCCCCGGCGGGACTTCATCATGAAGCGGGCCAAGGAGGCCAATTGGGACGTATGAGTTTTGCTTGCGCAAAACCGGGATTCTCTGCGAAATAAAAACAAAACTCGTACTGGGAGGATCCCCTGTGGGTCTGTAAGGCCCGCATCCTGCTGTGCAGGAGCGGGGGCCCCGGCGCCCCTTTTCTTCCCGAAAAAAACACAGCAACGCCCCCTGGGCGTGCGGATACAGTCAGAATAGGGCAGGCCCTCGCTGGGCGTGTTTCCACCGGTTTGCCAGCGATGGTTGAAAACCCAGTCTTCCAGGCAGCGCCTGGGGAAAGGCAGTTGGAATTTCATGGATCAGAATACCCCCCCCATTTCGGAAGAACCTGTTGGCCAGGTGATTCCCATTGACCTGAAAAAAGAGATGGAGCAGTCCTTTTTGGACTACTCCATGTCGGTCATTGTGCAGCGGGCCCTGCCCGACGTGCGGGACGGCCTGAAGCCGGTGCACCGGCGCATCCTCTACACCATGTACGAGAACACCCTGTGGCCGGAGAAGGCCTACCGCAAGTGCGCCGACACCGTTGGCGCTGTGCTGGGCCGGTACCACCCCCACGGCGACGCCTCTGTGTACGACGCCCTGGTGCGCCTGGCCCAGGACTTCTCCATGCGCTATATGCTGGTGGACGGCCACGGCAACTTTGGTTCCATCGACGGCGACCCCCCCGCCGCCTACCGTTACACCGAGTCCCGCATGACGAAGCTGTCGGTGGCCATGCTCCAGGATATCGATAAGGAAACCGTGGACATGACCTCCAACTATGACGACCGCCTGAAAGAACCCACGGTGCTCCCCAGCCATTTCCCCAACATCCTGGTCAACGGTTCCACGGGCATTGCCGTTGGTATGGCCACCAATATCCCGCCCCACAACATGGGCGAGGTCATCGACGGGATGTGCTGCCTCATCGACAACCCCGAAGCCACCTTGGAGGACTTGATGGAGCACATCAAAGGGCCGGATTTCCCCACCGGGGGCATCATTATGGGCCGGTCCGGCATCCGGGCGGCCTATGCCACCGGCAAGGGGCGGATCACCGTCCGCGCCCGGGCGGAGATCCAGGAAAACGAAAAAACCGGCCGCTCCAAGATCATTGTCACGGAGCTGCCCTACCAGGTGAACAAGGCCCGCCTCATCGAAAGCATCGCCGACCTGGTGAAGGATAAGCGTGTTGAGGGCATTTCCAACATCGACGACCACTCCGACCGGAACGGGATGTACATCGTCATCGACGTGAAGCGGGACGCCTCCCCCCAGATCGTTTTGAACCACCTGTTCACCTACACCCAGCTGCAAACCACCTTTGGCGTGATCATGCTGGCCATTGTGAACGGCGAGCCCAGGCTTTTGAACCTGCGGCAGATTTTGGAGGAGTATATCCGCTTCCAGCTGGAAGTGATCACCCGCCGCACCCAGTACGACTTGAGAAAGGCCCAGGACCGCGCCCACATCTTGGAGGGCTTGAAAAAGGCCATCGATATTGTAGATGAGATCATCGCTACCATCCGCTCCTGCAAGGGCGGAAGGCCCGAAGCCAAGTTGGCCTTGATGGAGCACTTTGGCTTTGACGACCTCCAGGCCGACGCCATCTGCAAGTTCCAGCTGGGGCAGCTTGCCGGGCTGGAGATCTTGAAGATCGAAAACGAGCTGGACGAGCTTCATGCCCGCATCGCTGATTTAAATGAAATTCTGTCCAGCGAGGGCCGCCGGCTGGCGATCATCAAGGATGAGGCCCTGGAAATTAAGAAGAAGTTCTCGGACGAGCGCCGCACGGAGATCGCCGCCATCAGCGGGGAAGTGGATATCGAAGACTTGATCCCCCAGGAAGAGTGCGTGCTGACCATGACCAACTTCGGCTATGTGAAGCGTCAAAAGACCGATGACTATCACCAGCAGAAGCGGGGCGGCCGGGGGGTCAACGGCATGAACCGCCGGGACGAGGACGTGGCCACGGAGATCTTTGTCACCGGCAGCCACGACTACGTGCTGTTCTTCTCCACCCTGGGCCGTGTGTACCGGCTGAAGTGCTACGAGATTCCCGAGGGTTCCCGCGCCAGCCGCGGCATGAACATCAAGAACCTGCTGCCCTTGCAGCCGGAGGAGAAGATCAGCTCCATGATCCGGGTGACGGAGTTCGACGAGGACCGCTACCTGGTGATGGTGACGGAGAACGGTGTGATCAAACGTACCAAGCTTTCCGCCTACAACTCTGCCCGGAAGGCGGGCCTGATCGCCATTGACCTGGACGAGGGCGACGCCCTGAGCTGGGTGCGGGTCACCAGCGGCCAGGACGACTTGATCGTGGCCACCAAGAAGGGCATGGCCATCCGGTTCCACGAAACCGACGTGCGGGAGCTCTCCCGTACCGCCCGGGGCGTGCGGGTGATGAAGCTCACGGAAGAGGACCGGATCGTGGGGATGTCCACCCTGCGGGAGGGCGGCCTGGTGCTCACGGTGACGGAAACCGGCTTTGGCCGGCTGTCCGGCCAGGACAACTACCGGGTGCAGAAGCGGGGCGGCAAGGGCTTACTCAACTACCACACGGAGAAGTTTGGCCTTGTTGCCGCCATCAAGGTGGTGGACATGGAGGATGACATCATCCTCATCTCTGAGGACGGGGTCATCATCCGGATCGCCGCCAGCAGCGTTCGGGTGTGCGCCCGTCCCAGCAAGGGCGTGCGGGTGATGAAATTAGCCGAAGGCGGCAAAGTGGTCACCCTGGCCCGGGTGCCTCACGAAGAGGACGAAGTGGACACCCTGGAGATCGAGGACGACGGCACCGCCGACGAGGGCGCCGACACCCCTGATGAGGTGGAAGAGCAGGAAGAAACCGTGGAAGACACGGACGAGGAAGAATAAGCCCCAAAAGGGCAGAAAAAAGGGGCGCTTTCCAGAGGGAAGGCGCTCCTGCGTTTTGAATAGTGATCCATTCGCGTGAAGAGAGGTGTCAAAATGAGTCAGCATATTGTCGTGACAGAGTATAACCCGTTGTGGGTGAAACAATACGAGGAGGAGTCCTTGTTAATCAAGGGGGTCCTCGCGGAGAATTGCGTGGCAATCTATCACATTGGCAGCACGTCTGTGCCGGGCTTGGCGGCAAAGCCGGTGATTGATATCCTGGCGGCGGTACGAAGCTTGGAGAAGGTCGACCGTGACGCGGAAGATTTTTCAAAAATCGGTTATGAATATCTTGGTGAGTTTGGGATAGAAGGCAGGCGCTATTTGCGAAAAGGAGGGGACGAAAGAACCCATCAAATCCATATTTTCCAAATGGATGATTGGGGCAACATAGGAAGGCACCTTGCCTTTCGCGATTATATGCGCTCGCATGAAAAAGAAAGAACAGAATACGCAAGGCTGAAAAAAGAACTTGCACGGAAATTCCCTTATGACATTGATGGGTATTGCGACGGAAAAGAAAAATTTGTGCGTGAAACGGAAGGACTTGCCCTTTCTCAGTATGACGGTACATGGGATCAACTGTACCTTGCCGCGCGAAAGGTGCAGCAAGAAAGAGAGATTTCTTCGTGGGTTGAAGCGGGGAGCGTTTCCGCCGCCCTTCTCACGGAAAAAGGGACCATCTATGCCGGCGTTTGTATCGACACCGCTTGTTCTTTAGGGATGTGCGCGGAAAGAAGCGCGATTGCGGCTATGATTACAAACGGGGAGAACGTGATCGATCGATTGCTGGCGGTTGGCCGGGACGGGAAAGCGATCCCCCCTTGCGGCGCTTGCCGGGAATTTATGACACAGCTTATGCCGGAAACGTATCGTTCCATTGAAATTATGATGGATTACGAAAAGAAAAAAGCCGTTACGCTGGGAGAACTTACCCCCGCATGGTGGATATAAGGCGAAAAAAACCTGCCCCGTACTACGTGGGCAGGTTTTTGCTGTTTGTGTTTTTCAGGGGTTGCCTTCCTCTTTTTGTCCGGAGAGATGCTGGGTCTTTTTCTCCCGGAACTCCTTGTTCAGGTTGGCTTCGGCTTCCGCCTCTTCGTTTTTGATCTCCCAGTGGAGCAGGAAGGTCAGCGCCGCCCGCAAGGCGATGATGGCCCCCACAATGGCGATTTCGCTGAGATCCCGCACCACCACGGTGCGGAGGATCTCACTGCCCAGCTTGAACTCCAGGCACAGGGCCATGCCCTTGGCCAGGTTCAGCCGGACCATGGGGTCGCGGCGGACATAGTTTACCACGCCCCGCACACCCGCGGCAATGAGCACGATGACCCCCACCAATTCAAACAGGTGGATGGCCACCGAAACCAGCACGTGGATCAGGTCACCCATAAAGCCGTCAAAAAGCTCCACGGCAGAGAAAATGTCCATGTCTTTCAACTCCTGGATTCATTGTGGCAGGGCCATGGCCCAAAGAAGCTCAGCCCGCGGCCTGGCCGTCGATGGCGGGGAATTCCGGCATGGAGCCGGTGGCTTCATAGAGCAGCTGGCACAGGGCCTTGGCCTGGGCGCGGTACACCTCAGTGGCGGCCCGGGCGGCGGAGATGGCGTCGTCTGGGTTCTCCTCCTGGGCAGCCTGGAGGGCGTCATCCAACCCCTCTTCCCAGGCCTTCTGGGCGTCCTGGAACTGGGCCAGCGCTTCCCCAGTGAGGGTTTCCTCCCCCTGGGCGCACAAGGTGCTGATAAAGCGTTCCCAGAGCGTAACGGCACTGCTATAGACCTTTTGGATGGCAGAGGCCGAAGCGGCGGTGGCCATATCTTGGTTCATCTGCGCATCGATGGGGTTCAGGTCAAAGGCCTCTTCAAACTCGGGGTCCTCCTCCGCTGCGGAAGGTTCTTCCGTCTCCGTCTCCGGCGTGGGGGTGGGAGAGCTTTCCACAACACTGGAAGAAGGTGTGGAATCTGGGGAAGAGCCCCCCTCCCCCAGAGAGGAACAGGCCCCGGCGCACAGCAGCAGCGCGGCGCACAGGGCAAGCGCGGTGATTCTGCGTTTCATAAAGGATCTCCTTTCTCCGTTAGGAAGGCCGCCCCTTCGGGCTGCCCGTTACAGCAGGCCCTTTTCCACCAGGGCGGCTGTTTTCAAAATTCCCACTTGGGTCTTGCTGTCGGGGATCTCGTTATTTAACACCATTTCCACTGCTTTGTCAAGGGGGATGCGCAGGTTTTGCAGGAACTCGTCGGGGTCCAGGGAAAGTTCGCCAGTTTCCTTGTCCACCCGGCAGGCCCACAGCCGGATGATCTCCCCGCAGTAGCCGGGGGTGGGGTACAGGTTCCCCAGGGAGATATAGTTTTTGCCGGTGGTGCCGGTTTCTTCCAGCTGTTCCCGCTTCATGGCCTCAAAGGGGTCCTCGCCGGGTTCCAGCTTGCCGGCGGGCAGCTCTAAAAGCACCTCCTTGTAGGGGCAGCGGAACTGCTTGACAAAGATCAGCTCGTTTTTCTCCGTGAGGATGGCCACGCTCACCCCGCCGGGGTGGCTGACGATCTCCCGCTTGGCCAGGGCGCCGTTGTCCAGCTCCACGTCGTCCACGTGGACCCGGATGAGATGGCCGTCGAACACCGTGATATCTTTTAAGGTTTTCTCGTTCATAACTAACGCGCTCCTTTCCTTTGGGCGGCTGGCAGCCAGGCTGTTCACAGCCCGGCGGGGTCTTCCAGGTCGTTCATCACCAGGCCGGTGATGAGCTTGGGATAGAAATAGGTGGATTTTTGGGGCATCTTCTCTCCAAAGGCTGCCACCTGGCCGATCTCCTCCACCCGGGTGGGGTTGAGAAGGAAGCAGCACTGGCTCTCCCCTGCCCGCACCGACTCCTCCGCCTCCTGGGCCGAGCGGGTGTAGGTCAGGTTCTTCTGGTTGGCCATGTTCTCCTTGTCGATGCCCAGCAGCCGCTCCAGCACCAGGTTGTGCAGGATGGAAACATCCAGCTCCCGGTAGGCTTGGCTCATGCCCGGCAGCAGGCCGTCCATCACCGCTGGGTCCTTCAGGGTGAGCAGGGTCCAGGCGGCGCCGTCGTACAGGGCAAAGGCGTGCTTCCCCTGCTGGTAAGCCTCCTCCAGGGCGGCCTGGCTCTCCTCCCGGGAGGCCTTCCCCGCCAGGGTGAAGTCCTTTCCGCAGGCGGCCAGGAGCTTTGCGCTGTCAAAAGAGGGGAGCCCCCGCACCAGCCGGTGGGTGGGGAACACCGTCAGCCCCGGGTCCTCCATGTCGGTGAGGGTCATCAGGATGTACTCGCTCCCGGGCAGGTAGGCCCCCTGCTGCCGCAGGGAGTCCCGGTAGCGAAGGCCCGTTTCGTACCGGTGGTGGCCGTCGGCAATGTACAGCTTCCGGCCGGCAAAATCCTCTTGCAGGGCTGAAATGGCCACCGTGTCGTTCACCACCCACAGCCGGTGGGTCACCAGGCCATCGGAAAACTCGTAGCGGGGCGGGCAGGTCTGGGAGAGGTTTTCCAGCCGCTGGGCGGTGGTGCGGCCCGGGTCCTGGTACAGGCAGTAGATGGAGCTGAAATTGCACCGGGTGGCACAGAGCAGCTGGAAGCGGTCCTCCTTGGCCTTGGACAGGGTTTCCTCATGGGGGAGCACCACCCCTTCCGCAAAGTCGGAGAGCCGCACGCGGCACACCAGGCCCCGTACTTTCCGGGTTTCCCCCCGGTCCGCCTGGGAGAGGAACTCCTCTTCATACAGGTACATCCCGGGTTCCATGTCCAGCTGGAGGGTGCCTTCCTGGCGCCACTGGGCCAGGGTGCGGGCAGCGTCCCCATAGGGGTCGTCCCCCTGGGGGAGTTCCAGGCGGATGAGGTTGCGGCTGTTGCGGGAAAGGTATTCCCGGCGCTGGCCGGGGCTGATGATGTCATAAGGGGGGCAGGTCAATTCCCGGATGTCCCCCGCTTTGGGGAGGTTGTACCGGAGTGCCCGGAAGGGCCGGATGTCTGCCATAGGGATCCCATCCTTTCCATGTGTCTTTTTCTTTCTATTGTAAGCCATCGGGCTGGGCCCCGTCAACCAAAAAACAGGGCGCCCCAGGGAAAACCAGGGGAAATGAGAAACGATTTTTCGTTTTCCCTTCACCCAAAGTTCACAAAACCCGGTTAAAATAAGGAAAACTGTGGTGCCAAAGGGGAAAACCCTTGCAAAAAGAGCCATATTGCGGTACTATAGTAAAGTTAATGACGCCGGGACCTTCCGAGGAGGCCCATCGGCCAAACGACGGAAACAGGAGGAATCACGGACATGATCGAGGTCAAGAACCTCACCAAGCGCTATGGCCAGAACCTGGCGCTGGACCGCGTGAGTTTTAAAATTGAGGAAGGCACCATTGTGGGCTTTCTGGGGCCCAATGGCGCCGGTAAATCCACCACAATGAACATCATCACGGGCTACCTTTCCGCCACCTCCGGCGAGGTGACGGTTTCCGGGAAGAACACCCTGGAAGAGCCGGGCGAGGTGAAAAAACAGATCGGTTACCTGCCGGAGCAGCCGCCCCTTTACATGGACATGACGGTAAAGGAGTACTTAAACTTCATGTACGACCTGAAAAAGGCCAAGCTGCCCCGGGAGCAGCACATCAAAGAGATCTGCCAGCTGGTGAAGATCGAGAATGTGTATAACCGGCTCATCGGCAACCTGTCCAAGGGCTATAAGCAGCGTGTGGGCATTGCCCAGGCGCTCATCGGCAACCCCCCGGTGCTGATCCTGGACGAGCCCACCGTGGGCCTGGACCCCAAGCAGATCATTGAGATCCGCACCCTGATCAAAAACCTGGGCCGCAACCACACGGTGATTTTGAGCTCCCACATCCTGCCGGAAGTGCAGGCCGTGTGTGAGCGGATCATCGTCATCAACAACGGCCGGGTGGTGGCCGACGGCGCCACCGACACCCTGGCCCACGACCTGTCCCCGGATCACCGGCTCATCCTCCGGGCAGAAGGCCCCGAGAAGGAGATGGTCCACGCCCTGCAGAACGTGCCCGGCGTGGTGGACACCTACTCCCTGGGCGAAAAGGAAAAGGGCGTGTACGACCTGAGTGTGGAATCCACCCCGGACAACGACATTCGCCGGGATGTGTTTGCCCTGATGGCTCGGAAGGGCTGGCCCATTTTGGCCCTGAAGAACACCGACCTCACCCTGGAGGACCTGTTCCTGCAGTTGACAAGCAGTGACGCCTCCCTGCTCCAGCAGCAAGAGGACGAGGACGAAGATGAGGGCGGAAACCACTTGGACCTGGATCAGGATCTGGACCTGGAACCCGATGCCGGCCAGGAGGACGCCAAGGAAAAGGAAACTGAGAAAGGAGGGGATGCAGAGTGAAAGCGATCTTCAAGCGCGAGGTGCGCTCTTACTTCAACTCCCCTGTGGGCTATGTGTGCGTGGCCGCTTTGATGGCCCTGTACGGCTTTTACTACTACCAGGCCATGCTGATGGGCTCTTCCAGCTACATTGCCCAGGTGTTTGGCACCCTGTTCACGTTCAGCATGATGATCATCCCCATCATCACCATGCGTTCCATGACTGATGACCAGAAAAACAAGACCGACCAGGCCCTTTTGACCGCCCCCGTGGGCGTCACCGCCATTGTGCTGGGCAAGTTCTTTGCCTGCTGCTTTGTGTACTTTGTGGCCACCACCCTGGGAGGCATCCTCCCTGCCCTGGCCATGAGCGCCTTCTCCAGCCCCGCCTGGGGGGAGGTCATTGGCAACTACATCGGCGCCCTGCTCTACGGCTGCGCCATGATCTCCATTGGCGTGTTCATCTCCAGCCTCACGGTGAGCCAGATCATCGCCGCCATCGGCACCTTCATCATCTCGGTGCTGCTGATGTACATGGATTCCCTGGCTTCGGTGGTTTCCAACCAGGTGATCAGCACCGCCATCCAGTGGCTGTCGTTCTACGACCGCTACAGCACCTTTACACAAGGGATGTTTAGCATTTCCAGCGTGATCTTCTTTGTGAGCGTGGCCGCCGTGTTTGTCTTTCTCACCGCCCGTAAGGTGGAAAGCCGCCGCTGGAGCTAAAGGAGGAGTCGAAAATGGATACGAAACAGACGGAAATCAAGCAGGCCGGGGCCCCCAAGGCTCCCAAGAAAAAGGGGAAAAACCCCTTTGCTTCCAATAAATTCAAGCGGGGCGGCATGGCCACCCTGCTGACCGTGGTGTTCATTGCCATTGTGGTGGTGGTGAACGTGTTGGCCACCGCCCTTACGGAGCGCTTCCCCTCCATGGACATCGATATGACTGCCCAGAAGGTGAACACCCTGTCTGACCAGGCCCTGGATGTGGCAAAGGGCGTGGAGCAGAAAACCACCATTTACCTCATCGGCAGCGAAAACGCCTATGACAACAACCAGATCTACTCCTCCTACGGTTTGGAGTACAGCCAGGTGGCAAGCCTTTCCAAGCGCCTGGCCGAGGCCAACGGGAACATCTCCGTGCAGTTTGTGGACCCGGATACCAACCCCACCTTCATCAGCCAGTATGCCGAGGAGAGCCTTACCACCGGCAAGGTGATGGTGCAGACCGAGCGCCGGTACCGGGTGCTGAGCGTGTCGGACCTGTTCACCATTGAGCAGGATCAGACCTCCGGCAGTTACAACACCTACTCCATGGTGGACAGCGCCCTGGCCGCCGCCCTGGAGCTGGTGAACATGGACAACGTACCCGTGATGGCCATTGCTACCGGCCACAGCGAACTGCTGACCTCCAGCAATATGTCTAGCTTTATCAGCATGATGGAAAAGCAGAACTTCCAGGTGGAGGAATTTGACCTGCTCACCGAGGGGATCCCGGAAAACACCCAGATCCTCATGCTGCCCACCCCCACCACGGATTACTCCGCCGAAGAGGTGGATAAGCTGCGCACCTATTTGAACGACACCACCACCGATGTGCCCATCACCCTGTTGGCTACCGCTTACCCCTCCCAAGGGGAGCTTCCCAACTATGCCGCCTTCTTGGAAGAGTGGGGCGTGAAGGTGAACACCGGCGTGGTTTCGGAAACCGATACCAGCCGCATGGCGGTATCGGACAGCACCGGTATCCTGGTGGACGCTGAAAGCGAAATCCTGGAAGACAACAGCTACAACTACTTGGTGTCTTACTACAGCGCCCCCCTGGAGCTGCTGTTTGACGCCAACAACAGCGTGGTGACCTACTCCCTGTGGACCACCGCCGATACCGCGACGGTGATCACCGAGAACACCACCGAGGAAGACGTGGAGAACCCTGTCACCGGTTCTGAAACGGTGGCCACTTTGTCCAGCAAGCTGATCCAGCTGGAAGATGGCAGCTCTGTCAGCCGCAGCCTGTGTATGTTCGGTTCTTCCACCATCTTTACCGATTCCTTCATGAGCTCCGCCTTTGGTGACAGCCAGTATTTCCAGGACCTGCTTTTGTACCTCACCGCCAACGACGGCAGCAATGTTTCCGTGCTCACGGAACGCGTCCAGACCAATGTGGCCGACGTTACCGCCACCCGCAGCACGATCAATATGCTGGGATGGCTATTTGGCGCCATCATCCCTGTGGCGATCCTGGCGGCTGGGCTGGTGATCTTCCTGAAGAGGAGGCACCTGTAAGCCTATGAAAAAAAGCATCCGTAACCTGATTATCATGGTGGCGGTGCTGGTGGTTTTGGGAGGCGGCGCCGCGGCGCTGCTCCTTACCCAGCCCGCTTCCGGGGACGGCGATTCCTCCTCTTCCACCGTGAGCATCCAGAGCGACCCGGTCATCGACCGGGAAGAGAGCGAGATTGCCTCGGTGCTGGTGGAGAACCCCCAGGCAAGCTTTACCCTGCTGCCTTTGGGCAGCGACACCACCACCTCTTCGGAAGAGGACGAGGACTCTTCGGATAGTGAATCTTCCGAAAGCGAAGAGGATGTGGAGTTCACCATTGACGGGTATCAGGGCTTTCACCTGAAGACCTCGGATGTGACCTCCGCTGCCAAGACCACGGTTTCCATCAACGCCATGAAGGAGCTGGGGGAACAGGATGACTTGGCAGAGTTCGGCCTTTCCGGTGAAACCGCCACCAACGTGGAGGTCCATTACAAGGACGGCTCCACAGATACCTATGTAGTGGGCAGCGAGGCCGGCGAATCCGCCGGGCGCTACCTGCTGAAGGATGGCGTGGTGTACATTTCCGCCTCCTTCTCCAAAGACCTGCTGGGCACCCCCCTGGACTTTATCGACACCGACCTGTACACCGTGGCGGACCGGGTGGAGGAAACCGTGGACAGCGAAGGTTCCGGCTCTACCACCACCCTGTCGGATATCCTGTACCGCATCGAGTTCTCCGGCAGCAATTTCAGCCAGCCCATCACCATTGAGTATGATGGCAGCAAGATCAGCAGCTACCTGATCACCTCCCCCATCACGGCGGAATCGGGCAGCAATACCTTCAGCGAGATCCTCACCGCGTTGAAGAGCCTCTCTGTCAGCTCTGTGGCGGCCACCGGCCGCACCCAGGAACACCTGGAACAGTATGGCCTGGCGGAGCCCTATGCCCAGATCACCTATGACATGAACGGCGAAGAGCATACCGTGGCAGTCAGCGCCGCCGATTCCTCCGGCAACCGGTACCTGGTGGCCGATGACAACGATGTGATCTATCAGGTGGCGGGCGACACAGTGAACTCCTGGGCCGACGCCACTTTGATGGAGCTGCGCATGAGCTATGTGTGGCTGCCCAACATTAAGGACGCCAGCGCTGTGACCTTCACTGTGGCCGGCGGCACCCAGTACCGCTTTGACGTGGAGCAGGTTCTCAACGAGGAGGACTCCACTGAGGAGGAACCCTCCTACGACCTGGAGATCACCAATGGCGACGGCCAGGCGGTGGATTATGAGAACTACCAGAAACTCTATCAGCTGGTGCTGTCCCAGTCGGTGCTCTCCACCGACCCTGTGAAATACGACGCGGACGGCTTTGCCTTGCAGGTCACTTATGAGTACTTCGACGGCAGCGAGGACGATGTGATCACCTATTGCCAAGTGCCTGGCCAGGACGAGCGTTATGCCGCCCTGCTCAACGGGGAGTTTAACGGCCTGGTGCGCCGCAGCGAGATCAGCAACGTGCTGGAGAAGATCCCCATGACCTACAACAACGAGGCCATCGAGTAAGCCCTTGACAAAGCCTTTCCTCTGTGCTTTAATGAAAAAACCAGAGGATTGGAAAAGGCCTGTTGGCCTGTGATACGGCACAGCAAGTGAACAAATCTCCGCGGCCTCTCGGGAGGGGCTGCGGAGATTTTGCTTTTCCAGAAAGGACGGACCGATTTTTGAAAAGGGGGTACACCATGAAAAAAATTCTCAGTGTCCTGCTGTGCCTGGCCCTTGGGGCGGGGGTGCTGGCGGGATGCTCCCACCAGGAAGAGCCCTCCCCCACGCCCAGCCCCTCACCAGAGGTTTCCCAGGTAGCGGAGCCCTATAAGATCGGCCTGGTGCAGTACCGGGAACACGGGGAGCTGGACTCCCTGCGGGAGGCCTTTATGAGCCGCCTGGAGGAATGGGGCTGCGATGAGGACCGGGTGGAGATCGACTATCAAAATGCCGGGGGCGACCCGGTGAAAGCGGAGGAGATCTGCGATACCTTTGTGAAAGGCGGGGTGGACATGATCGTGGCCATCTCCACCCCGGCGGCCAAAGCGGCTATAGGGACGGCGGCCGGCACCCAAGTGAAAGTGGTGTTTGCCGGGGTCAGCGGCCAGGAAGCCCTGGGCCTGGAGGAAGGAACATCCAGTTCCAGCCAGGTCACCGGGGTGGTTTCCCCCACGCCGGTAGGGGATCTTCTGGCTTTAGCCCAGCAGGCAGACAGCACCTTGAAGACCTTGGGCCTGCTGTATGACCCCAGCGACCCGGGGGCTTTGGCGGTGATTGAGGACGTGAAAGCTGCCTGTGGGGAAAAGGGCCTGGAGGTGGCGGAAGCCACGGTGTCCTCCCAAGAGGAGGTAGCCCAGGCTATGGCGGAGCTTTGCGGCCGTGTGGACGCGGTGTTCACGCCGCCGGACAACACAGTGGCGCCTATGGCGGCAGAAGCGGCCCAGGCCGCCAAAACAGCCCAAGTGCCCTGGTACACCGGATCGGACGCCATGGTGCAGTCGGGAGCCCTGGCTGCCATGGGGGCCACCGGCCGGGAAATGGGCGTAAAGGCTGCCGATATGGCCGTGGAGCTGATGGAGGGCCGGGAGCTGTCCCAGGTGCCGGTGTACACCTTCGAAAACCCCTCCACGTTTGTGAACCAGACCACCCTGACTGCCCTTTCCAGCCTCACCTTCCCCACCGAGGTGCTGCAGTCTGCCTTTGTCTATCAGTAAATTAACAGCGTAATTTCAGGAAAAGCCGCCCTTTGGAGCGGCTTTTTTTGTGTCCAGACCGTATCATTTGCGCTTTGGGCCCTCTCACTGCGTTCGAGGCTACGGTTTTGAAAACTGGGCCGTCCCCACTTCCAGCGGGATGGGGGTTTCGCCAAGTGTGGTAAGCCAGCAAAAAGTGCGCTCCCGAAGTGCACAGCCCGAGCACGGGCGTGGTTGAAAAAAAGTTGAACGGAAAAAAGCGGAATAGAAGCCGCGGGAAGGAGAACAGTATGGCCTATTTGCAGTCGCGGAAAAACAAAGATGGACAAGTGGTTTCGTACAGCATTCGGGTGTACAAGGGGAGGGACCCTCGCACCGGGAAACAGCTTACGCCCTACACCATGACGTGGCACGTGCCGGAGGGATGGAGCGAAAAGCGGGCCCGGAAGGAGGCGGAAAAACAGGCGGCCGTGTTTGAGCGCCAGTGCCGGGAGGGGTATCTCTCAGACGGGCGGCAGACCTTTGCCCAGTATGCGGAGTATGTGCTGGGGTTGAAGGAGCGCACCGGCCTGAAGCACCTGACGCTGATCCACTATCGCCAAAGCCTCAAGCGGGTGCTGCCTTTTTTGGGGCACCTGCGCCTGGGGGAGATCCGGCCCCAGCATTTGAATTATGTCTACCAACAGCTTTCCCTGCCCGAGGCCAGGGAGGACAACGAGCGGGCGCTGGCCCGGCCTGCCCTGTGGCAGGTGCTGGATGCCCGGCAGGCAACGGCGTACCTTGTGGGGAAAAATGGACGGCGCATCAGCTTGGACCGGTTGCGGAAGGGGGAGCCTGTAAAGCCGGCCACAGCCCGGCGGGTGGCCGAGGCGCTGGAACTGCCCTATTCCCTGCTGTTCACCACCCAGCGGGAGGAGAAGCGCCTGAGCGGGCGCACCATTATGAATTGCCACTTGGTGATCTCCATTGTGCTGGGCCAGGCGGAGAAGGAGATGCGGATCCCCTTAAACCCGGCCCACCGGGCAAGCCCTCCCAAGGGGGAGCGCCCGGATCCCAACTATTTCCAAATGGAAGAGGTGACGGACATCCTCAGCGCCCTGGACAGGGAACCTTTGAAGTGGCGGGCAGCCGTGCACCTGCTGCTGGTGTCGGGATGCCGCCGGGGGGAGCTGCTGGGGCTGAAGTGGGATCATGTGGATTGGGAGAACCAACAGATCCATATCGATTGCACCCTGCTGTATGCCGGGGACCGCGGGGTGTACGAGGGGACCCCCAAGACAAAGGACTCGGTGCGGACCATCAAGCTGCCGGAGCAAACCATGGGGCTGTTACGGGAGTACCAGAGCTGGCAAGAGGGGCGGCGGAAGGAACTGGGAGAGCGCTGGGAGGATTCCCCCTATGTGTTCCCCGGGGAACGAGGGGGACGGATGAACCCCAGCCAGCTGGGGAATTGGCTGGTGAGGTTCCAAAGGCGGCACAATCTGCCCCATCTGAACCCCCATGCTTTTCGTCACACCATGACCAGTATGCTGTTTTTTCACGGGGTGGACAGTGTGAGCATCAGCCACCGGCTGGGCCACAGCAGCGTGTCCACCACCACCAGCATCTACAGCCACGTGATGCAGCAGGCGGAAAGCCGCATCAGCGACTGCATGGCAGATGTGTTGTTGGCCACTCAAAAGGGCCGGCAAGAGGAAGAGGGGGACTTGCCGGAACAGTAAAATTTCCCCGCAGGGGGCCGCTGCAAAGTGCAGCGGCCCCCTTTTCCTTTGGCGTTCATAGGGATCGTCCCGCTGTAAGGTGTTGGCCTCAAAAAACGAGAGAAGTTGAAGAAAAGTTGAAGTTTTTTACCCATTTCCCGGGAAATACCAGGGGAAGCCGCCGGGTTTTCCACAATTTCCCCAGGGCAAGTTGAAGTTTATAGATAACTTCAACTCACGGGGAAAAAGCCTCGTGAGAATCTAAAATTT
>URKX01000042.1 GCA_900548545.1 uncultured Oscillospiraceae bacterium
TTTTGACCATCTCCTTTTTTCACTTCCCCCCTTGACTTTTAATAGTTAATCTTTCGCGTCACGGTGCCCCGGCGGGCAAGTCCGGCCCGGAGGCAAAAGCGCGTGTTCACTTTGATAAAACTGTGCCAACTACAAAGAAGAGTACCACATTTTTCCCCGGATGGCAAGGGCGCGGGGCGGGGAAAGGGGCAGGAAATTTTTGTCCGGGAACAGCATTGGGGGTTTTGGAAAAAAGCCTTGGGGAAGGTCCTGGGAAAAGTGGAACATTTCCCAAACAGAAAGGGCCGCCGCGCAATCGCGGCAGCCCAGGTGTTTTACGGTTTGACAGGAGGGGGCGCAGGCAGTTCCGGTTTGCCCACATATTGCATATGCGGATAGATGAATTCCAGATAGGAATCGGGGAAGTAGGCGTCAAAAAACTCCTGTACAGCGTTGGTAGCGGGGATGTTGTTTACCCGCTCGCTTTGGCGGTACACCGCCCCGCAGGAGAGCAGGATGTCGATCACCATCAGCACGGTGACCACAATGGTGAGGGGGCGCCCCACCCGTTTGGGGATTTTCTGGATAGTTCGAGACATGGCGGGGTAAAGGTCTTTCACCCACACCAGGCCCAAAATCCCCCAGAAAAAGGAAAACATCAAATTGGTGCGGCCGCCAATGTTCAAGGGGGAGTCGCTGTATTCCCAGGACACAGTGCCGAACACCGCCTGCTGCACAAAGCTGCACAGATACTCGAAGCCGCCGCCGATAAACATACTGGCCAAAAAGATCATGATGTCCTTTTGATTGTACATCCGGTACAGCAGCAGGGTGATCACCACAGCCCCCAGGCCGTACACCGGGATAAAGGGGCCGAACACCAGGCCCACCCGCACTTGGAATTCGTGGGTGGTCACCAGGGCGAAAACAGTTTCCAAAAGGAAGCCCACCACATTGCCGGTCATGAAGATCCAAAACAGCTTGTCGAAACACAGGCCGAAGGCAAAGGGCCGCTCCTCTCCAGGGGCCAGCCTTGCTTCATAGGCGGCTCGGGCGTCCTCGTTACGCTTGCGCAGCGCCTCCCAGGAGCGGCGCCGCAGCACATCCACGTTTTGGCGCAGCTCTTCCAGCTGGGCGTTGTATTCCAGCATTTCCAAATTTGGGAATGCTTTCAGCAGGCGGCGGCGCAGGAGGTTGTTTTGCAGGTCCTTCTCGTACTTGAGCTTGAGCCGGGCGGCTTCCCGCTGCCAGTCTTTTTCCAGGATCTGGCGGAAATGCTTGCGCCGGTCGTCAATGGCGATGGCGCCTTTAGACAGGTCGGCTCCCAGTTTGTCAGAGCCCTGGCGCAGCTTGCCGGTGACGTATTGCAGGTTTTTCAGCTTCCGGTTGAGGCCCACCAGGCCGATGGCTGTCGCCAAGAAGTCTGCCAGCAAAAGCCCGCCCAGAACCGCCAACAGGATCCAGCCTACAGGGGTGGGGATCCGGGAGAAAACTTTGTGGGTGAAGGGGGTGATATAGCGGATGATCAGCGCGCCGGCAACGCCCCACAAGATGCTAAACTTTAAGCAAATGTAGCCGTGGAGGTTGTGGGGCTGGTCCGAGTAGTCCCACCACTTTTGATGGAAGAGTTTTTCCAGGAAAAAGCCCGCCAAGTATTCCAGGGCGGAGCCCAGCAGCATCCCGCCCACCAGCAGCACCGGCAGGTTCCCCTGGAAAGGCCGCAGAAGGAAGTCGATGGCCACCACTCCAATGCCGTAGATGGGGCACAGGGGGCCGTTTAAAAAGCCCCGGTTGACAAAGCGCCGCTGACGGATGGCGGCGAAGACCACCTCGCTGCACCACCCCAAAAAGGCAAACAGAAAGAACGTCCAAAGATAGGTGTAAAGCATTCCCATTCCCCAATTCCAAATCCCCGAAAGCTCAGGGTAATTTAATAAGTATAGCAGATTGTGGCAAGGTTGTAAAGCAGCTTTTCAATGGGATAAAGATACGCGGCAGCTGCGCCGTTCAGAACGGACAGACGGCGTGGAGCGGTTTGGCCGGGAGCCCGAATCCCAGGCTGATTCCCCCGCATCCAGATGTTACGCCCCTAACAGCCGGCGGAACACCTGGGGGAGCATCTCCGGCAGGTCGGTGGGCAGCATGGCCCGCTGGGTGAAGGCCTGGGCGCACAAGTCCCCGGCGTACCCGTGAAGGTAGGCTGCCAGCACGGCGGTTTCAAAGGCGGAGAGCCCCTGGGCCAAAAACGCCCCCGCCATGCCTGCCAGCACGTCCCCGCTGCCGCCCTTGGCCATGCCTGGGTTCCCGGTGGGGTTCACGGCACAGCGCCCGTCCGGGGCGGCGATGACGGTGGCAGCCCCTTTCAGCACCACCACAGCGCCGGTTTCCCGGGCCTTCTGCTGGGCAGCCCCCAGCCGGTCCGACTGGATCTCCGGGATGGAGTCGTCACACAGCCGGGCCATTTCTCCGGGGTGGGGGGTGAGCACCAGGGGGATCTCCACATTTTCTAAAAAACCCGGGTGGCGGCTGAGAAAGTTGATGGCGTCGGCGTCGGCTACCAGGGGCCGCTGGCAGTGGGAGAACACCAGGGGGCACACCAGCTCCGACCGCTCCCCCAGGCCGCAGCCCGTGACGCAGGCAGTGCACTTGCTCAGGGCGTCCAGCAGCAGGCTCTCGCTTTCCTCCCGGCGGTTTTCCCAGTCCAATACCAGGTAGATGGCCTGGGGCACCGCCTGGGCGACAAGGGGATAGAGCCGCTCTTCCACGGCGATCTGCAGCAGCCCCACGCCGCAGCGCAGGGCAGCCTTTGCCGCCATGACGCAGGCCCCGGCCATGCCCCAGCTGCCGCACACCAGCAGCAGCCTGCCCATGTCCCCTTTGTTGGCCTGCTGGTCCGGGGAGGACAACACTTCCAGGGGGAAGTTCTTTTCCGTTTCGAAGATCCTGGTTTCGGCTCCCTCCACCAGGGCGGCGGGCACCCCCACTTGCCGCACCACCGTTTCCCCGCAGAATTCCTTGGCGGGGTAGGACACGTTGGCGGGCTTTTTCCCGGTGAAGGTCACCGTAACGTCCGCCCGGAAGGCCCCGGGGCTGACCCGGCCGGTGTCGCATTCCACGCCGCTGGGCAGGTCAGCGGAGAGCTTCAGGCAGGGCAATGCCCCGGCGTATCCCAAAAGCTGGGCGGGCAGCCCGGAAAGCTCTCCCCGGAAGCTGAACCCAAACACGCAGTCGATGACCACGTCCGCCTGTTCCAAAGCGGCCCGGGCAGCCTGGTTTTCCCCTGGGAGGACATCCACCTCCGGGGGCAGGGCGGCAAAGGCGGCGGCTGCCAGGTCAGTTTTGGGGGCTCCCTGGGCCAGGATCACCATGCAAGTAGCCCCTTTTTCAGCCAGCAACCGGGCGCACACAAAGCCGTCCCCGCCGTTGTTGCCCTTGCCGCAGAGCAGGGCAGCCCGCTTTCCGGCCAGGGGACGGCAGCGGCGCTCCACTTCTTGGGCCACAGCAGCCCCGGCGTTTTCCATCAGCTGGGAAAGGGGGACGCCCGCATCCACGGCGGCCATTTCCAAACGCTGCATTTCTTCTCTACAGAACAGTTTCATCTGGTTCCCTCCTTGACAGGCGCGGTTCTCTGTACTAAAATGATACCAGCAAATGATCTTCGGGGCAAGGTGCAATTCCTGACCGGCAGTACAGTCTGCGAACGGGGAGGTTTCCTCTCCGCCGAACCGGTGTGATTCCGGTACCGACGGTGAACCGCGTTTTCCGCGGCAAAGTCCGGATGATAGAAGATTTTTGGGGGAGCTGCGTCTTCCCCGGTGTATCTCTCATTCATCGAAAAGGCTCCCGGACCGTTTACGGCTCCGGGTTTTTTTCTGCCTTTTCCCACCCCAGCGGTCTTTTGCGGAGCAAATTTTTCCGAAAGGGATGGTTCCATGCAAAAGAAAGTAAACGTAAGAACCCTGGCCATGACTGCCATTCTGGGAGCGGTGGCCACCGCGCTGATGTTTTTCAGCTTCAGCGTCCCCGTTGTCCTCCCCCCCTTCTTGAAAATGGATTTTTCCGAGCTCCCGGCCCTCATTGCCGCTTTCACCATGGGGCCTGTCAGCGGGGCGGTGGTGTGCCTGATCAAAAACCTGGTGAACCTGCCTTCCTCTGGCACGGGCGGCGCTGGCGAACTGTGCAATTTCCTCATGGGCGTCACCTTTGTGGTGCCGGCGGGATTGGTCTATAAATTCCGCAAGGACCGGGTGGGCGCCGTGTTGGGCTCCCTGGTGGGGGCAGTGGTGATGGCTGTTCTCAGCCTGCCTATCAACCTGTTCATCAGCTACCCGGCCTACGCTGTGTTCTATGGCATGACCTCCGACAAGGTCATGGATATGTACCAGGTGATCCTCCCCTGGGTGGAAACCCTGCCCCAGGCCCTGCTGGTCTTCAATATGCCGTTTACATTTTGCAAGGCGTTGTGCAGCGTGATCATCACCTTCGTGATCTATAAACGGATCTCTCCCATCATCAAAGGCAAAAGCCTGGCATAGGCGGGGATGTCCAAAAGACGGCAAGAAAAAAGGCGCCAGGGCAAAGGCCCCAGCGCCTTTTTAGTTTTCTGTGGGATCAATTCCGGCCAAACTTTTCAAACTTCAGTGGCCGGGGGATAAATTTCTTGATGCCTTCCAGAAGCTCTTCATCGGGGTTGAACACCACCAGGGTCTTGCCGGTCTTCTGGCTGCGTACCACCATGTACCAGGCGTCCCGGTGGTCGGCGTACTCCGTGGCGAAGATCCGGGCGTCGAAGCTCTGGTTCTTCAGGCGGGCTTCGTTCTGGGTGTAGGGGCCGATGTCCTCGGCGGTGTTGCACTCGAAAGCGGTCATGCGCTTGCGGCTGGAGCGGTTCATGATCTTGTCCACCGCCACATAGCCGTTGGTCAGGCTGTATTCGTATTCCAGCATCCGCATGGTCATCAGCTTATAGCCGCCAAAGCCGGCGCCCATCACCACCAGCAAGGTGATCATGGGGATGGGAAGCATCACCATGCCCACCACAAACCCGATGAACACCGCAATGATCATGGCCACCACAATGCCCACCATCACCAGCAGGTCCATGGATTCAAACTTTTTTTTCACCATACGCTCAATAAAAACGTCGCCCATTTTTCTTTCCATCCTTTCAGGAAGCGCCCCGGGGAAGGCTGCGCTTGTTTCAATTGTTAAATGCCCTGCCAGCGGCAGAGTCCTGTATCATGTATCATACCACAGTATTTCGCCAGATTCAATAAAACTTTTGTGAACGGGGAAAATGCTTTTGCAGGGAGGCGCTTTAAAAAAAAGGCGAAAACAGGGGCAAGCGGGCGGCCCTTGAAGAAAATAGACAGCGCCCCCTTGAACCCGCGCCCGCTTTGTGGTATGATGAAGCAAAACGCGTGGAAGAAAGAAAGTACCCCTGCCCCGCCCGGCCAGAGAAACCGCGCCACCGGCTGAGAGCGCGGTTCCGAGGCAAGCGGGGGGAAGTTCCTTTTGGAGCGGCGGCGCTGAAGGGCTGCGGTTTGCGGCCTGGTAGGCCCCGACGGGTTTGGCCCCGTTACAGGCCGGGAAAGGGCAGGGTGCTGCGGCAGCCTGCTGAATTTGGGTGGTACCGCGAAGAAGTCTCTTCGCCCCTTAGCTGGGGGCGGAGTTTTTTTGTCCCCAAAATCTCCTACGATCAGGAAGGAAGGAACGCACATGAAGGAAACAATCGAAGCCCTGCGGCAAAGCTTTGAAAAAGAGCTGCAGGCTGCCCAAAACAGCGACGTGGTGGAGCGCCTGCGGGTCGCTTACTTGGGCAAAAAGGGCTCTGTCACCGAGCTGCTGAAAGGTTTGAAGGCCGTTTCCGGTGAGGAGAAAAAAGAGATGGGCCAGCTTGTAAACCAGCTGAAGCGCCAGGTGGAGGAGGGCGTCGCCCACCGGGTGGAGGCCATCCGCGCTGCGGAAGAAGAGGCCCTGATCGCCTCTGCGGAACAGTATGACGTGACCCTGCCCGTGGACCAGTCCGAGGGGTCCTATCACCCCATTACCCTGGTGCAGCGGCAACTGGAGGAGATCTTCTCCTCCATGGGCTTTACCATTGAGGACTATAAAGAGATCGTCACCGACTATGAGTGCTTTGAGGCGGTGAACATCCCCAAGCACCATCCCGCCCGGGATATGCAGGACACCTACTATCTCTCTAACGGCCAGCTGCTGAAGACCCACACCTCTGCGGCCCAGAATGCCATTATGAAGAAGTACGGCGCCCCCCTGCGGGCGGTGTTCCCGGGCCGGTGCTTCCGCAACGAGGCCACCGACGCCTGCCATGAGAACACTTTCTTCCAGATGGAAGGCATGATGATCGACAAAAACATCTCCATCTCCAACTTGATCTACTTCATGAAGACCATGCTCTCCGAAGTGTTCGAGCGGGACATCACCGTGCGGCTGCGCCCCGGGTTCTTCCCCTTTGTGGAGCCCGGCTTTGAGCTGGACATCTCCTGCCTGATCTGCGGCGGCGAGGGCTGCCCCAGCTGCAAGAACTCCGGCTGGCTGGAGCTGTGCCCCTGCGGCATGATCCACCCCAACGTGCTGAAGATGGGCGGCATCGACCCGGATGAGTACACCGGCTTTGCCTTTGGCTTAGGGCTGACCCGTTTGGCCATGATGAAGTATGGCATCAAGGACATCCGTGACCTGAACAGCGGCAACCTGAAAGCCCTGTCCCAGTTCAAGCACGAATAAGGAAGGGGGAGTTAAATCATGTATATTTCCATGAATTGGATCGGGGATTTCGTGGACCTGTCCGGCTTGGACCTGGAGGCCCTGATCCATCGTTTCACGCTTTCCACCGCTGAGGTGGAGGACGTCTATCAGAAAGGGGAGGACTTGCGGGACGTCGTGGCCGGCAAGATCCTTTCTGTAGAGAACCATCCCGATTCCAAGAAGCTCCACCTGCTGAAAGTGGACGGCGGGGATAAGATCTACGACGTGGTCTGCGGCGCCCCCAATGTGCGGGAAGGCATGATCGTCCCCTTTGTCAAGGAGGGGGGCATGGTGGCAGGCCAGGAGATCACCTGCGCCACTATCGCCGGCTGCGAGTCCCATGGGATGTGCTGCTCGGAAAAAGAGCTGGGCATCTCCGATGACCACTCCGGCCTGATGGAACTGCCCCAGGACACCCAGGTGGGCAAGGACATCTGCCAGCTGTACGCCATTCAAGACACCGTGTTTGAAGTGGACAACAAGTCCCTGACTAACCGCCCCGACCTGTGGGGCCACTACGGCATTGCCCGGGAGTTCGCGGCCCTCACCGGCCGGGAGCTGAAGCCCCTGGAAACCGTGTCCCTGGAAGCATTCGACAACCTGGACCCCATCCAGATCGATGTGCAGGACCAGGAGCTCTGCTACCGCTACACCGGCCTGAAGGTGCGCAACATCCAGAAGAAGGTCAGCCCCGTGGATATGCGCATCCGCCTGTTCTACTGCGGCAGCCGGGCCATCAACCTGCTGGCGGACCTGACCAACTACCTGATGCTGGAAATGGGCCAGCCCATGCACGCTTTCGACTGCGCCAAGGTGGGCCAGATCGAAGTGAAGCGCTTTGAGGCCCCCTTCCAGTTCACCACCCTGGATGGCCAGGAGCGCACCGTGGACGAAAATACCCTGATGATCTGTTCCAAGGGGGAGCCGGTGGCCATTGCCGGCATCATGGGCGGCTTGGACTCCGAGATCGAGGACGACACCGACAGCCTGCTGTTGGAAAGCGCCAACTTCGACGCCGTCAGCGTGCGGAAGTCCTCCACCCGGCTGGGGCTGCGCACCGACGCCTCCATGCGCTACGAAAAGACCCTGGATCCGGAGATGTGCCCCACCGCCATCGGCCGGTTCATGAAGCTGCTGCTGGACATCGACCCCGATGCCCAGGTGATCTCCCGCCTGACCGACGTGTACGTCAAGCGGTACCCCACCGTGTCCTTGGAGTTTGACAAGGCCTATGTGGACCGCTACACCGGCATTGAGATCAGCAACGACCGGGTCTTGGAAACGCTCCGGGCCCTGGGCTTCGGCGCCGGTTTTGACGGCAGCCTGTTCCACGTGGAAGTGCCCTCCTGGCGTGCCACCAAGGATGTGACCATCAAGGCGGACATCATCGAGGAGATCACCCGGATCTACGGCTATGACAACTTCCAGATCAAGACCACCAACAGCGCCCTGTACCCGGAAAAGCGCAGCGCTGGAAATAAAGCCGACAATTTTGCCAAAGATATTCTTGTGCAGCGGTTCCACCTCCACGAGGTCCACTCCTATATCTGGTTCGACGCCAAAAAGTGCAAGGACCTGGGGATGGCTGTGGAAGAGAATGTGAAGCTGCTCTCCCCCCAAAGCCCAGACCTGGAAACCCTGCGCACCAACATGGGCCCCACCCTGCTGGCCTTTGTGGGTGAGAACAAGTCCTTTGCCCCGGATTTCGGCATCTTCGAGATCGGCCGTGTGTGTGAAGGCTTGAAGGAAGACGGCCTGTGCAACGAACGGAAAAAGCTGGGCATTGCCCTGTACAGCCGCACCCGCAGTGAGAAAGAGCTGTACCTGGAGCTGGTGGAGATCCTCACCACCCTGGGCCGGGACATCAAGCGGGCCTCGTTCACCTTCCAGAATGTGGAGCCCTTCCACGGCTGGCAGCATCCCCGGAACACCGCGTTGGTTTCCTTTGGCGGCCAGGAGCTGGGCTGGCTGTGTGCCCTCCATCCCTCGGTAAGCTCCAAGCTGGACAAGAAGGCCGCTGTGGTCTGCGCCCAGCTGGATATGGATGATTTTGCTGCCATCCCCGGTGTGGATATCGCCTATCGGGAGCCTTCCCGGTTCCCGGGCATCGACATCGACCTGTCCTTGGTGGTGCCCCAGGGCTGTACCTTTGCCCGGCTGGCGCCTGCCTGGGAGGATATCGATCCCGAAAACCTCACCGGCGTGACGCTGATCGACTCCTTCCAGCAGAACGGCAGGATGAGCATTACCCTGCGGTTTGCTTTCGCCTCCAACGAGCGGACCCTGTCCAAGGAGGAAGTCCAGCCCTGGGTGGATCAGATTGTGGAAAAAGCTGCCAAAGTGGGGGCTACACTGCGGTCCTGATGGGAAAATCCCCTTCCCATGGGGTGTTGGGGCCAAAAAAGGCTTGCATTCCCCTGCGGATTCTTGTATGATATAAGTTAGGAATTTTTGGGAAGATACGGAGGTGTTCCCCATGCCGGAAGATTATTCCAACAACACCATTACTTTTTCTATGGAAGATGTGCGCGAGGCCGATATGAAGCGGATTTTGCTGACGGTCTATGACGCCCTGAAGGAGAAGGGGTACAATCCCATCAGCCAGATCGTGGGATATATCCTCTCGGAAGACCCCACCTATATCACGACCCACAACAACGCCCGCAGCCTCATCCGCCGGATTGACCGTGACGAGCTTTTAAAAGCCATGGTGCGTTCTTACCTGGGCGAGTGACCCCTACAGCAAATTTACGAAAGCGCGGTGATTCTTTGAGCGAGCAGAACAAGTCGAGTTTCCCCACCTACAAAGGGAAGCCCCTGGTGCGCAGCGGGGATACCATCTACTATGGCAGCATGAAAGACAAGTATGTCATCAAGATGGATATCAAGTCTAAGAAAAAGGTAGGTGGCCTGGACGTGGCCGACAAGGTGACCGTCCAGCTGATGTATACCGATCCGGAGATCCGCACCCGGAAACAGATTGTCAAGACCAGCGAGAAAAACGGCCTGTACCTGGCCCTGGATATTGCCGATGCCTGGCTGAGCCGGGCCTTGGCAGAGGACTAATTGGATTGACCATGGAAAAAGCGTGAGCGCTCTGCGCCCACGCTTTTTTGTGCCCTTCAACCGCAGAAAAGCCCCTCCCAGGCCGGGAGGGGCTTTGTGTGTTCCGTAGGGGATTACTGCAGTTCGCCCACGATCAGCATGACCGACGTGTCGGGAACAGTAAAGAGTTGTAGGGAGCTTTCCTGGTCGGCGGAGGTCCATTGGAGGACCGAGGCGCCGGTTGGCGCTTTGGGCGGTTACACCCGGAACATCAGGTCGCCGTAGCTGGGATAGGGCCAGAAATCGGCGGCGGTGTTCACCTCCATCTCATCCACTACAGCCCGCAGGGCGGCCATAGCGGGGATGATGGTGTCCTTGTAATAGGTGGCAACAGCCAGGGTGTTGTCACTATGGATTTTGCCGTTGGCCAGGCAGGTATCCAGGGATTCCACCTTTTCAAAGGCGCTGTCCATCAACGTGGAGAGGGACTGGATGAGGCCCGTTTCCGCTTTGCAAGGCAGCTGGGCATACACAGCGCGCTTGGCGGCCACTGCCTCTGCCAAACTGGCCGCATAGGCGCTCACGGCGGGGAGGATCTCCTGGCGCACCATCTGGCTCATGGTCAGAGCCTCGATATGGAGGGTTTTGGAGTACTCCTCCAGGATGGTTTCGTAACGGGCTTCCATCTCCGCTTCGGTGTAGATCTTGTGGGAGGTGAACAACTCCACGTTTTTCTGATCTAGGTAGCGGGGCAGGGCGTCCACGGTGGTGGGCAGGTTCAAAAGGCCGCGGCGCTTGGCTTCTTCGGTCCATGCCTCGGAATAGCCGTCGCCGTTGAAGATGATGCGCTTGTGCTCTTTCATCACCTTCCGGACGATCTTGCGCACGTCGCCTTCCAGGTCGGCGGAGGTTTCCAGCTGGTCGGCAAACTGGCGGATCTCCTCGGCGGCAATGGTGTTCAGCATGATGTTGGGGCAGGAGATGGAAATGGCGGAACCCAGCATCCGGAACTCAAACTTGTTGCCGGTGAAGGCAAAGGGGGAGGTGCGGTTCCGGTCGGTGGTGTCCATGCTCAGGTCGGGCAGCACGTGGACGCCGGTTTGCAGCTTCTTTTCCTCGATGCCGGTGTAGGGCTCATCCTTTTCGATGGCGTCTAAAATGGCGGCCAGCTCGTCGCCCAGGAACATGGACACGATAGCAGGCGGCGCCTCATTGGCCCCCAAACGGTGGTCGTTGCCGGCGGAAGCCACCGAGATGCGGAGCAGGTCCTGGTATTCGTCTACGCCCTTGATGATGGCGGCCAAAAACAGCAGGAATTGGGTGTTTTTGGCAGGTTCCTTTCCGGGGCTCAGCAGGTTTTCACCGGTGTCGGTGGAGATGGACCAGTTGTTGTGCTTGCCGCTGCCGTTGACCCCCTCGAAGGGCTTTTCGTTCAGCAGGCAGACTAGGCCGTGGCGGGCAGCCACGTTCTTCATGGTTTCCATGGTCAGCTGGTTGTGGTCGGTGGCAATGTTGGTTGTGGTGAAAATGGGTGCCAGCTCGTGCTGGGCGGGGGCCACTTCGTTGTGCTTGGTTTTGGCCAGGATGCCCAGCTTCCACAGTTCCTCGTCCAGTTCTTTCATAAACGCGGCCACACGGGGCTTGATGGCGCCGAAGTAGTGGTCGTCCAACTCTTGGCCCTTGGGGGCTTTGGCGCCGAATAGGGTACGGCCGCAGAAGCGCAGGTCGGGGCGCTCTTCGTAAAGCTTTTTATCCACCAGAAAGTACTCCTGTTCCGAGCCCACCGTGGTGATGACGCGCTTGGTCTTCTGGTCGCCGAACAGCCGTACGATCCGCAGGGCCTGGGTGCTCAGGTCCTCCATGGAGCGGAGCAGGGGGGTTTTCTTATCCAAGGTTTCCCCGCTGTAAGAGCAGAAAGCGGTGGGGATATAGAGGGAATCGCCCTTTACGAAAGCATAGGAGGTGGGGTCCCAAGCGGTGTAGCCCCGGGCCTCAAAGGTGGCCCGCAGGCCGCCGGAGGGGAAAGAGGAGGCGTCAGGCTCGCCGCGCACCAGCTCTTTCCCGGAAAACTGCATAATCACCCGCCCGTCGGAAGTGGGGGAGATAAAGCTGTCGTGTTTTTCAGCGGTGATGCCGTTGAGTGGCTGGAACCAATGGGTGTAGTGGGTGGCGCCCTTTTCCACCGCCCAATCCTTCATGGCGCTGGCGACGGCGTTGGCCACGGTCAGGTCGAGGTCTTTGCCCTCGTCGATGGTTTTCCGAAGGGATTTGTACACGTCTTTTGGCAGCCGTTCCTGCATGACGTCATCGTTGAACACCGAGCTTCCAAACAGCTCGGGGACGCTTTTGCGTTTTTCTGAACAAGTTCCCATAACATACCACTCTTTCCTCAAGGATTGGGTTGCCTTTTTCCCCTTTGGCAAAAGCTGCTTGGCTTTTCAAATTTGGTGCGGAGAGAAGGGAAAGGGCTGTAAGGCGAAAGGCGCTGAGGGGATCCCCTTCAGCGCCTTTGCTGCTCTATTTGGTATTCTATACCGGATGGGGATATTTGTCAACGGGTTTTTCGGCCGCAGGGGGCTTTCTCCAGGGTGAACGAAAGGGTTTCCGGATGGTGCGGGTTTTTTTATGGAAAAATTCCAGGAGCGTTCAAAGGCCCTTGCCAATGTGCCTGTTTCCCGGAAGAAAGCGGTTGACAAATTCCCGCCGGCGTATTATAATCCGAATTTGAAAACGAGGGCGTTTGGGTTTTCCGCTTGGGGAGGCTCAGCGCTTTTTTTATATTATGGGAGGGGCTTTTGGCCGCTCCCCCCTATGGAGGGAAAAATTTTGCCCAAGGGTGGGCATGGTTTGTGAAAATGGGAGAAATATAAAATCTTCTTGCTTGTTTTCCCCCCATCGGGTATGATATACTATTGATAACTGTGAGAGATACGCCGGGTGCGTCTGCGGCAGGCCCCGGGCGCGGCGTCTAAAACAAGAGAGAAAGGGTTGAGCGTATGGGGAAAACGGGATATCTTGTGTTGGAAAACGGCAAGGTTTTTCGCGGCGAGCGCTTTGGCGCCCAAGGGGACATGACCGCCGAAGTGGTGTTTACCACCGGGATGACCGGCTATTTGGAAACTTTAACCGACCGTAGCTATTGGGGGCAGATGGTAGTGCAGACCTTCCCCCTTATTGGCAATTACGGCGTTATTCCCGCCGATTTTGAAAGCGATGTCATCGGCCCCCGGGCGTATATTGTGAAACAGTGGTGCCAAGCTCCCTCCAACTTCCGTTCCGAGGGCAGCCTTGACACCTTTTTTAAAGAACGCGGCGTCATCGGCCTGTCTGGCATCGACACCCGCGCCTTGACCAAGATCATCCGGGAAACCGGCGTGATGAACGGCAAGATCACCGATGACCCTGAGAGCGTGGACTTTGAGGAGCTGAAGGCCTACCGGGTCACCGGCGCTGTGAAGGCCTCCTCCACCCCGGAGCGCTATGTGGTGCGCCCCGAAGGGGAAGTGGAAAAGAAGATCGCCCTGCTGGACTTCGGCCTGAAGAAGAACATCTACCGGGAGCTAGTGAACCGTGGCGCGGAAGTCACCGTGTGCCCCTGCACCACCACCGCCCAGGAGATCGCCGCCATGGGCGTGGACGGCATCATGCTGTCCAACGGCCCTGGCGACCCTGCGGAAAACACCGAGATCATTGCAAACCTGAAAGAGATCTGCAAGTTGAATATCCCCCTGTTCGGCATCTGCCTGGGGCATCAGCTGCTGGCCCTGGCCCACGGTTTTAAGACCGAGAAGCTGAAGTACGGCCACCGGGGCGCCAACCAGCCTGTGAAAAACCTGGAAACCGGCCGGGTGTACATTTCCAGCCAGAACCACGGCTATGCGGTGGTCAGCTCCAGCATCGACAGCAGCGTGGCGAAGGAGCTGTTTGTCAACGTCAACGACAACACCTGTGAAGGCATCCGCTATTTGGACTGCCCTGCGTTTTCCGTGCAGTTCCACCCCGAAGCCTGCGGCGGCCCCCTGGACACCCAGGCCCTGTTCGACCAGTTTTTTGCCATGATGAAGGAGGGGCACTGATATGCCACTGAATAAGGACATTAAGAAGGTATTAGTCATCGGTTCCGGCCCCATTGTGATCGGCCAGGCCGCGGAATTTGACTACGCCGGCACCCAGGCCTGCCGGGCCCTGCGGGACGACGGCATCGAGATTGTGCTGGTAAACTCCAACCCCGCCACCATCATGACCGACAAGGCTATGGCGGACAAGATCTACATCGAGCCCCTGACCCTGACCACCGTCAAGCGGATCATCGAGAAAGAGAAGCCCGACAGCATCCTGTCTGGGTTCGGCGGCCAGACCGGCCTGACCCTGTCCATGCAGCTGGCCAAGGAGGGCTTTTTGGAAAAGCACAACGTGCGGCTGCTGGGCGCTTCCCCCGAAACCATCGACAAGGCCGAGGACCGGCAGATCTTCAAGGACACCATGGAGAAGATTGGCCAGCCCTGCATCCCCTCCAAAGTGGTGACCACTGTGGAGGACGCCGAGGCCTTTGCCATGGAGATCGGCTACCCGGTCATCATCCGTCCCGCCTTCACCCTGGGCGGCACCGGCGGCGGTATTGTGGGCAACCAGGAGGAGCTGCGGGAAACCGCTGCCAACGGCTTGGCGCTGTCCCCCATCACCCAGATCCTGGTGGAAAAGTCCATTGCCGGCTGGAAAGAGATCGAGTTTGAAGTCATGCGGGACAGCAAGGGCAACACCATCACCGTGTGCTCCATGGAGAACTTGGACCCGGTGGGCGTGCATACCGGCGACTCTATCGTGATCGCCCCCACCGTCACCCTGTCCGATAAAGAGTACCAGATGCTGCGCACCGCTGCCTTGGACATCATCAACGAGCTGGGGGTAGAAGGCGGCTGCAACTGCCAGTTTGCCTTGCATCCCACCTCCTTTGAATACGCCGTCATCGAGGTCAACCCCCGTGTGTCCCGTTCCTCCGCCCTGGCTTCCAAGGCCACCGGCTATCCCATCGCCAAGGTGGCCACCAAGATCGCCATCGGCTACACCCTGGACGAGATCAAGAACGCGGTCACCGGCAAGACCTACGCCGCCTTCGAGCCCGCTCTGGACTACGTGGCGGTGAAGTTCCCCAAGTGGCCCTTCGACAAGTTCGTCTACGCCAAGCGTGACCTGGGCACCCAGATGAAGGCCACCGGCGAGGTCATGTCCATCGCCGACACCTTTGAAATGGCTTTGATGAAGGCCGTCCGGGGCGCGGAGATCTCCCTGGATACCCTGAACCTGCCCAAGTTCGCTGCGGAAACCGACGAGAACCTGTGGCATATCGCCGTCCACGCCACCGACGAGCGGCTGTTCGCCGTGTATGAGCTGTTAAAGCGCGGCGTCACGGTGGAGAAGATGCACGAGGAAACCATGATCGACTGCTGGTTCCTCAACAAGATCATGAACCTCTTGAACTACGAGCGGGAACTGGCCAAAGGCCAGCTCACCGAAGAGCTGTACACCCAGGGCAAGAAGCTGGGGTATCCCGATTCCACCATTGCCCGGCTGTCTGGCTGCAAGGTGGAGTTTGAGCGCAAGCCCACCTTCAAGATGGTGGACACCTGCGCTGGCGAGTTTGCCGCCCACACCCCCTACTTCTACGCCACCTACGACACCGAGGAGGCCGGCGGCGAGGACGAGGCCCTGGAATTCATCGGAGAAGACCGGGAGAAGCAGACAGTGATCGTGCTGGGTTCCGGCCCCATCCGCATCGGCCAGGGCATCGAGTTCGACTACGCCAGCGTCCACTGCGTCATGTCCCTGCAGAAACTGGGGTATGAAGTGGTCATCATCAACAACAACCCGGAAACCGTGTCCACCGACTTCGACACCGGCGACCGGCTGTACTTCGAGCCCCTGTCCCCCGAGGATGTGCTAGACATCATCAAGATCGAAAAGCCCATCGGCGTGGTGGTCGCTTTCGGCGGCCAGACGGCCATCAAGCTCACCAAGACCCTGGCGGCCCACAACATCCCCATCCTGGGCTCCTCTGCAGACACCATCGATATGGCCGAGGACCGGGAGCGGTTCGACGAGCTGCTGGAGCGTTCCGGCATCAAGCGTCCCAAGGGCCACACCATCATGACCACCGAGGAGGCCCTGAACGCTGCCCGGGAACTGGGCTATCCCGTGCTGATGCGCCCCTCTTATGTGCTGGGCGGCCAGAACATGATCATCGCCTACTGCGATGAGGACATCCAGGAGTACATGGCCATCATCCTCTCCCACAAGCAGGACAACCCGGTGCTCATCGACAAGTACCTGTCCGGCATGGAGATCGAAGTGGACGCCATCTGCGACGGGGAGAACATCCTCATCCCCGGCATCATGGAGCACGTGGAGCGCACCGGCATCCACTCTGGTGACAGCATCGCCGTGTACCCGGCCTCCGACATTGACGACGACATGAGCGCCAAGA
>URKX01000043.1 GCA_900548545.1 uncultured Oscillospiraceae bacterium
GAGGAAGATATGGAAATGAGTTTGGACAGTGATACACATGTCGAGTGCGTAGTATTGCTCTCAAAGGCGGACAAAGCGCGTCAAAAAAGAACGGACGTCAGATGACCTTCGAGAGCTGAGGAATGAACCCACTACCATATAGCCCAGCCGGATTACAAGGCGGCGGGTGGACACAGAAGGAGAGGATCCTTTATGGCTGAAAACTGGACCCGCCGGGAAACAGTAATTTCCCACTGCAAAGAGGCTTTTCCCGACGTGTGGGAGGACTACCCCTTTCACGATAGCAACTGGACTGTGCTGCGCCACCGGGGAAATAAAAAAAGCTTTGCCTTGGTGTACCAGCGGAAAGGACACATCTGGGTCAACGTCAAGTGCAGCCCTGAATGGCGTGACTTTTGGCGGGACACCTACCCTGGCGTCATACCAGGATACCACATGAACAAAGAACATTGGAACACCATCATTCTGGACGGCACGGTGCCCCCGGAGGATATCCGGACCATGCTGGCGGAAAGCTGGCGGCTCACCGCGCCCAAGCGAAAGGAGAAATCGGCCGAATGCTGAAAATAGGATGCCACTTGTCCAGCTCCAAAGGATATCTGGCCATGGGGAAAGAAGCGGTAAAGATTGGCGCCAATACCTTCCAGTTTTTCACCCGGAATCCCCGGGGCGGCAAGGCAAAACCCCTGGATTTGGATGACATAGCCGCTTATCGGGCATTTGCCCAGGAACATGGCCTCTTTCCCATCCTAGCCCACGCCCCTTACACCCTGAATGCCTGCGCCGCTGACGACGGGCTTCGGACCTTTGCCCGGGAAACCATGACCGACGACCTTGCCCGGCTGGAAAATATCCCCGGGAGTATGTACAATTTCCATCCAGGAAGCCACGTGAAGCAAGGAACCCAGGTGGGGATTGCCCTGATCGCGGATCATTTGAACGCCATCCTTACCCCAAAGCTTTCCACCACGGTGCTTCTGGAAACCATGGCCGGCAAAGGCTCGGAAGTGGGACGCAACTTCCAAGAGCTGCGGGAGATTTTAGATCGGGTGGAACTGTCGGAGAAAATGGGGGTCTGCCTGGACACCTGCCATGTTTCCGACGGCGGTTACGACCTGGTGCATGATCTGGATGGCGTACTGGAAGAATTTGACAAGGTCATTGGGCTGGAAAAGTTAAAAGCCATCCACCTGAACGACTCCATGAACCCCTTGGGAAGCCACAAGGACCGTCATCAGAGGCTGGGCGAAGGTACCTTGGGATTGGAAGCGCTCACTCGGATTATCAACCACCCAGCCTTACGGGACCTCCCCTTCTATTTAGAAACGCCCAACGACCTGGCAGGGTACGCAGGGGAAATCGCCCTGATGAAGGCAGCCTACCGAAACTGATAGGAGGCAGGACATTTCCATAACGCATGACCCGCTCTGCCAAGGCCAAGCGCGGGCACAGCCCATCGAGCAGACCGTGCGCCGCATCCAAAGAAGCAAAAGAACAGCACTCGCTTGAAGGAAGGTTTCTAAAACCTGCTTGACTCACATTCCTACATATGTTATAACAGAAATCAAGAAACTAAATTGTTTTTTGAGAAACAAACTCTTATTTGGTTACTTTGTAGGAAGGAGAGTACTAACATGAACCGAATCCCCTTTGAGAGGGTCACTCCCGAATCGGTGGGCATCTCTTCCGAAACCATCCTCCGCTTCCTGGATGCATTGGAGGGCCCCCACACCCAAATGCATGGCCTGATGATCCTGCGCCACGGCAAAGTGTGCACCGAAGGCTGGTGGCAGCCCTATGCCCCCGGCAAACGCCACACCTGCCACTCTTTGACAAAAACTTACATGGGCACTGCTGTTGGCATTGCCATCCGGGAAGGGCTGCTCTCTTTGGATGACAAGCTGGTGGACATCTTCCCGGAGTATAAGGCCATTTCCACCATCAGCAATGTGACCGTGCGGCATATTCTGTGTATGGGCTCCGGGGTCACCTCCATGCCGGCTCCCTCGGAACAGTGGGTGCGGGACTTTTTCCTCCAGCCCCAGGTCCACGAGCCCGGCACGGCTTTCTTCTATAACAGCGCAGGCTCCACCCTGCTGGCGTACGTCATCGAGCGGGTTTCCGGCACCCCGGTTTACGATTACCTGAAGCCCCGCCTCTTTGACAAGATCGGTATTGATTCCCGGGTGTCCTTCCCCAACGAAGTGCCTCCGGAAAACGATATGTGGGGCCATCGGATGCAGTCCACCACCGAGGACAACCTGCGGCTGATGAAGCTGTACTTGGACGGCGGTATGGTCAACGGGGAGCGGATCTTGGACGAGGACTATGTGTCCATGGCAACCTCCCTGCAAAATGAATCTGCTACCGAATCCATCAACAACCCCGTTGCCACAGACAACTTTGTGGGCTATGGCTTCCAGATGTGGATGTGCACCCGGAAAGGCGCCTACCGCGCCGACGGCAGCGGCGGGCAATTCTCCGTTGTCGTGCCGGATCTGGATCTGATCGTTTCCATCACGGAGTCGGCCGCCGGAGCTTACGGCGCACAGCATACCCTGGACTGCATTTGGGATGTGCTGCTCCCCGGCGTCACCGCAGAACCCCTTCCGGAAAACGCCCAGAAACAAGCCTATCTGGCTAACCGTCTTTCCCGCTTGGCCATCCCAGCCCCTAAATACCAGCCCTATTCCAGCCTCTCAGAGGAGATCAATGGCAAGACCTATTCCATCACTGAAGGCGCGTTCGAGCTGTTCTGCGCCGAAACCCTTTCCAGGCTGCCCAGCGGCGACCCGGAAGGAACCCTGGCATTCCACTTTAATATGCAGGAAGGGACCCTGTTGTGGAAGGGCCTCCGGGGGTCGGTGTCCCTGTCCTTTGGCCTGGACGGCGCTTGGCGGAGGGGAACCATCCAGAGCCCCCACTGCAACGCCACGGAATGCTACGCGGCAGCCTACTGGGCGGACGACCACACGCTGGACATGACCATTTTCTGGACGGAAGGCGTTACGGAAAAGCATTTGGTGTTCCAGTTTGAAGGAGAGAAACTCACCATCACCGGCAAGGCGGACTACCTGCCCCTGTCTATGGGAATGGGGAAAGATGTGAGCGCCACAGCAGTCCTGGCAGTTGATTGACCTACCGTCCCAAGGAGGGGCTTTCTCCCCACCGAACCGCTAGCGCCCAAATGGACCGGTTAGCGGAATGGCATTTGCGGGCGAGAACACATAATCACGGTTTCTTATAAGAAAGGCCCGGCATCTACAAAAGCGCCGGGCCGCTTCCACAAAAAAGCGTCAGGTTCCGGCATTCCTGCCAAGACCCTGACGCTTTTTCATCTTAAAGGGGTTTGATGCAGCGGGTGGCCATAAAGGTGGGGACATGAAATTCGTGCAGGTTCCCTTCCGCCCAGGTGTCTTCGTAGAGGTCGGTCAAATGAAAACCAGCCTTCAGCTGCCCTCGCAGCTGTTCCTCTAAGGTGTGGGAAAACTGGATCCCCTCCTGGTTTTTGAGGGCCTCTTCATACAAAACCGCATCCTGCAAGGGGTTGTAGGGCAGCGGGTGGGCCAATCTCTCCTGGGCATCGTCAAAAAGGTAATTGTAGCCCAGGTCATACCCGCCTAAAAAGGCGCCGCCCTTTTTCAGCACCCGGTAACACTCCGCAAACACCGGTTCCACTTTTTCCACGTAACAATTGGACACAGGATGGAAGATCAGGTCGAAAGTTTCGTCCTCGAAGGGAAAGGGCTTTGTCATGTCCCCTTGGCAAATCTCCACGGAATATCCCTCTCGCTGCGCCACCTCACGGTCGCTGCGGCACTGGGCGGAAGAGTAGTCCAACAAGGTACAAGCTGCCCCCAAGGCGCTGAAAATGGGCAGCTGCTGGCCCCCGCCACTGGCAAGGCCCAACACTTTTTTCCCACGCAGTTCCCCAAACCAAGCATGGGGCACAAACTTAGTGGGGGTGAGCAGTACCTCCCACCGGCCTTGGAGCGCTTGCAGATAGGTTTCATGGTCAATGGGCTTGCCCCACTCCCATCCCTCTTCACACCACCCGTCGATCACGCGGGCATTGATTTCTTGATACTCCACAGGTCCTCTCCTCCTCTCTGTTTCCTCCATTATACAGGAGCCAACCGGAAAAATGCAACACCCAGCCCCCCTTGGGGAAGGCTTTAGCGCGCTGTGACACAGTACTGGCCACGGCACGCCCAAAACCAGTGGAACTCCTTGGAAGAATGTGATACACTTAAAAAAACGCATTTCAGGAGGGGGACTCTTTATGAAGCTTTCTTCGTTTTTTCACTTTGCCAGTTTTGGGCTGAAAACCATCCTCTTCCGGAAGCAGGAACCGATCCTTGGCACGGTGATCGTCACAGACAAATGCAACCTGCACTGCAAACACTGCTCCGTCAACAACATCACCGCTGTGCTCTACCCCTACCAGCAGATTCTGGGGGAAATGCGGCAGCTCTACGACATGGGGGTGCGGATCCTGTTCTTTTGCGGAGGGGAAACCTTTCTCTGGCGGGACGGGGATTACACCCTGCGGGACTTGGTGATCGAGGCAAAACGCATGGGCTTTTTGATCGTCAATGTGGTCACCAACGGCACCTACCCACTGGATCTTCCGGAAGCCGATTTGATTTTGCTCAGCCTGGACGGTGACCGGGAACACCACAATGCCATTCGGGGTGACACCTATGACACCATCTTCCAAAATATTCGCAACGCCACCGCAGACAACATTTGCTTTTATATGGCCATCAACCAGATCAATAAAGACTCTGTCCGGGATGTCTGCTTGGCTGCCCGGGACACGCCCCATGTAAAGGCGGTTTCCTTCAACTTCCACACGCCCTATCCCGACACCAAGGAACTGGCCCTTTCCAAGGAAGAGAAGGCCCAATGCTGCCGCACCATCGCTCAAATGATGGAAGAGGGTGCGCCGGTATTCAATTTAAAAAGCGCTTTCCCCCATTTGATTGACAACTCCTTCCCCACCCCCTGCCACCAATGCGTGGTCATGGAAAACGGGGAGCTTTCCACCTGCAGCCGGTGCATCCATGTGCCGGGCTTGTGCCAACAGTGCGGGTATTTTTTTGTGGCAGAGTACACCCTGCTGTTCCAGGGGAATCCCAAAGTGATTCTGGAGATGCTGAGAACGTATTTAAAGTATATTTAGGAGCGAAACACCATGAAACTTGCAACAAACTTGACGAGAATGTGGCTGACCCGCTCCCTCAAGCCTTTTACTTTCCAGAATGAATATGACCAAGAACTGCCCTTCCTAGAGTGCCGGGACTTGGGCCTGTACGTCCACATCCCCTTTTGCAAAACCATCTGCGACTTCTGCCCCTACTGCAAAGTGCCCTACTCCCAAGACCTGTGCAACCAGTACATAGACGCCTTGATCCGGGAAATCCACCTGGTGGGAGGACAAAATCCAGGCAAAAAGGCCGTGACCAGCTTGTATTTTGGAGGCGGCACCCCCGCCCTGGCTGCTGGACGCCTAGGGGAGATCCTGGAAGCCGTCCGGGAACATTTTACCATCACCCAGGGCATTGGGGTGGAGCTGCACCCGGACAACGTGACCCTCCCCGTCTTGCGCACCTTGCGGGATGCCGGCGTGACGAAAATCAGCATAGGGATTCAATCCTTCCAGGAAAAATTCCAACAGGTACTGGGACGCCAAACGGTGGACGTGGCTGCCCTGAGGCAAGCCCTGGAGGCAGTGCCCTTTGAAACCGTTTCCATGGACTTTATCTTCGCCCTGCCCACCCAGACCTTTGACGATTTAAAGGCGGACATCGACCTGGCGTTTCAAAACGGCGCAAACCACGTGGCCATTTACCCCTTCATCGATTTCACATTCACCAAAAGCATTGTCCCGCCAATGCCCAAAAAGGAAAAGCGGGAATTGCTGGACGCCATCACCCACTACTGCATGGACAAGGGGTATCATCGCAGCTCGATTTGGACATTCTCCAGCGAGGAGCAGGCCAACTATTCCTCCATGACCCGGGACAACTTCTTGGGATTCGGATGCTCCGCCACTACCCTGCTGAAAAGGCAATTCAAGATCAACACCTTTTCCGTGGAGGAGTATTGCAGCCGGATAAACCAGGGACGTCTTCCCACCTCCCTGACGCTGCGGTTTTCCCCGCGCCAGCGGATGGTGTACTACCTGTTTTGGACGGCCTACAGCACCCGGGTAATGGCCAAGGACTTTGAACAGTTCTTCGGCGTTCCCCTGGAAACCATGTACGGCAAGGAATTCCGGCTGGCAAAACGGTTGGGACTTGTCACGGAGGAAAACGGCGCCTATTCTTTAACCTTAAAAGGTATCTTTTACTACCACTACTACGAGAATTTCTACACCCTGGCTTACATCGATAAGATGTGGGGGATCCTGCGCAAGGAAGCCTTTCCCGGGCAAATCCGGCTGTAAATTTCAAAGGGAAAGCGCATCTCTTAGAACTCTTCCAAGAACAAAAAAGGAAGCGCACCCCTTTTCAAACGCTTATTGCTCCCACACGGTTGGAAGAAATGGCAATAAGCGTTTTCTTGTTGCCCCTGTGAATTCCCCTATACTTTATTTCTTTGTTCATCCGCGCATTGACAGGATACGCCTCTTTTTGCTATACTATTGGTTGCAAATGTAACTTTTGGGTTTTCCATAAGAGGAGAGGAGAAGTTTCTACAATGTCAAAAGCAAGCAGTCAAGAGTACCGCAAGACAAAAATGCTCACAGAGCCCATACCGAAAATTATCACCAGTATGGCAGTACCCTCCATCATCGCCTTCCTGATCAATTCCGTCTACAGTATGGCCGACACCTATTTTGTCAGCGGTTTGGGCATTAACGCCACCGCCGCTGTGAGCGTAAACTCTTCGCTGGACCAGATCATCATGATGGCCGGCTCCCTGCTGGCCGTGGGCGCCAACAGCTACATTGCCCGCTTGTTGGGAGCTAAAGAAGAAAAAAAGGCCAGCCAGGTGCTGAGCACGGCTTTCTTCCTCGCCATGCTGTTCGGCGTGGTAGTGATGATTTTTGGAACGATTTTTATGGTCCCCATGGTGAGGATTTTGGGCGCCACCCCCACGTGTGAGCAGTACTCCATCCAATACGCCACCTACATATTGTTGGCCGCCCCTTTTATGGCCGCCAGCTTTGTCATGAACCAATGCCTGCGGGCTGAAGGCAGCGCCATGCTGTCCATGATTGGCATGGGCTTTGGCGGTATTTTAAACTGTGTTTTAGACCCCATTTTTATTATTGGGCTGGATCTTGGCGTGGCAGGCGCTTCCATCGCCACCGCCATTTCCAAGCTGGTCAGTTTCTCCATCCTGATCTTCCCCTATCTCACCCATCGCAGCATCCTGCGGCTTTCTTTAAAAAACTTCCACCCCACCAGGGACATCATGTCGCAGATTATCAAAGTGGGTTCTTCTTCCATGTTCCGCTCCGGCCTGGCTGTGGTATCGGCCATCATGCTGAACAACATCGCCGGGCAGATCTCCGACGCAGTTTTGGCTGGCGTGGGTGTTTCCACCCGTGTCATGATGTTCCCCTTCGGCATTATCCTGGGCTTTGGCACAGGCTTCCAGCCGGTGGTTGGTTTCTGCTGGGGCGCCAAACGGTATGACCGGGTGCGGAGTGCCTTCCGTTTCTGCGCCTGGACAGCCACGATCGGCGGCGCTGTCATGGGCCTTGTGGTGGGCGTTTTCGCCGGGCCGATCATTGGCCTGTTTGGGAAGAGCTCCCAGGAGATGCTGGAAATTGGCGAGCTTTGCATCCGGCTGCAATGCGTTGTGCTGCCTATCCATGCCTGGGTAGCCGTGGTAAACATGATGTGTGCCGGCCTAGGCGACGCCAAAGGCGCGTTGCTTCTCTCCACAGCCCGGCAAGGCACCTGTTTTATCCCCTTTGTCCACTTGATCGCCTACCTCTTTAAGGCAGTGGGCGTTGCATCCATCCAGGCTGTGGCAGACTTGCTTTCCTTGGTCTTGGCTATCCCGGTTTTGATCCATACCCAGAAAAAGCTGAATGCCGCTGAAAAGGAATTCAACGAGCAGCCCGTGGGCCCCGCTTCTCCCACTTTTGCCACAGAAGCAGAGTGACAAACAAAAAAAGGCGGTTTCTATCCATTGGCAAATTGAAAAGGGCTGTTGCAAATAGCAACAGCCCTTTTTTACGTTTTTTGACGATGCGTGAAAATGATTTTCCAGAAGGAGCAGCCGTTTAAATGGCAAAGTCGCCGTCCCGGAAGATCTCCACCTCTTCGCCAGACTCGGTGGTGCCCACGATCTTCATATCGGGAGTGCCCACCATGAAATCCACATGGATGGTAGAATCGTTGAAGAGGTTCTGCTTATCCGCAGGAGCGGCAGAGTTCAGGCCACGGCCCAGGGCCAAGTGGCAGCTGGCATTTTCGTCGATCAGAGTGGTGTAATACACCAGGCCGCTCATGCTGATGGGGGAATGGTACTCCACCAAAGCGGCTTCACCCAGGTAACCGGCGTTTTCATCGGTGGCGATCAGGGCCTCCAACATCTCTTTGCCTTCGTCTGCCAAGACTTCCACCACTTTGCCGTTCTCAAACCGGAACCCAAAGTTTTCGATCTTCTTGCCGCCCAGAACCAAGGGGCGGGAAGCATACACCACACCGTTGGTTTCAAACTTGTTGGGGGTGGTGCAGATCTCCTCCGTAGGGATATTGGGAACAAAGGGGATCGCCGGCTTCCGATCCCCATAGCCAAACTTAGACCAGGGGGTAAGGCCCACGGTCAGGTCTGTGCCGTTGGAAGCGGTGTAGTGGAGCTTGGTCAGGTGCAGGTCGTCCACAGCCTTGCCGCGGGCAGCCTTCTGGGCCCGGACATTCTCCCAGGTTTCCACCACATCGTTGGTTTCATCGATGTAGCAAAGCTTGAACAGCAGCTCCCACAGCTCTCTCAGGCCCTCTTCCCCGGATTTGCCCAGGATATACTCGGCCCATTCCACAGTGGGCACCATGGCAATCAGCCACTGGCAATGCTTATCCCGGCTGGCTTTGCGCATAATGTTGCGCACACCGTCCACGTGGGCAAAGATGGCATTAGAGTTTTTCTCGCTGACCCCCTCCATCAGCTTGGGGTTGACGCCTTCCAAACGGACATAGCAGGCGCCCTGATCCAGGTACATCTGGTTCTGGGCCTTCTCCCAATCCTCCACATGGCGCACATCTTCATCGGGACGGTACTGGGCAGCCACCTTCAAGTTGGGCAGGTCCAGATAGTGGACCACCACATTCCCGGCGCCCAGCTTATAGCACTCCTCGGCAAAGATGCTGGTAAACTGCCATCCCTCTACGGCAGCCTCCACCAGGACGGTCTGGCCCTTTTGCACGTTCAGCCCTACCCGGGCCAGGGTATAGGCGTATTTGCGCTTCATTTTTTCCAAATCCATGGAAAACTCCTCCTTTTGGTCTATTTTGCTTATTATACTCCAGGAGCAAAGCGTTGTAAATATTGTTAAAGCCAAAGAAGCAGCTTTCCAAGCACAAAAAACCGGGCCATGGGGAAACACCTCCCAAGCCCGGAATTTTTCAGATGACAAGCAAGCTAATCACACCAGCAGGTAGACTGCCATGGGGAACAAGTAGAGCATTGCAAAAGCTGCTACCCCCGCTGCGCCAAGCACCCACAGGCTGCCCCGCTGGAGCCAGGGCTGATACAGCCATCCCCGCCGGGCGCCCAAAAGCAGCAGCCACAACAACACCGCTCCCAACAGGGCCGCAGCGGCCCCCAGCTTCATACCAGCTGGAAGGAAGGAGATCTCAATGGTATTCTCCCCCTCTTCCAGAGGGATGGCAAGGAACCCGTCGTTCACCTGAGATACGGCCACCGCTTTGCCGTTGACTCGTGCGGTAAAACCCCGGTCATAGGGGACGGCCACATGGAGGAACTCCCCCTCCCCTGCTTGGGTTTGGGCGGAAAAGCAGCGGCCGTCCACTTGGACATCTACCCCGGGCGCCTGTTCCACTGTCTGGCGAAGGAGTTCCACGTCCAGGCCTGCCAGGCCAAAGGAGCGCAAGCTCACGTCTTTGAGCAGCTCCACCTCAACCGTAACAGACTCATTCTGGAAAGCCCCCAAATACAGCAGGCCGTTTTCCCGCTTGGACGGGTAAGACTGCGTCACGGTTTCACCATTGACTTTGATGGCAAAACTGCCGTTGATGGGTTCTTCCAGCCGGGTGGACAGGTTCCGGAAAGCGTCGAAATACAGGGCTTGCTGGCCAGACACCTCCACCTGGTACACCAGCCGGGAGGCCCCTTCCCCCACCCGGGTTACATGGGTCAGCCCATCCTCACCGTTCCACACAGAGGTGTTTTCCGCCTGGGAAGGCTGGTAAAGGGCGAACAATTCCCTCTCCCCTCCCAGCATTTCATAGAGCGACTGTTGGATCTCAAACCGGCTGCTTTCCGGAAGGGTTTCCCACTGGGAGATTTCCCCCGACACCCGCACCCCCAAGGGAAGGGAAAAGGGACTTTCCAGGATTTGGTACCCGGCCTTTTGGCAAACAGGTTCCCACAAATCCAGGGAGGTATCGTTTTGCGCAATGGCATAGCGGTTGGAAAGCAGGGCGTCTGTGAGAAGGCTCCCACCTTGGGAGGTGACCTCCATCCAGTTGGAGGAGTACCCCAGCTTCTTCATGGTGAACAACGTGGTACTGGGGGTCAAAGAGGTGTAATGGTCAAAGGTATTGTAACCCATGGCCCCAATGCTATTGGTGTCAAAGTCCCAGGAGGCAGGCTTTACGCGGGTAAAAGAACTGTCATCGATCTGGCCTTCCAGGGAAAACAGCGAGCGCCAGGAAAAATCGCTGCGGCCTGCTGCCCCCAGGTACACACTCCCCTGGAACAGGCAGTTCCCTACGGTGAGCAAGCACAGCAGGACAGCAAACACACGCCTTCCCAGCAGGGAGCGGCGGAACATCCACAGCAACAGCCAATAGGCGGCAGCCGCCACCAGGAAAAACAACAGCAGCCAACGGAACGAACCCTCGTCCCCCCACAGGCTGGTGACATAGGCATCCAAGTCTTCCCGGCAAAAGTGGAGCAAACAAGCCCCCAGCCCCAAGGGGACTAAAAGGGCTGCGATCCCCGCCGCCAAAAGACCGGGAGAAGATTCGGCCCGGGGGCTGTGCTGCTGGGAAAACCGCTGGAGCACGCAACCCGCCAAAAGCAGCCCCAGCAAGGTGGTGATGTAGCCATACCGCGCGGGAAACGCCTGGTAGCTGCCTCCATGCCACATCTTGTTGACGGGGTCCAGCACTAAGGGGAAGGCCATCAGCAGGAACAGCCAAAACAGGCATTTCTCCCGGCGGCCCTCTCCCCTATCCCCAAACCGTACAAAAGGAAGCGCCCCCAAGATGAGCGCCGTGCAGAAAAGCAGCGGCAACGTGGTGTATATATTGGGAAACAGCCGGGCGGATACATTAGCCAGCAGATCAGAAGTCCTGGCGGAACTGGCATACTGCAGCAGGGCCGGCAGCCAAACAGGAGCCGTCAAACAAGCGCTGACCAGGCAAGCGCCACCCAGCAGCAGCGCTTGTTTCCCCCTCCTGTTTTGGGGGACAATCCACAGCAAATAGGCTCCAAACCCCAACAACAGGAACAGCACCACCATGTAGCTCAAGTAAAAACTCAGCACCATTTGGGCGCTGAGGGCCAATACAAAGGCCAAGGGTTTTCCCCGGCACAGGCGGCCAAAAGCCAGCAACAGCAGCGGGAACAGGGCCATTACATCCAGCCACATCAAATTTTGATAGAACAGCAGGGCGAACCCTCCAAAGGCGTACAGCAAGGAGAGGGACCACACGGCAGGCCAGTCCAACCGAGGCAGCCACTTGCGTAACAGCAAGACAGCCGTAAAGGCGGAAAGGGTCAGCTTCACAGCCACTAGCACATTCATCCACTGCAGCAAGTCGGCCTTGTCCACAAAGGCCACGGAAAAGGAAAAGGGGCTGGAGAGGAAAAACAAAAAAACTCCCCAGAAGTTCATGCCGCCAGCGTTCTGCATACTGAACAGCAAGTTTGCTTTTCCCAACAGGACGTCTTGCAGCTGGGCCAACAGGGGCGCCACCTGCTGGGTCATGTCGCACCAGGACACGGTCAGCTTCCCAAAGGGGAACAGCCCCCATCCGGCATAGATCAGCCCCAACAGCACCATCGTCAAGGCAGGGCTCACCCCATAAGGCAGCCATGCCACTGCTTTCTTTTTCATAAAATCTCCCGCTTCCATAGAACGGGAAGGCACAATCCTCCCCGTTTCTATTTGACATAATTCCATTGGAATATGGTCTTCATTATAAAACGCCTGGGAAATTCTGTCAACCAGAAAAAAAGGCGCAAAAAAGCGCCAAAGGGACATTCCTTCAGCGCTTGCCTCACGAAATAAATTGCGTTTCCAAAATTTGGCGGATCTCCTTTTCCGCCTCCCGCACCTCAACTTGGAAAGCCTGGGAAGACACCCGCAGCGCACCCGCTCCCAGGATGATCAGCTGCTCCATACCATCGGAGGTGACCACCCGGGTGTGGTAATGCTTGGCTAGGCGATGGGTGGCCTTTTCGATGTACATATCCGCGGTTTCCGCCTCTTTGGTGTACACCACGTACAGGTTGTGGTACTGCTCCACCTCCCTGGTGCCGCCCTTCACCTTGTAGGCGTCAAACACCAGAATGGGCACGCACCGCCGGTAGGCAGCGTAGTTGCACAGAATATCCATCAACTTGCCCCGGGCGGCCTCCAAGCTCTCTTGGGCCAGATCCTTCAGCTCGTCCCAGGCAAAAATCACATTGTAGCCGTCCACCAATAGGTGCTCTGGTCCCTCCCGCTGAGGCTTTGCTGGGGCTTTCACTGCCGGACGGGGCGCGGGCCGCTTTTTCACCGGCCGCATGGCCTGCAGGGGATCACGCTTGATGGGGCCGTAGGTGCGCTCGAAAATGGCCATCAGTTCTTTGTCCTGCGCCAGGGTGGCCCGATAGGCAGCCGCTCGGGCCTCTACCGTGCGAGGGGCGTCCTCCTCTGCCTCCTGCTCTTCACGGACACGGGCCAAACGCTCCCCCCGGGCCAAGACGCTGGGCAGGTGCATCCGGTTGGGGACCTGGTCCCACCGCACCAGCACCCCTGCCCCATGGCTGCAAAATACGGAATCCGCTGTGTTTTCCAGGTCGCCGTCGATATCGTAACCCGCTGCGGCGATGACCTCCTCCGTGTTGTGGCAGGGGGCATACCCAGCAGGCAGGCAAGAGAGCTGGCCCCGCCCCTTGGTATAGGCGGTGACTTCCCGGGCATACCCCCGCAAAGATGCCACTGGCGCCTTGCCAGTGACCACCACCTCTTCCCCCTGGGTGACAGGCGGTTCAAACTGGGCGCAAAGCCGGGGCATATCCGCCAAAGCCCTGCCCACCGACTCCTGGGGCAGCCGCAGGGTAAACTGGTACCAGGGTTCCAGCAGCACGCAATCCCCCCGGGCCTGGGCTGTCCGCAATCCCTGGCGCACTGCCCGGTAGGTGGCTTGACGGAAGTCGCCGCCCTCGGTGTGTTTGACGTGGGCCCGGCCTGCCGCCAAAGTGATCTTCACGTCGGTGAGAGGGGCGCCGGTCAGGGGGCCCAGGTGGGTCTTTTCCGCCAGGTGGGTCAAAGTCAGCCGCTGCCAGCTGCCCGCCAGGTCGTCCTCCCGACAGACTGTGGTGATCTGCACACCGCTTCCCCGGGGAGCCGGCTCCAACAGAAGATGGACTTCCGCGTAGTGCCGCAGGGGCTCGTAGTGGCCCACGCCCTCCACCCGGCTTTGGATGGTTTCCTTGTACAGGATGCCCCCTTCGTCAAAGGACACCTGCAAGCCGAACCGTCTCTCCAGCAGGCTTTGGAGGATCTCCAGCTGCACTTCCCCCATCAGCTGCAAATGCACTTGGCCCAGGCGCTCATCCCACACCACGTGAAGCTGGGGGTCCTCCTGTTCCAGTTCCCGCAACTGGCGCAGGGCCGTGTGGACGTCGCACCCCTGGGGCAGCAGCACCCGGTAGCGGAGGACCGGTTCCAGGGCCGGGGAAACCCCATCTGGTTCCGCTCCCAAGCCCTCCCCGGGGTAGGAATCCTCCAAGCCCGTAACTGCCACCACATCCCCTGGCAGGGCAGTTTCCACCAGCTGAAATTTGGCCCCGCTGTACAGCCGCAACTGATCCGCTTTGGCCGCCCACTCCTTCCGGGCGTCGGGACGGGAGGAAAGCTCTTCCTTGACCTTCAGCTCCCCGCCGGTGACCTTCAGCCAGGTCAGTCGGGCACCGGAATCGTCCCGGGTGATTTTAAAGACCCGGGCACCAAACTCCGGCTGCTGGGGCAAGGGCAGGGTAAACCGCTCCAGGGCAGCCAACAGGGACTCTACCCCCTCCAGTTTCAAGGCCGCACCAAACAAACAGGGGAACAGCTCCCGGCGGGAAACCGCAGCAGCCAACTGGGCGTCGGTGGGGCTTTCCCCTTGGGTGACCGTTTCCAAAAGCTCCTCGTTGCAGAGGGCCAGATCCTCTTCAGCCTGGGGATCCGCCAGATCCACACACCCAGACCCAAACCGGCGGCGCAGCTCTTCCATGCAGGCAGCCCGGTCTGCACCAGCCAGATCCATTTTATTCAGAAACAAAAACACCGGCACATGGTAACGCTCCAGCAGCCGCCACAAAGTTTCCGTGTGGCTCTGGACACCGTCTGTGCCGCTGACCACTAAGATGGCATAGTCCATCACCTGCAAAGCACGTTCAGCCTCGGCGGAAAAGTCCACGTGCCCCGGGGTATCCAGCAAAGTAAACTGGGCGTGGGGCAGCTTTAAGACCGCCTGCTTGGAAAAAATGGTGATGCCCCTAGCACGCTCCAAGGCATCCGTATCCAGGAACGCGTCCCGGTGATCCACCCTTCCCAGTTTCCGCAGTGCCCCTGCCTGGTACAGCATGGCCTCGCTCAAGGTGGTCTTTCCCGAGTCCACATGGGCCAATATCCCGATGACTAGCCGTTTCATTCCCCGATCCCCCTGTGTATTGCATCCATAAACTTTGCTTATTATACCCCAGACAGCCTTTGCCGGCAAGCACTTGCGGAAAACCATCTTTTCAAAAAAACAGGCCGCCGCAATAATCGCAACGCGCTGAAGGGATTTTGCGAGAAGGCGCGCGGTCTCTCTGTGGGGGACATGTTTTCCACGCTGCGGTTGCTTCTCGCGTTGTAAGGGAAGATACCCAGGGAAGTTTTGGGACAATCCGATGCTTACGCTGTAGGTCATTTGGAAATCGCGCTTTCAAAGAGCGTGCCCGGTGGCGAGAGAGTAGCAGCAAAACGTAAACCGCTCAAAATTGCAAATTGCTTTCCACCCCAAGCACTTCTTCCACATAATCTTTGTAAAACTTACAAACAGATTCCAACGGCAGCTGGATGACCTCTTGAAAACTGTGGTGGAGAAGGAGACTCTGCACCCATTTGGCTCCTAAGAAGTAACCCGTGTCCCCGTGACCCTTGTAGCTCACCCAATCGCCGAAATAGCGCTGGTTTCCCCGGGACATAACCGGGAGATCGCGGTCAAAGTTTTGAAGGATCTCGGTGTGGTTCTTTCTGCACCACGCTCTTCATCCCCCTTTATCCTGCTATAATATCGACAGTGGGTATCCGCTGTATAAAAGGCGGATATCTA
>URKX01000044.1 GCA_900548545.1 uncultured Oscillospiraceae bacterium
GTGGTCACGTCCTGGAAAATGATTTCCTCGGCGATCCGGCCGCCCATGGAGACCATGATGGTCTGGAGCATCTTGTTCTTCGTATTGAACATCTCATCCTTCTCAGGCAGAGGCATGGTGTAGCCCGCCGCCCCCGTTCCCGTGGGGATGATGGAGATGGTGTGCACCGGGCCTACGTCCGGCAGCACGTGGAATAAAATGGCGTGGCCCGTCTCGTGGTAGGCCGTGATCTTCTTCTCCTTGTCGGAGATGAGCTTGCTCTTTTTCTCCGCTCCGATGCCCACCTTGATGAACGCCCGGTCGATGTCCGCCTGAACGATGAAACGGCGTCCTTCCCTGGCTGCCACGATGGCCGCCTCATTCATCAGATTTTCCAGGTCGGCGCCGGTAAAGCCGGCTGTGGTCTGTGCCACACGGTCCAGATCCACGTCCTCCGCCAGAGGTTTCTCGCTGGAGTGGACGTTTAAGATCTCCCGCCGTCCTCTCACGTCAGGGCGGCCTACGCCCACCTTGCGGTCAAAGCGGCCCGGGCGCAGGATGGCCGGGTCCAGAATGTCCACCCGGTTGGTGGCGGCCATCACGATAATGCCTTCGTTGACGCCGAAACCGTCCATTTCCACCAAAAGCTGGTTTAAGGTCTGCTCTCTCTCGTCGTGGCCGCCGCCCATGCCCGTTCCTCTCCGTCTGGCCACGGCGTCGATCTCGTCGATAAATACGATGCAAGGGGCGTTTTTCTTCGCCTCCTCAAACAGGTCGCGGACACGGGAAGCGCCCACGCCCACAAACATTTCCACAAAGTCAGAACCGGAAATGGAGAAGAAGGGCACACCGGCTTCACCAGCCACGGCCCGGGCCAACAGGGTTTTACCGGTTCCGGGAGGGCCCACCAGCAGCACACCCTTGGGGATCCGGGCGCCCAGGGAGTTATACTTGTTGGGATTTTTGAGGAACTCCACGATCTCCCGCAGTTCTTCCTTTTCCTCATCAGCGCCGGCCACGTCAGCAAAGGTGGTCTTTCGCTTTTCGTCGCTCATTTGCTTGATCTTGGCTTTGCCGAAGTTCATCTGCTTGTCGCCGCCCATGCTGCTGCCAAGCCTTCGCATCATGATCACCCAGAAGATGATCAAGCCCACAAACAAAATCAACGTGGGCAGCAGGCTGATAAACCAGCTGGTTTCCGCCGGCCGGAGGATATCCTGCACCATCTTGCTGTCAGGATGGTCCTCATTGTACTGGTCGATGTCCTCCTTAACGTCCATGTAGAACAAATCCACACTGGGGAGCACATAGCCAATGGTCTTCCCATCCTCCAGCGTAATAGCCATTTCCCCAGTGCCCAGGTTCAGCTGGTATTTGCTCACCTGCTGGGTCTGGAAGTAATCGATAATGTCAGAGTACTTATAGGTCGCCTGCTGGGGCGTCCGGTTGTTGAAAAGGAAGATGATGATAAACAGCACCACCACCGGGATCCCAATATACAACAACAGGTTTCGGATCTTTTTCTGATTGCCGTCCAAGAATTTGCCCTCCTAAGTTTCAATAGAACTCTATCCGCTTTCTTCCCTTTTTATTCGTACACAGAGGGTTTTAATACGCCCACAAAGGGAAGGTTGCGGTATTTTTCATCGTAATCCAGCCCGTAGCCCACAATGAAAGCGTCGGGGATCTGGGCGCCCACATAGGTGGGGAACACTTCCACTTCCCGCCGTTCGGGCTTGTCGAACAGCGTACAGATCCGGATGCTCCTGGGCCCCCGGGATTGGAGCAGCTCCATCAGGTAGCTCAGGGTTTTGCCGCTGTCCAAAATGTCCTCCACAATGACAATGTCATAGTCTTTTAGTTCCAGATCCAGATCCTTGACGATCTTTACCACTCCGGAGGTTTTCACCCCAGAACCGTAGCTGGAAGTGGCCATAAAGTCGATGCGGGCAGGAATGGTGACGGCCCGCATTAAGTCGGCCATAAAGACCACCGAGCCTTTCAGCACGCTGACCAGCAGCAGTTTCTTCCCCTCATAGTCCCGGGAGATCTCGCTGCCTACGCGCTCCACGATCTGCGCGATCTGCTCTTCTGTAAACAACACTTCTTCAATATCTTGCCGCATTCCGCATTCTGATTTCATACGCGTTCGTCCCTTTCCCAAGAAAACCTGGTTTCTCAAGCTCTTTCCCTTTCGCGGATGTCCACCAGCAGCGCCCGCTTGGTGCGCCCTGTCACCTGGAAGCCCTCCGCCGGCCCCACACCTTCACAAAAGACAAGCTGTCCTGCCACTTCCAGCAAGACCACCCGCCCCCTTTGAAGCACAGGGATCTTCTGTTCCTGAAACAGCTGTTTCATACTTTTCGAAAGCCGCCTCCCCGCGGGAGAAAAGCAGTCCCCTTCCCGCCTGGAACGCGCCCTCAAATTTCCTGTAATTATATCATAGTCCAAAGCGTTTTTAAATAACAAATTGTGAATTTTTGGAGAGTTCTCCCCCTGGGAAAGGGGTTTTACCTGCAAAAATAAGGTCTTTCCGCAGGGCAGGTCCGTTTTTCCCAGGGTCACTTCCCGTGAAAAGCCCTCTGGCTCCCCCGCCGATCCCGGTTTCTTCAAAGACAACACCCCTTGGGAACACTGGGCCAGGAAGCCACCCGGCAAACCCGTTTCCCCGCCTTGGGCCAGGCAGCGGCACAGGGCGTCCACGTGCTGCTTCTCCAAGGGCGGTATCCCCTGCTCCCGGCAAAACGACCGGAGCGCCCTGGTTCGGACAGCCCGGTGGGAAGTCCCCAACAGTGCGGCATCCAAGCCCCAGGGGACACGGGCTTTCTTCAACAGGGAGGATGCCTGCTCTTCCAGAAAACTATCATCCTGGGACAGTGTACCCACCATGCGGGAAACCGCCTCCAGCACCTGGGGGTTCAGCTCTTCCAGCACAGGGAGCACCTGGTGCCGCAGCCGGTTGCGGGTATACTTCTGGGAGAGATTGGAGCTGTCGGTCACATAAGAGAGCCCTTCCCGGCGGCAGTAAGCCTCGATCTCCTCTCGGGGGACTTTCAGCAGGGGACGCAAGACCTTCCCCCGGCTGTAAGGGATGCCCAAAAGCCCCGGCAAAGACGTCCCACGGCACAGGTGCAGCAGGATGGTTTCCAGATTATCATTGGCATTGTGGGCGGTGAGAATGCGGTCCTCCCTGCCCGGGGCCAGGTTTTCGAAAAAACGGTATCGGACATTCCGGCCGCACTCTTCCAAACCCAGCCCCTCTTGGCGAGCCAAAGCGGCCACATCTTCCCGCAGAACTTCCAGCCGCAGGCCGTGCCCCTTGGCAAAAGCCCTGCAAACCTCCTCGTCCCGCTGGGATTCCTCCCCCCGCAGCTGATGGTTCACATGGGCCAGCACCAGCCGCCGGGGGTCCACTTTCCCCAACAGCCAGTGGCACAGGGCAGTGGAGTCCGCCCCGCCGGAAAACCCCACTACGATCAAGCCCTGTTGGGGCAGGCCGGAGAGATCCCCTGCCGCCAAAAGCTCACTCATGGCGGATGACCTCCCGGGAGGTGTAGCGCATATACTCGCCCTGCCAATGGACGGGGATGGACTTGGTTTCACCGTGGCGGTTTTTGGCCACGATGATCTCCGCGGCGTTCTGATCCATGTCCTCGGTGAGCTGGCCGCCCTCGCTGGTGGCGTTGTAAGCTTCCCGGTGGAGGAAAATGACAATGTCGGCATCCTGTTCGATAGAGCCGGAGTCACGCAGTTCAGACAAGCCGGGCCGGTGGTCTTTGGTGCGGTCCGTAGGACGGCGCAGCTGGGACAAGGCCATCAACGGCACGTTCAGCTCCTTGGCCATCACCTTCAGGTTCCGGGTGATCTCGGAGATCTCGTTGACTCGGTTGTCCGTGCGGCGGCTGCCGGTCATCAGCTGCAAGTAGTCCACGATCACCAGGTCCACGTGGTCCAGGCGGCGCAGCTTGCCCTGCATTTCCAGCACCGTCAGGCCGGGGCTGTCGTCGATATACAGGTCCGCGCGGCGGAGGATGTCCCCTGCCTCGATCAGGCGGGCCCACTCAGCCTCAGTCAGGTCCCCCGCCCGAAGCTTGGTGCCCTCCACCAGTGCCTCGCTGGCAAGCAGACGGGAAGCCAGCTGTTCCCGGCCCATTTCCAGGGAGAAAAAGGCCACCCGCCGCTTGGCGGTCACTGCCACGTGCCGGGCGATATTCAGCCCCAAGCTGGTTTTGCCCACGCCGGGACGGGCCGCCAAGACGATCAAGTCCGAGCGGTTCAGGCCGGTGATGGTGCTGTCCAGCTCTTTGATGCCGGTGGGCAGCCCCTGGTACTTCTCACGGTCCGCGGAATTGAGCTTGTCCAGCCGGTCAAAGGTTTCCAGCAGGATCTCCCGAACCGGCTGCAGGCCTTTGTCGCTTTTCCCCTGGCGGATGTCGTAGATCCGGCGCTCGGCGGAGTCCAGCAGCAGGGACACTTCCCGCTCCCCGGAGGTGGCGTCATCCAGGATGCCCCGGGCCGCCTGCATCAACGTGCGCAGGTCATATTTGTCCCGGACGATGTTGGCGTAGGTTTCCACATGGGAGATCGAGGGCACCAACTGGGCCAGCTGGGTGAGGTACACTTTCCCCGTGGCCTCGTCAAAATCCGGTTCCTCTTTCAGCCGTTCCAACACGGTGACAAAATCCACCGGTTGGCCCAGGGCGAACATCTCCACCATGGCGCCGTAGATCATGCGGTTGTTCACCGCGTAAAAATACCTGGGCTGGGGCAGGATATCCACCACCGCCGCCAAACAGGACGGCTCCAGCAGGATGGCCCCCAGCACCGACTGTTCCGCCTCTAAACTAAAAGGCATACTCATCCCCGGCTGTGCCTGGCTGTCCAGATAGCCCTCTGTACCACCGCCATACTCCATCGCCACCGCCTCCTCTCACGCAAAAAGGGGCGCCCCGCACCGCGAGGCCGTTCCCCTTACTTCTTTTCGCAAACCGCCACACTCATGGAAGCGGTGATACCGCCGTAGAACTTCACCTCGAAGGGGTAAGTCCCGAAGGCTTTGATATCCATGGACAGTGCGATTTTCCGCTTGTCCACCTCGATGGAGAATTCCCGCTTGATCTCTTCGGCGATCTCCTTGGCGGTGACAGAGCCGAAGATCCGTCCAGCCTGGCCGGGCTTGGCATAGATCTTCAGGGTCTTGCCGGAGAGGGCCTCCGCGTTCTTTTTGGCGTTCTCCGTTTCCGTCTTGATCTTATACTCCCGGGAAGCCTCGGCGTTTTTCAGCTCGTTCATGGCCTGGGCGTTGGCCTCTTTGGCCAGCTTGCGGGGCATCAGGAAGTTCCGGGCGTAGCCGTCGGAAACGTTCACCAGTTCCCCCTTTTTTCCAATGGACTTCACATCTTGCAGCAATACCACTTTCATGGTCGATCCACCCTTTCGTTTTTAATTAAATGGAATCTTCTGTCAGCTTTGCGCGGAAACCTCCTCCAGCTTGCCGTCCAGTACGCGGACCAGCTCCTGGCGGACATCCCCCACAGCCGTGTTCTTGATCTGGGCGCCGGCCATGGTGAAATGGCCGCCCCCACCGAACTCTTCCAAAATCACCTGGACGTTCACATCCCCCAGGCTGCGGGCGGAAATATTCACATCCCCGCCGGAACGGTACAGCACAAAGGAGGCCTGGACCCCCCGGATGGACAGCAGCTCGTCGGCCGCCTGGGCCGCCGGGATCCGCAAGTCTCCCCGGTCCTGGCTGGAAGTGGCAATGGCACACCCTTTATAGATCTCCGCCCCGGAAACCAATTGGGACTTCTGCTTGTAGGTGTCCAAAGAGTCGGAAAAGAGCTTTTTCACGGCAATCGTGTCCGCGCCCCGGCGCCGCAAAAACGCGGAAGCTTCAAAAGTGCGTACGCCGGTCTTCATCACAAAGTTGTTGGTATCCAGCATAATGCCCGCCAACAGCGCCTGGGCGTCCACCGCGTCAATGGAAGAAGCCTTGATGTACTGGGCCAGTTCCGTCACCATTTCCGAGGCGGAACTGGCATAGGGCTCATGGTAGAAAATCAAGGCGTTTTTGATATGGGAAACCATCATCCGGTGATGGTCGATCACCACCACACGGGGCACCCGTTCCAGCAGTTCCCGGCTCTCCACAAAATCCACCGAATGGGTGTCCACCACGATCAGCAGGGAGCGGTCTGTAGCGGACTGCAACGCCTCCAGCGGACTGACGAACAAGGGCTGCTCCGGATAGGCTTCCTCAGCCATTTCCACCAAGGGGCCGGCCAAGGTCTGGTTTCCGTTGAGAACAACGTGCGCCGGCTTTTCCAAGCCCTTGTGGATAGCCGCCCACATCCCCACCGCGCTGCCCACGCTGTCCAGGTCCGAATTTTTGTGCCCCATGATGAACACCTGGTCGCTGGCCTTGATGTGGTCGGAGAGGGTGGCGGCTATAACGCGCGTCCGCACCTTATCCCGCTTTTCCACACCTTTCGAAAGGCCGCCGAAGAACTCATAGGAGTCGCCCTCCTGCTTGACAGCCACTTGGTCGCCGCCCCGGCCCAAAGCCATGTCCAGGGCCTGGCGGGCCCAGCGCTCGCTTTCGGCCGCGTCTTTGGCCCCCCGGCCCACCCCAATGGACACGGTGGCACTCATATTGTTCCGGGCGCTCCGGATGGCACGGACTTCGTCCAGCACCCGGAACCGCTTTTGCTTGGCCTGCTCGATGTGAGCGTCATCCACCACAAACAGGTAGCGGCTGCTGTCTAAGCGGTAAATAAAACCGTTCATCTCCTGGATTACCCAGCGGCGCAATACGGCGTCCACTTCACCGGTTACGCGGGAGTCGTCCCCGCCCAGGCTGTCCCGGACAAGCTCCTCCCGGTTGTCAAAGGAGGCCAGGCACACCACCGGCCTGCGCTCCCGGAACTCTTTGCTGATGGCTTTGAAGGTGGTGTCGTCTACAAAGTAGAGGATATACCCGGCCTTGGAGCGGGCACCGTACACCGTGTACTCCCGGCCGCCATGGGAAACAGCCGCCCCATGCTCGCTCATCACCTGGCGGAAGGTCTTGGGGTAGATATACTTGAGCACATTGTCCCCCAAAAACCGCTTGCCGCCGCACAGGGACCCGGCAAATGCCTCGTTGGCCCACACAATGTCCCCGGCGGGCGCCACCACGGCCACCGGCAGGGCAAATGCCTGGAACGCAGCCTCATCCTCCCCGCTGAGCACCCGCTGGGCAGCTTTCACCGTAGTGGAGATATTCCTGCGGTACAGCACATCGCTGACCAGCACGGCCAATACCGCCAGGGCCGCCACAGTGCCCTCGATCAAAAACAGGATCTTATTGTAGCGCCAGGTGGCCAGCGCCATCAGCACCATCGCCCCCGCCATCAGATAGAACAAGGGGGAAACCACCCATACCTTTTTCCGATTCACGCAGCCTCACATCCCTCTGTCAGCCTTCACTTACGCCCGAATCCCCTCACACCTCCATGATGATGGGAAGGATCATGGGGTTACGGCGGGTTTTCTGATATAAAAAGCGGGAGAGCTCATCTTTAATGCTCTGCTTCATGCCGCTCCAGTCCCGCACATGGTGCCGGGCGCATTCCTCCAGAGTATTATACACCAGATCCCGGGCTTCGTCCATAAGAGCCTCGGACTCCCGCACATACACAAATCCCCGGGACACGATGTCCGGCCCGGAAACCACTTTGCCCGTGGCGGAATCGATGGAGCACACCGCAACGATCAGGCCGTCCTCCGACAGGTGTTTCCGGTCCCGCAGGACGATGCTTCCCACGTCGCCAACGCCCAGGCCGTCCACCAGGACCTCCCCGGCAGGCACATCAGGCAGCTGCTTCATATGCTCTTCCGAAAGTTCCAGCACATTGCCCACAGCCCCAATGAAGATGTTCTCCCGGGGCATCCCCATGGCCATGGACAGGCCGGCGTGCTTTTGCAGGTGCTTCTGCTCGCCGTGGACAGGGATAAAATACTTAGGCCGGATCAGGGCCTGCATCAGCTTCAGTTCCTCCTGGCAGGCGTGCCCCGACACATGGACCTCGTACATACTTTCATAGATGACCGTGCAGCCCTGTTTTAAAAGCTCATCCACCACAGCGCCCACAGTCTTTTCGTTGCCGGGAATGGGCCTGGCGGAGAGGATGATAAAATCGTTGGGGTTGATGGCCACCTGCCGGTGGTCGGAGAAAGCCATCCGGGTCAGGGCCGACATGGGCTCACCCTGGCTGCCGGTGGTGATCAGCACCAGCTGGCCGGGCTCATAGCGGTTGATCAAGTTCAAGTCTACCAGCACGCCGTCAGGCACATGGAGATACCCCAGTTCGCTGGCGATGCTCATGACGTTCACCATGCTACGGCCGGAAAGGGCCACTTTGCGGCCATATTTCACCGCGCAGTTGATAATCATTTGCACACGGCTGATGGAAGAGGCAAAGGTGGCTACGATGATCCGCTTGCCCTCTGCCCGCAGGAACAGGGAGTCCAGTGAGTTGTTCACCGTCTGCTCTGTCTGGGTATAGCCGGGACGCTCCGCGTTGGTGGAGTCTGCCAACAGGGCCAACACGCCCTCCTTGCCCAGCTCTGCAAAGCGGCACAGGTCGATCATACCGCCCTCGGCAGGCGTCATATCGATCTTAAAGTCGCCGGTATGGACCACGGTGCCTGCCGGGCTGTGGATGGCCAGGGCCACCGCGTCCGCCACCGAGTGGTTCACATGGATCAGCTCCACATCCATGCAGCCCAGCTGGATATGGGACCCAGCGGGGGTGACGTGGAGGTTGGCGGAGCTCAAACTGTGTTCTTTCAGCTTGCATTCGATCAGGCCGATGGTCAGGGCCGTGCCATACACAGGCACATTCAGCTTTTTCAACAGGTAGGGCACAGCGCCGATGTGGTCCTCATGGCCGTGGGTGATCACCACGCCCCGGATCCGCTCCCGGTTTTTCTCCACAAAGGCAAAATCGGGGATGACGCTGTCCACGCCGGGCATATCCTCGTCCGGGAAAGACAGGCCGCAGTCCACAATGACCATATCCCCCTGGCACTCGTACAGGGTGAAGTTTTTGCCGATCTCATTGAGGCCTCCCAGGAAATACACCTTGATGGGCGGCTTTTTGGACTTTTGGGAGCGGCCCCCCCTGCCTTTCCGGGTGGCGCGCTTCTCTTGGGCCTCCTGCTGGGCGCGGATGGCCTCCAGCTGGGCCGCCGTCTGGCTGATGGCGGGCTTTTGAGGTTTTCGGCTCCCCCGTGCAGGGGCCTTGCGGCCGGTTTCTGTTTTTTTCTTCCCGGTGGACGCAGCTTTTTCAGCTGTCTTTTTGGTTTCTGTTTTCTTTGTTTCCGTTTTTTTAGATTCCGCTTTCCCGCGGCCCCGCTGGGCCGTACGTTCGGTAGTCTTCTTCGCCGCCGTCTTCTTGGGGCCGGCGATCTTGCCAATCTTCGGGGCATCGGCTGCCCCACTGAGGACCTGGTCCTGCTGGCGGTTCTTTTCCCCTGCGGGGGAGCGGCGTGTCCGCGTTGCCTTCTTTTCTTTTCCGTTCTCTGTCACGAAATGTTCCTCCTTAGATTCGGTGATTCGCAAATTACATCTTCTTTTGGTCCTGTGAAAGAGAGCCGGGTATCCCCCCAACACCCGCCTTCCCAGCGCGTTGGATGGGAAATGGAGCCAGCATGAGCAGCGCCGCGGAAATCCCTCCCGGCGCTTGCCCATCCCTATTCCATGTCTCAATCTGATCTCGGGCCACAGGGGCATTGCCCCCAAGGCGCGGCGCACCCTTAGTCCCGTTTTATCCCGGCCCTTAATTCCGCTCTATCAAAATACGGCTCGCTGCCGCAGTGATGCCAAAAGGAAGTTTGCCCCCTTTTTGGGGCGTCCCATACGGGGTGTCCCCGTGCAATATAGATATTTTACCGTTTTGGCTCCTGCCTGTCAAGCAAAAGGGGCGGCCCGGCGGCCGGAAGCCCCTCTGGGAAAAAATTTCCGCGCCAGGCCATTCAGGTATTGAAAAGTATACTAAAATGGTGTATATTTAACTCGTCCCAGACAAATACTGGCGGAAAGGGGGCTTTCTCCCCCCGGTTCCGCTTGGGGGCGGGGATACCCGCTCCACCGTGAAATTCGAGAAAGGATGTGTCATTCCATGAACAGGAAGGTTTATGCGGACAACGCCGCCACCACCGCTGTTTCCCCTCAGGTGCTGGAGGCCATGCTCCCCTTCTATAAAGAAGTATACGGCAACCCCTCCAGCTTGTATTCCTTGGGCCAGGAGGCCAAGGCCCCCCTGGAGGAAGCCCGTGAAACAGTGGCCCGCTGCCTGAGCGCCCAAGCCCGGGAGATCTACTTCACCAGCTGCGGCACGGAAAGCGACAACTGGGCCCTTAAAGGCGCAGCCCACGCCATGAAGAAAAAGGGCAAAAACCACATTATCACCTCTGCATTTGAACACCACGCGGTGCTGCACACCTGCCAAGCCCTGGAACAAGAGGGCTTTACCGTCACCTATCTGCCCGTCCACGAAAACGGCATCGTCCGGCCGGAAGAGCTGGAGGCCGCCATCACTGAGGAAACGGGTCTGGTAACCATTATGTACGCCAATAACGAGATCGGCACCATCCAGCCCATCCCGGAGATCGGCGCTATCTGCAAGGCCCGCGGGGTGCTGTTCCACACCGATGCCGTCCAGGCGGTGGGCAACGTGGCCATTGACGTGAACGAACAGAACATCGATATGTTGTCCCTGTCCGGCCACAAGCTCCACGCCCCCAAAGGGGTGGGCGCCCTGTATGTGCGCGCCGGCGTGGTGATCCAGAACTTCATGGACGGCGGCGCCCAGGAGCGGGGCAAGCGGGGCGGCACGGAAAACGTGGCCTCCATTGTGGGCCTTGCCAAGGCCATGGAGCTGGCCTGCTCCACCATCCCGGAGCGGCAGGCACGGCTTTCCGCCATGCGGGACAAGCTGATCGACGCCATTTTGAAGATCGACCGCTGCCGCTTGAACGGCGACCGGGAACACCGGCTGCCCGGCAACGCGAGCTTCTGCTTCCAAGGGGTGGAGGGCGAATCCCTGCTGCTGATGCTGGACCTCAAGGGCATCAGCGCCTCTTCCGGTTCCGCCTGCACCAGCGGCTCCCTGGACCCCAGCCATGTGCTGTTATCCATCGGCCTGCCCCACGAGGTGGCCCACGGTTCCCTGCGGCTGTCCTTTGGGGACTACAACACCATGGAGGACGTGGACTACATCATTGAAACCCTGCCCCCCATCATTGAGCGGCTGCGCTCCATGTCCCCCCTGTGGGACGCCATCCAGCAGGGCAGGGTCCATTACGACCAGTATATGTAAACCAAACTGGGCCGCCGGGACACTCCCGGGCGGCGCGGATGAAATACGATCAAAAGAAAGGACTGACTTTTTATGGCATACAGCGCAAAGGTCATGGACCATTTCGCCAACCCCCGGAACGTGGGGGAAATGCAGGACTACAGCGGCGTGGGGGAAGTTGGCAACCCCAAGTGCGGCGACATCATGCGGATGTACATCAAAGTGGAAAATAACGTGATCACCGACGTTTCCTTCATGACCTTCGGCTGCGGGGCGGCCATCGCCACAAGCAGCATGGCCACGGAGATGATCAAGGGCAAGTCCATTGACGACGCCCTGAAGCTGACCAACAAAGCCGTGATGGAGGCCCTGGACGGGCTGCCGCCGGTGAAGGTGCATTGCTCCGTGTTGGCGGAACAGGCCATCAAGGCAGCTGTGGCAGACTACTACAAGCGCCAGGGCATTGATGACCCCACCCCCATCGTGGGCAAGCTCACTGAGTGCGACGCCTGCCACATTTAAGAGCCCAAGGAAGAGCCATCCGGAAAAAGCAGCTGCTTTTTCCGGATGTTTCTCTTTTTCGCTTTTTGGGGAAGAAATTTTTTCATGACCCGGCGTCACCTCTTGCTTGTGACCCTGCGTCATACGCTATGCTGATGCCAAGGAGGTGAGTTCTATGTCGCTTTACACCACCGGGGAAATCGCCAAACTTGCAGGGGTTTCCGTGCGCACCGTCCAGTTCTACGACCGCAAGGGGATCCTCCCCCCTTCCCAGCTCAGCGAGGGGGGACGGCGGCTGTACTCCCAGGAGGACCTGGGCAAACTCCAGCGCATCTGCCTGTGGAAAACCATGGGGCTTTCCCTGGAAGCCATCAAAGGCATCCTGGAGAGCCAAAATGCCGACAAGGTGTTGGAACTCCTGTTGGAGCAGCAGGCCAAAGCGCTGGAAGAGGACATCCAGGACCGGCAGCAGCAACTGCGGTCTATCCGTGCCCTGGAAGAGAACCTGAAAAGTGCGGAAAAGATCCCGGTCAATTCCATTTCCGACATGGAACAGCTTATGAAAAACAAACAAAAACTGCGGAAAATCCACGGGGTGATGATCGCCTTGGGCGTCATCATGGACCTGCTCCAGATCGCCGGCCTGATCCTCTGGATCGTCCAGGGGATCTGGCAGCCATTTGTGGTTTGCTTTGCCGTGGCCGTTGTGATCGGCGTGCTCCTCACCCGGTACTACTACCGCAGCACGGAATACCTCTGCCCTGCCTGCGGCGCCAGGTTCCGGCCGGGAGTGAAGGAATTCCTCTTTTCCAAACACACCCCCAAGACCCGGAAGCTCACTTGCTCTCACTGCGGGGAAAAGGACTACTGCGTAGAGGTGGCTGCCCCTTAAATAGGCGCAGGTAACCAAAGCAGGCAACCAAAAAAGGAGCCGCTGCAGCGGCTCCTTTCCTTCTTTTTGGGGGATCAAGGGAAGACCCTCCCACAAGTCTGTTTCAAAATGGCTTCGGCCGCCTCTTCCGGGGACAGGCCGTCGGTCCACACCTTTTCCGTTTTCAGAGCGCTGTACAGGGGCAAACGCTGCTGGCTGCGCTCCCAAACGTCCCAGGAACGCACACCCCGCTCCACATCTTTCCCGATGCGGGCCTGGATGGTTTCCGGCTTGGCCATCAGCGTCACCGGGTACACCTCTACGCCCTCTAGATCCAGCCTGGACAGCAGCGTGTCCAGGATCTCCTGCTGGTGCATCACCCAACAGAAGATCACCGACTGGTACGCGGAACACCGCAAAAACTGCCCCAGCAAAAAGGCGATGTTCTCCTGAACCATGGCAGTGGTTTCCGCCGTCACCTGGAAAGGCTCCATGTCCCAGCACCAGTCCCCGTCTAAAAAGGCGCAGGGGACCAGCTGCTTTTTCAGAGCCTGGCAAGTGGTGGTCTTGCCCACCCCCATGGTACCGCCAATAAGGAAGAGCCGTTTTTCCACAAGTATTCCCCTTTCTGTGGAAACTTTCACACCGCCCTACCGAGCTTTCTCCCGGGAGAGAGCGGCACACCTCTTAAGAAAGCTGGTCGATAAAGTAGGCGTTGGTGCCGGCAAACAGCCCCCGGCTGTCCCGGATCTGGATGCGGAACCAGCCCTCTTTCCCGTCCAGGGGGAACTGGGCCTGGGTCAGGCTCTCTCCGGGATTTATCACGGCTTTGTAGGAATCGCGGCCCTCCAAGGTGACAAAGATCTTCTCCACCGGGGAGGATTCCACTTTCAACACGTTGTTTTCAATGGACACCCCTTTCAGCTCCGGCCCCTGGGACCAGTAGAACCGGCCATCCCGCAGGGCCTGGATCACCGCCGGATAGGTGAGTTCTTGGGCGGCAATCATCACGTACCCGCCAAAGGAATCGTTTAAGGGGTCCCCCAAGGGCAGGCGGTCGTGGTTGTCGTCGGTAGCCAGGGCGTACAGCCGCTGGCCGGAACGAAGCATCTCATCGTACACCTGGGGATTGAACCCGTAAAGGCCGTCGTGCTCGCAGCCGTGGTTGTAGATCTCCATGGAGAACAGCCCCTTCAGGCCGCTGTAGTCCCGCCAATCCTGCAGGGACCAGTAAGGGTGGTTATACCCCACCAGGAAGCCCAGCTTGGTCATGTCCGCAATGTACTGGTTGACCCCCTCCACATCCCCATAGGGGCAGGGCAGCAGAGGCGTGGCCTGCTTTTCGGCGGCATTCTGGCTGGGATCAGTGTCGAACAGGTTCAGATGGTAGCACTTGAGCACCGGCCAGCCACAGTCTGGGGTGGCCTCTTCCGTCAAGTCCGCCTCAAAGCCTGCCAGCGCCAAAAAATCCGGGCTGTCCAGCTCGGTGTGGTGGACATACCGGCGATGGTCGGTAAAGGCCACAATGGAATACCCTTGGGCCATGTAGGCCTCTTTGACCTGCTGGGGGGTAAATTCCCCATCCGACAAAGTGGTGTGGCAATGCAAATTTGCCTTGTAATACCCGGTTTTCGGCAAAAGTACTTGGTCTTTCATACAGATTCACTCCCAAAAAATAGTTCACGCCCCAGGCGGCCCTTACAGCAGGCCCTCTTGGACGCGGTGGTCCCGAAAATAGAATTCTTTGTCCCGGGGGCCGATCTCCCGCACCACCCGGCAGGGCACCCCCATCGCCACCACATTGGCAGGGATGTCCCGGGTCACCACGCTTCCCGCGCCAATGACGGAGTTCTCCCCGATGGTCACCCCCGGCAGCAGGATGGCCCCCGCGCCGATCCACACGTTCTGCTCAATCCGGACGGGGAAATTGAACTGCATGGTTTCCCGGCGTAGGTCTGGGTCTATGGGATGCCCAGCCGCAGAGATAGTCACATTGGGGCCGATCATCACATGGTCCCCGATGTACACGTGGGTATCGTCCACCAGGGTCAGGTTGAAGTTGGCATACACGTTGTTCCCCAGGTGGGTGTGGCTGCCCCAGTTGGCCCGCAGGGGAGGCTCGATCCAGCAGTTCTCCCCCACATCCGGGAAAATTTGCCTCAACAGCTCCAGCCGCCGCAGGGTTTCGCTGGGCCGCGTGGCGTTGTATTCGTAAACAAGCTCATTCAAAGCCCGCTGTTTGGCCTGCAATGTTTCATCGGCACTGTTGTACAGCTTGCCGTTTTCCATCCGTTCTTCCAATGTCATGGGACGACGCCTCCTCGGTAGACAGCCCCGGAGCCTTTTCCGGGGTTCTCGCGATCATTGTAGCACAAGCTTTTAGGAAGCGCCAGAGGGAATGCAAAATAAAAAACCCCCGGCAAATGGCCGGGGGGTTTTTCATCGACGGGCAAAGCCTTATATTACTAGCGGCACGCGCACAGCACGTCGGTACGATCTGCCAGCCGCGAAGGTTTGTTACTTGCCACCCGTAAACGGGCTATCCTTTTAGAAGTTTCCCATGGTCATTTGCTCTGCTGCCTGGTCTTCTGGACTTCATTATATAGAGATATGAAAGTGCCGTCAAAACTGCAACTTGGCATTTCTTGGATTATTGGCGTATCAAAGCTCACTCCGCAGTAGTAAATAAGTAGTAAACAGGGGTTGCAATCCACAAGAAATGCTGGGAAATGCAGGGTTTTACGGGGGTAATCCATTAGTTAGTTGATTTTTATAAAAAAGATGAGGATTTTCAGGCTGCTCGCAAACCACCCGATTTTTCTTTTCAAACTCAATAAATCGGGATTTGACGAGTGCTATCAATCTGCTATCAAATGGGGAATTTGAAAATCAAAAACCCAGTGTTTATGCGGCTTTGCGGACCCTCATATCCACTTTTTGCTTATTCCCACTCGACAAAGCCTAATCAATTTTGTTTAGAGATTATTCTCTGTCGT
>URKX01000045.1 GCA_900548545.1 uncultured Oscillospiraceae bacterium
TTCTTCAGCAGCTCCGGCACCTCGCCTGCCTGGATTTTCAGGGCCAAGCCCTCGGCCACTGCGGTTTTGCCCACGCCGGGCTCGCCGATGAGCACGGGGTTGTTCTTGGTGCGGCGGCACAGGATTTGGATGACACGCTCAATCTCATTCTGGCGGCCGATGACAGGGTCGATTTTGCCCTGAGCAGCCAGCTGGGTCAAGTCGCGTCCGAACTGCTCCAAGGCCTTGCCGGTTTGGCCGCCCTCTTCCCCGCCGCCGGGACGGGACTCGTTCTGCTTGTGGAAGCCCGTGTTGTTGAGCATGTTGGAGAGCTCAGCCACAATGCGGTTGGGGTCGGCGCCCAAAATCTGCAAGAACCGCATGGCGTAGCTCTGGCCGTCCTCAATGATGGCAATGAGTAGGTGCTCGGTCCCCACATAGGCATTGTGGAGCTGTGCACCGGCCACTGCGGCCACTTGTAGGATCCGCTTGGTCCGGGGGGTGAACTCATCCGGTGTAAGCTGGGTGGGTTCACCCGTCCCAATGCGCTCCTGGATCAGTTTTTCGAACTCTTCGGCGGTGACCCCCAATTTATTCAGCACGGTGAAGGCCACGCCGGTGCCCTCTTTCAAAAGGCCCAACATAATATGCTCGCTGCCCACGTAATCATGGCCCAGCTCCTCGGCGGAGGCAATGGCCAGGTTCATGGCGTTATTTGCTTTTTCAGTAAATCCTTTAAAACGGTATGTCATAATCGATCACTCCTTTATCTTAGCGCAGACTTCCCGGACCTTGGTAGCCCGGAGCACATCGCGCTGGTTTTGGTCCAATGGTTTCCCTGCCTTGGCCATCAAAGTGCCAGGCTGGACATTTACCATCAGCCCGTTGAGCTCTTCAGTTGTGACCCCTTGCAAGATCCCAACAGAAATGCCAAAGCGGACATAGGAAAGCAGTTCCATACACTCACTGCTGGAAAGGACGCGGGCTGTTTTTAGGATACCCGCGGCCCGGTCAATTTTATCCTGCCAGGCTACGTCTTGAGCCATTTGGCTTCTGGCTTTGCGCTCTTCCTCCATCAGCTGGACGGTGATGGAACGCAAGTTTTCAATGGCCTCATTCTCACTGAGGCCCAAAGTAATCTGGTTGGAAAGCTGATACAGGCCACCAACGCTCTTGCTTCCCTCGCCATAGGTGCCCCGCAGGGTCAACCCCAATTTGGAGAGGTTAGAGGCGATCCTGGGCATGGCCCCATTTTCCGTGAGAGCCGGCAAGTGGAGCATCACCGAAGCCCGCATCCCAGTCCCCAGGTTGGTGGGGCACTGGGTCAAGTAGCCAAATTCCGGATCATAGGCAAAGTCCAGCGTTTCACTGAGCAAGGTGTCAATACGGTCTGCGGTTTCGGCTGCCTCTTTTAGAGAAAAGCCTTCCCGAAGCACTTGGATCCGCAAGTGGTCTTCCTCGTTGACCATAATGGAGATGCTCTCATCATCAGAGATCAACACGGCTTTCCCGCGGCGGTCAGAGATAAACTCCGGGCTGACGATGTGGCGTTCCACCAGGGAAACCGCCTCCTCTTCTGAAGCGTTTTCCAGCGGCACAAAACGGAACTCCTTAGACAAAATGCTGTTTCCAGAAAGGAGGGCGTCCCGCACCTTCTGCTCCACGGCTTCCCGCTGTGGATCGGTGGCCTTTGCCGGGAAGGGAAACTGCTTTAAATTCCGGGCCAGACGGACCCGGGTGCTGCAAACCACATCCCCGCAATTGCCGGATTTTTCATACCATTTCCCCGTTTCAATCATGGTGCTCCATCTCCTTTATCTGGTCCCGCAACACGGCGGCTTGTTCAAAGTCCTGTTTTTCAATGGCCTGCTTTAACAGACGTTTCTTCTCTTCCAAGGGGGATTCCTTCACCGGCATGATCTGGTGTTCCCCTCCGGTGACCCGCAAGGCCGAACCGCCCGGGACTTTCCCCTTGTGATGGGTCGTGCCATGGATCCGCTGGATCACCGGCAAAAGCTGGCTGCGGAAGGTCTTATAGCAATCTGCGCAGCCGATTTTTCCCGACCGGGTGATCTCTTCAAAACTGGCGCCGCAGGAGGGGCAGCGGGTCACTTGGCTATTGTCCAAGCTGTTCCCCAGAAATCCCCCCAGCAGGTTGCTGAAATCCATGCCCCAGTTGGAAAAGATGTTCCCATAGCCCTTGTGCTTTGCGCAATCCGTGCAAAGATGGTACTCCATCAACTTGCCGTTGACAATGGTTTTGATATGGGTAGTAGCGGTTTTCTTCCCGCAAGATTGACACAACATAGCAAATCCCCCTTTATGTTCTCGTCGCTAACAACATATTCTTATAGATGGCCGCCCGCACGGTATCCCGGATCTCTTTTGGGACAGCCGATAACGTCTGCTCCGAACAGGCCGCCTGGATCAAACCGGCAGAGGAACGGTCCAACATCCCGTTTTGCGTCAGGTTTGCAGTCATTGCCCGGGCGGTTGCAGCATCTAAACGATCGCCCACACTGTTGACAATGTGCATGATCATATCGGACTTGGAAAGCCGCATTCGGGTGATACGGATATATCCGCCGCCTCCCCGCCGGCTCTCCACGATATAGCCCTGTTCCGGCGTAAATCGGGAAGTGAGCACATAATTGATCTGGCTGGGAACACAGCCCAAGTAATTGGCCAGTTCATTGCGTTGGATCTCCGCCGTCCCGTTTTCCTGATTCAATAGATCTAAAATATACTGTGCAACACTATCGCTGATACGCATTTCATCTCACCCATTCTCTATATCATCAATTATCTTTGACTTTCTTTGACTTTAATTATACACGCTCTTTTTAGAAGATCAAGGTCAAGAAAGGTCAAACAAATTTAATTAATCAAGGACATTCTTGCTTAATCTCATTTATTCTCGCGTTTTCTCACGAAATCAAATTTTTTAAAATTTGAAGGTCAAGGAACTAGTGTTGTAACACTTTTTCCCTGCCGCCATAAGATAGAGTGTAATTCGAAAGGAGGCATTCTTCCATGTGTAACGGTAACTGCACTTGGCTCATCATCATCCTCATCCTGTTTTGCTGCTGCGGCGGTGGCTTCGGCACTGCCAGCAACAACAATGACTGCGGCTGCAACAACTGCGGCTGTGGCTGCTAAATAGCACAAGCCCCATAGTCTTGGGGTGGTGAACTGCCCCAAGCACGCAAAAAGCCCTCCCCACTATTTGTGGGAAGGGCTTTTCTGCTGTTATTTTACTCTTATAGGGAAATGCTCCCATCTTCCACAGCCTGGCTTAAGGCCTGGGCCAACTGATCCGGGCAGGAAGTGGGCCGAGAACCGCAGCAAATGCCTTTGCAGCGCTCCAAATAATCTTTCACCTTCATACCGCGGGCCAAAGCCGCCACACCTTGGGTGTTACCGCTGCAGCCGCCAGTAAACTTCACCGACCGGATAACGCCGTCTTCAACCACAATGTCGATTTTCCGAGAACACACGCCCCGGGGAGTATAATGGATTTCCATAGGCAATAATCCCTCTTTCTTGGAATCTCGCAGTTTTTCTTTTTCACTGTAGCAAATTCGCGGAAAAATGTCAAGCCAAGATCTTTCCTTTCAAATACGCCATTCGGGACCTCATTCCTCCCTGCAAGTTTGAAACAGGCGCTCTGGCTGGAATTGCCGGCCCGCGCTGTTAAACAGCACCACTGATAAAACGCCCAGAAACAGCGTGATCCCCAGCAGCCACGGCACTGTAATTCGAAAAGCCCCGGCAAACTGCGCCAGATACAGCAGCAACAGAGGGAGCATCAAATAGCCCATGGTTTGCATAGCTTCCCCCACACTGTGAACCCGGGGCAATTCCCAGCCGACAAACACAACGGAAAAAAGAGCTACCATCGGCATCACCAGCACCAAACAGACGAGCCACTCCAAGTTGAGGAAAAATGGAGCGCCCATCAAAACGTCCGCCACAGAAATGGTGATGGTAAATGCCACAAAAGCTATGGCAGAGATGGCGATGGACAAAAGCGTGCAGCAAGTGACTTTAGCATGGAGCAGCGAACGCGCGTCCATGGATGAAAGCATCAGGGTTTCCAGCGTCCCGCCTTCCTTTTCACGGACAAACACCTGGGCAGCCACCGTTACAGAGCAAATTACCGGCACACACAAAAACAGCATGGGGCAAAGGAGGGTGGTAAACGCCGCCATCCATTGCCGCCTGGGGCCATAACCATCCAGCCCTCCCACTAGATCAGCCAGTTTATCGGGCAAAGCCAAGGCGCCCTCAGAAGGCAAGAAGCTGATGGCCACTGAATACACCAGGGGGATGGCCACAATCAACACCACTGGCAGCAGCATCAACAGGGCACGGGTACCCTTGCTTCGCCAGATGGCCCCCAAATCTTTTCCCACCAGCACGATTTCTGCCGAAGAGAAGAACCGCCGCAGGTCAAATTTCCTTCCCGAGACTTTCTTCCGGGACGGCTTCAGGGGCTGTTTCCGCTCCAAATCTGCTCTCTCCGGGGAATTCCCCCGGGCCACCCGGCCCGAGGATTTCTCCGCCGGACTCTTCTGCGAGCTCCTCTCCCGGCTTCCAGAATTCCCCCTCTTCCCGGCTTTCACTTTCTGCTCCATAGGGTTCCACCACCTTTCTTATGCCGCCTTCCAACCAGGCGTTGTAGATTTCTTTCAATGTGGGACGAAGCAGCCGAGCCTCGTAGAGGTTCAGGCCCTCCCCCACTGCTTGGGCAATGATTTTGGGCATATCCGCTTCGCTTGCAATCTCACGTTCCCACAAGCCATCCACTTTCATAAAACCCTTGGGGGCAGGGCTTGTCCCCCCCAAGCGGAGCTGCGCCCGGTAACCTACCCCCGCGCCTTGGCGAAGGCTTTCAAGGCCGCCGCGGGCCAGCAATACCCCTTGGTGCAAAATGGCAAATTCCTTGCAAAGCAACTGGGCATAGCCCATATTGGAGCTGCACAAAAACAGGGTAACCCCTTCCTCTTCTTCCACGCTGGCAAGCAGTTCCTGGATCGCCGCGGCGGTTTCCTGGTCCAAGCCCCCTGCCGGCTCGTCCACTAAAAGGATCTGGGGGCTGTGCATCAGCGCCCTGGCCAAAGAAGCCCGGCGCAACACCCCGGTGGGAAGGCTGCCCACTGGGAGATCCCGGGCCTCCCAGATATCCAGCTTGTGCAGCAGGAAAGAAGAGCGCTCCAGGGCATCGTTTTCATCCAAGCCGTGCAGGCCGGCAAAAAAACGAAGGTTTTCATAAAGGGACATCCCCTGATACAGGCGGGCAGAATCCAAAACAGTGCCAGCTACGCTGTGAAGCTTTTGAGGCTCGTAGACAGGGGAAAGCCCCATCACCGTGCACTCCCCTGTTGTGGGGCGCGCCAAGCCTGACAGCAACCGGACCAAAGTGGTTTTCCCACACCCTTTTTCCCCCACACAGGCAAAGGCCATCCCTTGGGGAACTTGGAGATTGATCCCCTCCAAGACCGCCAGGCCCCCATATTCTTTTGTCAAATCATAGGCTGCAATGGCATCCATCAGCAGTTCCTCCCGGATCAGCGGCGAACGTCGGACGTGCCGTGTTCCCGCAGGTAAGTGGCTTCCAAGTCGGCAAGATGGAGTTTTACCGCCAAGGGATACCGGTCAAACGCCACGCTGATGGAAAAGCTCCCGCCCTTCACGGCTTCGTCAAACCCGCCCATATGCCAACGGATGGCCATGGCCTCGGCGGGCTTGAGGCGCACAAACCGCTCGATCAAGTACACGGATTTTTCCCCGTGGCCAAAAGGGAACGCATCTTCCACTGTGTAAAAGGGCTGTTTTTCCCACTGGCCTGTGGCGTCGTTCTTAACATTGCGGGTTGAAACTTTATAAAACTGGGCCTTGCACACATCGTGCAGCAAGCCGCAAAGGGCAAAGCTTTCCTCGCTGTCACCCTCGTCAAAATACTTGTCCCGAAGTGCGTGGTATACATTCAAACTGTGCCGCACCAGGCCAAATTCACAGGCGCAGTGGAACTTGGTACTGGCCGGGGCTGAAAAGAAATCGGTGTTTTCCAGCCAATCCAACAGCTGCTCCCCGCCTCTGCGGGTGACGTGCTGCTGGAAGATCTCCCGGAATTCTTCTTTATATTGGTTCTCCATTCGATATCCTTTCCCTTGCGGCCCAAAGGCGCGGGCCTGTTTCCTTTTGCTACAAGGATACCACAAGACCGCATGTTTTTCAATGAGGTCCCGGCTTGAAAAGCAAAAAGAAAAGGGCCGCCGAAGCAGCCCTTGTTTCTTAAACATCAATCAGACCGGAAGCCCTTGCCGATAATTTCGCTGGTGTTAGTAATGAACATAAAGGAGTGAGGGTCGATCGCCTTGCACTTTTGACGCAGGCGCACAGCCTCGCCCCGGCGCACAGCGGTGAGCACCACTTTGCGGTTCTGGTGGGAATAAGCCCCTTCGCCATCCACCACCGTGGAACTGCGGTTGAGCACTTTGATGATATAATCGCAAATTTCGTCCGGCTTGGAGGTGACGATAGAAAAGAACTTGCACAAATTGATGCTCTCGATAACGGAATCTACCACGAAAGCTTTCAAGAACAGACCCAAAATAGAGAACATACCGGTTTCCACGCCAAAGAAGAAAAAGGAGGACAGGGCAATCACGCTGTCGCTGACAAAGAGGCCCTTCCCAATATCGGAAATGCCGGTGTATTTTTTTAGGATCATGGCCACAATGTCCGTGCCGCCGGAGGAGGCGTTGTAATTGAACAACAGCGCGGAACCCACCGCGGGGAGCATCATGGCAAAAAACAATTCCATCAAAGGTTGATCGGTGAAGGGCTTGTCCATGGGGCAAACCCTTTCCAATACCCAGGTTTCAAAGGAGTACATCAAACTGCAATAGGTGGTCCAAAAGCCAAAAGTCTTTCCCAAAAACAGATAGCCTAAAACCAGCAATAACACATTGATGATGGCCATCAGCGTAGCGGTAGACAGGAAGGGGACAACCTTTCCCAAAATAATGGACAAGCCGCTGACGCCGCCAGTGGTAAAATTGTTGGGGATTTTGAAAAAGTAAACACCCACAGTCAATAGGAAAAGCCCCAGGTTGACAACTAAAAATGCCTTTAGGTTATCCTTCGTGATAAACGAAAGAAGCCCGCCCCGCTGCTGTTCTTGGTCAGTTCCAGTAGACATCATGCAGTCCTCTCCATCCCTTGATAACACAATGCAGTTGTGGATTTGGCCCCATTTTCCCGGACCGTTTGAGATTCTACCACAACAAACAAAAATTTGCAACCGTTTCCCAATAGAAAACCGGGCTTTTTCTCTATTTTACCAAGGATTTTCTGTGCCCGTTACCCCAGCTGTTCCCGGAGGAAGCGCACCGCCAAAGCAATATCCGCCTGGGGGTCCTCCCCCACTTCCCGCTCAATAGTCAAAAAGCCGGTGTAGCCAATGGCGTCCAACGCCTTTAAATAGTTGGGGAAATCCACATCCCCTTGGCCCAAGGGCAACTCGATATAGGAATCATCTGTAAGCATTTCCGACTCTGCCATGCCGTAAAGGGCTTCCGGGTCAACATAGTGCAGGCGCCGCCCGTCTTTGGCATGGGTGTGGACAATATAGTCCTTCAACGTATACACAGCCTGCACAGGGTCATCCCCGGTGACCATGACAAAATTGGCCGGGTCTAAGTTCACCGCCACACCTGTGGAATGGAGGCTGTCCAAAAAACCTTTTAAGGTGGCCGCCTCTTCCGGGCCGGTTTCAATGGCAAAATGAGCCTTTAAAGAATCCGCGTAGGCCGCCAGCTGCCCACAGGCCTGCTGTAGGATACCATAACGGGGATGGGAACTGTCCCCAGGGATCACACCGATATGGGTGGTGACCACGTCGGTTTCCAGGTCCTTGGCCAAATCCAGGATCCGTTTGGATTCCTCAATGAGGGCCGGGTTCTTTTCCGGATTGGCAAACCCCTGGCCCAAATCCCCGCACAGCGCGGAAATCACCAGACCATGGTCTTTCACGTCTTGCAGAAACTCCCGGCGGCGCTGGGGCGTCATCTCTTTCGGGGACAAGGCCCCACGGGTAGCATACACTTGAATCCCCCTGGCGCCCAGGGCCTGGGCTTTCTCCAGGGCTATATGCACATCCGTGCGGAAAGATTCCAACATGACGCCAATGGAAAAAGGATACATGAGTAAATCGCTCCTTTCAAAATTAGGAAGGTAACTGTCCAATTGAGATTATAGCCTAATTGCTGCCATTTGCAAAGTAGCTTTTTGAGAAAAAAGCAAAAGAGAGATATCCCTCTTGACAGCTTTCCCGCAAAGGGCTATACTATGCGATAGTATTTAGTAACACTAAATAGCAGCGATAAGGAGTGATGGGATGGAAGGGAAGTATGTCCAACAGTTCAAAAAGGGAGCTTTGGAAATGGTCCTTTTGTGTTTGATCGCCCAGCGGGAAACCTATGGATACGAGATCCTCACCCAGTTGAACCAGCGAGGAGGAACCGTACTGGGATATGCCCGGGAAGGGACGATCTATCCCATTCTCTACCGGCTGCAAGAACAGGGTTTGGTGCAAACCCGCCTTGCCCCGGCAGCAGCCAACGGTGGTACCAAGAAATATTATTCCCTCACGGAAAAAGGGCAGCAAGTTTTAGAGGAACTCACATCGTTTTGGACGGGCTATACCCAGTGTATAAATGGGTTTATCGCTCAGTGGAAGGAGAGTGTATCATGAAAGAATCATACATCCAGCAGGTGAAGCGCCATCTGACCCTCACCAGAAAGCAAAAACAGGAAGTGCTGCGGGACCTGGAAGAGATCTTCGCTTCTGCTTTGGAGCACGGGGAGTCGGAAGGCCAAGTGATCGCACGGCTTGGCACACCGGAGGAATACGCCCGCAGCGTGGAAAGGCCCTTGGAAAAGCGCCGGGGCGGGACAGCCCTTGTGGGACTGGTGGTATCCTGTATTGTGTGTGTAGGGGCCGTTGCCCTTTTCCTCTCCACTCAAACCTTTTGGGTACCGGAAAACGCCATCGGGTATGCCCAGGGGGGCACCTCCATCCAGGTCGCAGGCAGCGTGGACCTCTCCCCCCTTCTATTGGTGCTTGGGGCAGCGGGACTGGTAGGGGCTGCTTGGTTTGCCTGGCGCCTCTACCGGCTGAAAAAAGGAGCGTGACACCTTGAAAAAGAAAGCAATGGCCGCTTTGGGTTTTGCGGCGGTCTGGGTGGCTGTCCTTGCGGTGATCTCCGTCCAAAGCGTGTTGAAGATTGAGGACTGTACCTGGACCATGTCCACAGCCCAAGACGCAAACGGCAATGTGATCGCCTGTGGAACCAGCAGCGCTGCACAGTATCCGGATGCAGAGGGAACTTCCCTCTCCTGCCAAGCCCGGAAAGGGGTGCTCACCTTGGTGTGCGGGACAGAAGAAACGTCCGGTACGTATCGCCAAACCCAGCAAAACCAAGACGGCAGGCTCTACGAGATGGACGTGAAAGGGCTGGGCTGGGGCTATGGGGTGTGCGCCTACACCGTTTTCGACACCGGTGAACGCCTCCCCACTTTGGTGATCACATTCCCTAAAGACAAAACCCTCACCTTTACTGGCAGCCACAGATGACAAAAATTCCCGGGAGGTTTTCCTCCCGGGAGTTTTTTTAGGGGTTTCCCCTTGTCTTCAAAATGTGACCAGGCCTGTAAGCCGAGTTCTGTCGTGGACAGTCATCTATCTTGGCCGGACGTTGCCATCCGGCTCACGCCACCTCCTCGGAACGCGCAGGGCTACGCTTTGTGTTCCTCCACGGTGTTGCTCAGGATAGGGTTTACAGGGCCGCGTGGTCTCCCACGCGCCGGTGAGCTCTTACCTCGCCTTTCCACCCTTACCGGATAAAACCGGCGGTATCTCTCTGTTGCACTTTCCCTGGGGTCGCCCCCGGCGGCGGTTAGCCGTTATCCTTGCCCTGGGGAGCTCGGACTTTCCTCAGACGAGGGGTTTCCCCCTTCGCCCGCGACTGTCTAGCCTGCTCACACTTTTATTTTATAAGGGGAACCTCCCCTTTGTCAATAGCTTTGCTGGGATAGCAGCCGGTTTTTCTCATCCCACAGCTTCTGGGACAGATCCACATAATAGTTGTGAGGATTCTCAAACCGGGTAACCTCTTCCCAGAGGTTGTCCACCTGGGCCATGCAATAGGCCTTGATGGCTTTCAGCGCCCGGGGCGTGTAGACACATTGCCCATTTTTAAAAATGGGCTGGAGCAGCGGCACCGCGGTAAAATTCTCCACGGTCTTGCGTTTCCAGGTGTGCTCGGGGTCAAACAGCACATAGGGCTTCTCCTCGTCGATGGCCTCATCGTGGAGGGTAATCACATCGGCGATGGCTTTGTCGGTTTCCTTGTCAAAAAGCCGCCAAGCGCTCTTAAAACACGGGGTGGTGATCTTCGCCACGTTTTCGCTGATCTTGATTTTGGGGATCACATGGCCCTGGCCGTCTTCCACGCCTACCAGCTTATAGACACCGCCAAACACAGGCTCGGAAGAAGAGGTGATCAGCCGTTCGCCCACACCAAAAGAATCCACTTTAGCGCCCTGCATCAACATATCCCGGATGATGTACTCATCCAAGGAGTTGGAGGCACAGATGGGGCAGTCCTCAAACCCGGCGTCATCCAGCATTTTCCGGGCTTTCCGGGAAAGATAGGTGATGTCGCCGCTGTCAATCCGGATACCTGCCGGCCGGAATCCCTGGGGGACCAGCACTTCATTGAACACCTTGATGGCGTTGGGCACGCCGGATTTCAACACATTGTAGGTATCCACCAGCAGCACACAGTTGGCGGGGTACTCCTGGGCATAGGCCTTAAACGCCTCATACTCGGTGGGGAACAGCTGCACCCAGCTGTGAGCCATGGTGCCCAAAGCCGGCACACCGTATTTCTGGTCGCTGATAGTACAGGCTGTGCCCGCGCAGCCGCCGATATACGCGGCCCTTGCCCCCAGCATGGCGCCGTCAAACCCTTGGGAACGGCGGGAACCAAACTCCATCACAGCCCGGCCCTGGGCCGCGCGGACAATCCGGTTGGCCTTGGTAGCAATCAAGCTCTGATGGTTGACGCATAGCAACACCATGGTTTCAATGAATTGTGCCTGGATGGCCGGTCCCCGGACAGTGACAATGGGCTCCCCTGGGAAAATGGGGGTGCCTTCTGGGACAGCCCACACATCGCAGGAAAATTTAAAGTTCCGTAAATATTCCAGGAATTCCCTGTTAAAAATGTGCTTTTGACGGAGAAATTCAATATCCTCCTCACAAAACCGCAGATTTTTCAGGTAATCCACCAGCTGTTCAACACCCGCCATAATGGCAAAGCCACCCTTGTCGGGCACTTTGCGGAAAAACATATCAAAATAGCAGATGGTATCCCCTAAGCCGTTGGCAAAGTAGCCGTTGGCCATGGTCAGCTCGTAAAAATCAGTCAGCATGGTGAGGTTGGGCTCTTGGAAGGGTTTCATCATGTTCAGCACTTCCTCCTGTGGTCAAACAATAAAAGTGTACTTGCTGGTTTCTTCAATTTATTATAACAGTTTCGGCAAAAAAGTACAGGGAATATTTTACATTCCGTTAAAAGGGAAATAAATATTTTGGCTTTCGGGAAAAATGAGGAATGAATCCATCCTTTTTATGAAATAATTCCCCAAATGCCATTGATTTTTCCCAAGGCTTTTTTTATAATGAAGACAGCTTTCAGATTATGTATACTAGGAGGGAAGTGGGATGCGGCTGCGCAGCCAACCATTGGGCAACAAAAACCTCATTGGAGCCAGAGTGGAAGCCGCCAGAAAAAGCCAGGGCATGAAACAGAAAGAACTGCTGGCACAACTTCAGGTACGCGGAGTGGACTTGAATGCCTCCGGCTTGTCAAAACTGGAAGGGCAGATCCGTTTTGTCACCGATTTTGAGCTGTTGGCCCTGTCTGATATTTTGAATGTTTCCGTTTACTGGCTACTGACCGGTGAAGAAAAACAATAACTCCCCCGCTTTTTAGAAAAGCGGGGCTTTTTTTGCGTTTTGTGGCGTACCTGCCCCCGAACCGGACCATACTAATGGAAAAGGTAATGGAGGTGGTCCCATGTTCCAGGCAGCCCGCTGGAAACGTTTGCTGCCCCTGCTGATATTTTTCGCAGGGTACACCCTCTTGTTCCTTCTGTGGGTCAAAACCTTTTTCTACTCTCTCCCCTTTGTGGCCGGATTCCTTGTGGCCCTCATTCTCCAGCCTTTGGCGCGGTGGCTTCAGAAGCGGTTCCGGCTCCGTCAAGGCGTCGCGGCTGGCGTCTCCACGGCTGTGGCATTAGTGGTGCTTTGCGGCGGATTGGCACTTTTAGGGATGATAGCGGTACGGGAGATCACCGCCTTCCTACGGCGCGCTTCTGAAAACGGCTTTGAGGAATTTTCAAAACCTGTGGCAGATTTCCTCAACCAAGCGGGGTCCTTCTTTGGGAAGTTTGACCTGTCTTTTTTTGAAAACCACCAGCAGGAGATTTTGGACACCCTTCAAAACAGCATGGACCTGTTGGTTTCCGGCCTGGGAGCCCTGTTACAGTTGCTGACTTCCGTCCCCATGGTAGTGACCCTCCTGCTGGTAACCGTGTGTTCCGCCTTTTTCTTCACCAGGGATATGCGCTCCATCCTCCATTGGGGAAAGGCGTTTTTCTCCGACAAGGCCGCCTCCCATATGACGGCGGCGGTGAAAAGCACCGGAAGCAACGGCAGGAAATACCTTCTTTCTTACTTGTTCCTTTACTTCCTCACCTTTTGCCAGACCTTTGTCATCTTAGCGGTATTGGGCATCCCCTACCCCCTGATGTTCTCTATGGCCACCGCCATCGCCGATGTACTCCCCGTTTTGGGACCCGGCCTTGTCTTGGCCCCAGTGGCCATCTACCAGTTGCTGACCGGCCATTACGCACGGGCTTTGGGAGTGGGGATCGGCTGGCTGGTGATCACCTGTATACGGCAAGTGGTAGAGCCCAAACTGGTATCCTCCACCGTGAAGGTCCATCCGTTGGCCACCCTGGCCGCCGTGTATTTTTCACTGGTGGGCCGGAATATTTGGATCCTGTTTTACGTGCTGGGACTATGTACGTTATACGGGGCCTTTCGCGATACGGGAGCCCTGCCGTCCTTGGTGGAAACAGACAGGGAAAATGCTTCTGATTCCTAAAAAAGGCTGCCTGCCGTTGAGCAGACAGCCTTTCGTGATTTCTTTAGCAAGCAGCGTTGGAACGGTCTGCCAAAAGTTTTTCACTGGCAGCCAGGCGTACACAGATGCACAGCAAATGCATGGCTTGCCGCAGCTCCTCCTGAGGAGGGAACGTGGGGGCCACACGGATGTTGCTGTCATTGGGATCCGCACCATATGGGAAGGTCGCGCCGGCGTCCGTCAAGACTACGCCGGCCTCTTTGCACAAGTTCACCACCCGCTTGGCGCATCCGTTCATCACATCCAGGTTGACAAAGTAACCGCCGTTGGGCTTGCTCCATTTGGCAATCCCTAAATTTCCCAGCTCGCGCTCCAAGGATTCTTCCACGATCTGGAACTTGGGCTGCAGGATCTGCCGGTGGCCCTGCATCAGATCATACACGCCGTTGATGTCGTGCAGGAACAAAATATGCCGCAGCTGATTGAGCTTATCCGGGCCAATGGTCTGGGCGGTAATCCTGCGCTTCAAATCCTCGATGTTCCGCTTGCTGGCAGCCAAAGCGGCCACGCCCGCCCCGGGAAAGGAAATCTTGGAGGTGGAGGCAAAAAACAATACCTGGTCCTCTGTCCCTCGCTTGAGGCATTCCGCATACAAGTCCAGCAGCGTGTCAGGGGTATCCGTCAAATCATGGACACAGTAAGCATTGTCCCACATGATGCGGAAATCCTTGGCAGCAGGCTTCAAAGCAGCGAAACGCCGGACAGTTTCATCGGAATAGGTGATACCGGTGGGGTTGGAATACTTGGGCACACACCAGCAGCCCTTAATGGCCTCGTCGCCAGCCACCAGGCGTTCGATCAGATCCATGTCAGGCCCTGTCTTCAACATGGGCACGGGAATCATTTCAAAGCCGAAGTACTCCGTCACGGCAAAATGGCGGTCATAGCCGGGCGCCGGGCAAAGGAATTTAAGCTTTTCCTGCCTGCACCAGGGGGTACAGCCGCTGTAACCGTGAGTGTATCCTTGGGAAATGCAGTCAAACATCATTTGCAGGCTGGAGTTGTTCCCCAAAATGATCTGGTCCGCAGGAACTTCCAGCATCTTGCTGAAGATGGCGCGCATCTCCGGCAAACCGTTCCAAACACCGTAGTTCCGGCAGTCATCACCTTTGGAATTGGCAAACTCGCTGCGGGCGTGAAGGGCTTCCAGCACGCCCAGGGCCAGGTCCAGCTGGTCCGCGCAGGGCTTCCCCCGGGCCATGTTCAGGTTTAGATTCAGGCTTTGAAAGTCATCGTACTGCTGCTGGGCCTCCTGGTGGATCTGCCGCAATTCCTCAGTTGTTTTCGCCGCCAGCTTCATCACAACATCTCCTATATGTCAAAATTTCATTTGCATTATAAAGCTTTTCCCTTTTTCATTTTACGGGTGAAAACCTTTAATATTGTACCCTATCCCCCAAAATAATGCAAGAAAATTTTTTGCGTCTTGCATTTTTTACGTTTTGCATGAACAAACCCTCTTTCACACACCTTTTCTGTGCAACCTTGCTCAAGTTGTGTCAAGGGGGGAATGGCGCCGCAAAAAAATTGTAGTTTCGCGGAAAGTGTGCTATAATAATACCCGTTTTGAGGCACGTTTGTTAAGACCAAGCAAAACATGGAAAAATACGGAGGGATTTTATGGGCGGATTTTTTGGCGTCGCTTCCAAAGAAGACTGTATGTTCGACCTGTTTTTCGGGACAGACTACCATTCCCATCTTGGCACCCGCCGGGCTGGCATGGCGGTATACAGCAGGGAAAAAGGGTTTGACCGTGCGATTCACAACATTGAAAACTCCCCGTTCCGGACGAAGTTTGACAAAGATGTGGCCAGCATGAAGGGTGGCCTGGGCATTGGCTGCATTTCCGACTACGAGCCCCAGCCCTTGATCGTGCGCTCCCACCACGGCACCTACGCCATCGTCACTGTGGGCAAGATCAACAACACGGATGAAATTTTGGAGCAGCTGTTTCAAAACGGGCACTCCCATTTCCTGGAAATGAGCGGCGGCGATGTGAACGCGACGGAATTGGTTGCCTCTCTTATCAACCAAA
>URKX01000046.1 GCA_900548545.1 uncultured Oscillospiraceae bacterium
GGCACATTCTGGAGTCTGTGGACAAAAAATACGCGCGCATCAAGGCGCTGCAAACTGTAATTGACGCCTTGGAGAAAGCCCTGTAAAAGGGCAAGGCAAAAAGAAGGGCCATCCCCCCTGGGACAGCCCTTCTTTTTTGCGTTTCAAGATGCCGGCGCTTCCCACGTCCTCCCGTGGGCCTCTTCACACCCCCGGCAGCAGTCCAGCATATCCGGCGGCAATGCCCGCCGCGGCCGAGGCGGCGATCAGCAGGATGGGGTGGACCTTTTTCCAGTGGGCGATAAGGATGGCCGCCAGCAGCACTCCCGCCAGCCCCCACTGAAGAACACCTCCCGAAGCCGGGAAGGCGGAGGCCGCCACAGAGAGCAGGGAGGCCCCAATCATCCCCACCACGGTGGGACGCAGGCCGTTCATGCAGCCTTTGACAATGGTATTGCTCTGAAAGGCTTGGTAGAACTTGGCCACAACTAGGATAATGACAAAGCTGGGCAGCACCACGCCAAACGTGGCGCACAGCGCCCCCAGAAGGCCCCCTGTCTCTGCGCCCACATAGGTGGAAAGGTTTACCGCCAGAGGCCCGGGGGTGCTTTCAGACACAGCGATGAAGTTGACCAGCTGCTCCAAGGTCATCCACTGATGGGAAACCACCTCCTGCTGGATAAGGGGCAGCATAGCGTAACCCCCGCCGAAAGTGAAGGCGCCAATCTTGAGGAAAGTGAAAAACAGCTCGAGAAAGATCACAGCTTCATCCCCCCGATCTTCCATTTAGAGGCCGCCAGGCCCACAAGGGCACAGGCGATGAGCACCAAAATGGAGTTGGCCCCCAGAAATCCCACCAGCAAAAACGCCCCTGCCGCCAGGAAATAGGACATCACGTTCCGGGGGCACTCTTTGGCCATGGACACCAGGGCACTGAGCACCAGGGCAACCACCGCCACCCGGATGCCCCAAAAGGCGTACCGCACAGCAGGCAGCTCCTCAAACTGGCGCAGCACAAAACTCAAAGCGAAGATGATCACAAAAGAGGGCAGCACCACCCCCACGGTGGCAGCGGCGGCCCCCAGGGGCCCTGCCACCCGGTAGCCCACAAAGGTGGCCGTGTTCACCGCAATGGGTCCGGGGGTGCTCTCGCTCACCGCCAGGATGTCCAGGATATCCTTGTCTTCGATCCATCCCTCCCGCAGGGCGATCTCCCGGCGGATCAGGGGGATCATGGCATAGCCGCCCCCAAAGGTGAAAGCACCGATCTTACAGAATTTTAAAAACAGCTTGAGGCACATCCCCCATTTTTTTCGTTCCATAGGCCGCTCCCTTCCGTTTCTTTCGGCACTATTGTACACCAGATGGGAGGCCCTGGCAATGCGGCCGGCAAAAAAAGGCCCCGGGGGACCGGGGCCTTTTTGATGTGTTTTGTGTCAGGAGGTAACGGTCTGGGCGCTGAGGTCGATGGTGAATTCCGCCAGGACCTGCTGGCCCCGGTTGGCGTCGTAGAACCGCAGCACTGCCTGGGTGACACCGCCGGGCAGGCCGTCGAAGTAAAGGTCTGCCTGCTGGGATTCCTGCAGGGTGTAGTCATAGCCTCCCAAGTCCCTGCTGCGGTCAAGGTCCATCCACAGCTGGGTGCCGTCGGGCAGCTCCAAACAAGCCACGCCCTGGGTGGGGGCTTCTGTTTCCACAATGCTGTCCAGCAAACCCCAGAAGGGCTTTTCCACCGTGATCACCGTCTGGGCAGGCGTGCCAGACACTGCCAGCACCTTGGCCCCGTTGTTTTCTGCGTCCGCCGCAAAGGAGAAGCTGTGCTCCCGGTCCACGGTGAGGGTGAAACTGGCGGAAAAACTGCCCGGGATGGCCTGGCTGGCGACAGCCACCGGCGGCTCCTCCGGATAGGGGGTACCGGCGGTTTCCTCGTTGGCTTCCCATTCCAACCGGGCCAGCTGGTACTGGTCCGCGGCGGCCTGGGCCTCCTCATTTTCCACCCGGCCCTCCAGATCCTGAAGGGTGACCTCCAGGGACAGGGTTTCGGCGTCCTGCTGGCTTTGGGGCACTGCCAGGGTCATGGTGGAAACCCACTGGCCCTCCCGCTCATAGAAGGGGTTCACGCCCTCCACGGCGGCCGCTTCCCCATTGATGGTGGCGGTGACAGCTCCCTGGCCGTAATTCCCCACGTCCACGCCGGTGTAGGCTGCCAGCTCCTCCTGGGGGCCGGTGAGCTCCAAAGACAGCTGCACGGTGTTGCCGTCGGTGTAACCCTGGAGGAAGGTAACGGTCCACTCCCCGTTTTCGGCAGCGGCTGCCACGTTTACCTCTTCCAACACCTCATGGGTTTCCAGGAACGCGCCATTGGCGCCCACTTTGCTGTCGTGATTGGCGTCATAGAACAAGCTGTCCAGCCAGCTGCCCACCAAGGGGATCTGGGAGGCCAGAGCGGGGTTCACCGCCGCCAGGGTGAACACGGTGCCCACCATCACCACTAGGGTGGCCAAAGGCGCTGCCACCCGGCGCAGCACTTTTCCCCGGTGGATGCGGCGCACTTGCCCCAGGGCCTCTTCCACCCGGTCGTCCAGCTGGGAAGGGATGGGGATTTGGATGTGGCTCAATTCTTTTTGCATAAGGGTTCCTCCTTTAACAAGGTGCGCAGTTCTTGGATGGCCCGCCGCAGGTACACCGAAACCGTACCCTGGGGCATCCCGGTGGCGGAACTGATCTCCCGGATGGTGCATCCGTCGAAGTATTTCAGCTTTACCACGTCCCGGTACTTTTCCGGCAGCTGGGCGATGGCCCCGTGCAGGTCCATCTGCTCTTCCGGCGCCAGGCCCTGGGGCGCGGGCAGTCCTTCCGTTTCCTCCCAGGGCACCGCGGAAGAGCGCTTCCGCAGCAAGTCCTGGGCGGTGTTGATGGCGATCTTGGTCAGCCAGGTGCGGAAATACTCCGGTTCCCGCAGGGAGCGCAGCCCTTTGTAGGCCTTTAAAATGCTCTCCTGGACCACGTCCAAAGCGTCGGCCTCGTTGCGGACGTAGAGGAACGCCATGCGGTACAGGTATTCCTGCTCCTGCTGGATCAACGTCCCAAAGGCCTTTGGGCTTCCGCGCATAGCTTTTTTCACCAGGCCCCGCTGGCTTTTGTCCATGGTTCTCAACTCCTTTTCCCGTTTTCTGCCTGTTAGACGCCCCTGCCGTGGATTTTCTTACAAACCTCTTCCGTTTTTTCACCCGCGCCCAGGAAGAAGCCTTGTAAAATCCAGAAAATTTCTTGACTTTCCCCAGTAACTTCCTATACAATAAAATTATACTCTGTGTAAAAATTCTAGTTTTATTTGTGCTCTGAAAGGAGCGTGGCCATGGAAGGCGTGTTTTTGTTTGGATGCCCTCTCACAGGGGAAGTGGCCCCCATTTCCCAGTGCTCCGACCCCACCTTTGCCCAGGGGATGCTGGGCCCTGGGGCGGTGATCCGGCCTGCGGGCTGCCAGGTGCTGGCCCCTGCCGGCGCCACCGTGGAATTCACCCTTTCCACTAAGCACGCCCTGGGGCTGGTCACCCCGGAGGGGATCAAGTTCCTCATCCACGTGGGCATGGACACCAACAAGCTGGAGGGCCATGGCTTCCGGCTTTTCGTCCAAACAGGGGACCAAGTGAAACGGGGGGACAAGCTTTTGGAATTTGACCCCCAGGTGATGGCAAAGCACCACTGCAACCTGGACACCCCCTTGGTCTTTTGCAACTGCGGCACCGGCTGGAAGATGGAGCTTTTAAAAACCGGACTCCTCCCCGCGGGGGAGGATTTCCTCCGGCTGACGGCGCTCCCCGCCCCCCGGCAGGCCCCCTAAACGGTTCCCATCATACAGGGCGCTCCCTTGGAAAGTCAAGGCGGCGCCCTTGCTTTTTTCCCCGGGAAGTTGTATAATCCTAACTGCACGGCAGTGAGAAACGCTCCTGCCGCCGGCGGTCGGCCGCCGGGAAGTTTGGAAAATTTTCTAGTTGAAGAAAGGACTGGAACCGCAAATGAAACGTGTTTTATCCCTGGCACTGGCCTTGGCCCTGTGCCTGACCCTGTTTGGATGCTCTGGCCAGACCGGCTCTTCCAGCAGCGATACGGCCTCTGAAAGCAGCGTGTCCTCCCAGACCGAGGGGGCTGCCTCCGGCACGGAGAACACCTCTTCCCAGGAGGACAGCTCGGCTTCCTCCGCAGTGAGCGAAACCTCTGAGGTGGATACCGCCGATCTGGGCACGGCCACCGTGGCTGCCCTGAAAGGCCCCACCGCCATGGGCATGGTGAAGATGATGAGCGACGATGCCGCCAAGGAAGAGCCCACCTTCGATTTCAACATCTACGCCTCCGCCGATGAGATCACCCCCAAGCTGGTGCAAGGGGAACTGGACATCGCCGCGGTGCCCGCCAACCTGGCAAGCGTGCTGTACAACAACACCGAAGGCCAGGTGCAGGTGCTGGCTATCAACACCCTGGGTGTGCTGTACATTGTGGAAGCCGGCGACACGGTCCATTCCGTGGCTGACCTGAAGGGCAAGACCATCTATGCCTCCGGCAAAGGCAGCACCCCGGAATATGCCCTGAACTATATGCTCTCTGAAAACGGCATCGACCCCTCCGCCGATGTGACCATCGAGTGGAAGAGCGAGCACTCCGAGTGTGTGGCCGCCCTGGCCGCCGACGCCGCCGGCATCGCTATGCTGCCCCAGCCCTTTGTCACCACCGCCCAAACGAAGAACGAGAACCTGCGGGTGGCCCTGGACATGACGGAGGAATGGGAATCCTTGGCCCAGGCCAATGGCAGCGACGTGACCTTGATCACCGGCGTGGTGGTGGCCCGCAAGGAGTTTGTGGAGCAGAACCCCGGCCTGGTAAACGCCTTCCTCTCTGACTATGAGCAGTCTGTGGCCTACACCGAAGAGGACGTGGCAGGGGCTGCCGCTCTCATCGGCCAATACGACATCGTGCCTGAGGCCGTGGCCCAGAAGGCCCTGCCGGAGTGCAACATCACCTTTATTGCCGGGGACGAGATGCAGGGGAAGCTCTCCGCCTACCTGCAAACCCTCTTTGACCAGAACCCCAAGTCGATTGGAGGCGAGCTGCCCGGTGACGACTTCTACTACGTCGGCTAAGGGAGAAAAACAGAACAGACGCCGGGGCGTCCGGCTGTGGGCGGTGGCCGTGTGGGTCATCCTTTGGCAGCTGGGCGCCATGGCCTTGGGACAGGAGATCCTTTTGGTATCTCCTGTTTCTGTTATGCTCCGGCTTTGGGAACTGGTGCCCCACTGGGATTTCTGGGGGGCCATCCTGTTCTCCTTCTGGCGGATCACCCTGGGCTTTTTGCTGGCCTCCCTCACCGGCACGGTGCTGGGGGTGCTCTCCTCCCGGTTTTCCCCGGTGCGGGACCTGACTGCCCCCCTGATGGGGGTGGTCAAGTCCATCCCGGTGGCGTCCTTCATCATCTTGGTGCTGATCTGGGTGCCCTCCCGGAACCTGTCGGTGGTGATCTCCTTTTTGATGGTCACCCCCATTGTGTATCAAAACGTGCTGGGAGGCATTTCCAGCATGGACCAAAAGCTGACCCAGATGGCCGACGTATTCCAGGTGCCCTTCCCCCGGCGGCTGCGGTATTTATACCTGCCCCAGGTGGCCCCCTTTTTCCGGTCGGCCTGCGCCGTGGGCCTGGGGCTGTGCTGGAAAGCCGGGGTGGCCGCGGAGGTCATCGGCCTGCCGGACGGTTCCATCGGCGAGCGGCTGTACGAGGCCAAGGTGTACCTCAATACCCCGGACCTGTTTGCCTGGACCGTGGTGATCGTGCTGGTGAGCCTGGTGTTTGAAAAGCTGTTCCTGTTCTTGCTGGACCGGCTGGTAGCCCGGCTGGAACAGGGCTGAAGGGAGGGCGCCTGATGGACATTACGCTGCAAAACGTGAGCAAATCCTTTGGGGACAAGCAGGTGCTTGAGGGGTTCTCCCACACCTTCCCCCAAGGGGAGCTGACCTGCGTCATGGGGCCTTCCGGCTGCGGAAAAACCACCCTGCTGTCCCTGCTGCTGGGGCTGGAGGCGCCGGACAGCGGGGAAATCCTGGGGATGGAAGGGCAAAAGCTCTCCGCCGTGTTCCAGGAGGACCGGCTGTGCGAAAACACCACCCCTGTGTCCAACATCCGGCTGGTAAACCCCAGCCTCTCCAAAGCGGAGGCCCAGGGGATGCTCCGGGACCTGGGGCTGGAGGGCAGCCTGGGGCAGCCGGTGCGCACCCTCTCCGGGGGGATGAAGCGCCGGGTGGCCATCCTCCGCGCCCTGGCCGCAGACTACGACGTGCTGCTGTGCGACGAGCCTTTCAAAGGCCTGGACCAAGCCACCAAGGCTCTGGTGATGGGCTATTTCCTGGGGAAAACCAAGGGAAAGACCGTGATCTTGGTCACCCACGACCAGGGGGAGGCAGAAACTTTGGGAGGGCATTTTTTGCTCTTGTAAAATATGGGTTCATGCGTTATCATATGGGTGACGTGGGACTGTCTGCCGGGGGCCTGCGCCCCCGGCTTTTCCATCTAGGAAGGAACCATCCAAAACAAAAGGAGTGTGCATTTGCCATGTTACCCAAACTGCAATATCACGTGGAGCCGGAAAAAGGCTGGCTCAACGACCCCAACGGCCTGTGCTGGTTCCAAGGCCGCTATCACGCGTTTTTCCAGCATCACCCCGATTCCACCGTGTGGAAAGCCCCCCTACACTGGGGCCATGCCGTCAGCGACGACCTGATCCACTGGGAGGAGCAGCCCATCGCCCTGTATCCCGACCAGCCCTATGAAAACGGGGGCGGGTGCTTCTCCGGTTCCGCCATCGAAAAGGACGGTAAACTGTACCTGATGTACACCGCTGTTTCCAAGGGCCATCAGCAGACCCAGTGCGTCGCCGTCACGGAGGACTGCGTCCACTTTACAAAGCTTCCCGAGAACCCCCTGATTGGACAGTGTCCCTTAGACCCCCTCAGCGTCCACTTCCGGGACCCCAAGGTGTTCCAGTGGAAGGACGGCACCTACCGGATGGTGTGCGGAGGCTCGGACCACCAGCTGACCACCTCCGCGGTGATGCTGTACAAATCGGAGGACCTGCTCCACTGGGAGTATGTGGGACCCATTTTCCAAACCAGCGAAATGGGGCCTGTACTGGAATGCCCCGACCTGTTCCCCCTGGGGGACAAGTGGGTGCTGGACTTTTCCCGCATGGACAAGCCCCAGTGCGTCCAGTTTGTGGTGGGCGATTTTGACGGGGAACACTTCACCCCGGAGAGCTTCCAGCGGCCAGTGATCGGGCCCCAGTTCTACGCCCCCCAGACCTTCCTGGACCCCCAGGGCCGCCGCATCCTCATTGGCTGGATGACCCCCTGGGGCCAGCCGGAAGACCCCGATGCGGTGCGCTGCGGCTGCCTGACCATCCCCATGGAGGTCAGCCTCAACGGCGCGGGCAACATCTGCCTGGCCCCTGTGGCGGAGGCCGCCCCCTACCTGGTGAAGGAGGACCCCCATGTGCGCCGGGGCCAGTACATGGTCCAGGTCACCGACGGGGAGACCATCTTCCTGGAAAAGCCTGTCAGCGAAGTTCAGGACATCCAGATCCTGCCGGACACCCACACCTGCGAGGTGTTTATCAACGGCGGCGAAACCGTATGCTGCCTGTACTTCCAGCCATAAAGCCGCTTTTTTGAAAACGCAACCCCCGATTGCGCGGTTTCCATCCCAGCAGGGTGGCGCGCAACCGGGGGTTTTGCTATACTAAGGCCAGAGAGAAAGGAGTGTCTTCCATGACCACAGGCGAAAAGATCCTAACTTCGCGAAAAAAACAGGGGCTCACCCAGGAGCAGCTGGCCCAGAACCTGGGGGTATCCCGGCAGGCGGTGTCCCGTTGGGAGCTGGACGAGGCCCTGCCGGAATCCTCCAACCTGCTGCCCCTGTCGAAAGCGCTGGGGTGCTCCATCGACTGGCTGCTGGACCCGGCCCAAGGGCCGGGTACTTCCATTCCCCATGAAGAGCCCTCCGCTTTACCGGCATCCCCCCCTCCTGCATCCTCCCTGAAGGCCGTCCTCAAACGGCGGCTTTGGCTGCTCCTTCTGCCGGTAGAGCTGGTAATTTTCACCGCTTTGGCGCTATGGAGGCTGGGGAAAGCACCCTCTTTGGCCCTGATGGTCTTCGTCCAGGGGCTTTGGCTGTGCCTCTTACTGTATCTGCTGCTGTTGGTAATCTACTTCCTGGTGTGGGGCATCCGGTACTTCAAGCAGCGCACCCGCCCGCCCCAGTAAAACAACACCCCTCGGAAGCTGCAAACCGGCCCAATAAACGGTTTACAGCCCCGAGGGGATCTTTTTTACACTTCTATGGTGGAAAGCAGCTCCCACACCAGGCCCTGGAACCGCTGGGCGGCGCGGTCGGCGGTTTGCTGCACTTCTTCGTGGGTCAGGGGTTCTCCCGAAAGCCCGGCGGCCAAGTTGGTAACGCAGCTGATGCCGCACACCTCCAGCCCCATATGCCGGGCGGCAATGGCCTCGCAGGCAGTGCTCATGCCAACGGCGTTGGCCCCCAGGGCGGCGAACATCCGGATTTCCGCCGGGGTTTCATACTGGGGCCCGGTGGTTTGCAGGTACACCCCCTGCTTTAAAGGGAATCCCAGACGCTGGGCCGCGGCCAGGGCCCGCTCCCGCAGCCGGGGGGAATACACTTGGGTCATGTCCGGGAAACGGGGCCCCAGCTCTTCCACATGGGGCCCAAGAAGAGGCGAGGGCACAAAGCTGGCAACGTGGTCCGTCAACAGCATCAAATCCCCGGGGGCCAAGTCCGGGCCGATCCCCCCGGCGGCGTTTGTCAGAATCAGCCGTTGGGCCCCCAGCAGGCCCATCACCCGAGTGGGCAGCACCACGTCCTCCATGGAATAGCCTTCATAATAGTGGACCCGGCCCTGCATCACCACCACAGGCTCCTCCCCAACATACCCAAAGAGGAACCGCCCCTGGTGGCCAACCACCGTGGATACGGGGAATCCGGGGATATCCCGGTACTCTACCACTGCCTCCCGGGTGATCTTTTCCCCAAAGCCTCCCAGGCCAGACCCCAGGATCAAGGCAGTGCGGGGGGCAAACCCTGTTTTCTGCCGGATGGCATCGGCACACTGTTTCACGCGGTCATAGACGTTCCCCATGACGGTCACCCTTTCTATGTAGCCCGGGGCCAAACCCCGGTTTTTCTGTGCGGGGCCTGGCTGGCAGGCTGCCGCGGTACCTTTTTTCTTTCATCCTACCAGCTTTTGCCGTCCCTGTCAACACTCCTCGATCCGCAGCAGCCGGTTGTACTTGGCAACACGTTCGGTGCGGCAGGGCGCGCCGGTTTTGATCTGCCCCGCATTGGTGGCCACGGCCAGGTCGGCAATGAAGGTATCCTCCGTTTCCCCAGATCGGTGGGAGATGATGGTCTTATAGCCGTTGCGCTTGGCCAGCTCGATGCAGTCCAGGGTTTCGGTAAGGGTGCCGATCTGGTTGGGCTTGATCAGGATGGCGTTGCCGGCCCCCTCGTCGATCCCCTGGCGCAGGCGCTCCACGTTGGTGACGAACAGGTCGTCCCCCACCAGCTGCACCCGGCTTCCCAGACGCTGGGTCAAGGCCGCCCAGCCCTGCCAGTCCTCCTCCCCCAAGGGGTCTTCGATGGAGAGGATGGGGTACTTGTTCACCAGGTTTTCCCAGTATTCGATCATATCCTCGGTGGAGAACTCCTTCCCCCGCTTGGGCAGGCGGTACCGGTCCCCCTTCACCCACTCGCTGCCAGCGGCATCCAAGGCCAGCTTTACCTTGCCCCCATACCCGGCCTTTTCAATGGCGCACAGCACCGCCTCAATGGCGGCTTCATCGCTGGGAAGGTCCGGGGCAAAACCGCCCTCGTCCCCCACGCCGGTGGACAGGCCCTGGGCTTTCAGCTGGGCGCCCAAGGTGTGGGTGATCTCCGCGCACCAGCGCAGCCCCTCCCGGAAACTGGGTGCTTCCACCGGGACGATCATAAACTCTTGGATGTCGATGTTGTTTCCCGCATGGGCGCCGCCGTTGAGAATGTTCATCATGGGCCGGGGCAGCTCGTAGGCGCAGGCCCCGCCCAGGTAGCGGAACAGGGGCATCCGGAAATGGGTGGCAATGGCCCTGGCTGCCGCCATAGACACTGCCAAGGTGGCGTTGGCCCCCAGGTGGGCTTTGTTGGGGGTGCCGTCCAGCTTGCACAGCACCCGGTCGATCTCCCGCACGGTCAGGCTGGGGACTTTCTCCAAGGCCGGGGAGATGATCTCCGTCACGTTGCGCACTGCCTTCAGCACGCCCTTGCCACCGTAGCGTCGCTGGTCGCCGTCCCGCAGCTCCACCGCCTCAAACTTTCCTGTAGAGGCTCCCGAGGGGGCGGCAGCGGTGCCCATGGTGCCGTCGGTGAGCTGCACCGTGGCGCTGACCGTGGGGTTGCCCCGGGAATCTAATATCTCTGTGCCGAATACTTTTTGGATGCGTACCATAGCGGTTCCTCCCTGTTTCTGGTTTCACTTCCTAGTATTGGGCAAAAGGCCCCGTTTCATCCAAAGAAACGCAAAAAAGCCCTTCCCGTTTTCGGCGGGAAGGGCTTTTTCAAAGGTCCCCCAGGGTTGGGGTTCCCTCAAAGACCGTCTTTAGATCAGTTCCAAGATGGCCATTTCAGCAGCGTCGCCGCGGCGGGGCCCCAGCTTGGTGATGCGGGTATAGCCGCCGTTGCGGTCAGCGTACTTGGGGGCGATCTCGGTAAACAGCTTATTGGTCACGCTCTCCTTGGTGATGAAGCTCATCACCAGGCGCTTGTTCTGCAAGTTGTCCTGTTTGGCAATGGTGATCATCTTTTCCGCCATGGCGCGCACTTCCTTGGCGCGGGTCACGGTGGTCTCGATCTTGCCATTCTCCAGGAAGAACGTCACCAGGCCCCGGAGCATAGCGGTCCGGTGGGCGGTATCTCTGCCCAGCTTTCTCGTTCCCGGCATGGATATTCACTCCTATCGTAGTAAAGTAGGTTGTGTCTTATTCTTCGTCCTTGCGCAGGCTAAGGCCCAGGGAAGCCAGCTTCCAAATGACCTCTTCCAGCGATTTGCGGCCCAGGTTGCGGACCTTCATCATGTCCTCTTCGGACTTGTTGATCAGGTCTTCCACCGTGTTGATACCGGCACGCTTGAGGCAGTTGAAGGAACGGACAGACAGGTCCAGCTCTTCAATGGTCATCTCAAGTACCTTCTCCTTGCCGCCCTCGTCCTTCTCCACCATGATCTCGGTGCTCTTGCCCTTGTCGGACAGGTCCACAAACAGGTTCAGGTGGTCGGTGAGGACTTTGGCGGCCAGGGAAACAGCTTCCTGGGCATTGATGACGCCGTTGGTCCAAACTTCCAGCGTCAGTTTGTCATAGTCGATGCTCTGGCCCACGCGGGTGCTTTCCACATTGAAATTGACCTTGAGCACAGGTGTGTAAATAGAATCGACCGCAATCTCCCCGATAACTCCTTCGGGCAAATTCTGCTTGTTGCGCTCGTTCGAGACATAGCCCCTTCCCTTATCCAAGGTCAGCTCCATATAGAGCCGGGCCCCTTCTCCCAGGGTGGCGATGTGCAGCTCGGGATTGAGAACCTCCACTTCACTGTCGCTTTTGATGGACTCAGCGGTCACATCGCAGGGGCCTTCCGCGGAGATCTCCACGGTTTTGGGCCCATCGCAGTGGAGCTTTGCCACCAGGCCTTTAATGTTCAGCACGATCTCGGTGACATCTTCTTTCACACCGGGGATGGTGGAAAATTCGTGGACAACGCCGTCGATCTTGATGGATTTTACGGCCACGCCCGGCAGGCTGGAGAGCAGCACACGCCGCAGGCCGTTGCCCAGAGTGGTGCCGAAGCCCCGCTCCAAAGGTTCCACCACGAATTTGCCATAGGTGCCGTTTTCGGAAATTTCCGCAATCTCAATTTTGGGTCTTTCTATCTCAATCATCCGCGATCCTCCTTTTACACAGTGCAATAAACTCGATGGCG
>URKX01000047.1 GCA_900548545.1 uncultured Oscillospiraceae bacterium
TCACGGTGGATGACGCCCGGATGGGGGTGACCCGGGTGGTGCGGGGCATGGACCTGCTGGACTCCACCCCGCGTCAGCTCTGGCTGATGGACAAGCTGGGCTATCGCCGCCCCACCTATGCCCACCTCCCGCTGCTGGAGGCCGCCGACGGCCGCCGCCTGTCCAAACGGGACCAGGACCTGGACATGGGGGCCCTGCGGGAGCGGTTTGCCCCGGCGGAGTTGACCGGGTATCTGGCATTTTTGGCCGGGCTCACGGAAGAACCGGCCCCGGCAAGCCCCCGGGAGTTGGTGAAGGAATTTACCTGGGCCAAAGTGAAGCGGGCTCCAATCTGCATAGAGCAGCTCTGAATAGCATAGTGAGTTTGCCGAGTTTACACATAAAATGCAGATGTAATTTGTTCGATTTTACTTGTGGTTTGGGAGCAAATGTGATATGCTGTAAATGGGAATTGGTTTGGTTTTATCTCAGCAACGGCAAATCCGACACAAGCATCATTCGAAAGGGAGGGTAAACATGCACAGATCCAACATGCGGAAGAGGTTTTTTCCATTTTTGGTTGTTTTTGTGGCCTTGACCGCTATCATGATGACCGTAGCCTTCGCGGAAGGCGAGGCGGAATACGTCAGCAATTTCTACGCCAGCCCCCTGTCTCTGCTGCCCCCTGTCATCGCCATCATCCTGGCCCTGATCACCAAGGAGGTCTACAGCTCTCTGTTCGTAGGCATCCTGGTGGGCGGCCTGCTGTACGCCAACTTCAACCCCGAGCTGACCATCATGACCATGTTCTTCAATGAAGACGGCGGCATGATCTATAAGATTTCCGACTCCTGGAACGCGGGCATCCTGGTGTTCCTGGTTATCCTGGGCATCATGGTGGCCCTGATGAACAAGGCCGGCGGCTCCACTGCCTTCGGTAACTGGGCCAAGAGCCACATCAAGACCCGGGTGGGCGGCCAGCTCTCCACCATGCTGCTGGGCGTGCTCATCTTCGTGGACGACTACTTCAACTGCCTGACCGTGGGTTCCGTGATGCTGCCCGTTACGGATGGCCACCGGGTGTCCCGGGCCAAACTGGCCTACCTCATCGACGCCACGGCCGCGCCCATCTGCATCATCGCGCCCATCTCCTCCTGGGCCGCCGCCGTCACCGGCTCCGTCCCCGAGGATTCCGGCATCAACGGCTTTGCCATGTTCCTGCAGACGATCCCCAACAACCTCTACGCCCTGCTGACCATCGTGATGTGCCTCACCCTGGCGATAGGCAAGTTCGACTACGGTCCCATGAAGATTCATGAGGACAATGCCCGGGACAAAAACGACCTGTTCACCACGCCCGACCGGCCCTATGGCGAGGGACTGGGCGACGTGAAGCCCAACGCCAACGGCAAGGTCATCGACCTGGTGCTCCCCGTGGTGGTGCTGATTTTCTGCTGCATCATGGGCATGGTCTACACCGGCGGCTTCTTTGACGGCGAGAGCTTCATTGACGCCTTTGCCGGGTCCGACGCCTCCATGGGCCTGGTGCTGGGCTCCGTCATCACCCTGATTTTCACCTTTATCTACTACATGATCCGCCGCGTGATGACCTTCCAGGAATTCACCGAGTGCATCCCCGACGGCTTCAAGCAGATGGTCCCCGCCATCCTGATCCTCACCTTTGCGTGGACCCTGTCCGGCATGACCGGCCTGCTGGGCGGCGCCACCTTCGTGGAGAACCTGGTGGCCAATGCGGCCCCCGGCATGAAGGCCATGCTGCCCGCCTTCGTGTTCCTGGTCTGTGTGGGCCTGGCCTTCGCTACCGGCACCTCTTGGGGTACCTTCGGCATCATGATCCCCATCGTGCTGCCGCTGTTCCCCATGGGCAGCGATATGATGGTCACCTCCATCGCCGCCTGCCTGGCCGGCGCCGTCTGCGGCGACCACTGCTCTCCCATCTCCGACACCACCATCATGGCCTCCGCCGGCGCCCGCTGCAACCACGTCAACCATGTGGCCACGCAGCTCCCCTACGCGCTGACCGTCGCTGCGGTCTGCTTCGTGGGCTACATCATCGCCGGCCTGACCAACGGCAACACCTGGATTACCCTGATTATCAGCCTGGTCCTGCTGGAGGTGGTCCTCTTCGCCCTGAAGAGCATCTCGTCCAAAAAGGACGAGGCGGCTGTGGTGAAATAAGCGATTGCATGGAAAAGCCGGGGCGGACTTGGTCCGCCCCGGTTTTTCCTTGACATTTTCCCGCCATTTGCGTATACTAAGGCTGTTCGACGAAAAAAGGCTGTGATGGGAAGGAGTACCCGCCTTCGTTTGGTGCAGAGAGGAGCCGGCCTGCTGCGAGGCTCTCCAAAAAAGCGGGGAAGGTGGTCCCGGAGCTGTGGGCTGAACGGCATCCTGCCGTAGGCCGCAACGTGCGCCCGCGTTAAGGGTCAAGGAGTGTGGGCGCGCCGCGCCCAAATTCAGGTGGTACCGCGGACATTCGTTCGCCCTGAGCAAGCATGCTCGGGGCGCTTTTTGTTGCCCCGAAAAGGAGATGTAAACATGAAGAAAGAACTGCCCAAGGTCTATGAGCCCCAAGAGGTCGAAGGCCGCATCTACGAGATGTGGGAGAAGAACGGCTGCTTCGTGGGGCACCGGGACCCTGACAAGAAGCCCTTCACCATTGTGATGCCGCCCCCCAACGTCACCGGCCAGCTCCATATGGGCCACGCCATGGACTCCACCCTTCAGGATATCCTCATCCGGTTCAAACGGATGCAGGGCTACGCCGCGCTGTGGGTCCCCGGCACCGATCACGCCGGCATCGCTACCCAGATCAAGGTGGAGGAGGAGCTGCGCACCAAGGAGGGCCTCACCCGCTATGACCTGGGCCGGGAGAAGTTCCTGGAGCGCGTCTGGGACTGGAAGGCCAAGTACGGCGGCCGCATCGTGGAGCAGCAGAAGAAGCTGGGCGCCTCCTGCGATTGGTCCCGGGCCCGGTTTACCATGGACGACGGCCTGTCCGCCGCTGTGCGCCATGTGTTCGTCCGCCTCTACAACAAGGGCCTGATCTACAAGGGCTCCCGCATCATCAACTGGTGCCCTCACTGCGTCACCGCCCTGAGCGACGCGGAGGTGGAGTACCAGGACAAGCCCGGCAATCTCTGGCACATCCGTTACCCTATCCAGGGGGAGACCGACCGCTGGGTCGTGGTGGCCACCACCCGGCCCGAGACCATGCTGGGCGACACCGGCGTGGCCGTCAACCCCGAGGACGAGCGGTATAAGGGCATCGTGGGCAAGAAGTGCATCCTGCCCCTGGTGGGCCGGGAGATGCCCATCGTGGCCGACGCATACGTGGACAGGACCTTCGGCACCGGCTGCGTGAAGATGACCCCCGCCCACGACCCCAACGACTTCGAGGTCGGCCTGCGCCAGAATCTGGAGACCATCCGGGTGCTGGACGACAACGGCAGGGTGGTAGAGGGGTACGGCAAGTACTCCGGCATGGACCGCTACGAGGCCCGGAAGGCCATTGTGGCGGACCTGGAGGCGGGAGGCTACCTGGTGAAGGTGGAGCCCCACCAGCACAACGTGGGCACCTGCTACCGCTGCCACAGCGATGTGGAGCCCCTCATCTCCGCCCAGTGGTTCGTCAAGATGGAGCCCCTGGCCAAGGAGGCCCTGCGGGTGGTCAACGAGGGGGAGACCAAGTTCGTCCCTGACCGCTTCGCCAAGACCTATACCAACTGGATGGAGAACGTCCACGACTGGTGTATTTCCCGTCAGCTCTGGTGGGGCCACCGCATCCCCGCCTGGTACTGCGACGACTGCGGCAAGCTGACCGTCTCCGAGTCTGACCCCACCGAGTGCCAGCACTGCCACAGCCGGCATATCCACCAGGAGGAGGACGTGCTGGACACCTGGTTTTCCTCCGCTCTGTGGCCCTTCTCCACCCTGGGCTGGCCGGACGAGAGCAGCGAGGATTACAAATACTTCTATCCCACCGATGTGTTGGTCACCGGCTACGACATCATCTTCTTCTGGGTGGCCCGGATGATCTTCTCCGGCATGAAGCACATGGGCAAGGCCCCCTTCAGCACAGTGCTGTACCACGGCCTGCTGCGGGATTCCCAGGGCCGGAAGATGAGCAAGTCCCTGGGCAACGGTATTGACCCCGTGGAGGTCATCGACCAGTACGGTGCCGACGCCCTGCGCTTTACCCTGGTCACCGGCAACTCCCCCGGCAACGACGCCCGCTACAGCGAGGAGAAGGTGGCCGCCAGCCGGAACTTTGCCAACAAGATCTGGAACGCTGCCCGGTTCATCCATATGAACATCGACGGCAAGGACGTGCCCTGCGCCCTGCCGGAAACCCTCACGTTGGAGGACCAGTGGATCGTCAGCCGGTTCAACACGGTGGCTAAGGAAGTAACCGAGAACCTGGAGAAGTTCGAGCTGGGCATGGCTGTGCAGAAGCTGTACGACTTCCTGTGGGATGATTTCTGCGACTGGTATATTGAGCTTGCCAAGATCCGCCTGAATTCCGCCGACGAGGCCGCCGCGCAAGGCGCCCGCCAGGTGCTGGTGTGGACCCTGGGCAGCACTCTGAAGCTGCTGCATCCCTTCATGCCCTTTGTCACAGAGGAGATCTGGCAGAGCCTGCCCCACGAGGGCGAGGCCCTGATCGTGGCCCCCTGGCCCGAGTATGAGGAAGGCCATGCCTTCCCCCAGGCCGAAGCGGAGATGAAGAAGGTGATGGAGTTGATCACCGCTGTGCGTACCCGCCGCAGTGAGATGAATGTGCCCCCCTCCAAGAAGGCCCACCTGATGGTGGAAACCGCTGCACCCCAGGCTTTTGTCACCGAGCAGGAAGCCATTGCAAGGCTTGCCTATTGCAGCAGCGTGGAAGTGGGCGGGCATTTTGAGCAGACCGAGGGCAGCGTCACCGTGGTGACTGCCGCCTGCCGGGGATACCTGCCCATGGACGACCTGGTGGACAAAAAGGCCGAAACCGCCCGGCTCCAAAAGGAGCTGGAGGGCGCCAAAAAGCAGTTGGCCACTGCACAGGCCAAGCTGCAAAACGAGAAGTTTATCAGCAAGGCTCCCCAGAATGTCATCGACGGCGTGAAGGACAACGCCGAAAAGCTGCAGGAAAAGGTCCGCATGATCGAGGAGTCTTTGAAAGCTTTGCAGTAAAAAACACACTGGGCGTTCTTGCGTTTGGAGCGGCCCTGTGGTATACTTTCCCAAGCATGGCCCCCGTGACTGACGGGCAGGTGGGCAACCACCGGGGAGCGGGATGTGGCCAACAATTGCCGTCCGTCTGGGCAGTGCCGTCTGCGGCACTGCCCTTTTTGCAGTCTACTCTTTGAAAATGGAGGGAATCGTCATGACCTATGAAGAGGCATTGGACAACGTATATGGCCGTCTGGTGTTTGGGATCAAGCCAGGCCTGGAGCGCATTTCCGCTTTGCTTTCCCGGCTGGGTGACCCCCAGAAACAGCTGAAATTCGTCCATGTGGCAGGCACCAACGGCAAGGGCACCTGCTCCACCCTGGTGGCTTCGGCCTTGAAGGAGTGTGGGTTTACCGTGGGGCTGTACACCTCCCCCTATGTGCTGGATTTCCGGGAGCGTTTCCAGATCAACGGGGAGATGATCCCCAAGGAAGAGCTGGTCCAAGAGGTGGAAGTTTTGGCCCCTGTTGCCGATGAGTTTGAGAAAAACGGCGACCAGGTGACAGAGTTTGAATACATCACTGCCTTGGCGCTCCACTGGTTTGCCCGTCGGGGCTGCGACATTGTGGTGCTGGAAGTGGGTATGGGCGGCCGGTTTGACGCAACCAATGTGATCGATGTGCCGGAGGTGGCGGCCATCATGTCCATCTCCCTGGACCACACTGCCGTTCTGGGGGATACCCTGGAGAAGATCGCCTTTGAAAAGGCGGGGATCGTGAAGAAGGGCGGCCGGCTGGTGCTCTACCCGGACCAGGCCCCGGAGGTGGCCCGGGAACTGGCCCAGATCTGCAAAGAGCGGCAGGTGGAGCTGGTTGTCCCGGATCTTGCCCAAGTCCGGGAGTGGGAGTCCTCCCTGGAAGGCACCACCTTCCAGCTGGGAGAGCGGGTCCTGCGCACCCCCTTCCTGGGGGAGCATCAGGTGAAAAATGCCGTTACAGCCTGGACGGTGGTGGAGGCGCTCAAAGGCCGAGGCTGGGCCATCGACCTGGACGCCGCTGCCCGGGGGTTTGGCAAGGCTTTTGTCCCCGCGCGGATGGAAGTGATCTCCCGAGAGCCCCTGTGCCTGTTGGACGGCGGCCACAACCCTGGCTGTGCCAAGGCCCTGCGGGAGGCTTTGGAGCAATTTGTGCCCCAGCGGAAAGTGGCCATTGTGGGGATGATGTCCGACAAGGACAGCCACGGTGCCTTTGCCCTGGTGGGGCCGCTGTTTGATGAAATCATCACCGTGGCGCCCCAGGGCCACCGGTCCATGCCCGCCCGGGAGCTTGCCAAAGTTGCCGCCGAGTTCTGCCCCAAGGTGATCCCGGCCGGTTCCTGCCGGGAGGCGTTGGCTGTGGCGTCCCGGGCCATGGGGGAGGACGCCGCCCTGATCGTATGCGGTTCCTTCTATTTGGCTGGGGATATCCGGGAGATGCTTTTGGGGAAATTTGGAGTTTGGTCCTAAAATGTTGTTCCGCGTGCCGGCCCGGTAGAAGGCAGGGGAGAGAATGGAGAATTTATCCCTTTGCTGACAGGCTTCGGCAAACAATGCGGAGCGTCCTTTGTAGAATAAGTGCAAAGGGCGCAAAACAGGCTTTTGAGAAAGGCGCGCCTTTTTCAAAGGCCTTCTTTTTTGCCTTTGGGGACTGCCAAGAGAAAGGAAGAGAGGACATGAGTGTACAGCTCGGTTATAAGGACGGCGAGCTCACTGCCCGGCTCTCGGGGGAGATCGACCACCATGCTGCCCGGGAGATGCGTGAGGCCATTGACGACACAGCCCAAAAGGTGAAACCCCGGGTTTTGCGGCTGGATTTTTCCCAGGTGCCTTTTATGGACAGCTCCGGCATTGGATTGATTCTGGGCCGGGTGCGGCTGTTGCAGTTTTGGAAGGGCCGGGTGGTGCTGGCGGGGCTTTCCCCCCATTTGGGGCGGATGGTGGAGCTCTCCGGTATCGGAAGCCTGGCTTCTATTGAAAGGAGGGCTGGGTGATGAAACCAGTGAACCAAGCGCAGATCAGTTTCGCCTCCCATTCGGTGAACGAGGGCTTTGGCCGGGCGGCGGTGGCGGCGTTTTTGTCCCAGCTGGACCCCACAGTGGCAGACCTCACCGACATGAAGACCGCTGTTTCCGAGGCAGTGACCAACGCCATTGTCCACGGCTATAAGGACAAGATGGGCACGGTGTACATAACCGCAAAGATCTTTGAAAACGGCAAAGCGGTGGTGCGGGTGAGGGACAAAGGATGCGGCATCCCGGATATCCAAAAGGCAATGGAACCTCTGTTCACCACCGGCGGCGAGGAGCGTGCGGGCCTGGGCTTTGCGGTGATGCAAAGCTTTTGCGACAGCGTGCGGGTCACTTCTACTGTGGGGCGGGGCACCAGCGTGACCCTGACCAAATATTTTGACAGCAAAGAGTGAGCCCTTCCGCAACAGGGTGGAGGAGAACCTGGGTTTGGTGCACCTGTGTGCCCGGCGGTTCCTGGGCAGGGGCGTGGAGTATGACGACTTGTTCCAGGCGGGGTGCGTGGGCCTGGTGAAAGCCGCGGAAAACTTTGACGATGCCCGAGGGGTAAAATTTTCCACCTATGCTGTGCCGGTGATCCTGGGAGAGGTGCGCCGGCTCTTCCGGGACGGCGGGGCCATGCGGGTTTCCCGGGGCCTGCGGGACTTGGGCAAGCGCGCCCTGGAAGAGGGGGACAAGCTCCGCCAGGAAACGGGCAAAAGCCCCGGCGTGGCAAAGATCGCGGAACGCCTGGGGGTGACTGTAGAGAAGGCTGCCTTGGCCCTGGGCGTGGGGAAGGCGCCCCTCTCCCTGACAGATCAGGAGGAGGGCGGGGAGCTGGACATCCCTGTGGAGGCCCCGGAGGAGCGCATGACCGAGCACCTCACCCTGTACCAGATCCTCCAGACTTTGGAAGACCGGGATAAAAAGCTGATCCAGTGCCGGTATTTCCAGGGCAAGACCCAAACCCAGACTGCTGCCGAGCTGGGCATGACCCAGGTGCAGGTCAGCCGCCGGGAGAAAAAGCTTTTAGCCTATATGCGCGCCGCCTTTGACCAGTAAAAGAACCGCCCCGCCTTCCCTGGGTTTGGGAAAGCGGGGCGGCCGTTTGTTTTGTTACAGGTAGTAGGTGGGGCCTTTCTTTTTGGGGGTTCGGTCGGTGGGCAGCAGGGAGTAGATGGTTAGATCCACAATGCCCTTGTCGGGCCAGAGGAAGCCCTCCCGGATGGTGCCCTCTTTCACAAAGCCGCACCGCTCCAACACCAATACCGCCCGGTAGTTGGTGGGCAGCACCAGGCACTGGATGCGCCGGACTCCCACGGTGCGGAACAGGTAGTCACAGGCGGCCCGCACCGCAGAAGAGGCGAACCCTTGGCCCACAAATTCCTGGTTGAGGATGAAGCTCAGGGTCACGCTTTCCACCTGGGGGTCGATGTGCGAGATCTCCAGCAGCCCCACCAACTGGTTGAGAGTGGAGTAGATCCCCAGTACCACGCCCCGCCGCTCTTGGAACATGGTTTCATACTGGCGGAGCTTGGCGGCGCACTCCCTGGGGGAACGCAGGGCCCCTTCCGGGGTGAAGCGGTGGCTGTCCTCATCGCTGAAGATCTGCCACAGGGATCCGTTGTCCATGTCGGTGACGCGGGTGAGGGTGACTTTTTCCCCTGTGATAAAGGGATAGCTGGAAAACAGCAGGGAGCTTTTCAAAGCGCCGCCTCCTTTCGTGTTGTTTTACCTGTCAGCCGTGGAGCAATTCCAACAGCTGGCGTGGTTCTTGGATCTCCGGCGCGCCCTCCACCTGGCCAAAGCCGTAGGCCGCATGGTAGAAAGGCACGCCTGCTTTTTGTGCGGCTTCCTGGTCCAGGACGGTATCGCCCACGTAGACCGGCGCTTTCAGGTGATTGCGCTCTGCCACCAGGAGGATGTTTTCCCACTTTTGCTTTCCCGTCCGGCCAATGCATTCCCAATCTTGGAAATAGCTGTGCATATGGTGTGCGTCTAAAAAGCAGGGGATGTATTCCTTGTTGCAGTTGCTGACGATAAACAACGGCAATTCCTGGGAAAGGGTCTGCAGGGTTTCCTCCAAGCCGGGGAACAGGATCCCCCCGTGTTGGCGCAGGTACACATCCTCGGCTTTGCAGCAGGCGTCAAAAAGTTCCCTATGCCGCTCTTTGGACAGCTTGGGGAACAGGGTGGCCATCAGATTGTCAGCCGTCATCCCCATGACCCTCTCCAGCTGTTCCCGGGTGGGAGGAGCTTCCACGTCGGGGGCGCTTTCCAGCGCTATGGCCCAAGAAACCCGGATGGCCTCGGTGGCGTCCCAAAGGGTGCCGTCCAGGTCGAACAAGATACCGTCGTATTTCAAAGGGGACCCTCCTTTTTCATTTCTGCCCTCTATTATAGCGAAAGTGGGAAAGGTTTTCAAGAAAGAGGAGGCAGTTTTAAAAACCAAACAAAAAAGGCCGCGGGAAGCGGCCGGTGGTTCAGTTTAAAAAGTCGTAGGGGGTCTGCTGGTACACATAGTAGTTGAGCCAGTTGGCCACCAGCAAGTGGGCGTTGGAACGCCAAGTGAAAGGCGGCGTCTTGGTGTCGTCGTCATCGGGGAAATAGTGGTAGGGCACTTTGGGGTTCAGCCCCTTGTTGATATCCCGGAAGTACTCCTTTGCCAAGGTATCCCGGTCATACTCCGCGTGGCCTGTGACGAAGATCTGCCGCCCGTCCCGGTTGGTGACGATGTGTAAGCCGGCCAGGTCGGAAACGGCCAGGGGAATCAGCTCCGGGTGGCGCTTGATGTCCTCCAGCCGTACCTCGGTATAGCGGGAATGGGGGGCGAAGTAGTTGTCGTCAAACCCACGCATGAGAGGGTGGTAGGGGTTGAGCACCGTGTGATTGTAAATGCCGCTGAGTTTTTCCGGCAGGGGATACTTGGGGATCCCGTAATGATAGTAGAGCCCTGCCTGGGCCCCCCAGCAGATGTGCAGCACCGAGTAGACGTTCTCTTTGCTCCACTCCATGATGCGGCACATCTCATCCCAGTAGTCCACCTCTTCAAAGGCCAACTTTTCCACAGGGGCTCCGGTGATGATCATGCCGTCAAACTTTTGATCCTTCACATCGTCAAAGGTTTTGTAGAAGGCGTTCAGGTGGTAGGAAGATGTGTTCTTGCTCACATGGGTGGCGGTGTGGAGCAGTTCTACATCCACTTGCAAAGGGGTGTTCCCCAGCAGGCGTAGCAGCTGGGTTTCGGTTTCGATCTTGGTGGGCATCAGGTTGAGGATGGCGATCTTTAAAGGGCGGATATCCTGGAGCTTTGCGCGCTCGTGGGTCATAACGAAGATGTTCTCGCTTTCCAGGACTTCAATGGCGGGAAGATCAGCTTGGATGCGGATGGGCATGGGATCACGCCTTTCTATATATAGTATAGAATAATTGATGGGTAAGCAGGAAAAGTGGAAACAGAAAGAACTTCATGAAAATCGAAAAAAACAGTTGCCCTGAGGCAGAATGGATGGTATAATAGAAAAACCTCAAGAACCGAGGGCAGATAAAGCGCCGTAAAGCTGTTTTAAAGGGATTATACCATAAGACAGCGAACCTTGTACAGTGGGAGTTGGGAACCATTCCCCTGAATAAGCCAGCGGTCAACTCAATTTCAAAAAACTTGAAAAAAGGTGTTGACATTTGGAAAAGGATGCGGTATAATATCTGAGCGCTCGAGAGAGAGTTCAAAAGTTTAAAGCGGACCGGGTGATCGTGCCTGACGGCAAACGAAGCGGTTCGAAAAAACTTGAAAAAAGTGCTTGACAAACGAAACCGGATGTGGTAAGATAGTCAAGCGCTCGAGAG
>URKX01000048.1 GCA_900548545.1 uncultured Oscillospiraceae bacterium
TTGATGTGGAAAGCGAAAACAAAAATCAAAAGGCAAATGCCTGATATCGCAAAAATTATTCCGCAAGTGCCGACTATCACATTGAAAATGTATTCCGGCAAAAACCAGGCATAAATGAACATTCCAGGGACTACGATCACCACAGCTGTTAATGCAATAACTGTTGCGATTTTTATAAGATTAACTTTCGTTTTATTGCTCATACCTTTCACCTTGCTTCCAGCTCTTGGTTTTGTAAAAACCACTTCAAGCCGGTATAACGCTTGGTCTTCCGGTCGTTTTCGATCATGGCGTCGATGACGCCCCGTCTCCCTACCAGGATCAAAAGCTGCTTGGCGCGGGTGACCCCAGTGTACAGCAAATTCCGGTAACACAGCTGCCGGGGCGGCCCCAACACGGGGATCACCACTGCGGGGAACTCATTCCCCTGGCTCTTGTGGACGGTGACCGCATAGGCGGGTTCCAGCTCTGTGGCGGCGTGCTCAAAGTCGTAGAGCACATCTTTGTCGTCGATGCGGACGTGGATGGCCCCGCCGGGACGGTCGATCTCCGTGATGACCCCCATATCCCCGTTGAACACCCCCTCGCCGGAGGTGCTGTCATCCTTGATCCAGGGAAGGTTGTAGTCGTTGCGGATCTGCATCACCTTGTCCCCTTCCCGGAAGAGGATGCCGTTTACCTTGGTTTCCTTCTTCGCCTTGGAGGGTGGGTTGATGGCCTCCCGCAGATGCTTGTTCAACTCCACGGTGCCCAGTTCCCCTTTTCGGCCCGGACAGAGCACCTGGATGTCCGTCACGCTGGAATAGCCGTAACTGCGGGGCAGGCGCACGCTGCACAGGGACACAATCAGCTGGGCAGCTTTCCCCGCTTCCTCCTGGGGAAGGAAGAAAAAGTCGCTGTCATGGCGGCGCAGCTCCGGCATTTTCCCCTCAACGATCCGGTGGGCGCTGAGGACGATCAGGCTTTCCATGGATTGGCGGAAGATCTCTTTCAGCTCCACGGTGGGGAACAACCCGGAGGCCATCAAGTCCCCCAGCACGTTCCCTGCCCCCACGCTGGGCAGCTGGTCATTATCCCCCACCAGCACCAGCCGGCAGGAGAAGGGCAAGGCCCGCAGCACGCTTTCAAACAGATAGGAATCCACCATGGACAGCTCGTCGATCACCAGGCAGTCGCACTCCAGGGGATTTCGCTCGTTGCGGGTGAACACAGGGTTGTCCTGTTCGTCCCAGTCCACCTGGAGCAGCCGGTGGATGGTCTTGGCTTCCTCCCCGGTGAGCTCGCTCATGCGCTTGGCGGCACGGCCTGTGGGCGCCGCCAGGTACACCCGCTCCCCCGCTTCTTTCAGCAGGTGGATAATGGCGTTGAGGGTAGTGGTCTTGCCTGTGCCAGGGCCTCCGGTGAGGATGAGGATGCCCTGTTCCAACGCGGCCCGGATGGCTTCCCGCTGCTTGTCCGCGTACTGGATGCCCCGCTTTTTCTCGATGGCAGCGATTTTCCCTTCTGCCCCGCCAATGGCGTTGGGCACCATGGAGAGCATGGCCTTCATCCGGGCCGCAATATAAGTTTCGCTGACGTGCTGCTTTTGCAAAAACAGGAACTCCCGTCCCCCGAATGTTTCACACACCGTGTGGAACCCCTGGCACAGGGTGTAGATCCCGTCTTGGACCGCCTCGGGGGAAACGCCCAAGATCTGGCTGGCAGCCTGGGCCAGCTTGTCCAGGGGCAAACAGGTGTGGCCGTTGTTCAAGTTATGGCGCAGCACATAGAGGATCCCTGCCTGGACACGGCCCAGGTCATCGGGGGATTTCTCCATGGACTCCGCAATGGCATCGGCGATTTCAAAGCTGATATCCATGCCCTCGCCGCACAGGCAATAGGGGTCTTCCTGGATGCAGGCGATAGACGCCTCTCCAAACTGCTTCCACACCAGCACAGTCTGCTCCGGACGGACGCCGTAAGCCCCCAGGAACATCATCAGCTCCCGGATGCCGTAAACCCGCTTCAGTTCCCCGCCGATCTCCTGGGCCTTCTCCAAGGTGATCCCCTTGATTTGGGACAGACGCTGGGGGTCATTTTCCATCACCTCCAGGGCTTTCTCCCCAAAGGTCTGGATAATCCGCTGCGCCATAGCCGGGCCCACGCCCTTTACTGCCCCCGAGGAAAGGTACTTGAGTATGGCGGCGGTAGTGGCAGGCCGGGCCCGCTCAAAGGTTTCCGCCTTGAACTGGTCCCCAAAGGAGGGGTGGCTCTGCCAGGTGCCATACACCCGCAGCTCTTCCCCCTCGCTGACAAAGGGGAAAGCACCCACCACGGTGACCATCCCCCCTTCTGTGGCCAAGTCCAGCACGGTATATTGGTTTTTATCGTTGTGGTATGTAACCCGGTCCACCGAGCCGCAAAGCTCTAAAAGGGCGCTCTTTTCTTCCGCCAAAGCACTTCACCGTCATCTCGTCAAATTTCATCGTCCATTATATGATACACCAGATCGTCCCGTTTGCAAAGGGACAGTTGGGGATACCGCCGCTCCAAAATCTTGCAGATAGCCTGGGCTTGGGGGTCTTCCTCCCGAGGCAGGCACAGCAACCGGCCCCCCGGCCAATCCATCCACTTCAGGCGGGCTATCCCAGCCCGGATGAGCTGCTCGCAGTCCTCCCCGTTTTCCGGCACCACCACCAGGACGCCCTTGCCGGGGCTCTGGGGCCGCAGCAGCCAGAACACCAGCATCCGCACCGCCTCTACCAATCCCAAAACGGCCAAAACTACCACTGCGCCTTCCAACAACAGCTCCATACACGCCACCTCCCACTGCCATACTATGCCCATGGGAAGGAAGGAGTGCGCCACAAAAAAGGGCTGCCGCATTGCTGCAGCAGCCCTTGGAAGGCCCGGTGCGTCGCCCAGCCGCCGTTTCCCGGCGCAGGTTATGCTTTTACTGGTTTTCCACCGCCCGGAGCAGGGCCTCAGTGCGGTTGGTCTTCTCCCACGGGACACCCAAGTCCTCCCGGCCCATGTGGCCGTAGGCAGCCACCTGGCGGTAGATGGGCCGGCGCAGGTCTAGCTCTTTGATGATGGCTGTAGGCCGCAGGTCGAACACCTGCTGCACCGCCTGGGACAGGCACTCATCGGAAACCGTGCCTGTGCCAAAGGTGTCCACCATGATGGACACAGGATGGGCCACGCCGATGGCATAGGCCAGTTCGATCTCGCAGCGGCGGGCAAGGCCGGCAGCTACGATATTCTTGGCCACCCAGCGGGCCGCGTAGGCAGCGGAGCGGTCCACCTTGGTGGGGTCTTTCCCGGAGAAGGCACCGCCGCCGTGGCGGCCATAACCGCCGTAGGTGTCCACAATGATCTTCCGGCCGGTGAGGCCGCTATCGCCCACGGGGCCGCCAATGACAAACCGGCCAGTGGGGTTGATATAGATGCGGGTGTCCTCGTCCATTAGCTGGGCAGGGACCACCGGGTCGATCACCCACTTGCACAGGTCGGCTTTCAGCAGGGCCATATTCACGTCCTCGTCGTGCTGCGTGGAGATGACAATGGCGTCCACACGCTTCACCTGGTCGCCGTCGTACTCCACGGTGACTTGCGTTTTGCCGTCGGGCCGGAGGTATTTTAAGGTCCCGTCCTTGCGGACCTTGGCCAGCTGCTTGGCCAGCTTGTGGGCAAGGGAAATGGCCAAAGGCATCAATTCCGGGGTTTCGTCGCAGGCAAAGCCGAACATCATGCCTTGGTCACCAGCTCCGGTGAGGCTGTTCTCATCGGTTTCGCCGTTTTTGGCTTCCAATGACTGGTTGACACCCATGGCAATGTCTGGGGACTGGGTGTCGATGGAGGTAAGCACGCCGCAGGTGTTGCCGTCAAAGCCGCATTTGGGGTCATCATAGCCGATGTCCTTCACCACCTGGCGGACAACGGCAGGAATATCCACATAACAAGAGGTGGTGATCTCCCCCATCACATGGATGACACCCGTGGTGGCAGTGGTTTCACAAGCCACATGGGCTTCGGGATCCTGCTCCAAGATCGCGTCCAGCACAGCGTCGGAGATCTGGTCGCAAACTTTGTCAGGATGCCCCTCGGTCACAGATTCGGAAGTAAACAGTTTTGTCATCACAATTCCCCTTTCGTAAGTCATATTCCCATCAAGTTCGATTCCTTAAAAAGAAAAGGACCGCTCGAAAAACGAGGGTCCTTATGGTTACCTCATCTTCCGGTGTTTCACCGCAGGAATTGGCACCTTTTGGGAGAACGCATTTCCGTCCTCTCCCTAGGTTGCCGGGCATCGCAGGGCCTGTCCCTCCGCCTCTCTTGATAAGGAAATATTCATTTATTCAAGGAAAAATTATAACAGCTTGTCCACCATTTGTCAACAGGGGAATTGTGGATCATAAAGTTTGCCTTTTCCCGGAGAAACTGCTAGCAGCAATCCCCAAAGCTGGTGGGAGCATCCCACACAGAAAGCTGCTTGCGGGCCACAGGCTCCTGGCCCAGGGCAGGGGGACCATTAAAGCGCCCAAGCCCGCGCTGAGGAGAAACGCCCCGCCAAACAAAGGCAGCAGGAGCCACTTCTCCGGAACAGGACCGCGTTTCCCCTGCCAGGAGGGCGAAGCACCCAAAGAAACACCCGCAGCAAGGGCTGCCACCGCCCCCAGCAGGCAGTGGACAAAGGACAGCAGCTCCCCCATCCCCTGACTGACGGAATGCGGAGATCTCCACCACCCCTATGGGAAGAACCAGCTGCGCAAACACTGCCATCCACTCCAATAAGGGGACACTGAACAGTGCCACAGCGGTAATTCCCCACACCAGGCCAAAGGTCCACAAAGGGCGGTAACGGCCGTTGGGGTCAGCTCTGCGGGCTCTCCCCCAGCGGATGACAGAACCAAGACACATCCCCTGCATGGCGTAAACCATCCCATAGGCGATGTACTCCCACTCCGGCAGACGGATATTTCCAGTGGAGAGCATATTGCCAAGGAAAAGGTGCCGTAGGGCATGAGCATGAATCCTACGCCAAAATAGAGGAGCATCCCCCATTGGCGCTCCTTCCAGGAGGCGTCCAGGCCCATAAGCAGGCTCACCACAAAGGTGCTCAGGGGCAACACACCATAGAGCACTAAAATACTGAACCCCATAGCATCGGAACCGCCTCCCAGCCAGAACACCGCCACACACACTGCCCAGATCACCAGAAAAGACAGGTTTTGCACCAGCTTACCTAAACGCTGGCGGCTTTTCACCGTATTGGTGGCCTCATCAATGTGGCGGAGCATTTTCTCATCCCCCTTCAACAGTTCGTCTAGGCTGACCTGGTATAAATTGCTCAGGGAAATCACGCTGAGCACATCCGGCAGGGACTTCCCGGTTTCCCAATTGGAAATGGTCTGCCGGCTGACATGAATGGCCTCCCCCACTTGCTCCTGGGTGAAACCAGTGCGTTGGCGGGCCGCCCGCAACTTGCTTCCAATCTCCATGGGCACTCCTCCTTTCTGGCTTTATGATAAGGGATCGGCAGAAAAATGTCCAGCAAAGAACACGGGAATGGGGCATTTACCCATGTCAAAAGTCTTTGACGTGGGTAAATAGGCGCAAAAAAGCCGTCCTCGAAAGGACGGCTTCTCTGTTTAAGTTTTATCGAAACTTAAGCGTTGATAGCGGTAACAACGCCGGAGCCAACGGTACGGCCGCCTTCACGGATAGCGAAACGCAGGCCCTCTTCGATGGCGATGGGGGTGATCAGCTCAACGTCCATCACGACGTTATCGCCAGGCATGCACATCTCGGTGCCCTCGGGCAGGGAGATAACGCCGGTCACGTCGGTGGTACGGAAATAGAACTGAGGACGATAGTTGTTGAAGAAGGGAGTATGACGGCCGCCTTCATCCTTGGTCAGGACGTAAACCTGGCCCTTGAACTTGGTGTGGGGATGAATGGTGCCGGGCTTGGCCAGAACCTGGCCGCGCTCGATGTCGGTTCTCTGGATACCACGCAGCAGAACGCCGATGTTATCGCCAGCCTCAGCGAAGTCCAGCAGCTTACGGAACATCTCGATGCCGGTAACAACAGACTTGCGGGTCTCCTCGGTCAAGCCAACAATTTCAACTTCCTCGCTCATCTTCAGCTGGCCACGCTCCACACGGCCAGTGGCCACGGTGCCGCGGCCAGTGATGGTGAACACGTCCTCAACGGGCATCAGGAAGGGCTGGTCAGCCTTGCGCTCGGGAGTGGGGATATACTCGTCAACAGCAGCCATGAGCTCCAGGATGGGAGCATACTCAGGAGCATTGATATCGGTAGAAGTGCTCTCCAAAGCAGCCAGAGCGGAACCCTTGATAATGGGGGTATCATCGCCGGGGAACTCATACTCATTGAGCAGGTCGCGGACTTCCATCTCAACCAGTTCCAGCAGTTCGGGATCGTCCACCTGATCACACTTGTTCATGAACACGACGATATAAGGCACGCCCACCTGACGGGACAGCAGGATGTGCTCGCGGGTCTGAGGCATGGGGCCGTCAGCAGCAGACACAACCAGGATAGCGCCGTCCATCTGAGCGGCACCGGTGATCATGTTCTTCACGTAGTCGGCGTGTCCGGGGCAGTCCACGTGAGCGTAGTGACGGTTGTCAGTCTGATACTCAACGTGAGAGGTGTTGATGGTAATGCCGCGCTCACGCTCTTCAGGGGCCTTATCAATGTTGGCGTAATCCATGAAAGCGGCGTCGCCCTTCATGGCCAGAACCTTGGTGATAGCAGCGGTCAGAGTGGTCTTACCGTGGTCAACGTGGCCAATGGTGCCAATGTTAACGTGCGGTTTGTTTCTTTCGAATTTTTCCTTTGCCATTGGGATTTCCTCCTTTTATTTGCAAGAAAAGATATTCCGGCTTTATAAATTTCATTTTAACAAGGAAGCACTAAAAAAGCAAGTGTAATTTCTCACTTATTCAGACTTTTTGCCCCGCTCAGAGATGATCTTCTCAGAAATGTTCTTGGGAACCTCAGCATAGTGGGCAGGCTCCATGGTGTACTGGCCACGGCCTTGGGTCTTAGACCGCATATCGGTGGCGTAACCAAACATTTCAGACAGGGGCACCTCAGCGTTGACCTGCTGGGCACCGGGGATAGCGTCCATGCCCAGGATCATGCCACGGCGGGAGTTCAGGTCGCCGATCACGTCGCCCATATACTCCTCGGGAGTGATGACGGTGACCTTCATGATGGGCTCCATCAGCACGGGATCAGCCTTGCGCATGGCCTCTTTGAAAGCCATAGAACCGGCGATCTTAAATGCCATTTCAGAGGAGTCCACTTCGTGGTAAGAACCATCGTACAGGGTGACTTTCACATCCACGACGTTGTAGCCAGCCAAAACACCGGACAGCATTGCGCCCTGGATACCTTGGTCAACCGCGGGGATATACTCCTTGGGGATAGCGCCGCCAACCACAGCGTTGACGAACTCGTAACCCTTGCCAGGGTTGGGCTCCAGACGGATCTTAACGTGACCGTACTGGCCTTTACCACCGGACTGACGGGCATACTTGGTATCCACGTCGGAGTTCTTGCGGATGGTTTCTTTGTAAGCAACCTGGGGCTTACCAACGTTGGCTTCCACCTTGAACTCACGCATCAGACGGTCCACGATGATCTCCAGGTGGAGCTCACCCATACCGGCGATGATGGTCTGGCCAGTTTCCTCATCGGTATAAGCCTTGAAGGTGGGGTCTTCTTCCGCCAGCTTGGCAAGGGCAATGCCCATCTTTTCCTGGCCAGCCTTGGTCTTGGGCTCGATAGCCACACGGATAACGGGATCCGGGAACTCCATGGACTCCAGGATGATGGGATGCTTCTCATCGCAAAGGGTATCGCCCGTTGTGGTATTTTTCAGACCCACTGCAGCAGCGATATCGCCAGCGTACACACGATCAATATCTTTACGGTCATTTGCGTGCATCTGTACAATACGGCCCATGCGCTCGTTATTGTCCTTCACAGAGTTGTATACTGTAGAACCTGCCTCAATGGAGCCAGAATACACACGGAAGAAGCACAGCTTGCCGACAAAGGTGTCGGTAGCAATTTTAAACGCCAAGGCAGAGAAAGGCTCGTCATCAGAAGAATGACGTACTTCTTCCTCTTCTGTATCGGGATTCACTCCCTTAATTGCAGGGACATCCGTCGGGGCGGGCATATAATCCACAATTGCATCCAGCAGCTTCTGTACACCCTTATTCTTGTAGGAAGTACCGCAGGTAACAGGCACCATATGATTGCCAATCGTAGATTTACGAATGCAGTCCTTAATGTCGTTCACTTCGATCTCTTCCCCAGAGAGATACTTGTCCATAATCACGTCATCCTGCTCGGCAACATGCTCCACGAGTTCTTCGTGATATTTTTCTGCAAGCTCCTGCATATCTTCAGGGATCTCCTCGCAGCGGATATCTTTGCCCAAGTCGTCATAATAGACATAGGCTTTCATCTCCACCAGGTCGATGATTCCCTTGAAGGTATCTTCGCTACCGATAGGAAGCTGAATCGGCACTGCATTGCATTTGAGACGGTCTTTCATCATCTGTACGACACGATAGAAATCGGCGCCCATGATGTCCATCTTATTGACGTAAGCCATACGGGGGACCTTATATTCCTCCGCCTGGCGCCACACGGTTTCAGACTGGGGCTCAACACCGCCCTTCGCGCAGAAAACGGTTACAGAACCGTCCAAAACGCGGAGAGAGCGCTCCACTTCCACGGTGAAGTCCACGTGGCCGGGAGTGTCGATAATGTTGATGCGGTTCTGGTTGCCGTTGCGGTCCGGCCAAAAACAGGTGGTAGCAGCGGACGTAATCGTAATGCCGCGCTCCTGCTCCTGGGCCATCCAGTCCATGGTAGCAGCGCCCTCGTGGGTCTCGCCAATTTTATAATTGACGCCTGTGTAAAACAGGATACGCTCTGTGGTGGTAGTTTTACCGGCATCGATGTGAGCCATGATGCCGATGTTTCTGGTTAATTCGAGTGGTACCTGCCTGGCCATAATTTCCTCCTTAATACATTACCATCTGTAATGAGCAAACGCCCTGTTGGCCTCTGCCATCTTGTGTGTATCGTCACGCTTCTTAGCTGCGCCGCCTGCGCCGTTAACCGCGTCGAGGATTTCTCCGGCCAGTCTCTCTCTCATGGTTTTTTCCGAACGGAGCCTGGAATAATTCGTGAGCCAGCGCAGTCCCAAAGTCTGACGTCTCTCAGGACGTACTTCCATAGGAACCTGATAGGTGGAACCGCCGACACGGCGGGCCTTTACCTCCAGACTGGGCATCACATTTTCCATCGCCTGCTCGAAAACTTCGAGCGGCTCTTTGCCCGTCTTCTCCGCTACGATATCAAATGCACCATATACGATTTTCTGGGCAACACCCTTCTTACCGTCATACATGATATTATTGATTAAACGGGTGACAAGCTTGGAATGATACATAGGATCAGGCAAAACATCACGTTTTGCCACATTGCCTCTTCTTGGCATAATCTTCCCTCCTTCATAAAATGATATCATCGGTACTCGAAAGTACAAACTCCCGCTGGCCAGAAAGGCAAATTACCCGACCCCGATACGGAATCTATATAAAATGCCAAATCCACGCCTATCGGCGCGGTAAGCCATACGAATTCTGCCTTACGAATGTGTTTGGAAACCTTGCGGTCAAAGCTCTTACGCCTTCTTTGCGCCCGCCTTAGGTCTCTTCGCGCCGTACTTGGACCTAGCCTGCATACGCTTTGCAACGCCCTGAGCATCCAACGTACCACGGATAATGTGATAACGCACGCCAGGAAGGTCGCGTACACGGCCGCCGCGGATCATGACGACACTGTGCTCCTGCAGGTTATGGCCGACGCCCGGAATATAAGCGGTAACCTCAATTCCGTTGGAAAGCCTGACTCTCGCAATTTTTCTCAGAGCAGAGTTCGGCTTCTTCGGAGTTGTGGTCTTTACCGTCGTGCAGACACCACGCTTCTGGGGGGAATCCTGATCAATTGCAGTTCTCTTCTTGGAATTCCATCCCTTGAGCAGCGCAGGGGCCTTGCTCTTCTTTTCCGCAACGGCACGTCCATTGTGAATCAGCTGATTAAAGGTTGGCATAGTGCACCTCCTTATAAAAAATTTATATGTTCAGACACAGCACTTAGAATGCCCGTCCAGACACCATTTCATACCGCTTTCCTCAAATCGTAAAAGTGCCGCTTCCCACGAAAATACTGGGAAGCGGCAAAATTTACTGGAAAGCCGCTCAGTTCTGTATTATAACACCAGGTTTTTACTTTTGTCAAGCGTTTTCCTGGCTTTGGAACCTTTAGGAGTCAATTTCTTCTACGTTGAAATCTTCCGCGCCAGAAGCCATGGGGTAATCTGCCTGCACCTCTTCCAAATAGGGTGAGTCAGTAAACTTTTCCTGATTCGCAGGTGCAATTTCGACATCGCTGTAGCACTTCATCCCCGTTCCGGCAGGAACCAGCTTGCCGATAATAACATTTTCCTTCAAACCAATCAGAGTGTCCACCTTACCTTTAATCGCAGCATCGGTAAGCACGCGTGTGGTTTCCTGGAAAGAGGCGGCAGACAGGAAGGAATCCGTAGCCAGAGACGCCTTGGTAATACCCAGAAGGATAGGAGTAAAGGTTGCCTCCCTCAGTTCGGACTCACCGTTCGCAATCCTTCTGCGGATCTCCTCATTGGCGGAAAACACCTCGTTTTTATCAGCAAGGGAACTGACCAGAAGCGTCGTATCCCCTGCATCGTCAATTCTCACCTTACGAAGCATCTGGCGCACAATGATCTCAATATGCTTGTCGTTGATATCAACACCCTGCATACGGTAAACGCGCTGCACTTCCTGGATCAGATAATCCTGAACCTCCTGTGTGCCGCTGATGGCCAGTACGTCGTGAGGGTTGACCGATCCTTCCGTAATGCGCTTGCCGCGCTTGATATAA
>URKX01000049.1 GCA_900548545.1 uncultured Oscillospiraceae bacterium
TGGCCGACTCCCTGTCCGCGGTGAAGTACGCCAAGGTCAAGTGCATCCGGGACCCCGAAACCGGCCTGGTCACCGATTTTGAAATCGAAGGCGGCTTCCCCAAGTTTGGCAACAACGACGACCGGGTGGACGAGATCGCCTGCGAGCAGGCGGAGAAGTTCTACCATGCCCTGTGCCAGTACAGCCTGTACCGTTCCGCCAAACACACCCTGAGCATTTTGACCATCACCTCCAACGTGATGTACGGCAAGAAGACCGGCAACACCCCCGACGGCCGGAAGCACGGGGAACCTCTGGCCCCCGGCGCCAACCCCATGTCCGGGCGGGACACCTCCGGCGCCCTGGCCTCTTTGAACTCGGTGGCCAAGCTCTCCTACGACTACTGCCGCGACGGCATCTCCAACACCTTCTCCATCACTCCCCAGGCTCTGGGCAAGACGGAAACCCAGCGGATCGACAACCTGGTGAGCATCCTCACCGGCTACTTTGCCCAGAATGCCCACCACCTGAACGTGAACGTCCTCAACCGGGAAACCCTCATCGACGCCTACGAGCATCCTGAGAAGTACCCCAGCCTGACCATCCGTGTGTCCGGGTACGCGGTGAACTTCTACAAGCTCTCCCGGGAGCAGCAGCGGGAAGTCATCTCCCGGACCTTCCATGTGTCCCTGTAACCGAGGCGGCGCCATGACGGGTAGAGTGCATTCCATCCAGTCCCTGGGGGCGGTGGACGGCCCGGGGGTGCGGTACGTGGTGTTTTTGCAGGGCTGCCCCCTGCGGTGCGCCTACTGCCACAACCCGGACACCTGGGACTTTGCCGGCGGGACAGAAAAAGAAGCCGCCGGCCTGGTGAAAGAGATCTGCCGCTTTAAGCCCTACTTCGGCACAAAGGGCGGGGTCACGGTTTCCGGCGGGGAGCCTTTGCAGCAGCCTGCCTTTGTGGAGGAGCTGTTCCGGCTGCTCCACAAAGAGGGCGTCCACACCGCCCTGGACACCTCCGGGGTGGGAAACCTGGAAGCAGCCCGCCGGGTGCTGGAGCACACGGACTTGATCCTGGGGGATTTGAAATTCGCCACCCCGGAGGAGTACAAAACCCACTGCAAGGCGGACATGGAGAAGGTCCTCTCCTTCTACCGGCTGGCAGCGGAGAGGAACGTGCCCCTGTGGGTGCGCCACGTGGTGGTGCCCGGGCTCAACGACAACCTGGAGGACCTGCGGGCCATCAAAACCCTGGCGGAATCCTTCCCCAACCTGGAGAAGATCGAGTGGCTGCCCTTCCACAACCTGTGCCTGGAAAAGTACCAGCAAATGGGCATCCCCTTCCCCTTGGAGGGCACGGACAACCTGGACGACCGGCGGCTGGAAGAGCTGGTCAGCCAGCTGTGACCGGAAAAACCTCCCCATCCATTCACGAGAAAAGGCCCGGAGATCCCGGGCCTTTTTTGCGCCTGTTTGCCCCTTTTCTCCCACCGGGTTTTGGGGTATAATAGGGCCTGAACGAAAAAACTGTCTTTTTCCTGCGCGCTGCGCTTTTAGGAGCTTTTTATGAAACACATTTTGCTCATCGCCACCGGAGGCACCATTGCCTCCCGCCACACCCCGGAGGGCCTGGCACCCCAGATCACCCCCCAGGAACTGCTCTCCTATGTGCCCGACACCGCTTCCCTGTGCCAGATCGACACGGTGCAGCCCCTCAACCTGGACTCCACCAACGTGGCGCCTGAGCATTGGCTGCTGCTGGCAAAGCTCATCGAGGAACAGTATGACCGCTACGACGGCTTTGTCATCTGCCACGGCACCGACACCCTGGCCTATACGGCAGCCGCCCTGTCCTACCTGATCCAACACACCCGAAAGCCCATTGTGCTCACCGGCGCCCAGCGCTCCATCGACGAGGACACTACCGACGCCAAAGTCAACCTGATGGACGCTTTGCGCTATGCCTGCGCCGGGGAAAGCGGGGTGTGCATTGTGTTCGGCAGCCACGTCATTGCCGGCACCCGGGCCAGGAAGTCCCGGACAAAAAGCTACAACGCCTTCACCAGCCTGAACTTCCCCGACCTGGCCTCCATCCACGAGAGCCGGGTGGTGCGGTACATCCCCTGGGAGGACCAGGGAGCCCCGGTGTTCTACCACAGGCTCAACACCCGGGTGTTCCTCTTAAAGCTCACCCCGGGCATGGACCCCGCCGCCTTTGCGGCCGCCGGGAAGCTGTGCGACGGGCTGATCATCGAAAGCTACGGCGTGGGCGGCATCCCCGAAGTGTACCTGGAAGAGCTGGACAAGCTGATCTCCCAGGGCAAAACTGTGATCATGGCCACCCAGGTGCCCCAGGAGGGCAGCGACCTTTCGGTGTACCAGGTGGGCAAGCACGTGAAAGACCGCTACCACCTGCTGGAATCTTATGACATGACATTGGAGGCCACCGTGGTGAAGCTGATGTGGGCCATGGGCCAGTCGGACGACCCGGAGAGCATCCGCAAGCTGTTCTGCACCACCGTCAATTACGACCTGCTGTTTTAAACCCTCCCCAAGAAAGGAACCCCGCTATGAAACGGATCGTACCACTTCTGCTAACCTTAGCCCTGCTGCTCACCGGCTGCACCGCCCCCGCCGGGGAGGGCGGCTCTTCCGTCCCGTCCCAGGGGGAAAGCTCCCTGGCCTCCCAAGAGGAAAGCTCTTCCACCGGCGAAGAAAGCGCCTCTGACACAGACACCGCCATCGGCATCACCGATTCCAACGGCACCCAGATCACCCTTCACACCGCCACCCCCCGGGTGGTGGCTGCTTACGGCTCCTTTGCTGAGGCGTGGCTGCTGGCCGGCGGGGAGCTTTGCGGCGTCACCCAGGACGCTTTGGAAGAGCGGGACCTGGGCCTTTCCCAGGACGTTGCCGTGGTGGGCACCGTCAAAGAGCCCAACGCGGAAGAGATCATCGCGCTGGACCCGGACCTGGTGATCCTGGCCAGCGACATCGCCGCCCAGGCGGACATCCGGGACGTGCTGGAAAACGCCGGCCTTGCCTGCGCCACCTTCCAAGTGGACACCTTTGAGGACTACGCTTTTATGATGGAACAATTCTGCGCCATCACCGGCCGTGACGACCTGTATGAGGAAAACGTCACCCAGGTGGGGGAGCAGATCGAGCAGGCCCGGGCCACCGCCGCCCAAGGGGACAGCCAGCCCCAGGTGCTGCTGATCCGGGCGTTCTCCTCGGGGATCAAGGCCAAGACCGACGACGAGCTGGCCGGGGCCATTTTAAAAGACCTGGGGGCCCACAACATCGCTGACGACCACCCCTCCATGCTGGAGGACCTGAGCATGGAAGAGGTCATTGCCGCCGACCCGGAGTATATCTTTGTCACCACCATGGGGGACGAGCAAAAGGCCCTGGACTATCTGAACGGCCTCATCGAGGGAAACCCCGCCTGGTCGGAGCTGGCCGCTGTGAAAGAGGGCCGCTACATTGTGCTGCCCAAGGACCTGTTCCACTACAAGCCCAACAACCGCTGGGGGGAGAGCTACCAGTACCTGGGGGAGATCCTCTACCCCACCCTGTTCCATGAGGGGTAAGGCGGGGCTGGGGCTGGTGTTCCTGGGGGCGTTGGTGGTCCTCAGCGCCGCTTTGGGCACTGCCGTGGGCTCCACCTTCATCCACCTGCCCACCGCCCTGGGCGAGGTGTTTTCCGGGGACACCTCCTCCCCCGACGCCCGGATCCTCCTTCACGTGCGGCTGCCCCGGGTGGCCGCTTCCCTGCTGTGCGGGGCGGCGTTGTCCGTCAGCGGGATGCTGATCCAGGCAGTGCTGTCCAACGCCCTGGCCTCCCCCAACGTCATCGGCGTCAACGCCGGGGCGGGATTCTGTACCTTTTTGGCCATGGCGCTGGTGCCCGGGTCTTCCGGGGCCGCCCCCATCGGGGCCTTTTTTGGTGCGCTGCTTGCCACCCTCATTGTCTACGCCGTGGCTGCCGGCGCCGGCGCCGGGAAGCTGACCATCATCCTGGCCGGTGTGGCGGTGAGCAGTATCTTCACCGCAGGCATCAACACCATCAAGACCTTTTTCCCGGACACCCTCTACAACGGCAGCACCTTTTTGATCGGCGGGTTCTCTGGGGTGAGCTTTGCCGATATCTCCCCGGCGTGGATGATGATCCTCCCGGCACTGATGCTGGCCATGCTGCTCTCCCGCCCCACCGACGTGCTGTGCCTGGGGGAGGAAACCGCCCACAGCCTGGGGCTGCCGGTAAACGCCACCCGCTTTGGGCTGATCCTCATTGCCTGTGTGCTGGCCGGGGCGGCGGTGAGCTTTTCCGGGCTGGTGAGCTTTGTGGGGCTGTTGTGCCCCCACATTGTGCGGCGGCTGTTCGGCCAGGGGCGGCACCGGGTGCTGCTGCCGGCGGCGGCGCTGCTGGGAGCCAGCTTTGTCACCCTGTGCGACCTGCTCAGCCGGGTGCTGTTTGCCCCCTACGAGATCCCGGTGGGGATTTTACTCAGCTTTCTGGGGGGCCCCTTCTTCCTGTTCTTGATCCTGAAGCAGCGTCGGCACCACAGCCGCCCCAGCAGGAAGGGGGCTTCCCATGATTGAACTGGACCGCGTCACTGCCGGGTATCCGGGCCGCCCGGTGCTGCAAGACATCCGCCTGGGATTTGAAACCGGGGAGATCACCTCGCTCATCGGCCCCAACGGCTGCGGCAAGACCACCCTGCTGCGAGCCGCCTGCGGGCTGCTGCCCCTCCAGGGGGGGCAGGTGCTCTACGATGGCAAGCCCCTGGGCAAGTTTGGCCGCAAGGAGTTTGCCCGCCTGGCGGCCATCCTGCCCCAAACCCGGGACATCCCCTCCATCCGGGCAGGGCAGCTGGTGGCCCACGGCCGCTATCCCCACTTGGGCTTTGGCCGGGACCTGACCAAGGCCGACCGGGAAAAGATCGCCTGGGCCATGGAGGCCACCGGCACCGCCGGGCTTGCGGAAAAGGAACTTTCCCAGCTCTCCGGCGGGGAACGGCAGCGGGTGTACCTGGCCATGACCCTGGCCCAGGACACCCAGGTGCTGTTTCTGGACGAGCCCACCACCTATTTGGACATCGGCCAGAAATTCGAGGTGATGGAGCTGGTGCGGCAGATCCACCGCATGGGCAAAACCGTGGTGATGGTGCTCCACGACCTGCCCCTGGCCTTTTCCTACAGCCACCGGGTGGTGGTGCTGGAGAAAGGGCAGGTGGCCGCCCAAGGCCCGGCAGACCACGTATTTGAAAGCGGCGTCCCCGCCCGGGTGTTTGGGGTGCAGTCCCAAGCCCTGACGGTAAACGGCCGCAGGGAATATCTGTTCACCCAAGGGGAGGCAAAGGCTGCCCCCCCTGGGAAGAACCCATGAAACCAAGGGAAAGTTTTCCCCAACGATGACCACAGCGTGTGGAAAGGAGAGTCACTATGGGACAGACAACGGTAGGATTTATCGGATTCGGCAACATGGCACAGGCCATGGCCAAGGGCTTTGTGACCAGGGGGGCGCTGCCCGGGGAGGCCATCTCGGCCTGCGCCAAGCACTGGGACAAACTGCGGCAAGCAACCGGGGCCTTGGGGGCCGTGCCCTGCCAGGACGCCGCCCAGGTGGTGGAGCGCTCGGATCTTGTGATTTTAGCGGTAAAGCCCTACCTGATCCAGGAGGTGCTGGCCCCCATCGGGGACAAGCTTTCCGGGAAGGTGCTGCTCTCTGTGGCGGCAGGCTGGTCCTTTGACCGGTTTGAGGAGATCCTCCCTGCCGGGGTCCATCACCTGACCCTGATGCCCAACACACCGGTAGCCATCGGAGAGGGCGTGCTGCTTTTGGAGGAGGAGCACTCCCTTTCCCCGGAGGAGCTGGCCCAGGTCAAGGAGCTTCTCTCGGCTCTTGGGGAGGTGGCCACAGTGCCCGCCACCCAGATGGGTATTGCGGGGACCATCGCCGGCTGCGGACCTGCTTATGCCGCCATGTTTTTGGAGGCTTTGGGCGACGCCGGCGTGCGCCACGGCCTGCCCCGGGAGCTTTCCTACCGCCTGGCCGCCCAGATGCTTGCTGGCACCGGAAAACTCCACCTGGCCACCTCCCAGCATCCCGGCGCCATGAAGGACGCCGTCTGCTCCCCCGGCGGCACCACCATCCGGGGTGTGGAGCAGCTGGAACGCCACGCCTTCCGCTCCGCAGTGATGGATGCCATCACTGCCGCCAACAGCTAAAAGAACCCATAAAAAAGACGGCTGCCACAAGCAGCCGTCTTTTTTTCATAAAGTCTTTTCAGGCCAGGACAGAGAATTCCGATCCTGCACCAGCAGGATGCTGGCCTTTCAGGCCTGCAAGGGATTCTCCTAGAGCCCCGCACCGCGGGGTTCGGTCCTGGCCTGAAAAACCTTGCCGATGGCCAGGAAGTACACCACCACGGTCACCGCCGGGCCCAGGATGTCCGACAGGGGTTCGGCGTAAAAGGCAGCCCGGGCCCCAAAGGCAGCGGGCAGGGCGAAGATAGCCGCAAAGTACACCAGCTTCCGCCAGAAAGACAGAGGCAGGGACAGCCGCACCTGCCCCATGCCGGTAAAACCGTCCACCAGCTCGTACTGCACCCCCAAGGGGATGATGGCCAAGGTGCAGACCTTGATGGCCTCATAAGCTTCCCGGGCAAGTTCCGGCTCCTGGGTAAACAGCCGGACAAACAGGGGGCCTGCCACCCGGGCCAGGACAAACAAGATGGCCGTATAGCCCACACACAGCCCAACAATGTACTTTTGGGCTTTGCGCACCCGGTCCACTTGGCGGGCGCCGTAGTTGTACCCCAAAATCCCCTGGGTGCCGCCGCTGATGCCCCCCAAGGGCATGGTGACCACCAGCATGAAGCTTTGGACGATGGTGTTGCAGGTCACCAGCATATCGCCGTCAGCGCCGCCGGTGCGCTGTAAGATTGCGTTCATGGCAATGATCATCACGTTGTCCACCGCCACAATGAGGAACGGCGTGAAGCCCATCACCAGCACCCGGCCCATCACCCGCAGGTCGTAGCCCCCAAAAGTGATGGGCACCATCACCCGCTTGCCAAACAAAAAGGCCACCACAAAGGCCGCGCTGGCCGCTTGGGAGATCACCGTGGCAATGGCGGCCCCCCGCACCCCCATGTCAAAGACAAAGATGAACAGCGGGTCCAGGGCAATATTCAGCGCCGCGCCCAACATCACCGATACCATGCCCATTTTGGCAAACCCCTGGCAGATGACAAACTGGTTCAAGCCGCTGGCAGCCAGGGCGAAAAAGGTCCCGCAGAGGTAAGCGGTGAAGTACTCCTGGGCGTAGGAATAGGTGGCGTCGCTGGCGCCAAACAGCCGCAGCATGGGCTCCCGGAAGGGGAGGATCCCCCCGATGAGCAGGGCCGAAAACACCACCAGCATCAAAAAGCAGTTGGAAAGCACCCGCTTGGCCTCTTGCAGGTTGCCCTCCCCCATGCGGATGCTCACCAGGGGCGCGCCGCCCACGCCCACCAAAAAGGCCACCGAGCCCACCATGGTCACCACCGGGCCGCACACCCCCACCCCGGCCAAGGCCAGGTCCCCTACCTGGGGGATGTTGCCAATGTACATCCGGTCCACAATGCTGTACAGCACGCTGACAAACTGCCCCAGCATACTGGGGATGGCGATGCGCCACACCAGGGAACTGACCTTGTCCCTGCCCAAATCGTTTTCCACAGCCATATGCCCACACCTCTTCCATGGATTTTGGCCAAAGCTCCTATATACTACCCCAAAACGCCCCAAAAGGGAAGGGCATCTGGCAAAATTCCACCCTCCCTCTTTCAGGAAGGTACAGCCCTTGGAAATTTTTTCAAAATTCCGGGAAAAGAAGCTGGTTTTTTCGGTGATAATTGGTATAATAGCAGTAGGAAGAATCCACCGGGCAATGCCCGGGTCAGAGGTGACAACCATGTTAAAGAATTGGATCCGGCCGGAAAAACCCGACAGCGAAGAGCTGAAACAGCGCTTGAAAGTTGCCGAGGAGAAGCTGGCCACCCAACAGATGAAACTGAAAGAGAAAAAACTTCCGGTGCTGGTGCTCATCGAAGGCTGGGGCGCCGCGGGCAAGGGCAGTGCCATCGGGCAGATCATCCGCAACATCGACCCCCGGTTTTTCAAGGTGTTCTCCATGCCCTCCACCCCCACGGCGGAAGAGCTGCGCAAGCCTTTCTTATACCGCTTTTTCGAGAAGATCCCCGAGGCCGGGAAGTTTACCTTCCTGGATTCCGGCTGGATGGACCAGATTATGAAAGAGCGCCTCCACGGCCAGCTGGACGACAAAGGCTATGCCCAGCGGGTGGACAGCGTCAAGCGGTTTGAGCGCTCCCTCACCGACAACGGCTACCTGGTGCTGAAGTTTTTCTTCCACATCAGCAAAAAAGAGCAGGAGCACCGGATCGACGCCCTCCGCGCCGACAAGGACACCGCCTGGCGGGTGAGTGGCGGGGACCTGTGGCAGAACCGCCACTACGACAAGTGCCTGGAGGCCTTCGACCGCTACCTGGACGACACCAACACCCCCAGCGCCCCCTGGTACATCATCGATGCCAAGCCGAAGAAATTTGCAGAGCTGCAGGTGATGGAAACCCTGTGCATGGGCATTGAAACCGCCCTCCACAACGAGAGCCTGGCAGTGCCCCTGCTGCAAAACGCCTTCCCCCTGGTGAAGATGCCCAAACTGAAGGACATCCCCCTGGACAAGACTATCTCCGACCAGGACTACAAGCGGGAGCTGAAGGAGCTCCAAGGGAAACTTTCCCAGCTGCACAACCGGCTGTACCGGAAGCGGGTGCCGGTGATCATCTGCTATGAGGGCTGGGACGCCGCGGGCAAAGGCGGGAACATCAAGCGGCTGACCGGGGCCCTGGACCCCCGTGGCTTTGAAGTGCACCCCATCGCCAGCCCCGAGCCCCACGAGAAGGCCCGGCACTACCTGTGGCGGTTCTGGACCCGGCTGCCCAAAGACGGCCACATCGCCATTTTCGACCGCACCTGGTACGGCCGGGTGATGGTGGAACGGCTGGAAGGGTTCTGCTCGGAGAACGACTGGCAGCGGGCCTACTACGAGATGAACGAGTTCGAGCAGGAGCTCCACAACTGGGGCGCAGTGATTCTGAAATTCTGGGTGCAGATCGACAAGGACACCCAGCTGGAACGCTTTACCGAGCGGCAAAACACCCCCTCCAAGCAGTGGAAGATCACCGATGAGGACTGGCGCAACCGGGAAAAGTGGGACCTGTACGAGCAGGCCGTGGACGAGATGCTGCAAAAGACCAGCACCACCTACGCGCCTTGGCACATCCTGGAGTCGGTGGACAAGAAGTACGCCCGGATCAAGGCGCTGAAAATCGTCATCGACGCCCTGGAGGAAGCGCTGTAACCAAAGGGTTTCCTTCACCGGCGACCCAGCCGGGCCGGGGCCTCACACACCGGGAAGCAGCCCGGCATACCCGGCGGCGATCCCCACAACGGCAGACCCCACAATCAACAGGATGGGGTGGACTTTTTTCCAGTGGGCGAAGAGGATAACGGCCAGCAGCACCACCGCCAGCACCAGGGGCACCACCCCGGCGGACAGGGAAAACGCCGACCCCGCCACAGAGAGCAAGGAGGCCCCGATCATCCCCACCACCGTGGGGCGCAGGCCGTTCATGCAGCCTTTGACAAGGGTGTTGGTCCGGAAAGCCTGGTAAAACTTCGCCACCAGCAGGATGATGAGAAAGGAGGGCAGCACCACGCCGATGGTGGCGCAGCCGGCTCCCAACAGCCCGCCGGTTTCGGCCCCCACAAAGCTGGCCAGGTTCACCGCCAAGGGGCCGGGAGTGCTCTCGCTCACCGCCACAAAGTTCACCAGCTGCTCCAGGTCCATCCAGTTGTGGGAAAGCACCTCCTGCTGGATCAGGGGCAGCATGGCGTAGCCGCCCCCAAAGGTAAAGGCGCCGATTTTTAAGAACTTCAAAAACAGCTTGAGGCACAGGGCCCCTTTGGAACGCTCCACTGTCCTTCCTCCTCCACAGGTTCTGCCTGTATTGTACACCCATGCTTTACCATTTTCTATCCTTATGATAAAATGGATTGGATATTAAATTCCATATAGAAGACGCAGGAGGTACCTATGACCAGGAAACATTTCACCATTTTTGTGGAGGTGTGCCGCTTCCTCAATTTCAGCCAGGCAGCAGAGGCCCTAAATACCACCCAGCCCGCTGTGAGCCTGGCTGTTAAAGAGCTGGAAAGCCATTATGGCGTGGCCCTTTTCGAGCGCATGAACCGCCGCGTCTACCTGACCCCGGCCGGGGAGGCCCTGCTTGCCACGGCTCAGGACGTGCTGCGGGGGTTCCAAGAGGCGGAGGAAACCCTGGGCCAGGGGCGGCCCCTGGCCCTGCGGGTGGGGGCCAACGTCAGCTTTGGCGAGGCGGGCCTGGCCCAGGTTCTGGGGCGCTTCCGTCAAGAACACCCACAAGTGAGGCTGCGGGCCCTGGTGGCCAACTCCGACAAAATCCAAAGCCTGCTGGTGGAGAACCAGCTGGATGTGGGCATTGTAGACGGCCTGGGGGTTTCGGAAAGGCTGCGGGCCCAGCCCCTCTATCAAGAGGACCTGGTCCTGGCGGCGGCCCCGGGGC
>URKX01000050.1 GCA_900548545.1 uncultured Oscillospiraceae bacterium
CACGGAACCACAGCATGTTCTCTCTCCTTTCAGCAACGGTCTTGATATTCAGTAAGTGCTTAACCCCAACGTTCTCAGAAACGGAGTTGCCGCCCCAGGAACCGCAGCCCAGCGTAAGAGAGGGAGACAGCTTAAAGTTGTACAGGTCGCCGATGCCGCCCTGGGAGGACGGGGTGTTGACAAGAATACGGCAGGTCTTCATAGCAGCTTGATGCTTGGCCATCTTTTCTTTTTCGGAAACATGAATATAAAGGGAAGCGGTATGGCCGTAACCGCCGTCTGCGATAAGATGTTCGGCTTTTTCCACAGCGTCATCAAAATTCTTTGCTTTATACATAGCCAGCACGGGAGAAAGCTTCTCATGGGCAAACTCCTCGGAGATATCCACACTCTCCACTTCACCGATGATAATTTTGGTCTCCTCCGGTACATTAACTCCGGCCAAGGCAGCAATGGTATGCGCTTTCTGACCCACGATTTTTGCATTCAGAGCGCCATTGATGATGATGGTTTTGCGAACTTTCTCGGTTTCAGCTTTATTGAGGAAATAGCAGCCGCGCTTCTTGAACTCATCCTTCACAGCCTTATAGACCTTGTCCAGCACAATGACAGACTGCTCAGAGGCGCAGATCATGCCGTTGTCGAAGGTCTTGGAATGGATGATGGAGTTGACAGCCAGCACCACATCGGCGGTGTCATCGATGATGGCAGGGGTGTTGCCGGCGCCCACGCCCAGAGCGGGAGTTCCGGAAGAATAAGCGGACTTCACCATGCCGGGACCGCCAGTAGCCAAAATGATATCGGCTTCAGCCATCAGTGTGTTGGTCAGTTCCAGGCTGGGGACATCGATCCATCCAATGAGCCCCGCGGGAGCGCCGGCCTTCACAGCGGCCTCCAAAACGACTTTGGCAGCCTCGATGGTGCACTTCTTGGCGCGGGGATGGGGGCTGATGATGATACCGTTGCGGGTCTTCAGGGAGATCAGGGTCTTAAAGATGGCAGTGGAAGTGGGGTTAGTGGTGGGGATGACAGCGCCAACCACGCCAATGGGCTCGGCGATCCTCTTGGTGCCGTAGGCCTTGTCTTCCTCAATCACGCCGCAGGTCTTGGTGTTCTTGTAGGCGTTGTAGATATACTCAGCAGCATAGTGGTTCTTAATGACCTTGTCTTCCACTACGCCCATGCCGGTTTCTTCAACAGCCATCTTAGCCAGCGGGATGCGCTGAAGGTTGGCAGCCATGGCGGCAGCGCGGAAGATCTTGTCCACCTGCTCCTGGGTATAGGTGGAATAGATCTTCTGTGCTTCACGCACTCGGGCAAGCATCTTCTCAAAAGTTTCCGCATTGTCCACAATTTCATAAGTCGTTTTCGTGTTCATGAAATGATCCATCCTTTTTTATTTATTTTGTGCTGAATCTTTCCTTTAAATGGTTAGATAAGATGGCGAGGGAAACGGCCATGTCCTCATTCTGCACCATAATCCCTTCCGGCACATCCAAATGGACATTGGAAAAGTTCCAAACAGCTAAGATCCCGCTTTTAATCAGCAGGTTGCACACAGCCTGCGCGTGTTCGCCAGGCACCGTTACAATGCCCATACGCACTTTCATCCGTTGGCAAAGACCTTCCAGCCGGTCCATGGGGAGAATCATCTTCCCCCCTACCTCTGTGTTCACTGTGAATGGGTCAACATCGAACCCTGCCAAAATGTTTAGGCCATATTCTACAAAACCTGTATAAGCAAGCAGCGCTTTCCCCAGCTGGCCACACCCCACCAGAACGGCGTCCTGGGTGTTGTCATAGCCGAGAAAATCTTCCAGCTCGCAAATGAGGCTCTCGCGCACATAGCCAACCTTTGGCCTGCCCGAACTGCTGATGGAGGCAAGATCTTTTCTCACCACCACATGGTTCATGTTCAGCGCCTCTGCTATTGCCGTCGCCGAGATGTATTTCGGGGCGTCCTGCTGGCCCTTTAGATAGCTGAGATACGCTGGGAGCCGCTGCAAAGTTTGCTTTGAAACGCTCCGCCCCGGCACACTCCTCACCTCTTTCCTTTAACTTTGACAATATTTTAACATGGTTTTGTGAACTTGTAAATTAGTAGGAATGATATATCGATATTTTATTAGCGATTAAATTTGTGCACTTTGCCGCTTACAAAAAGCTCACGAAAACCGCCTGCAAAACCCAGGAAAACCAGCTGGCACAAGGCACAAATTTCAAGCGTATTTAGGAATTTATTTAATATTATTGTAGTATATCCAGCTGCTGAAAGCAAGAGAAAAAACAAAAAAAGAAGGCCCGCTCTCTTTTTCGAAAGCAGCCCTCTTTCGCGGCTTACAAAAAACGTTCTTTCCGCAGGCGTTCAAACAGCTCCCATGAGCAAAGCCCTTCCCTCTGCCAACGGCATCCTCCGCACACTTTCTCCCACTGGGAACGGTTTACCTGGCGCAGCCGTTCCCCCACCTGAACAGGGGACAGCTCTTGGCCTAAAGAAAGCCCGCAAGCCTCCCGTGCAGCCTGATCCCGCCTGAGCACGTCACTGGTGCCCAAGCCACAGGCGTTCCCAGGCAGGCAATGAGGGCAAGCCTTGCACAAATCATCGCTGCCGTAAACCAGGGACATCCCCTCCCCTGCCGCCAAAGCAGCAAGAACTTCTTCCATGGAGCGGGTAAATGCCTCATTATAGCCGCACCCCTGGAACAGGGCAGCACAAAACAGATGATGGCCTCGCAACTGTTTCATGCGGCGTTCACCAATTTTGCTTTCTTTAAGCTGTACAAAATGGCCTGCGCTGCAAAATAGCCCAACACAACAGAGATCAAATCTTTCACCAAGTAGGGCGCACAGGCAATTAAGAAAGCCTGGGGCAGCGGTGTGGACATCACCAAAGAGAATTGAACTGCCCCGCACAGGTCGCACACCAGAAGCCCAACCGCTCCCAGCAGCAGCGCCAGCCATTTCCGGCCTTGGAGGGACCCTAGCCCACACAGCAGGCTCATCAAGAAAAAGCCCCACAAAAAACCGCCAGTCACACCTAAAAAAGAACCCACGCCGCCACTGAACCCAGCAAATACCGGCAATCCCACAGCACCCAGGGCCAAGTACACTGCCAAAGCGCTGCCGCCCATACCAACTCCCAGCACATAGCCGCACAACGCCACCGCAAAAGTTTGCAGCGTTACCGGAACGCCCGTTGGCAGAGGGATGGAGATCTGGGAAAGCACTGCCATCACTGCGGCAAACACAGCCACCATCACCATTTTTTGAAGCTTGTTTTTATATTGCACTTTCATGGGTATTCCCACTTTCATTTTTTGTTTTTGATCGGGACAGGGAACTTAACTCTCACTCCCGGCGCAGCCGTTCTAGGAAATCCTTCTTGATATTCACTTCCCCGGCGGAGAACAGCTTTACTTCCCCACTGGGAAGTTTTACCTGGAGCCGGGCCTCGTCGTCTACTCCAAGCACCAAGCCTTCCCGGACTGTTTCCCCCTGGGTGAAGGTGACCTCCATCCCCGTGAGCAAGGAGCGCTGCCGGTAAGCCTCCATGAAGGCGCGCTGGGTCAGATTGCCGTAAAACCCGAAGAAACGGTTGAGCAGCTCCGCCGCCAAACGGGTGCGAACCCCTGCCGGCGCCTCTCCCGAATACAGGGCGCCTGCCACATCGCGGATCTCTGGGGCAAAGCCGCCAACGGGCTCCTGGACATTGACTCCGATTCCCACGATAGCATAGTTGAGCCCGCTGTTTTCAAAATCTACCGAGGCCTCCGTCAAAATTCCGCACACCTTCCGGCCTTTCACATACACATCATTAACCCATTTGATCTGCGCGTACTGGCCGGTGACACAGTCGATGGCCTCTGCCACCGCAACCGCCGCCGCTGTAGTGACGCACAGGGATTCCTCCGCAGAAAATTTAGGGCGCAGCAGAACGCTGATGTACAGCCCCGTTCCCTTGGGAGAAAGGAATGTCCGGCCCAGGCGGCCTTTCCCCTGGGTCTGCTGCTGGGCGATAAGCGTCATGCCCTCGGCGCCGCCCTGCTCCGCAATGGCCTTCAGCACGGTATTGGTGGAGGTGACAGAATCTTGGACGCTGATGGTGCAGCGCCGGGCCGGCCCAGTGAGAAGCCGGCGGACACTTTGAGGGGTCAGGGCATTTTCATCGGAACGGAGAAGATACCCGCGGTTGGTGGCCGCCTCGATCTCATAGCCAGCTTCTTTCAGCTTATTGACCGCTTTCCACACAGAATTGCGGGTGACCCCCAGCTTTCCGGCAAGTTCTTCCCCAGAAATGGGGACTTCAGCTGTTTCCAGCATTTCTAAAATTTGATCAGACAAACCCAAGAGGATGCCTCCTTTTTTCTTCTTGTCCCAGAGTAACACAGGCGCAATCAATTGTCAACTTTTATCTGCGCACCAGGGTGACAATTGAACTTTCTGAAAAAGAAAGGAGCCGCGAAAGCGGCTCCCACTTTCCGGCACGGGAAAAAACCCTGCCGATTTTTTACTTTTCAGGCTTGAAACTGTCCTTCAGCTTCACCGAACGATTGAAGACTAAAGCGCCGGGCTTGCTGTCTTTGCTGTCCACGCAGAAATAACCCTGCCGCAGGAATTGGTAGCTTTCCCCAGGCTGCGCTTCGCCCAAGGCCCGCTCCACCTTGCAGCCGGTGAGGACTTTCAGGGAATCGGGATTGAGGTAATCCAGGAAGTTGCCCTCGTCCGGATTGGGTACGGTGAACAGATTGTCATAGAGGCGGATCTCCGCGTCCAAAGCGTCGGCAGCGTTCACCCAATGGATGGTGGCGCCTTTCACCTTCCGGCCATCGGTGGGGTTGCCGCCCCTGCTCTCGGGATCGTACTCCGCAAAGACTTCGGTGATATTGCCATCCTCGTCCTTGGCACAGCCGGTGCAGCGGATCAGGTAGGCGCCTTTCAAGCGGCACTCGGGCCCTTCGGGATACAGGCGCTTATATTTCGGGACCGGTGTTTCCAAGAAGTCCTCCCGCTCGATATACACACTGCCGGAAAAGCTCACCGGGCGGGTGCCGTCCTCAGGATTATTGGGATTGTTCTCCACATCGAACAGTTCCGTCTGGCCCTCGGGATAGTTGGTGATGGTCAGCTTGATGGGATCCAGCACGGCCATGGCGCGGCGCGCATGAAGGTTCAGGTCTTCCCGCAGGCAATACTCCAAGAAGGCATATTCCACGGTGGAATTGACCTTGGAAACGCCGTTGCGCTCGCTGAAGTTGCGGATGGATACGGGTGTATACCCCCGGCGGCGCAGGCCGCAAAGGGTGGGCATCCGCGGATCGTCCCAGCCGTCCACATAGCCTTCCTCCACCAGGGTACGCAGCTTCCGCTTGCTCATAACGGTGTTATTGATGCCCAGGCGGGCAAATTCTATCTGGCGGGGCTTGGAAGGAAGCGTCACGTTCTGGATGACCCAGTCGTAGAAGGGACGATGGTCCTCAAACTCCAGGGAGCACAGGGAATGGGTGATGCACTCCATGGCGTCCTCAAAGGGATGGGCATAGTCATACATGGGATAGATGCACCACTTGTCCCCGGTGCGGTGGTGCTTGGAATGGTTGATACGGTAGATCACCGGGTCACGCATATTGAAGTTGCCGGAAGCCAGATCGATCTTAGCGCGAAGGGTCATCCGGCCATCGGGGAACTCGCCGGCACGCATCCTGCGGAACAGGTCCAGGCTCTCCTCTTTGGGGCGGTCCCGGTAAGGGCTGGTGGCAGGATGGGACAGGTCGCCACGCATTTCCTTCATCTGCTCGGGGGTCAGCTCGCACACATAGGCGAGGCCCTTTTCAATCAGCTCTTCCGCGCCTTTGTACATATCTTCAAAGTAATCGGAGGCATAGTAAAACCGGTCGTCCCAGTCGTAACCCAGCCAGTGGATATCCTCTTTGATGGCGTCCACATACTCCACGTCCTCTTTGGTGGGGTTGGTGTCGTCCATCCTGAGGTTGCAGATGCCGCCAAAACGCTGGGCAGTGCCAAAGTCGATGTAAATGGCCTTGGCGTGACCGATGTGCAGGTAGCCGTTGGGTTCGGGTGGGAAACGGGTGTGGACCTGCATCCCCTCGGTCCGGCCGCCGGGGCCCATGTCCTCTTTCACAAAGTCGTCAATAAAGTTGGTGGATGGGATCCCGTCGTAGTTGATCTTTTCACTCATTGCAATCACGGTTCCTTTCTAAGGGATTACGTTGTTGTATGATTCCAAACAGGGATTAACCCTGAAGTTTGGCAAGTCCGGCCTTCAGCCGGCGCAGGGCTTCTTCCCGGCCCAGCAGCGCCAAAATCTCCATAGCGCCGCCGGGGGTGACCAAGGTACCCGCCGCGGCGATGCGCACAGGCCACAGCAAGGTGCCGTTTTTCACGCCCAGCTCGCCGGCCAAGGCCATCAGGCTGTCGTGGATGGCGGTGATCTCCCACTGGGGCAACGCCTCCAGCGCAGCGATGGCTGCTTGGAGCATTTGGGGGGAGTTCTCCAAGTTCGTCTTGCTCTTCTTGTTCACAAAGAAGTCTGCCGGGTAGTCAGGCAGTTCCTGGAAGAAGTGGAGCAGGCCGGGGATCTCCTGGAATTTGGTGATCCGGGCGGGAAGGATGGAATACAGCACGTCCCAGGGTTTTTCCTCTTCCCCGAACACCTCCCGGTAATAGGGCATAGCGTGGGAGGTAAACCCCTCCTCCCCCATGGCTTTGATATACTCGGCATTGAACCAGTTGAGTTTGTCATAGTCAAACACCGCAGGGGATTTGCTGATGCCGTCGATGGAGAATGCCCTCTCCAACTCTTCCAGGGAAAAGATCTCCTGGTTGTCCTTGGGGGCCCAGCCCAGCAGGGCGATGTAGTTGACCACCACTTCCGGCAAGTACCCCTCCTGCACCAGGCCCTCAAAACTGGTGGAGCCGTGGCGTTTGGACAGCTTGGACACGCTGCCGTCCTCATTTTTTCCCATGATCAGGGGCAGGTGCACATAGGTGGGGATCTCCCATCCGAAGGCTTCGTACAACAGGTTGTATTTGGGGGTGGAGGTGAGGTACTCGCTGCCCCGCACCACGTGGGTGATATGCATCAGGTGGTCGTCAATGACATTGGCGAAGTTATAAGTGGGATAGCCGTCGGCCTTTAACAGGATCTGGTCCTCGATCTCTTTATTTTCGATGGTGATGGAGCCAAACACCGCGTCCTCAAAGGTAGTGGAGCCGGTGAGGGGCACTTTCTGCCGGATAACATAGGGAGTCCCCGCGTCCAGCAGCCGCCGGATCTCCTCCTGGGGCAGGTCGCGGCAATGGCGGTCATAGCCGCCCACCCCCTGCTCATCGTGAAGGGATTCCAACCGCTCTTTGGTACAGAAACAGTAATAGGCTTTGCCCTCTTTCACCAGCTGTTCGGCATAAGGCTTGTAAAGCTCTTTCCGCTGGCTCTGCACGTAGGGACCATACTCGCCACCCACATCCGGGCCTTCATCATGCTTTAAGCCCACTCGCTCCAGGGTTTTGTAAATAACGTCCTCGGCGCCCTCTACCAGGCGCTCCCGGTCGGTGTCTTCAATGCGGAGGACGAATTTCCCGCCCTGGGATTTGGCCACCAAATACTCATACAGTGCCGTGCGCAGGTTGCCCACGTGCATAAAGCCCGTGGGGCTGGGGGCAAATCGTGTTCGGACTGTTGCCATATCTATCTCTCCTTATCGCCCTTTCCAAGCAGGGCGGATTGTGATTCCTTGATTTTGCGGCTGCGGGAACCCACCGCACGCATACAATATTTGATATTATATCGCAAACCACCGCGGTTTTGCAAGGCGGCTTGGGGATTTTTTGCCCGCTACCCGCGATTTTTGAAAAAAACTGCCGGTCTCTCCCAGCCAGAACCCTTTGGAAGAAGTCAGCACTGGAAAAAACGCTTGATTATTCCAGGTAAAAGGAGCATAGTTAATAAAACAGGCTGCCCAAGGGGCGGACCATCACCAGTTTTGGGAAAGAGGGCAAACTATGGCAAAGATTTTCGTATATGGGGATCGGGAGAAACAAAAGAACTACGCGGCAGCCCTGGAGGGATGCGGCATAGAAGGGCTATTCACCCTGGACCTCTCCTTGGCGGAAGGGTGCGATGGGTTATTGCTTCCCGGCGGCGGGGACATTTCACCGGCCCGGTATGGGCAGGCAGTCAACGGCAGCGGTGAACCGGATTTGGAGCGGGATGCGGCGGAGTTGCAGCTTGTGGCTGACTTTATAGCCTGGGGAAAGCCCATCCTGGGGATTTGCCGGGGCATCCAGATGATCAACGTGGCCTTGGGCGGGACGTTGGTCCAGGACATCCCCACAGCCCAGGACCACAAGCACGATGAGGTCATTGGGGACCGGGTACACTCTGTCACAGCGGAGCCGGGCAACTTTCTAGAAACCCTTTATGGGAAAGATTTCTCCGTCAACAGCGCCCATCACCAGGCGTTGGACCGCCTTGCTCCCGGGCTGCGCCTGGCTGCACGCTCCGCCAGCGACGGGGTGGTAGAAGCAGTGGAATGGCCTGAAAAACGGATCTACGGCGTGCAGTGGCATCCGGAACGGATGTCTTTCGCCCTGCGCCGGGAGGATACCGTAGACGGGAAGGCCATTTTCCTGTTTTTTAAGGGGCTGTTTGACTAAAAATTTTGTTCACAGCAAAATCCGTCTTGACAACCTGTGTGCTAAATGCTATAATAGCTAGCGTTGATTGTGCGCGAGTGCTGGAACTGGCAGACAGGCACGTTTGAGGTGCGTGTGTCTACGACGTACGGGTTCAAGTCCCGTCTCGCGCACCAATTGGGAAGACCGTCGACTTTCGTCGGCGGTCTTTTTCTATCTCTATTTTGCGGAGTTGTAGGACATTGCAGACAGTAAAGCCCTAAATTATTTTCTCAATTGGCGTTTGAAACATCTGAAACCTGATGTTTCGGGAATGAAATCAGAATCGTACAAAAGGGAGGCGGTATTTCTTTTATACCGCCTCCCTTCGCTTGCCCGGGATATGCTGTGTTGGCACATCCTTTATTGCCCTTTCTTTTCTAAAACGCCTATTTTTTAACCCGTCCGCTGTTCCGGCAAGCTTCGACGGAAGACGTGGGTTACGGGCTGATCTCGGATCGTGCGCTGATTGTCTTTGCTGCTCGGTTGCAGGAGAGGCTCAGCCGCAGAGGTTCAGGAAAAATTCGAAGAGATAGCGTCCATCCACTGTATCCGTACGGCTTTTGTGGTAGCTCATACGTTCCGGATGCCATTGTACGGTATAGATCTGTTACTCCGGCGCTTCCAGCGCTTCCACGACGCCGTCGCCTGCTTCGGCAGAGAGAGTAAGGCCGGCGGCGATCTTTCCCACTCCCTGGTGATGGGCGCTGTTGACAAAAAAGCGTTCCCCGTAAAGAGCGGACAGGAAGCTGCCGGGATGTGCGGTGATCTCATGGATCTGGTCCCCTGTCTGACCGTCCCAACGGTGCGCTTTTGACGTGTCGAGGTGTTGGATCAGATCTCCGCCGAAGGCGACGTTGAGAATTTGAATTCCTTTGCAAATGCCCAAAATCGGACGGTGGGTGACGCTGAAAGCGCGGATCAGCTCCAACTCTTTCTCATCTCTTTCCCTGTCTATGTTATAACTTTCCCCGGTATTCTCCTGACCATATAGCGCCGGGTCGATATCTCCGCCTCCGGGAAGCAGCAGGCCGCTGCAGTCGTGGGCATATTCGGTATTCTGGGCGAAAATTGCCCGGGCACCGCAGAACTCCAGCGCGTCCGCATAGTTGCGGAGGAGCCCCCGGTCGCCGTAAATGAAAATTTTCCTCATCAATCCCAAACCCTTTCCGGGAGAACAGGGGCTTTTTCCCA
>URKX01000051.1 GCA_900548545.1 uncultured Oscillospiraceae bacterium
CATACCCGTGGGAGGCGTACACCCCCGCGCCGATGAGCCCGTGGCGCACGTCGTACCCCGCGCGCAGGGCGGCTTCGGCGTCGCTGCCGTAGTGGGGATACACGTCCACAGCATAGGCGGCCCCAGCGGCCTTGGCAGCCTCCACCAAGGCGGTAGTCACCTGGTAATCGTAAGGCCCGCCGGAATCTTTGGCGCAGATGGATACCTCCCGCTCGGTGCACTGGAGGCCCTCCCCCACGCAGCCCATGTCCACGCTGAGGAGTTCTTCCACGTCCCCCGGCACGGAAGCCGCAGCACCGTGGCCCACCTCTTCGTACACGGTGAAGTGGAGGTACACCTTCCGCTTGGGGGAAATCCCTTGGTCCTTCAGCTCCTTGGCCAAAGCCAGCAGCATGGCGGCACTGAGCTTGTCATCTAAGAAGCGGCTCTTGATGTAACCGGAATCCGTCACCGTGGTGCGGGGGCCGAAGCAGACAAAATCCCCCTCGCAGATACCCAAATCCCGGGTGTCCTGCTCGGACTTCACTGGCTGGTCGATGACCACTTCCATCTGGTTAAACTGCCGCTTGGCGCCGGCATAGTCGTCGTTCACATGGGAAGAGGCGTTGACAATCTGCAGGCAGCCGGTGTAGGTACCGCCAAACCGGGTGTAGATCCGGCAATTTTCCGCCTCGCAGTTCTCTGCCCGCAGGCCGCCCACAGGGGACAGCACCAGCCGCCCGTTGCCCTTGATGGACTGCACTACGGCGCCCAAAGTATCCACATGGGCCATCAGCAGCAGGGGGCTGCCTTCGCCGCCCAGGCACACCCGCACACCGCCCTTGCGGGTCTTTTCCGGGGCGTAGCCCAAACGGGTGAGCTCTTCCATCAGGTAATCGGCCGCCCGGTCGGTAAAGCCCGAGGGGCTGTCGATGGCGCAAAGGGCCTTCAGTTGTTCCACGCAGTATGTGATATCCATGGTATCTCCCTTCCAAACTGTGTATTGATAGTGGGCCATGGGGCCATTGTAATAGTGAGCGATAAATTCCCGCTGCCGGTGCATCCCGCAGCTCTCCGCCACCCGGATAGAAGCAAGGTTGTCCGTTTTAATGAGGGAACTCCTCCGCACCCAACACTCGGAAGGCGTAGTCCCGGCAGGCTCTGGCAGCCTCTCGGGCATAACCCCTGTGCCAATGGCGCTTCTTCAGCAGATAGCCCACCTCCAGCACAGGCTGGCCTTCGCATTCCTGCCAGGTAAGGCCCGCCTGGCCCACCATCTCCCCGGTGGCGGCAAGGATCACCGCCCATAGCCCAAAGCCATCTTTTTGATAGCGGCCCTGCTGCCGGGCCAGCCATTCTTTCACGTCCTGGTCGGTGAAAGTGTGCTCGTAGGCGTAGACCACTTCAGGATCTTGCAGCATCTCTTTGAGATCCTGCAAGTCCCCAGCAACCATCTCCCGCAGGAGCAAACGTCCGGTATTCAGAATCTCTCTCATACCAAAAATCCTCCAACAAAATAGGGCTCTTCCACCCCAAATGGGACGGAAAAGCCCGTGGTACCACCCAAATTACCTTCTGGCCGCCGGAAAACCCACGGGGGCAGAAAGTCACTTTCGTCCCGATAACGGGGGAAAACCGCGCCGCTCTTCGCGGCAGTGCGCTGATGGGAGCGGCCTGCCCTTTTCCCCCAACGGCCTCGCACCCGCCGGCCGCTCTCTGGAAGGGGGAGGAAAAGCATCTTCTCCGCGCAATGCTCCAGTATGCTACTTTACCTTTATTATAGCGGCCAACCCGCGTTCTGTCAATTCCCCTTTTCGTCCCCCAAGGCCAGGATGCCCTGGGCCACTTCCTGGAAAACTTGGGCAGCGTCCTCCTGGCCGGAAACAGCGGATTCCTTTAGGACCGTGATGCAATAGCAAACGCCGTCCTTCCCCTGGACAAACCCGCTGTACCAAAAGTGGAGCAGCTCCTCTTCCCCTTGGAAAACCCCTGTCTGGGCCGTGCCGGTCTTGATCCCCGCCGTCCCGTTGGAGGGGGCGGCCACCTGCCCGGTGCCTTCCTGGGCAGCTGACACCAAAGCCGCCTTGAGGATTTGGGAGGTGGAGGCGCTCATAGCTTTGCGGGACACATCCTCCTGGGAACTCGCCGGGGAAAGCTCCCCCTGGGTGTTCACCACCCCTTCGATCAGCTTGGGCGAAGCATACACCCCACCGGAGCAAATAGCGTTCATCATGGCGCACAGTTGTAATGGGGTAACGGTGAGGTCTCCTTGCCCAAAGGAGAAGTTCGCCAGTGCCCGGACATTTTCCAGGCCGCTCAGGCTGGGCAGATCCCCGGAGGAGGTCCACAACCCCCGGCCAAACTCCTGGGCAGTGCCAAACCCCAGGTTGTAAGCCATGGTCAGGATCTCCTGGCCACCCAAGGCACGGGCGGCGTTGATAAAGTAACAGTTACAGGATTGCTCCAACGCGCCGGTCAGGTCCAGCTCCCCGTGGGCTGTGGCGTTTACACAGTGGAAGCGCAGGCCCCCCACGTCCACATACCCCTGGCAGTGGAAGGTGGTATCCCCCAGGTCCGCTTCCAACAGGGCCGCAGCCGTCACCAGCTTAAACACCGAGCCTGGCGCATAGGCGGAAAACCCCCGGTTCACCAAAGGGGCGTCCTGGCTTTCGGTGGCGCTGCCCAGATCCAGGGGGGAGAAATCCGGCACGCTGGCCACAGCCCGGATCTGGCAATCCGGCGCCTGGGTGACCACCACTGTCCCTTTGCCCAGCCCTTGGGCCGCCTCCTGGGCCAGGGCTTGGATCTCGCTGTCCAAGGTGAGGGCCACCCCTCCCTGGGAGTCCTCTAAGGTGTCCACCACCTGCCGCTCCCCTCCGGCGATGGCCCGCCCCAGTGCGTCTACCTGGTACGTGACGGAGATCTCTCCCTCATACTGGCGCAGCACGTCGTCCATGGCCAGCTCGATCCCCGCCGCGCCGCCGCCCAGGCTGTCCAGGTAGCCGATGATATGGGGCGCCAGCTGGTTTTCCGTATAGCGCTGCGGCACCTGGAACACGTCAATGCGGGGGTCGTCCACTGGGCTTTCCAGCACCAGCTGGAGGGGCTTTCCGTTTTCCAGCGCCAGGGCAAGCCTGTCACGGTACGCCCCATCGGTGGCCTTTTCCAGCGCCCCAATAGACTGGATAGTGGGCGCCACCGCAGCCACATACTGGGTTTCCCCTCCCACCAGGGGCTGGAGGTTGCAGTCATAAATCGTGCCACGGGCCTGGGCGATATCAAGCCGGTACAGGGACTGGGCCCCGGCAGCGGCCACATACTCCTCCCCTTGGGACACACGCCCCAAAGACACGCAGGCCGCTCCCAACAACAAAAACAAAGCCCCCAGCAGCAAAACTGCTTTTTTCTTCACAAATACCGCCTCCCTTTCTGTTTTCAGTATGGGAAGCAGACGTGGTTTCATGCGGCATTTTTTGAAAAAAACAGGGGATAAACCCACTGCTTTGGGAAAAGCTGTTTGTATCCATCCAAAAAAGGGGGAGCTGTCTTGGGGAAAAAAGGAAAATCCATGGTCACCGGCGGGCTGGCGGGCCTTGCCAATGGGCTGTTCGGCTCAGGAGGCGGGCTCTTTTTAGTGCCCCTCTTCACCAGCTGGGGAAAGCTGCCGGCCCGCAGCGCCTTCGCCACCTCCGTGGCGGTGATCTTGCCCTTGTCTTTGGTTTCGGCGGGGGTGTACTGGTTCCGGGGAGGGCTGGAGCTTGCGGATGCCTGGCCCTATCTGCTAGGCGGGGCAGCGGGCGGGCTGCTCTCGGGGCGGATCTTTCAAAAGGTGCCCCTTGTCTGGCTTCGCCGGGCCTTTGGTGCGCTGATCCTCTATGGCGGGGTGCGGGCGGTGCTGGCCCTGTGAGCTGGTTTCTCTCCGCCCTGGTGGGGGCCGCCACCGGGGTGCTCTCCGGGTTTGGGGTAGGGGGCGGCACCCTGCTGCTGTTGTGGCTGACCCTGGTACAAGGCATGGACCAATTCCAGGCCGGGGGTGTCAACCTGATCTACTTTGCGGCCTGTGCCCTGCCCGCCCTGTGGGGGCACCTGCGCCGGGGCCTGGTGGACCGCCCCACCGCCCTGTGGAGCATTGCAACTGGGGTGCCCGCCTGTGTGGCGGCGGCCTTTTTTGCCTCCTCCTTGGACGTGACCCTGCTGCGGCGTATTTTTGGAATTTTTTTACTGGTGGTGGGCTTTCGGGAACTTTTCTCAAAACCAGAAAAACCTTCCGGCACCAGCCCGAAAAGGGTGCATAATTCCCAAAATCCCGCGCAGACTAACCACCGAACCCAACCCGGCCAAAGCGCCGAGAAATCCACTGAGAAGGGGTAGTCACAAATGCGAATTTTAGACAAGATCGCTCTGGCCCTGGTCGTCATTGGCGGTATCAACTGGGGCTTAATCGGTATCTTCCGGTTTGACCTGGTGGCCTGGATTTTCGGCGGCCAGGCAGCCATCCTTTCCCGGATCATTTACACCTTGGTGGGCATTGCCGCCCTGTGGTGCATCACGCTGATCTTCCGGGACTCCGACACGGTTTCGGAATAGATAGCCATCCTGCTCGCGGCCAGGCCAACACAAAAAAAAACAGGAACGCACCCCTTGCAGCCGGGCTTCGCGTTCCTGTTTTTTATGGGGCCGGGGGCCTCACTCCGTGAATTCCAATTGGATATCCCCCAAAGAGGCAGCCACCTCCAAAAGGTATACACCATCCAGCTGGTCTTCCAAATTGGATTCCCCCATGTCCACTTCCTGGGAGATCCGGTAAACCTCCTGTTTTCCCACAATGGAGCCAGTCACATTGCCGGAATCGGCGCTCAGATGGATCTCCGGGGAGGTGAGCTTTTCCACCTCCACATTTCCCATGCTGGCGCCGCAGGTAACAGAGGTTTGGGCGGTGACGCCTTTGAGCGCGCAGTTCCCCATACCGTTATTCACCGTCAGCCAGTTCCATGTGGAATCCGCCATTTGGACGTCCCCAGAGCTGGCAGCCAAGTCCCCGTTATCAAACAGGCAGCCGTCCACCTGCACATTGCCCAGGTCGCTGTCCAAGTCCAAATACTTACCAGAGCACTCCTGCAACGCCACATCCCCCAGGGAGGCGGAAACCTTGACGGTGTCCGTCTGGGTCAGTTGGGAAACCGACACGCCGCCGCAGGAAGCCAAAGCCGAAACATCCTCCACCCACAGGTTGGAAAGGCTCACGTCCCCCACCTCGGAGGTGGCATTCACGCTTTCCATCATCCGTTTGGGCAGGGTGATGGTCACGTCGTAATCCCCCTCGAGCTGCAAGTTCAAAAGCCGGTACCAATCCCAGCTGGTCCCGCCGCCGTTGGCCCCGCCGCTGCGGTACGCTTCGTTGGGCTGCACCACCAAGGCGCCAAACTGCATGGTCACTTCATAGACCGAGGAGGCAGCGGTGATCTCCGGTTCCTCTGCATTTTCGTCCCCCTGGATGGTCACGTCGCCCACGGGGGCGTAAATCTCCACGCACTGGGGCGCGTCTTTAAAACACACCGTTTCCCGGACAACTTTCTCCACCTGGGGATGGGTAAACGCTTTTAGAGAAAAGCCCATGCCAACATACCCGGCGCCGGTCAACAAAATGCCGCCCACCAACAGGATGCAGCCCACCAGGGCCGTCATCCGGAGGAATTTCTTTCCCTTTTTCATGCCAAAGCCCTCCCTTTTTTGCTCACGCTGCGCCGCATCCAGCGCCAAATGGATTTACATACCCACACGCAGCCCTTGGTGGTGTAGAACAGGGCCACCACAGACAGCGCGCTCACTCCCAGCAGCGCCGCAGACAACCCCAGCTGGAACAGCCCCGCAGGCAGGCCCCCGGCCAAAACGCCCACATCCCAAATCAAGAAGGGGATGCCCACCACGCCCATTAAGGCAGCCACCAGGCAGCTCAAGGCCAGCGCACCCAAAATCACCACCGGCACATACAGGAGGATGAACAGCACCAGCAGCAGGCAAGCCCCTGCCAACAGCAAACTTCCCCACAGGGGGAACCCCAACACCAGCAGCACGATGACCCACACCTTCCGGCCAGTTGCCTTGGGCACAGCCGGTTCCTCTTCCACCAGAAGCTCCCGGGCCACCTGCCCCGGATCCCCCAGGCCGGCCACAGCCTGCTCCTCGTCCTGGCCATCCTCCATGCGGTCGTCAATGAGCTCGTCATAGTAGCTTAGGGTACGGTAGCGCTCTTCCCGGTCCATCCCGGCAAGGGCCGCTGCCAGTTGGTTTAAAAATTCCTGCTTTCTCATACACGCTCTTCCTTTCTCCCCATTTCTTCCATCGCCCCCTCCTCCTGGGAGGCGGCGATATACCGGTAGGCCTTCATCACGTCTTCCCATTCCACCAGGAATTCCCGGATCCGCTGGCGGCCTTTCTGGGTCAGGCGGTAATACTTCCGCAGGCGGCTGTTATGCTCCATGGAATAGGTGGTCACCATGCCCCCCGCTTCCAAACGCTTGAGGATGGGATACAGGGTGGATTCGGAGATCTCCACAATGGGGGACACATCCTTGATGATCTGATATCCATACGAATCGCTGGATTGCAGCGCAACCAGCACGCACACCTCCAAAAGCCCCTTTTTCAATTGGGCGTCCATTTCCTCGCTCCTTTCCTCTGTGATCACTTATACTATATATCACATAGTATTATGTGTCAAGAGGTATTTCTTTCATGTTTCTTACGCATTCGTATTTTCCAAAGCAGGCCGTCCAACTGCTGCCGAAACAAACGCATAAAAAAAGACAGCCTTTCGGCTGTCTGATCCTATGGGATGACCGGGCACTCCAGCTGGCAATCACAGGGTTCCGCCAGCACATGGGCAGGAATGGGCTCTTCAGCCTCCACGCAGCCCATTGCCTTATAAAAAGCTTGGCTTTCCACAGAGGAGTGGGCGGAAATGTACAGCGCTTTCGCCCCTTTTCGCCGGGCAAATCCCGCCGCCAATTGGAACAGCCTGCGTCCCAGGCCCTGGCTCCGGCAGTCTGCGGAAACGTGGAGGCTGCTCAGATCGGCATACTGTTGCCTGCTTCCCAGCAGTCCTCCCTCCACAGAAGAGAACCCTTTCAGCTTCCCTTCCACAAAAGCCCCGCACACTTGGCCCCCGGTGTCCAACGTGTTCCTCAAGCAGCCGCACAGGGTTTGATAGTCCTCATCGCTCCAGCGCTCGGTGAAGGCAATGTCTTTCACCACCCATTGGCCCTGCTCCTTCCGCCAGCAACGTTCCACCACCTGGAAGCGGTCAAAGCACCGAAACAGCTCCGGCGCCAGCTCTTCCCTTCCCAAGGGGCGGAACACTTTCCGGGGGAGTTCCTTCCATAGGTACAGCACCAGGTCGTCATCCGCAGCGCAGGGGCTGTAGGGCTCCATGGGGGCATCCCGGTACCACACCCCGGAGCCATCGGGGAGATAGCCCCGTTTGCTATACAGCCGCTGGGCGGCCCCATACCCGCTGTGGAGCCCCACGCCTAAACAAACCGTATCGCTGGCCTCCCCAGCAAGCTCTTCCGCCACCTGCAACAGCCGGCTGCCCACGCCCCGGCGCTGGTACGTTTCCAGCACATTGAAATCGCAGATTTCGGGCCAGCCCTTTCCGGCAAAAGCGCCCGCCGGGGCTTCGGGAAGCAAGGTGAGGTAACCTGCCTGCTCCCCATCCCACAGGGCCACAACACCCCTTCTCTCCCCCCTGCCCTGCTCTTCCAGATAGCGCCGGAACAAGGCCCGGGGCTTTTCCCACCCTTGGGCGGCAAAACACCGGGGGAACGCCTCACAGTCCTCCTGTTCCAGAGGGCGGACCGTGAGAGGGCCGTCTTGAAAATACAACATTCTTTTTTCCTCCTAACAAAAAGGGCACGCCCCTGAGGACACGCCCTTGGCAAGTTATTTTCCTTGGCCGTAATAGGCACCCGCGCCGTGTTTGCGCAGGTAATGCTTGTCCAGCAGCTCCTGCTGCATGGCGGGCAGGGAGGGTTCCATCATCAGGGAATGCCAAGCCATAAAGGCCACTTCCTCCAACACCACCGCGTTGTGCACTGCGTTTTGGGCGTCGGTGCCCCAGGCGAAGGGCCCGTGGCTGTGCACCAGCACTGCCGGGATGTCCTCCGGGTTCTTCCCTCGGAAGGTTTCCACAATCACCTTGCCGGTTTCCAGCTCATACTCCCCGCCGATCTCCTCGGGGGTCATCTTCCGGGTACAGGGGATCTCTCCGTAAAAGTAGTCCCCGTGGGTGGTGCCCAAAGCGGGGATGCCCCGGCCCATCTGGCTGAAAATGGTGGCCCACCGGCTGTGGGTGTGCACCACGCCCCCAATGTTCTCAAAAGCCCGGTACAGCTCACAGTGGGTGTCCGTATCCGAGGAGGGGTTCCATTTGCCCTCCACTTTTTTCCCGGTACGGACATCCACCAGCACCATATCCTCCGGGGAGAGCTTTTCATACTCCACGCCGCTGGGCTTGATGGCCATGATGCCGCTTTCCCGGTCGATCCCACTGACGTTGCCCCAAGTAAAGGTGACCAAGTGGTGCTGGGGCAGCAGCAGATTGGCGCGGTAGACCTGTTCTTTTAACTGCTCTAACATGGTTGACAACTCCTCTTTCGTTGACGCGTACTGTGGAAGGGATTTTGCCCCAATCACCGCAGCCTTTGAAAAAACTGGTGAAAATTTTCTTCGCTCTGTGCTGCAAGCCGCAACCGCCAGGCTGTTTCCCTTCAACCAGCCAGTGCCGCTTTACGGCGCGCCCCGCGGCTTGCGTCCAGGCGCAGCTTGTGGTTTACTTTTGCAGCTTCTGGATGCGCTCCATAGCCTCCACGGTCTTCTGGGCATCGCCGAAGGCGGTCAGGCGGAAATAGCCCTCGCCGTTCTTGCCGAAGCCCTCGCCGGGGGTGCCTACGATTTCCGCGTTGTGGAGCAGGTAGTCAAAGTACTCCCAAGAGCCCATGCCGCCGGGGCACTTTAGCCAGATATAGGGGGAGTTGGTGCCGCCGGTGAACCACACGCCCATTTTGGTAAAGGCGTCCA
>URKX01000052.1 GCA_900548545.1 uncultured Oscillospiraceae bacterium
CGCATAGATATCCGCCTTTTATACAGCGGATACCCACTGTCGATATTATAGCAGGTGAACAAACTCTGTAAGTTTGAACACCTGCTTTTTTCTATACTTTGATTTTACCTTTGAAATATTTCTCCCACGAATCCTTAAACATTCGCTTCTGGTCTGACTCCCATGCTCGAAGCGAATTTGGTTCTATTCCCATTAAGCGTGCAAAAGGTTTCTTCTTTAACCCAAGACTCTCACGATATTCTCGTATCAGTTTCCCTTGCCCTTTATATAAGAAGCGATTGTAATCGTCCAGCAAATCATCTACAGGAATCTGATAAAGCTCTGCCAGCTTGTCCACGATTTCTTTCGGATAATGGTCTACATACCCAACTTCAAAATCTATGTAATGCCCTCTGGATATTCCAATCAGGTCAGCAACCTCTTTCTGCATCAATCCCATGTGGTGACGGCACCAACGGAGCCTGTCCGGTACATTCGGTATATCCTCATAATTCTGATACTGCTGATTGAACAACTGGGCTTCCAGCAGCTTGCGAGGGGCTATCAGTCGGAAACTATGGATATACATGGGTGCATACCTCACATATCCGTCCGAAGTGGAACAAAGGATGTATATATTCTCGGAAACCTGTGCCAGAATACGCCATTTGGGGTCTTTACTGCTCTGGGGGTATTGGTTTGAAACCATAAACGCATCTGTGAGAGGATAGCATTTTCAATGCAGCGGGAGGCATAGCTGGAAAGGCGGATGCCCTTTTTCGGGTCGAAGGTATCCACTGCTTTGATGAGGCCGATGGTGCCGATGGAAATCAGGTCCTCCTGGTCGTTTTGACTGGCGTAATATTTTTTGATGATGTGAGCCACCAGACGCAGGTTATGCTCGATCAGCTTCTGCCGGGCAGCTTGGCTTCCTGCTTCCATCTCTTCCAGGGCCTGGCGCTCTTGAGCTGCGGAAAGGGCCCGGGGAAAGGTACCGCTTCCCGTAACATGGAGAAACAGGTAAAACACATGGGTCAACAGTTCAAAAAGTTGCGCTAACAACACTGCCACTTCCCTTCTTCCAGAATTGGTTTATTTGTATGTGGGAAAGGCAGCAAACGTGACTACAGTCCATTCGTCCAAGCTTCTTCAAGAGGAACACATTGCCATGTGGACGTGGACACAGCAAAAAGCGGACATCGCCCTTCTGGGAAAAGGAAAGCGCCCTGCCATACTCACCGGTTTTCCCCATTGCTCCTTGTTCACGTCGCGGATAAACTCAGTTCACAGGGGTATTATCCTATCACAAATGCGACAACAGGCAGAAGCAGTGAAGTTTATTATACCCAAGCCCTGGTGGAAGGAACGTTCCCCGGGGAAAAGCAGGAACAGGTGCCCTGATATCCTACCAAGGCAAATGGACCTCCTTCTTTAGGGGAGGCCCGGAAACATACGGCAACGAATGGAAACGCCCTCTCCCAAACCGGGAAGGGGCGCTTTTTTATTGGGTTTTCTCCAGGGACACGGTCCTGTCCTCCCCGGATTCCCAAGGGAAAATGGGCACCCAGGTGACCTGCTCCACCGGCTGGAAGCGGAGGCCGGAATAGGCAACGCGGCAGACGGGAGGCTGGGGCGCCCCTACGTAGAGCGCCGTGGGGCCGTCCGCCCCTCCGATGATCCCCACCGAGCTGGCCATGGAAGCCACGGCGATCCCGCCACCCAGGATCTCCCCCTCTTTTGGTGCCTTGGGGCGCATCTGATCCCCTTCCAGGACGTCCTCCAAGGAGAAGTCTTTCATGGGAGGCTCCAAGGTGTAGGAGAGTTTCCAGCAATGGCTGGGGATCTCCCAGCCCTCCTTGTCCGGGAACCCTAGGTCCCCCAGCGTTTCCCGCTGAAGGCCCTGGGCGGTGAGGGTCATGTTCTCCCCAGTGACGGGATGGGTCAGTTCCACCTGCTCCCCCGGCTGGATCTGGAAAGAGGGGCCGGGCAAACGGGCTCTCTCAGCTTTCATCTCAAAGGACAGGGTATCCACCTCCCGGCGGCGGTTCCATGGGAAGGAGAACCGCCAGATGTGCCAGGCTTTGGACAGATCCAGGCCGTAATGGCGCGCGGCCCAATACCCCTCCTGTTCGGTGGCCTCCAGCTGCGCAAGAGGCAGATAACCTACAGCGGAACCACGGCTGGACCGGAATTCTTTTCCGTTCACCAGGGCGGTGGGGTGGAAGGAAAAACTCATGGGGCTTTCCACTTCCAGGCGAAGTGCCTCTTCTTTGGTGAAATTCCTGGTGTCGTCGTTCCCCGGGGTCAGACCCCATTTCTCCATAAAGGATTCCATTGCCTCTGGCTCCACCTGGCGGCAAAAGTCCACCACCAAGGCTTTCCCGCAGGAGTACACCCCCGGCACCACCCAGTGGCTGCCGGCCCAATCAAACTCCCCGGAAAAGGGCAGCTGGATCCCTGGCCGTTCCCGGCGGCTGTGATCCCAAAAGCTTGCCTGAGAGGTGATATACCACTCCATGTACCACTCTGGAGGCTGTTGTTCCAGCAATTCCTGCTCTTCTGCCATGCAAAACCACTCCTTTTCCCTGCCTGCGGAGGGAATCCTCCCTGGCCCTTTTCCCTCATCTTACCACTGCCGCCATTAAATGGCAACAAAAAACGCCCTGGAAGTCCAGGGCGTTTTCTTATAGGTCCTTATTGCTCGGCGCCGATCTGCACGGCTTTGCGGTTAAAGTCCAGCATCTGCGCTTTGCGGGCCGGCACACACTTCTGGATAGCCTGGTCCAGGGTTTCAGCATCGCAGAACTTGTAATCGCTGTCCCCAGCGCACACCTCATGGAACAGTTTGCCCACCAGGATCATGTTGGAAAGGCCGGAAAGGCCGTTTTCATCCGCCAGCTTAGTGGAGGGCACGTAGTAAACGGTGACGTCGTCCCGTTCTACCTTCTTGTCGATGAGGCTGGAGTCCACGATAACAATGCCGCCGGGCTCCACCGCGTCGATGAACTTGTCGAAGGAGGGCAGGTTCATGGCAACGAACACGTTGGGATTGGTCACCAGGGGCGAGCCAATGGCCTCGTCGGAAACGCACACGCTGCAGTTGGCGGTGCCGCCCCGCATCTCAGGGCCATAGGAGGGCAGCCAAGAGAGCTGCTTATTGGCGATCAAAGCGGCGTAGGCCACGATCTTCCCGGCAAACAGCACGCCTTGGCCGCCGAAACCGGCAAAGAGGATATTCAGGTTTTTCATTTCTTCACACCCTCCTCCACATCCTTATAGACCCCCAGGGGATAATAGGGGATCATGTTGTCCTCCAACCACTTGAGGGCTTCCACAGGGGACAGGCCCCAGTTGGTGGGGCAGGTGGAGAGCACTTCCACAATGGAGTACCCCTTGCCTTCGATCTGGTTCTGGAACGCCTTCTTGATGGCCTTCCGGGCGATGTTCACGTTCTTCACATTGTCCACCGTAACACGCTGGGCAAAGGCCACGCCGTCCAGGGTGGAGAGCATCTCGCACACCCGCACCGGATAGCCGGCGGTGTTGGTATCGCGGCCATAGGGGGTGGTCTGGGTGATCTGCCCCGGCAGGGACGTGGGGGCCATCTGGCCGCCGGTCATGCCGTAAATAGCGTTGTTGATGAAGATGACGGTGATGTTCTCACCGCGGGTAGCAGCGTGAACGGTTTCGGCAGTGCCGATGGCGGCCAAGTCGCCGTCGCCCTGGTAGGTGAAGATCACATTTTCAGGACGGGCGCGCTTGAGGCCGGTGGCCACTGCCTGGGCGCGGCCGTGAGGGGCCTGCACCATATCGCAGGTAAAATAATCGTAGCACATGACCGAGCAGCCCACAGAGGCAACGCCCACAGCCTTTCCTTCCACACCCAGCTCTTCCAGGGCCTGGGCCACCAGACGGTGGACAATGCCATGGGTGCAGCCGGGGCAGTAGTGCATAGGCGCGTCGGTCAGGGTAGACGGTTTTTGAAATACAATAGCCATAATAAGTTCTTCCCTTTCCGGAATTTGGACAGCCAAACTCCTATCGTTACTCGCTGGTCACACCAGCGCTTCGATCTGTGCCAGCACGTCCGCCGGGGTGGGGATCATGCCGCCGGTGCGGCCATAAAAGTGGACAGGCACCTGGCAGTTGATGGCCAGCTTCACATCGTCCACCATCTGGCCCATGCTCATCTCCACCACCAGGAAGTTCTTGGCGTGGGAGGCGGCACGGTTCAGGGCCTCCACAGGGAAGGGCCACAGGGTGATGGGGCGGACCAGGCCAGCCTTGATGCCCTTTTCACGGGCCTTGTTCACAGCGCTGCGGGCCACACGGGAGGAGGCACCATAGGCCACCAGCACAACGTCGGCGTCCTCGGTGAGGTACTCTTCCGCCATCTGCTCGCTCTTCTTCACGGTTTCATAGCGCTCGAAACGCTCCATGACCAGCTGCTCCAGCTTTTCAGGGGTCAGGTACAGGGAGTTGATGATGTTGTGGGCGCGCTGGCCACCATGGCCTTTGGCAGCCCACTCCTTCTCGGGAAGCTTTGCAGAACCTTCCTCGGGCAGCTCCACAGGCTCCATCATCTGGCCCAGCATACCGTCGGCCAGCACCATGGCGGGCATCCGGTATTTATCGGCGGTGTCAAAAGCGTGGGAGATCAGGTCCACCATCTCCTGCACGGTGGAGGGGGCAAACACCAGGATCTGGAAGTCGCCATGGCCGGTGGCTTTGGTGGCCTGCCAATAGTCGGACTGGGAGGGCTGGATGCCGCCCAGGCCAGGGCCGCCGCGCTGGACGTTGATGATCACCGCGGGCAGGTCGGAACCGGCCATATAGGAGATGCCCTCGCCCTTCAGGCTGATGCCGGGAGAGGAGGAGGAAGTCATGGCGCGCACGCCGGCAGAGGAGGCGCCCAGCACCATGTTGATGGCGGCGATTTCAGATTCCGCCTGGAGGTAGGTGCCGTTCACCTGGGGCATACGCTTGGACATATACGCCGCCAGTTCGGTCTGGGGCGTGATGGGATAACCGAAGAAGTGATGGCAGCCGGCGCGGATGGCGGCTTCGGCCAGCGCCTCGTTGCCCTTCATCAAAACCTTCATATGTAACATTCCTTTCTCGGGGGGCAAGGCTGGCCCCCGAACAATTTTTTACCGTTCGACTGTGATGGCCGTATCGGGGCACATGGTGGCGCAGGAAGCGCAGCCCACACACTTTTCAGGTTCCATCAGCTTGGCGGGATGGTAACCTTTGGCGTTGAGGCGGCTCTTGTCCAGAGCGATGATCTTTAGGGGACAGGCGTGCACGCACATCCCGCAGCCCTTGCAGACCTTCTCATCCACAATGATCTTTGCCATAATCGTTTCCCTCCTTCAAGGAATTTACTGTATTAGTCCTCTTGTAACGAGATATCACTTGGTATAACTGGGTTGGCACACGGAAAGCTCCGGCAGGGCGATGCGGCGTCCTGCGCTATTCCCAAAGGAACTTCACAAGGCGCTGGATGGGCTTGAACCCTTCCGGCAGGGTTTCCCCCGGCTTCAGGGCAAAATCCGGCACAGTGGAGTACAGCAGAGGCAAGCCCGTCAGCTGAGCCGTCCGGTGGGCGAAGTCCAAGCCTCCCAGAAGCGTTTCCAGGGTGGTTTCCACCCCCAGGTGGGAGTTGTTCACCAGGCCGGTGGCCTTTAGGCGGCTGGCACCCTCGATCTCCTGGAGCAGGGCAGCTGCTTCTTCCGGTGTTTGGGACAACACCCGGTACCGGTTGATGACATACAGCATTTCATAACCGGTTTCCTCCAGCTGGGTATGCAGGCCTCCCAACGCAGTGACGCCTGCGTCGTCGCCTCCCGCGTCAATGAACACCTGCCCGGCCGACGGCTCAAAAATGGAATAGAGCTCCGGGGGCAGTGTGGGGGTATCCAGAGTGGTCCCTGCAAACACGGGGGCAATCAAATGCACCCCGTGTTCTTCCAGCAGGCCGCCGTATTCGGAAGAGCGGAAATAGGGATTGACAATGTCCAAATCCGCCACGGTGACCTTCTCCCCCTTGGCTGCCGCTTCCAGCGCCAGGTTCAAGGCGAGGTTTGTCTTGCCGCAGCCATAGTGGCCGCAAATCACAGTGACCTGGGATCGTTCGCTCATAATTTCCTCCCTATGGAACAAGGTCTCGCGCAAGTTGGGAGGGCTTGTCCTGCATTTTGCCTTCCCACCTTGGGGGTTGCTTTTTATCTTATCACAAACCCGGACCCGTTTCAACAAAAAAACTCGCTTTAAATCGTTAAAATCTAGGTTTTCCAGGCGTTTTCGGCACTATCCACAGTTTTACAAAAAGAGTTATTCAACCTATGTTCATAAATTCCTTACCGTTTCTTCAAAATCTCCTGACACCTGCTTCATAATTATGGGGTAGACTATAGACACTGAAACGAGAAAGGATGTGATACCACACAGACAGGCGAAAGCCACTTGCTTTATGCACTCTCTTTTTCTTTCATATTTACATAACTGTCCTTCGATGGGGCAAGGATTGGCAATCGCTGGTCCACGGCCGACGCCCCATCGTTGCGGCAGACCAAAAATTCTCGCTCCTACCTGGATCAGGCAGGAGCGTTTTTAATTGTCAAAATATTTTCCGCTTCCGGTGGCAGAGTAACCGTGGGCGGGAAAAAATTTTCCCACGCTATGCCCAAGAAAGGGATGAACGCGTATCAAAGCCTTTTGGAAACACTGGAACCGGCACACCTTGACAAAAGCTGTGAAGGTGTTCGCCCTCAGCGTGGGCACCACCGCACTGTGTATGCTGGGCTGTGTGGGGGCCTTTCCCGAAAAAGCAGAACCAGTGGCATTAGAGGCATCTGTCTTCAATGGCAGCCAGGAGTTCCCTTCAGACCGAGGCCAAACAGGCCAAGGGTCCAGTGAGACGGAACCGGAAAAAGTTGTCCCCCTGGGTACGGTATTTGGCATGAAGCTCTTTACCGATGGGGTGATTGTGGCCTCGCTGTCCGACATCCGCACCGAGGAAGGGATCTGTTGTCCTGCGGAAGAAGCAGGCATCCAGCCCGGGGACTACTTGCTCCAAGCCAATGGCTCCAGTATCCCCGATAACGCCACGTTGGCCCGGTATATCAGCCAAAGCGGCGGGGAGCCTATCACCTTCCAAGTGCGCCGGGAAAACACAGTTTTCGAAGCTGAAATCACACCGGTATTCGGGGAAGGATCCTTCAAAACAGGGATGTGGGTCCGGGACAGTGCGGCAGGCATTGGCACATTGACCTTTTATGACCCGGAAAGCGGCATCTTCGCGGGGCTGGGCCACGGTATCTGTGACATGGATACCAACGGGGTAATGGCATTAAAGTCCGGGGAACCGGCACCGATCACCCTCAGCGGCATTGTCAAAGGAGAAGCGGAACAGCCCGGCAGGCTGCAGGGGTATTTCTCCTCGGATGACAGCCTGGGCACGCTGCTAAAAAACAGCGAAACCGGCGTTTACGGCACATTGCAGCAAGCACCCACCGGGGAGGCTGTGGAAATCCTTTCCAAAGAGCAAGTCCGTCCAGGGCCTGTGCAATTTCTGGTCACCCTAGACGAAACAGGGCCACAGCTCTATGATGGGGAGATTGTGGAGATCTTAAGCCTGGAAACTCTTACCAAAAACATGGTGGTACAAGTGACCGACCCAAGGCTTTTAGAAAAAACCGGCGGCATTGTCCAGGGGATGAGCGGCTGCCCTATTTTACAAGACGGGAAACTAGCCGGCGCCATCACCCACGTGCTGGTGGAGTCCCCCGAAAAGGGATATGGAATCTTTCTCACCCATATGCTGGGGGAAATGCCTGCCCAAGAAACTGGAAGCTGACAGTAAGGGCGCAGAGAAGCCTTGGGCTTCTCTGCGCCCTTCCGTGTTCTAAGAGGCACATTCCAATATTGGGAAACATCCCTTTTCCCTGTACGGGCTCACCACCGTATCTTGTAGTTCTTTTCAAAAAATGTAAAATATCTTGTTGCCGAAGAAAGTCGAAGCCTGAAGAATCCCGGTTTTAAGCCAATTTTCAACCTTTTTCGGCAGGATAATTTTCTAGTTTTTTCATGCAAACCACTTGCTATTGGCAAAATCTTGTGGTAAAATTTTTTCACAATAAATCAATGCCAGGAGGTTCGTCATGGAAAAAGAAAGTAAGATAATTATAAGTTCGGAAGACGGCGAATGGGGCCGTGAGCCGATCCAGAAATTATCCCAACGCGGGGTGCATCCCCTTTTTCTCAAACGGGACAGCACCCTGCTTTTGGGTAAAATACGGGAAGAGCGTCCCCAGCTGGTCATCATGGACTTTTTAATGCCCGGACTAGACGCCCTCGGGGTAATCCACGCGGTGGCCCAAGATGCCAATGTGGAAAACCCCCTCTACATAGTGACCTCCTCTTATACCAACCCCATCATTGAGCGGGAAATCGCTGCCGCTGGCGTTGCCTATTTCGCCCTGTCCCCCTATGACAAAAACGAAATGGCCCAGCGTGTGCTTTCCCTTCTCTCCATGAAGGGGAGGCATTTCGATACGGAACCTATCAGCACCAGCCTGCGGATGCAGGTTACAGAGATCCTCCACCAGATTGGCGTGCCTGCCCACATTAAAGGCTATCACTACCTGCGAGACTCCATCTTGATGGCAGTGGAGGACCCGGAAATCATCAACGCTGTGACCAAACAGCTTTACCCCAATGTGGCCAAACAGTATAACACCACCAGTTCCAGGGTGGAACGCGCCATCCGCCATGCCATTGAAGTGGCTTGGGACCGGGGCGACGTGGACGTGCTGAACTCCTACTTCGGCTATACCATCCACA
>URKX01000053.1 GCA_900548545.1 uncultured Oscillospiraceae bacterium
CTGCGGTATTCAGCCTTTCCGATGGTCTCATCGCTGCAGGAGGGATTGAGCAGCACCGTGGCTCCGCACTGGGCCAGCCTCGTGCTGGGCGGCCCAGCCACCCACAAGTCCTCACAGATTTCCACTCCTACCGTCAGGCCTGTAACATTTTCGCAGGAAAACAGTAAGTTTCCGCCCATGGGCGCCCTCTGGCCACAGTAAAGAACCGTTTCCGCTTTCTCAGGAGCAGGCGTAAAATGCCTGGCTTCATAAAATTCAGCATAATTGGGAATATGAGTCTTCGCCGGAAGTCCCAGCAGCTTTCCCCGCAAAAACACCGCAGCGCAATTGTAAAGCCCACCCCTGAACGCCACAGGCACTCCCACCACACAAAGCAGGTCCAGTTTCCCAGTTTCTTCCATCAGTTGGGAAAGGCCCCGCTCCGCAGCCTGAATCAGCGTGGCGTCCCGGAAAAGATCGCCGCAGGTGTAGCCGGTGACAGCCAGTTCCGGAAAGACCACCGCGGCGCAGCCCTGTTGTGCCGCTTCCCTGGCAAGTTCCCCCATTCTGGCGATATTGGCTTTCACATCGGCAACCCCTGTTTCCGGCGTCGCCGCAGCAATTCGAATCAAACCGTCTTTCATAGGACCTTCTTCCTTTCTCCTGGCTATGATAATTTTTCCCGCCCTGCTTTTCAGACTTCGGGGTACACGCGGATTACCGCACAATCCCCCGCACCGTCAACGGCACAGGGGATTGAAAAACGCTGAATGGAAAGAACATTGGAACAACAAACAGAAAGCTGAAAATTCCGCTATGTATTTTCGTTGTTATTCCGCAGCCGAATCAACATCGTCAGCGCCCTCCTCCGGATTGGATGAGGAAAATTCTGAAGAGTTTGACTCCGACGAAAGCTCAGAGGATTCCGGCGGCTCCTCCGTAGGCTCAGGAGATTCGGGCGGCTGCTCGGAAGATTCCTCCGGCGGATCCGGATTCACAGGGGGCTTCGAAGGCGTCTCCGGAGATTTGGAGGGTTCCGGAGAGGGTTTCTCCTTTGTTGTAGTCCCCCTCTCCTTACTGGTATCCACCTTGGAGGTGTCCGTCCCTTCCCCTACGGCGTAAACCGTGCCGGTGGGTTCGTAATAGGAATCCGGCAGCTGTTCTGATTTTACAACGGTATCGCCCTTGTAATAGGTTCGGTAGGCACAGGCAGAATATCCCTCGTTGCCGGATGTTTTTCTCACATACTCGCCGGCAGCCAAATCATAATCTGTGACAAAGCTCACCTCGGAACGGGGCGGTTCGTACCCCACCTGTTCTGAAGAAACCTCCACCCTGTCCCATTCGGACGGGAAGCAGCCGTACACATTCACATGCAGCGTGACGCCGTCCATCCAGGCGGAGAGGTACACCGGCGTGTCCAATTGATTGCGGAACTTGAAATCGATATTGCCGTAATCCACCGTGGCGTCCAGGCCGATAGGGCAGTAGCTGGAGGGCGAGCTGTGGCAGTCCCTCTCTACGATTTCCAGCCCCGCTCGGAGCACTGCATTGTATAATGTGCTGGAACCCTGGCAGATTCCGCCGCCGTACATCTGTACCAGAACGCCTCCGCTCAGACCCCCGGCAGGCAGCCAGCCGTTCTCCGGATTTGTGCTGTCCCCGATGGTATCATTGTAGGAGAACACCTGCCCGGGCTCCAACACGGTACCGTTCACATGGGAGAGCGCCAACCTCATGTTGCTGTTGCCGTTTTCCGTATTTCCGGACTCCGTGGTATAAGAGGCCATCAATTTGAAATTCTTCGAAAGGGTTTCCTTGGTAAGTGTGGGGTTTGCCTCCAGAAAAGCCGCCTGAATTGCGCCGCTGTGCTTTTGGGATAACAGCTGCCGCACGCTTGCCAAGGTCTTCACCAAGTCTACACGGCTTCCCTTCTGCTCATCCGAAAAGATAAAAGCCCCCGCATCGGAATCAAAACCGGTGACTGTGGCATTTTTTCCTTCGGCATAGCAGGCTGCGGCCGCATCCGTCAGCTTCTGCCTGCCGCTTTCCGAGAGATCGGTCACATATGCAAGCTCATACTTGTCCGCCCTGCGGCTTTCCAGCAGTTTGGGAAGGGTCAGCTCCAGCACATCCTTGGTGACAAAATCACTTTTGGAGAGCACCACCGTGTCATCCCGGAATTTTACTGATATTTCCAGGCCATCCACTGTCTCCTGCAGGGCCTTGCGGGCGGTTTCCAACGCCTCATCCACGGTCTTTCCTGAAATATTCTTCCCGCCGATACTGGTTCCATCCGGAAATACCGCGGGATCTTCCACCTGGGAAGAGATCTGACTGTCAGGCTCCGGCTTCGGCGAACAGGCCGAAACTCCAGTTATGAGAAGCAGTATGGATGCCAGCAATGCTGCTGTTTTCAGTTTATTTGGGTTTCTTTTCACGGAAAGCCCCCCTTTCAAGACTGCTGTATATTTTCTGAGGTTATATCGTTTGCAAAGTCCGCCTATTTGCACACTTTGCCGTAAAGTCCAATCGTTTTATTATTATACCTTATTTTATAGGCAAAAGTAAAGCATGGAAAAGGTTTCAAAACCATTAAAAAACTGGCATTTTCAAGAGGGGTATGTTACAATATGTTCATAATTCAGCAGGCTGAAAAACCTTGTTATTGAAAAGAAGACGGTGAAACCCTTCCCGTCCTTACATTTCCATTGAAATAGTAGGAAAAAGGAAAGAATTTTATCGTCTATTTCTTTTCTTTTTCCTACTATTCTATAAGAGTACAGAGGGAACAGAAAAGTTACGCTTTTTTCTGCTTTCTGCGACAATAAATATCGCTGTGCGAGGGTATTATTGCAATAGTCCCCCTTTCGTGGGGATCCAAATTGAGAAGGGGTTTTTACTGATGAAAATTTTATTGTTGACAGCCGCCACCGGCGGCGGGCATTTGCGGGCCTCCAATGCAGTGGAGCGGTACATACGGGACAACACGGGCCACGATGTCAAATCTGTGGATACGCTCAAGGCGGTTGGCCGGTTTCTGGACAAGACGGTGTGCGACAGCTATCTGTTTATGGCAAAGAAAGTACCTGCCCTGTTCGGCAGACTCTATAAGCAGACCAACAAACAGAATCTCTTTTCCGACCTGGTACCAAAGCTCAGCGGCATGTTCAGCAACCTGCTGCTGCCGGCCATTGAAGCTTACCATCCGGATGTGATCATCACCACCCATCCTTTTGCCACGGAAATGGTTTCAGACCTCAAGGAGGATGGGTCCGTCACTGCTCCCCTGATCTGTATTCTCACCGACTACGGCGTACACCGGGCCTGGATTGCGGACTATGTGGACGCCTATGTGGTGGCCAGTGACGACATGGTGCCGGAGCTGATGACCTTCGGCGTGCCCAAGGAAAAAATTTATCCCTTCGGCATCCCGGTACATGACGTGTTTTTCGACCGGGAGGACCGTTCCATGATCCTGCGGGACCTGAACTTCGACCCTGAACTGCCCACGCTGCTCTTCATGGCAGGCAGCTTCGGTGTCTCCAACATCATCAAGCTTTACCGGGAGCTGGCCGACACCGAGGTAAAAATGCAGATTATCGTCATCACCGGCCGCAACCAGCGCCTGTACGAGGCCTTTGAGCGGGAGCTGGCCGGCGGGGAGCGCATTCCTACCCGGCTGATCTACTTCACAGATGAGGTGGAAAAGTACATGCACGCCAGCGACCTGCTGGTGACAAAGCCCGGCGGCCTCACCGTTTCCGAGGCCCTGGCCTGCAACCTGCCCATGGCTGTGTTCGACGCCATCCCCGGCCAGGAGGAGGACAACGCCAACTTCCTCAAAGTCCACGACATGGGCGTGCGCCTGGAAAAGGACGGGGACTTTGCCGGGCAGATTTCCGCCCTGCTCAGCGAGAAGGAGAAGCTGCGGGAGATGCGGGAAAACTGCCAGCACTTTGACAAGTCCCAATCCATCCCCAACTTGCTGGCCTTGATCCGGGAACTGGTAAAGGAGGCCCAATGACGGCCCCCTTCTCTCCCCAAGACTGCGCAGCCTTGCGCCGGGAGCTGGAAAGCCTGGCCGATCCCGCCTACAAAACCTTTAACGAAAGCCTGCTGCCAGGAGTGGAAACCGCCTATGGGATACGGCTGCCCCAAATGCGGCAGGTGGCAAAGGCCCTTTTGCGGCAGGACCCGTCGGGATTCTTGGAGCACTTCCAGCCCAATTGCTATGAGGAAACCCAGCTGCGGGGGCTGGTGATCGGCGGGATGACGCTGCCCTGGGAAGAAAAACGCCCCTTGGTGGAGGACTTCCTTCCCCGGATCGACAACTGGGCGGTATGCGACACCTTTTGCGGCAGTTTAAAGCCGCGGTCCCCCCAAGAAGTGCTTCTCATGTGGGAGTTCCTCAAACCCTTGTATGCCAGCGATGAGGAATACAAAGCCCGGTTTGCCGCTGTGATGCAGCTCTCCCACTTTGTGGATGCTGCCCACTTGAAAGAGGGCCTGGGCTTGCTGGGCCAAGTCCGGCACCCGGGATACTACGCCAAAATGGCCGTTGCCTGGGCACTGTCCGTCTGGTTTGTCAAATTCCCCCAGGAAACGGAATCCCTTTTGGCACAGCGGGCCTTAGAACCTTGGATCCAGAACAAGGCCATCCAGAAAGTGCGGGAATCCCGCCGGGTGAGCAAAGAGGACAAGGACCGTTTACTCTCTTACAAACTCTGACTTTGCCTATTAGACGTCCCATCCCCCTCTTTGGTTACACGCTCCACCATCTTTCAAACAAAAAAGCCCTTCCCACGTGTGTGGGAGGGGCTTTTTTACAGGAGGGCTCAACGGGAAAGGCGCTCCAACAGGATGGTGTTCACCAAAGAAGAAACACCATCGAAGAGGAAACCCAAACCGATAAACATCACCAAGCTCTCCACCGTGCCAAAGGGGTTCAGCACCATCACCAGGCCGCAAAGGGCCAGGACCGCCGCCGCCAGGCAAGAAATCCACCAACGGCCATACCCCAAAGCCTTCATGCTTAAGGAGCGTTTCACAGCGGCCAGGCTGTCCACAATGATGTAGATTCCCAGCACTACTGGGATCAGCGTGATCAGGAACCGGATACAGACCAGCAGGAACAGCCCCAACAGGATCAACAGCACTCCCAGGAACAAGTCCAACCGGTCCGCGTACTCCCCACCCCGCAGGTAGGCAACCAGCCGGACGATCCCATAAACCAGTACGCTGCCCCCGATAAGCAGGCAGGCAAACCCCAGGGAAAGCCCCGGCATCAGCAGCAACACCAGCCCCAGCACCACATAGAGCAGGGAGGTCGCAACCAAACTATTGCGAATACTTTTCAGCATAAACAAACCTCCTTTTTCAAAAGTACCTCTTACAGAAAGTACCCCTTGGCTGTAGTGTACTCCAAGGGCGGAAAAAATACAAGAGGGCAAGCCATGTACTTTCATTTTTAGCACACTCTTCCACAACTGCAAAAAGGGCGTCCCAACCGGGACGCCCTTTGCGGTCTTTAAAATGATTTTAGAACACGCCGTTGGTCATGTCTTCCACAATCAGAGTGCGGGGGCCGTTGCTGGCGGGAGCAGCTGCCTTGGGGGCAGCAGCGGGAGCCGGAGCGGCCTCTTCCTTGTGGGGGTTGTCACGCCACTGGAAGAACTTCTCGGCAACCTGGGGGAACAGGGCGTAGGACAAGGTGTCCTCTTCGCAATGGCCCAGGCCCTTCTCCTTGCACTCGGCGCGGAGCTTATCCATTTCGGGCTCCAGCAGGTCGGCGGGACGGCAAGTGATGACCTCGTCATTACCGATGGCTTTCTTGCGCACTTCCTCGTTGACCTCGCCGGGGAGCTGGCCGTACTCGCCACGGAGCAGGCCTTTGGACTCCTTGGTGATCATCTTGTAGCGCTCGCCAGCCAGCACGTTCAGCACAGCCTGGGAGCCCACGATCTGGCTGGTGGGGGTGACCAGGGGCGGATAACCGAAGTCTTTCCGCACGCGGGGGATCTCCTCCAGCACATCGTAGTACTTGTCCTCGGCGTTGGCCTGCTTCAGCTGGGAGATCAGGTTGGACAGCATACCGCCGGGCACCTGATACAGCAGGGTGTTCACGTCCACCTTCAGGACCTTAGAGCTGACATCCAGCTTCTCAGCAACACCACGGAAGTGGGCGGCAGCCTCCACCAGCTTGTTCATATCCAGGCCGGTGTCGCGGCTGGTCCCCTGCAGGGTGGCCACCAGGGATTCGGTGGCAGGCTGGGAGGTGCCGTTGGCCAAGGGGGACAGAGCGCAGTCCACAATGTCCACGCCGGCCTGGGCAGCCATCAGGTTGGTCATGTCGCCGGTACCGGTGGTGTTGTGGGTGTGCAGGTGAATGGGCACGCCTACGTTTTCTTTCAGCTTCTTCACCAGAGAATAGGCGTCATAGGGCAGCAGCAGGTTTGCCATGTCCTTGATGCAGATGGTATCCGCGCCCATCTTCTCCAGCTTCATAGCCAGCTTCACGAAATAGTCCTCGTTGTGCACAGGGCTCTGGGTGTAGCTGATAGCAGCCTCCACCATGCCGCCGTACTCTTTGACAAACTTCATGGCAGCTTCCATGTTCCGGGGATCGTTCAGGGCGTCGAAAATACGCACCACGTCGATGCCGTTCTCAATGGACTTCTTGCAGAATGCCTCCACCACGTCGTCGGCGTAGTGGCGGTAGCCCAGGATATTCTGGCCGCGGAGCAGCATTTGCAGCTTGGTGTTGGGAAGGCCCTTCTTCAAGGTGCGCAGCCGCTCCCAGGGATCTTCGTTCAAAAAGCGCATACACACATCAAAGGTGGCGCCGCCCCAGCACTCCAAGGACCAATACCCAATGCTGTCCAGAACGGGCAGGATCGGGATCATGTCCTCGATCTTCATGCGGGTAGCAGCCTGGGACTGGTGCGCGTCACGCAGGATGGTATCCATAATTTTAAGGGGATTTTTTGCCATATTCTAAGCCATTTCCTTTCCCTGTGAAAGTCACAGAAACGCACTTTAAGCGCCGAACAGGGCCAGCAGCACGCCAGCCGCCACAGCGGAACCGATCACGCCGGACACATTGGGACCCATGGCGTGCATCAGCAGGAAGTTGGTGGGATCCGCCTCGGCGCCCACCTTCTGGGACACACGGGCTGCCATGGGCACTGCCGACACGCCGGCGGAACCGATCAGCGGATTGACCTTGCCGCCACTCAGCTTGCACATGATCTTTCCGAAAACCACGCCTGCCGCCGTACCCAGGGCAAAGGCCACAAGGCCCAGGATTACGATCTTGATGGTATCCATCTTTAAGAACGCCTCAGCGCTGGTGGTAGCACCAACAGAGGTTCCCAGCATGATAACTACGATGTACATCAGGGCGTTGGAAGCGGTCTCCGTCAGCTGTTTTACCACGCCGGACTCCCGGAACAGGTTTCCTAACATCAGCATACCAACCAGGGGTGCCGTGGTGGGAAGGATCAGGCAGACCACAACGGTTACGATAATGGGGAACAGGATCTTCTCCAGCTTGGAAACGGGACGAAGCTGCTCCATCTTGATCTTTCTCTCCTTCTCCGTGGTCAGGAGTTTCATGATCGGAGGCTGGATAATGGGCACCAGAGCCATGTAAGAGTACGCCGCC
>URKX01000054.1 GCA_900548545.1 uncultured Oscillospiraceae bacterium
CCTGCTTGGCCGCGAAACGGAGCATGGTGTTCTTGACGATCGAATATTCGACGCCAGCCTCCCGCAGTTCCTTGCGCAGCTTCGTGTCATCGGCGACAGTGATGCCTTTGTAATCGACCAGAACGCCGGCAGTCGCAGCCTTCAGCTTTTCAGTCAGCGCGACAACCTCGTCCTTTTTCCTCTGGAGAATCTTCTCGCTTGGCAAATTCGTTCACCTCCAAGTCGTTCATCAATCGGGCACGCAGGCCCGGCGGCGGATGTCATCCGCCCGAAACCGTCCCGGCGCAAACAAAAACGGCTCTTTCCACGGATGGAAAGAGCCTGTTAACCGCGTAAATATACACGGATATCCGCACCTTTCCTCGGCAGGCAAGACAATCTGTCTTTTCTGTCCTTTTGGACACCTGCTGTCTTAGGACAGCTTTTATAGTATACCATCCCGCTTGCGGGATGTCAAGACGCTTTTGCGGGGCATGCGCCCCGCAAAAGCGAATCGATCAGCAATTAAACGAACCGGCCAGGATTGATCTTGATGCCAGGCCCCATCGTCGTGGCGACGACGCAGCTCTTGACATACTGGCCCTTGGCGGCGCTGGGCTTGTAATAGGTGGAGTCAGTGTCATGGTCGGCCGCGTATTCGTCAGCAGCTTCGGAGAGGGTCATGTCCCCGGAGTTGATCTTATCCACATAGGACTGCAGCTCCTCCTTGAGAGCGTCCTGCTCGTCAGCGGAGAGGGTTTCGCTCTCACCGTCGTCGTTGGTGGTGGTCAGGGACACAAAGAAGTATTCATAGCTGTAGTAGTTGTCGGTGAAATAGTCCTTCAACTCATTGTCAGCCAGAGCCAGCTCGCCGCCCTCATCGTACATGGCCTTCATCACTTTCTGATATTTGGCGTTGTACTGGGAGTAGGCTTGGTCAAAGGAAGCCTTGGCAATGCCCAGCTCATCCTCGAACATACTCTGGTAGTATGCCCAGAAGCTGTCCGTGGTGCTGCTGATGGTATCCTGATCCTCCTGGGTGAGCTCCAGGCCGTATTCGTCGAACTTGTCGCCGATGTAGTAATAGGACTGCAGGTAACTCATAGCCCGGTCCTTGATCCACTGGGTGGCGTCTTCGCCATCGATCTCAGCCTTGAGCACCTGGGTTTCGGTGTCCACCTTCTGCATGGCCTCCGAATAGGCGCTGTACAGGTAATAGATATACCCGCCGATGGGCATGGTGTCGTCGCCCTGACGGGCAGCCCAGGTTTTATTTTCATCGTAACAGCCGGCAAAGCTCAGGCACATGGCCAGGGCCAGCATACCGGCAATGGCGCGTTTCCAAATGTTTCTCATGGGTGATCAGCCTTTCAAAAAGATGTTAATTGCAAAGAACGACAAACATTATACCCCACTTTTCCAGGTTTGTCTACACGGAAATTGTGAACAGGGCCCTTAAACAGAGGCAGTTTCCTGCATGGCGGTGAGAATTTCCCCCAGGGCCTGGGTGGGGGGCTGTCCGCCCATTTTCACGCTGATGTAAGGCTTGCTGCCGGCGCTCAAAAGCACCCGGCCGCCCAAAGCCTTGATCAAGGGGGCCACCTGGTCCATGTCGAATTTCTCCTTGTAAATCAGCAGGGAATCCCCTTGCTGTTTCACCTCGGTGACGCCCAGCCGGGCGGCGGTGTTGCGCAGCAGTGCCACATCCAAAAGCCCTTTCACAGAGGCGGGGGGCTCGCCAAACCGGTCGATCAACTCGTCCAAAACGTCCATAGAGTCCTCTTGGGTTTCCACTTCGGCGATGCGCCGGTATACATCCAGCCGCAAGCTCAAGCTGTCGATATAGCTTTCAGGGATGTGTGCCTGCACCTGCATATCCACCAGGCAGTCCTGGTCCACCGGGCGGGCGGGTGTTTCGCCTTTCATCAGGGACACGGCCTCGTTTAACAGCTTCACATACATATCATAGCCCACGGCTTCCATATGGCCGTGCTGTTCGCCGCCCAGGATGTTGCCGGCGCCCCGGATCTCCAAATCCCGCATGGCGATCTTAAAGCCAGAGCCGAACTCGGTAAACTCCCGGATGGCAGAAAGCCTCTTTTGGGCAATCTCCGTGAGTGCCTTGTTAGGCGTGTAAGTGAGGTAGGCATAGGCCCGCCGGTTGCTGCGGCCCACCCGGCCCCGCAGCTGGTGCAGCTGGGAAAGGCCCATCCGGTCGGCGTTTTCAATGATCAGCGTGTTGGCGGTGGGCACATCCACCCCTGTTTCAATGATGGTGGTGCACACCAGCACATCGATCTCATGGTCCAAAAGCTGCCGCCACACCTCGGAAAGCTCCTCCTCGCTCATCTTGCCGTGGCCGTAGCCAATGCGGGCGTCGGGCACCATTTGCTGGATGCGGGAAACGGTGCTCTGGATGGAGGCCACATCGTTGTGGAGGTAGTACACCTGCCCGCCACGGCGCAGTTCCCGGCGGATGGCATCCCCAATCACTCCAGCGTCATATTCCAGCACATAGGTCTGCACCGGGTGGCGGTCGTGGGGGGCTTCTTCGATCACGGACATATCCCGGATGCCGGAAAGTGCCATGTTCAGTGTCCGGGGGATGGGGGTGGCGGAGAGGGTGAGCACGTCGGCAGTGTTGCACATCTGCTTCAGCTTTTCCTTTTGGGCCACGCCAAAGCGCTGTTCCTCATCGATGATCACAAGGCCCAAGTCGTGGAACCGCACGTCCTTGGAAACCAGCCGGTGGGTGCCCACCACAATGTCCACGCTGCCCCGCTTCACCCGGCGGAGGATCTCATCCTGCTGCCGGGGGGTGCGGAACCGGGAGAGCAGCTCCACCTCAATGGGGAAGCCCTCCATGCGCCGCAGGATGGTCTGATAGTGCTGCCAGGCCAGGATGGTGGTGGGTACCAGGATGGCACACTGTTTTCCAGAGGTGACGCATTTGAAAGCGGCCCGCAGGGCAACTTCCGTTTTGCCGAAGCCCACGTCGCCGCAGAGCAGGCGGTCCATGGGGACTTCCCGTTCCATGTCGTCTTTGATCTCGCTGATGCAGCGCAGCTGGTCCTCAGTTTCGTCGAACTCAAAGTGGGATTCAAAATCGTGCTGCCATTCGCCGTCCGGCGGGAAGGCAAAGCCCTTGGTCTGCATCCGCTGGGCGTACAGCTGGATCAGCTCTTTGGCGATGTCTTTCACAGCTTTGCGGACCTTTGTCTTCTGCCGCTGCCAGTCGGCGCCTCCCAAGCGGCTGAGCTTAACGGAGGAATCCTCCCGGGGGCCGATATACTTGCTCACCAGATCCAGCTGGGTGACCGGAACGTACAGGGTGTCGTTTTTGGCGTAGCGCACCTTGATGTAGTCTTTAGTGACACCGTTCATCTCCAGCTTGTGGATGCCTTCAAACTGGCCGATGCCGTGGGTGGCGTGGACCACATAATCCCCCGGGGCCAGCTCGGACAGGCTGGAGATCTCCCGGCTGTTTTTGTCCCGCTTCACCCGTTTGCGTTTGACTTCCGTCATACGGCCGTGGGTGATTAAAGCAAAGTTGGCGTCGGGAAGTTCAAACCCCGACGAAAGGGATCCCCGTGTCACCGTGACCGTCCCGGGGTTGACAACAGATACGCTGTCCAGCCAAGCGGCAGGCAGTCCGGCGCGTTTCAAGTCTTCTGCCAGAGCTTTCCCGGCCCGCTCGGTTCCGGTGAGCACTGCGCAAGCCCGCCCCTGGCTCAGAAACGCTTGCAGGTCCTCTACCATCAGCTCCACACCGCCGCCCCAGGGGGACAGTTGCTTGGCAGTCATGTTCACCAAGGTTTTGGTGGGCACCTCATAGCTGCCCCGGGCAAACAAGTCCAGAAACAGGGTGGGGATCTTCTCCGACATGGACAGTGCGTAGGCCCAGTCCTCGCTGAACTGGTCCAATCCTTTGCAAAGCAGGCCTTCCGCCAGATAGCTCTTTGCGTCTTCGCCCCATTGCCAAAGGGAGGTGCGCATCCGTTCTTTCAATTTGTTCCCCTCGGAGAAAAACACAAGGCTGTCCTCCGGGGGGAAATAGTCAAACAAAGTGGCTGTTTCCGGGTAGACCAGGGAGATAAACTTGTCAATGGAGCCGATGCGCAGCCCGTTTTTCAATTTGTCCGCTTCCCCGTGGAGGACTTCCTTTGCCTTGGGGGCTGTTTTTCCCCGCAGGGAGGCAGCCAGTTTCTCAATTTTTTGGGCCAAGGCTGCCGGTTTTTCCGGGATCACTTCCACGCAGGGGGCCAAAGTCACCTGGGGGATGGCGTCAGTCCGGCGCTGGCTCTCAATATCAAAGTTGGACAGGGAATCCACTTCGTCCCCCCAGAATTCCACCCGCACCGGGGCGTTGGCGCTGGGGGAGAAGAAGTCCACAATGCCGCCCCGGTGGCTGAACTGTCCGGGCCCTTCGATCTGGTCTTCCCTGGTGTAGCCGCAACGGACCAAGGCCTCCAACAGCTGGCCGATCTCCAATTGGTCCCCTGGTTGCAGGGTGAAGAGGCGCTTTTCCAGCTGTTCAGGCCCCATAGTGTATTGCAGGGCAGCATCCATACAGGCGATCACACAGTCGCAATCGCCATGTTGCAGCTTGGAAAGAGCTTCCAGACGCAGCCGCTCGTATTCGTGGGAAGTCCCTGCCGTGTCCCGGAAGTTAAAATCCCGCAGGGGATAGGTGACGGGCTTCATTCCCAATGCGGATAAGTCCTCCTGGAAGCGCTGGGCTTCCGCTTCGTCAGCGGCGATCACCAGTGCCTGCTTGCCCAGCTTTTGACAAAGGCTGGCGATCAGGCAGCACTTGTGCACCCCGGAAAGCCCTGTCACTGCCCCAGGGACTGCCCCTTTGGCCACCGCTGCTTCCAGGCGGACGTAATCGGGCCAGCGCTCCAGGGCGCTGCGGATCAATTTCATAAAGATCCTCCTTTCTGAGAAAAACGGTAGGGGGATGGCTCAGCTGTTGTACAGGTTCATAGCCCGGTCAATGTCCCCTTGTGCAATCAGCTCTGCGGCAGCCGCGGCGTTTTCCAAGGCGGCAGCAAGGTTTTTCTGCTGGGTTTCCGAGAAGCGGGAGAGTACCCAGTCGGCCAGGTTGTAGTCGGGATGGGGCTTTTTCCCCACCCCCAGCTTGATCCGGGGGAATTGATCCGAGCCAGTGAGGTAAATGATATTCTTCATGCCGTTGTGGCCGCCGTCGCTGCCTTTGCGGCGAATGCGCAGTTGGCCGGGTTCCAGGTTGATGTCGTCAAAAATGACCAGGACTTTTTCCGGAGGCAGCTTGTAAAAGGCCATGGCTTCCTGCACCGACTGACCGCTTAAGTTCATATAGGTAGAGGGCTTTAGGAGCAGGGCTTTCTTCCCTGCTAGGGAGCATTCTCCCACGGTGCCTTTGAACTTGATGCGCTTGATCTCTATATGGTGTTTTTGCGCAATGGTTTCCACTGCCATAAAGCCGGCGTTGTGCCGGGTGTTTTCATATTGTTTCCCAGGGTTTCCCAAACCCACCACCAGGAATTCCACAGGGCCGGGGAGGGGGGGGCTTTTTTGTAAAAAACGAAGCATGGATGGTTTACCTCCGTTAGAATGGGGATTGCCGCAGGTACGACAGCAGGGCGGGCCGGAAACTCCGGCCCGCCTAATAAAACTATAATAAATCTCTTTAATATTATTATGCCAGAGGAACCACGGTTTTGCAAGCCTTTCCTCAAAGGAAAAATAAAAATCCTCGCTTTCTTCTTGAAAAGATGCAAGCCGCGAAAAATATTTGGATTTCTTCCATTTAGCTATAGAATTTTGCAAAAAACTTTGCTATAATTCTCCATAGGAACCCCAATGGACGGGCTTTTTTGGCCTGCCCGGGCATTCCCATTCTGCTGTCACCCGGAAGGGCCATGGCCGTTTGGCCCGGCGTCCGGTTGAACATTTTTAGGAGGTAAGATACCAATGAGCTACAAGTATGTCTATCTGTTCAGCGAAGGCGACGGGTCCATGCGTGAGCTTCTTGGCGGCAAAGGCGCGAACCTGGCTGAAATGACCAAGCTCGGCCTTCCCGTTCCCCAGGGCTTCACCATCTCCACGGAAGCCTGCACCCAGTATTATGAGGACGGACGCCAGATCAACGACGAGATCCAGGCCCAGATCATGGAGTATGTGGGCAAAATGGAAGAGATCACCGGCAAGAAGTTCGGTGACAAGGAGAACCCCCTGCTGGTTTCCGTGCGTTCCGGTGCTCGCGCTTCCATGCCTGGCATGATGGATACCATCTTGAACCTGGGCCTCAACGAGGAAGTTGTTGAGGTTATGGCCAAGAAGTCCGGCAACCCCCGCTGGGCTTACGACTGCTATCGGAGATTCATCCAGATGTACTCCGACGTGGTTATGGAAGTTGGCAAGAAGTACTTCGAAGAGCTGATCGACGAGATGAAGGCAAAGCGCGGCGTCACCATGGACACCGAGCTGACTGCTGAGGACCTGAAAGAGCTGGCCGAGCAGTTTAAGGCTGAGTACAAAGAGAAGATCGGTTCCGACTTCCCCTCCGACCCCAAAGAACAGCTCATGGGCGCTGTGAAGGCTGTGTTCCGTTCTTGGGACAACCCCCGCGCCAATGTGTACCGCCGCATGAACGAGATCCCCTATTCCTGGGGCACCGCTGTCAACGTGCAGATGATGGCCTTCGGCAACATGGGCGACGATTGCGGTACCGGCGTGGCCTTCACCCGCAGCCCCTCCACTGGTGAGAAGAAGCTGTTCGGTGAGTTCCTGACCAACGCCCAGGGTGAAGACGTGGTGGCCGGTATCCGTACTCCCATGCCCATCTCCCAGATGGCTGAGAAGTTCCCCGAGGCTTTCAAGCAGTTCCAGGAAGTCTGCAACCTGCTGGAAAGCCATTACCATGATATGCAGGACATGGAGTTCACCGTAGAAAACGGCAAGCTCTATATGCTGCAGACCCGTAACGGCAAACGCACCCCCGCTGCCGCTATCAAGATCGCTTGCGACCTGATCGACGAGGGCATGAAGACCGAGCAGGAAGCTCTGCTGATGCTGGATCCCAAGCAGCTGGACGCTCTGCTGCATCCCCAGTTTGATCCCGCCGCTCTGAAGTCCGCGAAGCCTGTTGCCAGCGCTCTGGCCGCTTCCCCCGGCGCCGCCTGCGGCAAGATCGTCTTTACCGCCGAGGATGCTGTGGAGCAGGGGCAGGCTGGTGAGAAGGTTGTTCTGGTCCGTTTGGAGACCTCTCCCGAGGATATCGAGGGTATGCAGTACGCCCAGGGCATCCTGACCGTGCGCGGCGGCATGACCAGCCACGCAGCCGTTGTGGCCCGCGGCATGGGCACCTGCTGTGTTTCCGGCTGCGGCGAAATCA
>URKX01000055.1 GCA_900548545.1 uncultured Oscillospiraceae bacterium
GACGGCTCTTAGCAGGGGCTTCCTTTGGCGGAAAAATCCTTTACATAGGCAAACAAGAGGACGGCTTCACCATAGCCAAGTACAAACGCCTGCGAAGGGAATTCCTGAGAGTTGTAGGAGTGAATGACGTAAAATAACAACTACACATGATGCTGCAACAGCACTGAAAATTCGGTAGTAGAGAGCAAGTCCCTGGCATTTTGTGCCAGGGACTTGCTTATTACAGGACGTTTCCGCACTCAATATATTAGTCGGGGCAAAATTCTCTACGCTTTCATCTCCACAAGCCACCGCCCCCCAGTTTCATAGAGGCAGGTTTCTTTCCCCTTAATTTTCACAATGTAGCGCCGGGACAGCTCCCCGGTGGTGTGGGCCTTGCCGGGAGCCGCCTCCCGGCTGTCCTCAATCTCGTAGACCGGGCCTGTGGCTAGGACGATCTTCTGCGGCCTAACGGAGCCGTCAATATAGTGAGTGGCCACCACCTCCACATACTGCTTGCGGCGGACAAAGTCCTTCATGGGGTATCAGCCCCTTCCACCCTTTCCGCTGTTATGGCGTGAATGTTTCCAAACGGCACAGACATATTCTCCAGCACCAAAAGCTGCTCCACATCGTTCACCTTTTTCACTGGACCGGAGGACAAGGTGTACTCTCCTAACGGCTGTCTATTCAGGGACTTCACCGGCTGGAAATAGGTAACAGTGACCCAATCTCCCTGGCGCAACCCATTCAAAAGGCGGTAGATTTCCTCCTCCTGGTCGCTGGCAAGGCTGACCTGCGGCACCAGCAGCCGATCCTGCTCCTGTGTGAGAATCTCAATATCAAAGCCTCTCAGAGCAGAAAAAGGGGTAAACAGCTTCGCCCGGCTCTCCACGCTCATTTTGGGATGCTTGGAAATGGGTCGGGAAAGGAAAAGAATATCCTGATACGCTGCAAAGGTGACACTCATTTTCTATGACCTCCAATCTGTTTATTCCGTTCACGGGTAGTGCCAGCATCCAGCAAATCCATGCCCTTTACCAAAGCGTTCTTCCCAAAGCGCTTGTGCAGGCCGATAGCGGTTTTCAGCAGGGCGGTTTCCCGCTCATCATCCCGCTGGCTGGAAAAGAAACTCAGTTGGGGCGGTACCTCCGATGCTGAGGACAAACGAATGGCAGCAATGCTCATGCGGCGTACTTCCAATTCCCTGTCCACCAGCTTGTCGTAGAGCTTCAGTACAGCCTCTGTGATACGGGACAGGGATGCCGTTGGCCCGTTCAGCTTCCCTGTGCCGTGGACGGAGGGCGGCACTTTCCTGCCGTAGTGATTTACCTTCACCGGCCCCTGATAGCCGGACAGCCCCTCTTTACTCAAAATCTGGTAGCCTACATAGAGAGTGACACCCTCCGCCACATAGCCCTGCTCCACTAGGCCCAGAACCACCTGCTCAGTCATTTCCTTAATGGCAAGCCGTCCCTCCTCCCAGGTGTAGGCCCTGGGCAGCACCTGGCCGTTTGCAAGGGATTTTGTGGCGGGTTTGTAGGCTTTAATCTGTTCCATACCGCAGGTTTCGATTCCCCAGGCATGGTCGATGAGAATTTCCGCATCGATGCCAAACTCCCGAAAGAAAACTTCCTCGTTTTGCAGGCTTAACCGGGCCAGGTCCCCCATGGTGTGGATGCCCATACGGGCCAAGTGGGAGGCAATACCCGGGCCAATCTGCCAGAAATCTGTCATCGGTTTATGCGTCCACAATTTCTCCCGGAAAGATTGTTCATCCAACTCTGCCACACGTACCCCATCTTTGTCGGCGGGAATATGTTTTGCAGTGATATCCATGGCGATTTTCGCTAAATACAGGTTGGTGCCAACGCCTCCCGTGGCAGTGATTCCTGTTTCCCGGAGCACGTCCCGGATCAAGATTGTAACCAGCTGGTGTGCGGTCTTTTTATATAGAGAGAGGTAGGGTGTCAAATCCATGAAGGACTCGTCGATACTATACACATGAATGTCACTAGGGGAAAGGTATTGCAAGTAGATGCCATAAATCTCCGAGGACACCTCAAGGTAACGTGCCATCCTCGGAATGGCGGTGATGTACTCCACCCGCTGTCCAGTACGGCGTTCAAGCTCCTCCAGCTTTTGCTTAACTTCAAAGAGCCTGGGTCTCCCTGGCACCCCCAGGGCTTTCAAACTGGGGGAAACCGCCAAACAAATAGTGCCGTCGCTGCGGGATTCATCCGCCACCACCAGGTTTGTAGTGAGCGGGTCAAGGCCACGGTCTACACACTCCACACTGGCGTAATAGCTTTTCAGGTCGATGCAACAGAACTGCTTTGTCGGTGTGGTCATGGAGTCCCTCCCTCGTCTCAATAAACCGAATATGCGTTCGATTCTACTTTGAGAACATTATAGAACATAAATTCGATAATTGCAAGACCCAAGATATCCCAGTAAACATATAGTATAGACACGATCTTAAAACAAATAAAAAAACTGGTCAAGTTGACTCATAATGCGACAATAAAAATACATTTCGTAGAGTATACTTCCCTCAGAAACTGGGGAAAACTAGTGACCTTTGCCAGCTTGCCCCTAGCGGGGGCAGAAAATGGCAAGTTGGCGATACCGAAGCAAATACTATCCAAGAAGCAATAGATTCTCATGCAAAAAGACCGCAGTCGTGTGGACGACTGCGGTCTTTTTGCATAGTCAGGATAGTTTTTTTACATCGCCGATAGACAGATACCCACCCCATTGTCGTTCCCCTCCCCCCCTGATTTCGGTCGTACAAAATCAGAAATCAGAATGGAGGTTCCCAGCATGGGGTTCAACTACAGGCAAAAGAGAAAAGAATTTGAGCAAAATTGGGCCAAGGCCCTCAAAGAATACATAGACGCTGGCATGACCCAAGAGCAGATTGCTGCGGTGCGGGAGTTTGACGAGGAACTGTTCCGCCAAGAGCGGGTCTACGAAAACCGAATCAATGTGGGCCTTCCAGACCTCAATATCCAGCGATTCAGTGTAGAGGAAGATTACTTTCAAAATCTATCACTTCACTTGGATGCCACCCTGGAGGATATGCAGCCTGGAATTTCCCAGCGAATCACGAAGCAGGACAGGAAAGTCCTTCTCCTGGCCTGTTTCGATTTCACGCAGGACGAAATTGCCGTGAAATTGCACATATCTCAGATGTCGGTTTATAGGCACTTGCACAAACTTCAAAAACTTCTGAAAAAGGGGGTGTAAAATCGGCCTTCCCGATGCCAATAAAGATGAAGGGGTAAATAAACCGCCCTCTATTAAAGAGCCACTTGGGTGGCAGAAAAAGAACAGGCGGTGTTCCCTTAACTTTATCTTCGTTCCTTGACAACCGAACAAGTCAGTGTACGCATACGGCCCCCTCTGACCAAGAGCTACCGGGAAAATTCCCAACAGGCGGGCGGCACCCGCCTGTGCGGTGAGAGGCAGAGGGCATCGAGCACTTCCGTCCAGCCACAGAATCACGCAATGGGGGCGGCCGGGTGAGAACCACGCGGGGTTGAGATTACCGAGAGGGTAGGCAAGCCGCTGCCCGTGCTGTACACTCCCTCACTGAGGGGTGCGAGGCAAATTTCAGTGTTTCAATCGAAATCAGATTCATGACAGAACAAACGGGCACAGTTATGACTCCATAACTGCGCCCGTCCTTGTGTCTTGAATGACAAAGCGGAAAAGGAGAAAACGCCATGAAACTGGAGAATTCTATCAACTATTATTACGCCCTAAAAGCCCTGCAATTTCTACTGGAGCAGGGCCTGCTGAGCGAATCGGAGTACGAAAAAATTTGTAGGTACAACGCCGAAATTTTCTGCCCGGAGAGGGAGTACATCTAGCCGCATTGGGTATGGACTTCCGCCCCGGTTTCTGGTAGTGTTCAGGTGAACGGAGGTGAGCCAGGTGGCCCAAGTGCAGATCATTCAACCATACCAACCGCAGAGCGATACGCTAGAAAAGGTGGCGGCATATTGCCGGGTGTCCACCGACTCCCAGGACCAGCTCAACTCCTACCGCACTCAGATCGGATACTACACAAATTTTATTGCCCAGCACCCTGGCTGGGAACTGGCGGATATCTACGCTGACAAGGGCATCTCAGGCACCAGTTTGGAGAAGCGGGACGAGTTCAAGCGGATGCTCCAAGACTGCCGTACCGGGAAGATCACCCGCATCCTGGTGAAGTCCGTTTCCCGGTTCGCCCGCAATACTCTGGAACTTATCGAGACCACGCGCGAGTTGAAAGACTTGGGCGTGGTCGTTGTTTTTGAGGAGCAGGGCATCGATACCGCCCAAATGCTGGGAGAGATGCAGCTCACCCTACTAGCCATGGCCGCCCAGGAGGAAAGCACCTCCATCTCAAAAAATATGCGGTTGAGTTACCAAAAACGGATGGAATACGGGAAATACGTTACCACGAAAGCGCCTTACGGGTATGCTTATGCTGATGGAAAACTCACGCCAAAACCGGAAGAAGCATCTGTTGTGCAGACAATCTTTCATCTCTTTTTAGAGGGGAAAGGCCAACAACAAATCGCCGACCTGCTCAATCAATCAGGCGTCATTCCAAGGGAGTCGTCCAAGTGGGGCCGCACCACTATTGAGCATATTCTCTCTAACGAGCGCTACATTGGAGATGCCCTTGTACAAAAGAGATTTAACACAGAAACTCTCCCGCATAAACAAGTAATCAATCGAGGACAGCTCCCCCAATATTACATAACAGACAGCCATCCACCGCTCATTAGCTGCGAGATTTTCCAACAAGCCCAAATGCTTAAAGCTATGCGCGCTGACTCAAAAAGGCCATCACCTCATACGTTCATCCATAGAATTCAGTGCCCGTCCTGTGGAAGATATTATCGTCATATCAATTCTTCTGGCACATCTAAGTGGGCGTGTCCGAATCGGGTAAACAAAGTGAAAAATTGCCCAAACTATTGGATTTCTGAAATGTCTATCAAATCATCGTTTATAAATCTACTGGGAAAGCTGTACTTACACCGTGACACACTCCTCTCCCCCACTCTCTACCTTCTGGAAGAGATCTCCGCTCGGCAGGAGCAGGGCAACGTCAAGCTCTACGAGTTGAACACTGCCTTGGCGGACTTAAACGAAAAAGCTCACACCCTTCACCGGCTCCACAATAAAGGCTTCATCGAGGACGCTGACTTCCGGGAGCAGAGCGACGCCTTGGTTTCCCAGCGGAAAAAGCTGGCCGACCAACGTACCCAGGCTATCCACGGCAGCAAAGCATTGGAAGCCTTGGACAAGCTACGGGAACTGCAAGAGCTGTTGGAAGCCCTGCCGGAGATTCCCTGGGAGTTTGACATCGGCCTGTTCGACCAGCTGGTGGAAAAAATCGTACCCATCAGCAAAACAGAGCTGCTCTTCAAATTAAAATGTGGTTTGGAATTGAAGGAGGCGATCCCCCAGTGAGAAACCGCAGCATTCCATTCGGATATTGCTACCAGAACGGCGTCCTGGCGGTGCACCCCCAGGAGAGTCAAACCGTGCAGGCCGTGTTCACAGCATACCTCAGCGGGGAGCCATTGAGCAGGATTGCCGCCCATCTCACCGCCAAGCTGGTGGAGTATCTTCCTGGCCGCTGGCAGTGGGACAAGGCCAGGGTGAAACGCATCCTGGACAACGTCAAATATACAGGTGAAGGGGATTTTCCTCCCATTATAAAGGAAAGGGACTTCCAGATGGCCCACCGAAAAAAAGAGGACGCCAACACCAAACGCCAGCCCATGGACGAGGATATCAAGCTGTTTAAAAATCAGGTTCACTGCCACCACTGCGGCGGCTCTATGGCGCGGCGGATGGACAGCCGATTTGAGAAACCCGTCATCTGGAAATGTCCGGTCTGTGGCTACTTTCTTCCTCTGCAGGATGAGGAATTCAAGCGGCGGGTGTTCCTCCTCCAGAAAAAGCTGGTTGAAACCCCCCTGCTGGCAGAAAAAGAGGAAGAAGAACTCCCCATGCCCTCCTTGGAGGTTCGGCGGCTCACCAACGAGCTCTACCGCAAGCTGGACAGCGGCGATTTCTCTGAGGATGAGCTGGTGAATTTAGCACTGCAATGTGCGTTGAAAAACTATGAAGCGATCAGCAGCGCCCGACACATTACAGATAGACTGACAGCGACCCTGCTTCATGCGGGGTCGCTGTCTGCTTTTGACCGAGAACTGTTCCAGCGAACGGTTTCTGAAATACACCTCACACGGAAAGGGGAGATCCTCTTGAAGCTGCAAAACGGCGTGTTCATCGGAGAAGGTGACGCCCCATGAAATCCACTGTCCCACGGGAATCGAGAAAAGTTACTATTATTCCAGCTGCTCCAAAGCGAATGGAACCAGGCAGAGCCTCACATCAAAAACTGCGGGTGGCAGCCTACTGCCGGGTGTCCACCGACTCAGAAGAACAGATCAACAGCTACAAAAACCAGCTGGCCTACTACACGGAAAAGATCAACAGCAAGACAGAATGGAAATTCGCCGGAATCTATGCCGACGAGGGGATCACCGGCACCAGCATGAAGCACCGGGAGGACTTCAAGCGGATGCTCCGGGCCTGCCGGGAGGGCCGCATCGACCTGATCCTCTGCAAATCCGTCTCCCGGTTTGGCAGAAACTCGGTGGACGTGCTTCGCACCATCCGCGCCCTACGGGAACGGGACATCGGCGTCCTCTTCGAGAAAGAAGCTGTGGATACCCGTACCATGAACTCAGAGCTGATCCTGGCTTTCCACTCGGCATTCTCCCAATCCGAGTCAGAATCCATCAGCGGCAACGTCCGCTGGGGGCTGCGGAAAGCCTACGAGAACGGTACTATCAAAATCGGCCCCAACCTGTACGGGTTCCGCCGGGAGAAGGACGGCCCGGTACTGGTCGATGAGGAAAAGGCGGCGGTCATCCGCCAGATCGCCCGGTGGTTCCTGGACGG
>URKX01000056.1 GCA_900548545.1 uncultured Oscillospiraceae bacterium
GATTTGACCCAGCTGGCTGCCCAGGGGAAAATTGACCCTGTTATTGGCCGCCAGACCGAAATTGAGCGTGTCATCCAGATCCTGTGCCGCCGCACCAAGAACAACCCGGTGCTCATCGGTGAACCCGGTGTGGGCAAAACCGCTGTGGCAGAGGGCTTGGCCTTGAAGATCCAAGCGGGTGAGGTGCCTGAGATCTTAAAAAACAAGCGGCTGGTTTCCCTGGATTTGACCGGCATGGTGGCTGGCACCAAGTATCGCGGCGATTTTGAAGAGCGGATCAAAGCGGCCATTGATGAAGTGAAAGCGGATGGCAACATCATCCTATTTATCGATGAGCTGCACACCATCATTGGCGCCGGCTCCGCCGAAGGTTCTGCGGATGCCGCAAACATTCTGAAACCCGCCCTGGCCCGTGGCGACTTCCAGGTGATCGGCGCTACCACCATCAACGAATACCGCAAGCACATTGAGAAGGATGCTGCTTTGGAGCGCCGGTTCCAGCCTGTCATGGTGGGGGAACCTTCCGAGGAGGAGGCTATCGCCATTTTGAAGGGCTTGAAGGACCGGTATGAGGCCCATCACAAGGTGACCATCACCGACGAGGCCATCGATGCCGCTGTGAAGCTTTCTTCCCGGTATATCGCGGACCGGTACCTGCCGGATAAGGCCATTGACTTGATCGACGAGGCTGCCTCTCGGGTGCGGCTGCGCACCTTCACCGCCCCGGAAGACCTCCAGGATTTGGAAAAGAAGATCAAGGATCTTGAGATCGATAAGGCTGCCGCTGTCAATGCCCAGGACTTCGAGCGGGCAGCTTCCCTGCGGGATAAAGAGAAAGAACTGCGGGATCAGTTGGAGCGCGCCAAGGACGAGTGGACCGCGAAAAATGAACGGAGCAACAGCGTAGTGGTTCCCAACGACATTGCCGATATTGTTTCCATGTGGACCGGCGTGCCCGTGTCCCAGCTCACCGAAGAGGAGAGCCAGCGGCTTCTGCGCCTGGAGGACACTCTGCATAAGCGGGTAATCGGTCAGGATGAGGCAGTTACCGCCATTGCCAAGGCTATCCGCCGCGGCCGTGTAGGCTTGAAGGATAAGAACCGCCCCATTGGTTCCTTTATCTTCCTGGGGCCCACGGGCGTGGGCAAAACCGAGCTTTGCAAGGCGTTGGCTGAGGCCATGTTTGGCGATGAGAAGGCTATGGTTCGGTTTGATATGTCCGAATATATGGAAAAGCACACAGTTTCCCGTCTGGTTGGTTCTCCTCCCGGATACGTTGGCTTTGAGGAAGGCGGCCAGCTGACAGAGGCAGTGCGTACCAAGCCTTACTCGGTGGTGCTGTTTGATGAGATCGAAAAAGCCCATCCTGACGTGTTCAACATCCTGCTGCAAATCCTGGAGGACGGCCGTGTGACCGACTCTCAGGGCAAAACGGTAGACTTTAAGAACACGGTCGTCATTATGACCTCCAACGTGGGGGCTCGGCTGATCACCGAGAAGCAGAAGGGGCTTGGCTTTAGCCAAGCTGTCACGGAGAAAGCCACGGAAGAGGCCGACTTTGAAAAGACCAAAGAACTTGTCATGGGCGAGCTGAAATCCCTGTTCCGCCCGGAGTTCTTAAACCGTGTGGACGATATCATCGTGTTCCATAAACTCACCAAGGCGGATACAGCGAAAATCGCCCGGAAGATGCTCACTTCCCTGGAGAAGAAGCTGTGCGATATGGACATCGCCATGACCTTTACGGATGCCGCGGTGGAAGCAGTTGCCGAAAAGGGTTACGACCCGGATTACGGTGCCCGTCCTCTCCGCCGTGTGATCCAGAACCAGGTGGAGGACCCCATTTCCGAGAAAATGCTGGAGGGCACTGTCACCGCGAACAAGGCGTACAGCTGCGATTACCGTGACGGCAAATTTACCTTTGAAGCTGTGGAAGGCACAGAAACTCCTGCCCAGCCTCAAGAGCATGAGTAATGTTGTGAGAAGCCTTCAATAAAGTACCCGGCCTGGGGTGAGCTGCCTGGCCTTGTTTGGGCGGCACAAAAAGAACCTTGGCAGGAAAAATTTTAGTCGGGGAGGTGCCGGAAAAACGGCGCCTCTCCTTTTTGTTTGAATGCGATCGTGATTAAAAAAATGGATAACGCCTTCCTGGCAGCATAGCCATGATTTTAGGTGGCAGGTCCTGGACGTGAGAGCAATTTCGGTTTTTATAACAAGACCCCCTGACGTAGTCCGTTTTACTACATCAGGGGGTTTTGACATGGCCTTTTTTCTGGGCTGGTTCACAGAAAAGGAGAGGCGTGAAAAAATGGTAGCCGGTCAAAGGGCCTGGGGGGCAAATCATGCTGTTGCCCGGTCCCTTTTGTCCGTCCCGGAGGGGGCAGTACAGGCTTGGCGTTGTGGGGGAACTTTCACGATCAAAACAGTCTAAGTTGAATGGAGAATCATCGAAATACCACCAAAACCGATGACCAAAATCGCTGCAGGCCGGCTGTATAAAACCACGGGGTGTTTATCCTTCCTGAAATAGCCCCAGCAGCTTTTCCCCCAAGGAAGTTTCCTCTTTTTCCGGAGTTTGTGAGGAGCCAGGCTGTTCTATCTCGATAGCTTCTGTCTGAATTACAAATTGCACCGAATCCACATGGGTATTCTTTTCAGAGACAAAGGATACCGGATTGTCCATGCTGCCTCCAATGGAATCCAGCAAGCTGTCGATTTTCTCGTCAATCTGGTGGTCCATTTCCGTTGTCTCGGCGCGGAATTCCCCAGTGCCGTTGGCCATCTCTTGGGCGCCGTCGCACAGGGATACTACCCCGTCGTACAATTCCACGGTACCGTCGTATAGATCCTCAGAGCCGGACACCAGTTCTTTACTGCCCTGGGCCAGGGATGACACGCCGCTCATTACCTGGCTGTACCCAGCCACAATCTGGGCTACACCCTGGGTGTAAGCGCCAAGCCCACAATCCAGCTCCTCATAGCTGGCTGCCAGCTGGTTGATGCCGCCAGCCAGGGAGGAGAGGGGCCCGGTCATGTTCCCCAGCAGCTTGACCAGCTGGATGATGGATGCGTCAAAAGTCTCATATTGTGCTTTCAGTTCTCCGAGCCCTTCTGTAAAGGCCGGCAGCTGGGAGGAGACCTCATCCAGATAGCTTTCCATGCCGCTGATGGCGGCGTTGTTGGCGTTTAACAGCTGGATCACTTGCTCGGCGGTTCCCAGCACTTCGGATTTGTACTGCTCCACCACGCCCTCCAATCCAGGGATGCTGCTGACCTGTTCCAGCAAGGCTTCGTACTGGCGGATGGTTTCCACCGCCTGGGTGTTGCCTGCCAGCAGTCCATCGATGTCCAGGCCGTTTTGGGCCATCAGCGCCTTGTATTGAGCGTATCCCAAATTTGCCTGCAAAGTGGCCGCGCCGTCGTAAAGGCTGTTGATAGCTTGCTTGATTTGGGCGGAGGCCTCTGTCAGCATAGTCAAATCCGTATTGGTCACGGAAATCGAGTTGACCGCTGTCTGAATTGTAGCCAGCGCAGCTTTGAATTTCGAAGAACCAGTGGTCAAGGTATCTGATTGCGTATTTAAGGATTCCAGGCCGTTTTGCACCGCAGCCAGTCCATTTTGCAGCGTGACCACGCCTTCATCCAGAGAGGTGATGCCGCTTTGCAGAGAGGATGCCCCGTCTTTCAATGCCGAGCTGCCGCCCAGTAGTTCTGAGGAGCCACCGGAAAGCTCCACCGCTCCATTGTCCAGCTGCTCCACGGCATCGATGAGCTCGCTTACCTGGCTTTTCAATTCGGCGTCATCCACTTCCACATGGAGGTTCAGGTGGATGCCGTTGATGGAAACAGCGCCCATCTCAAAATCGCTCACATCTGCGGTAATGGTGGTGTCCATGCCTTTCCCTGGCAAAACCGTGTAGGTCAGCTGTTTGTCGCTGCCCACACTTGCGATAGTGGCGTCCGGGGCAGAGATATTGCTGCACCGTTCCGTGTCCAAGGTAAAAGTAGCCTGCAAAGCGTAATCTTGGAAAAAAGTGCCAGAACAGGCTGTGTTGTCTGCGATTTGAAAACGGATTTCCAGTTTCCCGCTTTTCCCCGCAATTTCCTCAGCGGAGTATTCGTTTCCATCCAAGTAATAACGCAGGGAGATGTTCCAGGGCAATTCCGCGTCTGCCAGCTCTCCCTGGTAATATGCTTTTTGGGCGGAGGTGGAAAAGGTTATCGTGTCTCCGTTTTGCTGGATGGGATCGTTGGTGTTCAGGATTTTTACCGAGGTGTAGCTGCCATAGTCGGTGATGTTCCCGCCGGAGAAGCTGTTGACCACATAGGTGTTTCGGAGGGAGCCGTCTCCGTTCAAGGTAGCATAGATGACCTCCTCCTTTTCCGAGGGCTCCGCCTCTTTTGCCAGTGCAGGGGCAGCCGCGCCCACAGCCAACAGAGCAGAAAGGCAAATTGCAGTCAACCGTTTAGTGAGTTTCATGGGAAGATTCCTCCTTGTAGAAATGCAGCTGTAATGTGGTTTTTTGGATGGCTCCGTCCAGCAGGTACAAAAGCCCTGGCAGCACAAATAGGACAATCGACAGAGACAGCAGACTGCCAATCCCTAGGAACTGGCCCAGTTGGGCCAGAATGCCGTGGCTGGACAGATATCCCAGCAAGAAGCCCACCACAGCGAGAACCACACCGGAAGTCATGACAGAAGGTGTTACTGCTGCCACAGTTTCGATAATTGCCTGTTTTTTGTCCATACGTTCCCGGAACTCTGTGTACCGCTCGGTGAACAGGATTGCGTAGTCCACTGTGGCCCCTAGCTGGATGGAGCTGATGATCAGATAAGAGATATAGAAAACGGTGTTGCCTTGGAAATAGGGAAGCGCCAGGTTGATCCACACGGCGGTTTCAATGGCGAGCACCAAAATCACTGGCAGTGAGAGGGATTTCATGGTCAGCAAAAGCACCAGGAACACCGCTCCAATAGCGATCATGTTGACTTTGACCGTATCCGCTGTGATAGTGTCCATCAGGTCATAGGTGCTCACGCCGCTGCCTGCCAGGTAGTAGGAATCAGGGTAATAAGCGTTGATGGTATCCCGGATTTTTTTTACCAATTCAAAAGTTTCCTCTCCCTCGTAATCGGTGTCTACCGTGATGACAAACCGGCTGTATTTTTCTGACACAAGCTGGGAAAGAGTGTTCGTGTCTAGATATTCCATGGGGATTTCCACTCCGACAGTATCCACGTAAGAGAGGACGCTTTTTACCTGGGGGATGCCGTGGAGGGCTTTGGAAAGTTCCTGTTCGGTTGCCAGATCTCCCCGGGGAACCATCGTTACATAGGTGTCGCTTTTCCCGTAGAGCCCCTCCACCACGGCCGTATCCTGGCCCAGCTGAGTCTCCGGCCCGTAAATTTGGGAAGAGCCGTAGTAAAAATTGTTGGCGTTAGAGGCCAGATAGCTGGGAACAATCAGTACAACGAACACGCAGACCAAAGGGATCATGACCCGGTAGATGACGCGGCCAAATCCTTTGAAACTGGGCAAAAAGCTGCGGTGCTTGGACTTTTGCAGCCATTTCTGGGTTGCCAGGATTAAGACCGGCATAAAGACAAATACGGTGATCAGGCTAATGGCGACGCCCTTTGCCAGCGCCCGGCCCAAATCGGGGCCGATCTGGAACTGCATGAACACCAGGGCTAAAAAGCCGATAACCGTAGTCAGCCCGCTGGAAAGGATGGAGCTGGTGGACTTGCACAGGGCTTCTACCATGGCTTCCTTGGGGGTTGCGGTTTCCGTCAGGCATTCCTCAAACCGGTGAATGAGGAAGACGGAGTAGTCTAAAGACACCGCAAGCTGTAAGATGGCACCAGCCGCGTTTGTCACAAAGGAGATTTCTCCAAAGACAAGGTTTGTACCTGAATTGATAAGGATAGCTACTCCAAGCCCTATCATCACTAAAACGGGTTCCGCCCAGGAAGTGGTGGTGAGAAATAGCACAAAAAATACAAATAAGACAGCGAACGTGGCGATCATGTGGATCTCTTGGATCGTTCCCGTGGTGGCCGCCGCAGTGGATACCGCATCCCCAGTGAGGGCGTTGTCTTCTCCTATCACACTGCGGATGGCGTCTACAGCCTGCACCTGTTTTCCGTCCTCAATGGTCACGGTGAAAAGGGCAGCGTTGTCCTTGTAATAGGTTTCCACGGTATCTTGATCCATGGTCTCAATGGGCTGGAGAATGTCGGCAGCATCGTCCAGCCATATTACATCCGTGACCCCATCGCAGGCGGCGATTTGCTCTTTGTAATCCAACGCTTCGGGGATTGTGGTGTCCTTTATCATCACGCGGGCGTTGGGAATACCGCCTTCAAATTCCTCTTCCAGGACGTCCAGGGAAACGGTAGAAGCTGTGTCCTCTGGGAGGTAGTCCGTTATGTCGTAGTTGACCTCCACCATCCCCGAAAGGACAACGCTTACCATTGCTGACAAGAGAAAGCACACAATGATTTTTTTCGGGTTGTTTACAATAATTTGATAAAACTTCTTCATGCTGTTCCCTCCTGGCCCTCTGGGAGGGGGAACGCGCCAGCATTGCCGGAAAGAATGAAGGTATCTTTCGGGCCCCGCAGCAGCAGGCGCAGCTGTTCTTCGGTGATTTTCCCCGTTCCCTGGTAGGGGATAGAGCGGAACAGGCTGGTCAATTCACCCCGGATACTGCATTCCCCCGTTTCACTGATGGTGCCGTTAAACGGGTTTGCCTGTTTTAGGACATCCAATGTTCCGCTGATCTGATGTTCACGTACCGTGACGGCCATGCGCCCCTTCCGGGTGCCGATGGACGTTTGCAGAGAGACACAATATGTCTGAAACCACATTTTCCGTTACTCCTTGTATTATAGAGTAGTAGTTATTAGAGCCCCTCTCCAAGGGCTTATG
>URKX01000057.1 GCA_900548545.1 uncultured Oscillospiraceae bacterium
TTTTTCTTCCTCTGCAGCTTTATTTCCTATACTCTTTTTTGACCATCTCCTTTTTCACTTCCCCCCTTGACTTTTAATAGTTAATCTTTCTTTCAGGCATGGGCAAGGAAATCACCAAGTTGTCTATTTTGAATTTCAAGCAATCCGCCAAAGAGTAGAGGTTCATCACGGAAATGTTGGTATCCTTGCGGATTCAGTTCCGCACTTGGCGGAAACTTACCAGGCACCATTCCACAACTTCCAGTTGTTCCTTGCCGCATACGCAAATGCGGGAACGGACTTTGGCGGCACAAAGGAGCGTCATTTTGCGGTTTCTGCCATAGACCATTGGAATTACCTCCTCTCTATGCTTTCAGCATAGGGAGAAAGTGAGTTCCATGAAAAAAATAAAAACGCCCCTGGACAGCAATCCAAAGACGATTTAACTTAGTGCTGTGTACAGTGTCCCGGCATCAGCTTTTTTGCCCACTCCCGCTCTGTCTCAAAGAGCTTGGGGGCTTCCGTGAAAGTTTCAATCCCTGCCGTTCTTGCTGGCACAACAGGGAATACATTACGAACTTCTGCACCATGAGGTGGAGAATGGCCTCTGCTTCGTTGAATATCCGCCCAAACTGCTCACTGGATGACCTACTGCTTTTCCCGCTTTATGCGCAGAGCCTTGGATTCCGCATCGAAAATGGTCACCATTTTCTCGTTATGGCCCAGAACCTGCAGCACTGTTTCCAGCAGCCTTTGTCCGTTCCCTGGCAGAGGTCAATTTTCCCGATCGCACTGTGACGGCTAGGCCAGGTTTCCCCATATACGCTTCCCCTAGTTGCCAGTAAAATGTTTTCGTTTCCGCAAACTCCACCTGTCGCTGACTTTGTGTGGCCTCAAATACTCGTTTCTGCCACCGGTAGTACGTTTGCCTGCTTATCCTCTCACTCCCGGTACTATTTCTAGATTTAGTATACCACTTTCCTGCCGCTTTGTAATTTGCTTTGCCTGTTCCACGAGTCTTTGTTCCTGCTTGTACTGCCCCAGCCTTGTATCCGTACTCTCACCTTGCCTTTCTCACTTTCTCCCATGTGAGTCTCCGTGACCCTTATGAGATTTTATGAGAGCATTTTTGTGATTTTCTCCCAATGCTAGCTGCTGGGGCGGGTGACGGTTACCTCAGAACGCGAAAAAACCCCGGATTTCCGGGGCTTTTTCGCACCTGCATCATTTTTAGCAAGTAAACCTGGTGGACCCAAAGGGATTCGAACCCTCGACCTCTCGGATGCGAACCGAACGCTCTCCCAGCTGAGCTATGGGCCCAAAGAACTGCCATATTAAGACAGCTCCTTTATTTTAGCACAGAGAAGGACAGTTGTAAAGCGTTTTTAAGAGTTTTTTACCTTTTGGGGTTTGGGTTGAAAGAGGTCAATGTGCAGCCATTTGCCTTGGTATAGGCGGATCATGAACACCAAACCGCGTGCGCAAAGCTCGGCAGCCATAGCCAGCCATACGCCGATGAGCCCCAACTGCCCTGCCAATAGGAAGGACAGGGTGATCCGTACGCCCCACATGGTGCACAGGCTGAGAATGAACGGCCCGCGGGAATCGCCCGCGCCCCGCAGACAGCCTGACGCCACAATGGAGGCGCCGAACAACGGCTCGGCAAAGGCCACGATCCGCAGCACCCGGCTGCCCAGGTCGATGACCTCTGGGTCGGTAGAGAAAATGCGGATGAGCTGGGGAGCAAAAAAGAATAGAATAGCCCCGCCAAAGGTCATGATCACCACACCCATCCAGCTGACCGTCCGGGCAAAGCGCCGGGCCAGGTCTTTCCTCCCACCGCCAATGGCCTGGCCTACCAGGGTGGTGCCTGCTACCGCCACGCCGGAAGCAGGCAGGTAGCTGATGGATTCCGCAGTCACGGCCAAATGATTGGCAGCCACGGCCACAGTGCCAATGCCGGTGATAATGCTGGTAATGACGATTTGGGCGATGCTCATGGTGGCCCGTTCCAAAGCTACGGGAAGGCCCAGCCTCCAGGTGGTCAGCAGGCAGGTTTTGTCAAAGGAATACCGGTGCCGCAGGCTGATTTGTACCGGGGATTTTTTCCGGAAGATCACCAGGAGAAACAAGCAGCCCACTGTGGCGGTGGACAGGGCGGAGGCAAAGGCTGCCCCCGCAACCCCCAGGCCGGCGCCCCATACAAAGAACGAGTTCCCGAAAACGGTCACTGTCCGGGGGGAGTAGATGAACAGGGTGTTTAAAATCACGTTTAACACGTTGATCATCAAGTTGAGGATCATGGGGGTGCGGGTGTCCCCAGAACAGCGGATGATGGCGCTGAACATATTGGAGGCCAAAGTGAAGGGCATGGCGCAGGACATGATCCGGAAGTAGAGGGAGGCGTTCCCGCGGATGGCAGGATCAGCCCCCAGCATGGCCGGGAGGAAAAACGACAGCGCAAAGCCGATGGCGCCCATGGAGACGCCAAACAGCCCCACAAAGCGCAGCCCTTGCCAGGTGACCTTTTGGGCCTCTTCCCGGCGCCCGGCGCCCAAGTGCTGGGCCACCTGCACGGAAAAACCCACCGCGGCGGCGTTGAACAGGCCGTTAAACAGCCAGGTGGTGGAGGAAGTCAGGCCCACTGCCGCGGTGGCTTCGGAGCCAAGAGAACCCACCATGGCAGTGTCCACATACTGCACCAGGGTGAGCATGATCTGCTCGATGATGGCCGGCCAGGCCAAGAGCAGCACAGCGCCCAGGGTCCCCCAGATGTGGGGCAGCCCCGGGTTTGCCAGCATGGAGGAGATGCGGTCGTTGGTTTTCATAGGACGTAGTCCATGCAGGCCCGGCCGTCTGGTTCCCGCAGCTCTCCAACGAATTTGCCAAAGGCCACGTGGGCCGGGTGCTTTTGGTAGATCTCCAGCTCCTCCATGCTGTTAAACTGGGATACCAGAATGTAATCGTAGTTGGTGGGGGCAGAGCCCTCTGCGGCAAAATATACCTCCATCCCCTGGATCTGGGGGATTTGGTCTTTTAAAGCCATCATACGCGCCTTGGCTTCCACCAGGTTTTCCGCCTTGGTTTTGCCGTTGGCAAATTCTTTGAACTTGAACATAACAATGTGTTGGATCATTTCCGTCTTCCCTTTCCTCTTTAATACGAGCGATTCACTTTTTTATAGTAACGTATTTAAGTGGAAAAAACAAGGCTGAAATGACCGGCTTTAGAAAGTTTTATGACGAAAGGTGTTGGAAAAACCGTTCGTTGTAAAGAAAAGCAGGGTCGTCGGGCTTGAATGCCCCTGCCCTGCGGTTGAACTCCTGAGAAAGGGCCAGGTTGCCCATGCGGTAGTAGCATACGCACAGCTGCATACAGGGAAAATACCCGTAGCAGTCGGGGCGGACAAAGGCGCCGGACTGGTCTTCCCTGGGCCTTTGGAGGGCGGTTTCGTACCAGAAGGCCGCTGCGGGGTAGTTTTCCTCCCGGAAAAACCAGTTCCCCAGTTCGCAGCAAAGTTCCGCCCGGGGCGGTCCAAAAGCCAATTCCCGGGTGAGGGCGGCAAACGCCTTTTCTTTCTGTCCCATGCGCAGGTAACAGGCGGAAAGGTCCCGGCAGGCTTCCCGCTTATTTTCCACCCAGCCCTGGCCTTCTGCCAAAAAAGCTTCCCACAAGGCGGCTGCCTCTTCTTGGCGGCCATGGGCGTCCAGCTCCCGGGCATAGTAGAATTGCTCCCGGGGGGAAAGGGCCCTTCCTTGGGCCAGCTGCTGTTCCAGGATGCGCAGGTTCCGGTGGGGGTCGCTGGGGTGGAGCTTTTGGTGGGTGACGGCTGTTTTGTCGTAATAGAGCACATTTCCCACTGGGGCAATGGCCTCATGGACGGCTCCTTGCCACCGCAACCCTGCCAGCCGGCGGATGAGCCGTTCCCGGTAATAGGTAAAGGTGGGGCGGCCCTCCGCGTCAAAGGCAATGTGGTAGGGCAGCATCACCACGTCGATGTGGGGCGGCAGGGTGGCTTTCAACTGGGCAAACCCCTCCCGGTCCTGAGGGGTGAGGACATCATCGGCGTCCAGCCACAGGCAATATTGCTGGGTGGCTTTGGAAAAAGAAAAGTTCCTGGCCTTGGCAAAGTCCTCCACCCAGGGGAAGGCGTACACCTGGGCGCCCAAGTCCTGGGCCCGTTGTACCGTGGCGTCCTGGCTGCCGGTGTCCACCACAATGATCTCGTCCACCAGCCCCTGGACAGACTTCAGGCACCGGGGCAGGGTGTCCTCCTCGTTTTTTACGATCATGCACAAGCTGACGGTGATCAAAAAACTCCTCCTTTTCCGGGAAAATTCCAGAGCGGACTGAATGGCTGGCTGTAACATGTAGAGAGAAGGCCCCGAGGGGCCTTCCCCGGAAGGAAAAACCTTCCAAGTGGAATCGGCAATTACACAGTGGCGTCACCCAGCCGGACCACGGTCAAAGAGCTGTTGACAAAGGGAAAGCCCGTCTGGGAGGGAATGGCTTGCAGGATGGAGGGGGTAGAAGTCACCTGGAACGGCACTGCAAAGGACAGGGTGGAGACTTCCGCGGTGGAGGCAAAGGTGTGAGTGGCGGAAGCGCCGGGGATGGGTTCGCCGTTGAGATCCAAACGGATGGTGAGGATAGCGGGAATGGACATCCCAGGGTCTGTGGAAACAGTGCTGTGGAACGAGGCCTGGTACACGCCGGGACGGGTGAAAGTGATGGCGGAGTCGCCAGGCTGGTGGCTCATGGAGGTGCCTACAGAAAGAGGGGTAGACGCGAAGGACAGGGGGCTGGCTTCATTGGAGGTTTGGCTGTCAGAACGGCTGAGAGACGCGGCGGAGACCCGGGTATTGCCGTCTGTAGCCGCTACCACCTCAGAATTTGAGGGGCCGGTGGGGCCCGTAGCACCCGTAGCGCCGGTAGGACCGGTGGGCCCAGTGGGGCCGGCAGCGCCGGTAGGACCGGTGGGCCCAGTGGGGCCGGCAGCGCCGGTAGGACCGGTAGGCCCAGTGGGGCCGGGCAGGCCGGCAAAGCCCTGGGGCCCCTGAATCCCCTGGGGGCCGGTGGGACCGGTGGGCCCCTGGGGTCCCGTGGGGCCGGTGGGGCCCCAGACCGGAGGACAGGGCGGCGGACAAGGAGGCGGGCACGGGGCGGGGCAGCAGCAGTCCGAGGGGCGCGAGGTGGTCAGATAGGCCACCACTTCCCCACAGGGCCGGCCGCCCCGGTCGGATGGAAGGTAATGATTCATAGCAGGATACGCTCCTTCTCCTTGGATCGTTCTATGTGGCTGTGCCACATCCCAGCCTATGCGTTCCGGGAGAAAATGGTCCCCCTCCCCTTGCCACCGGACAGCGGTTGTGCTACCATTTTCTTATGGTTTCAAGTTTTGGAAAGGGGGAACTTCTGTATCATGCATGCATTTGAATTTTATCAGCCCACCGCCATTGTCTTCGGCCCCGGCACCGAGGCTCAGGCCGGTCCCAAGGCCGCCCAGCTGGGGGCACGGCGCGTTCTGGTGGTCTACGGCGGGCAGAGCGCCAAGGCCAGCGGACTGCTCTCCCGGGTGCTGTCCTCCTTGGACGGGGCGGGCCTGGCCCACGATACCTTCGGCGGCATCCACCCCAACCCCCGCCTGTTTCAGGCCCGGGAGGGGGTTCAGAAGGCCCTGGACTTCGGGGCCGACCTGATCCTGGCCGTGGGGGGCGGCAGCGTCATCGACGCCTCCAAGGCCATCGCCCTGGGGGCGGCCAATCCGGAGGCCGATCTGTGGGACTTCTGGCAGCGGAAGCGGCCGGTGGAGCGGATTCTGCCCATCGGAGTGGTGCTCACCATCTCCGCCTCCGGCAGCGAGACCAGCGACACCGCCGTTCTCACCCACGACGAGACGCTGGTGAAGCGGGGGCTGGGCTCCGACCTGCTCCGGCCCAAGTTCGCCATTCTGGACCCGGAGCTCACCTACACCCTGCCCCCCTACCAGGTCTCCTGCGGGGTGGTGGACATTATGATGCACACCCTGGACCGGTACTTCACCTCGGTCACCGGCAATCTGCTCACCGACGAGATCGCCGAGGGACTGCTGCGCACGGTGATTACCTGCGGGACCCGCGCCCACGAAAATTCCCGCGACGCCCAGGCCATGAGCGAGCTCATGTGGGCGGGCAGCCTCTCCCACAACGACCTCACCGGCCTGGGGGCCCCCAAGGATTTCGCCCCCCACCAGCTGGGTCACGAGCTCAGCGCCCGGTTCGACTTCGCCCACGGGGCCACCCTGTCCGCCGTTTGGGGCAGCTGGGCTGCCTACTGCTGGAAAACCAACCCCGCCCGCTTCGCCCAGTACGGCGTGAAGGTGTGGGGTCTGGACCCCGCCGGGAAAACCCAGGAGAAGCTGGCCCAGGATGCCATCGCCCGGACGGTGGACTTCTTCCGCTCCCTGGGCATGCCCACCAGCCTGGTGGAGCTGGGCTGCGGCCTCCAGACGGAGGAGGAGCTGGAGGAGCTGGCCCGCCGGTGCACCTTCTACGGCCAGCGCACCATCGGGGCTTTCCAGGTGCTGGGGTATGAGGATATTCTGGAGATTTACCGGCTGGCCAATCACTGATTTTTTGTTTCTGTGAATCGCAGGGATTTCGCCGCCTGCGGGCGGCGAGGTACTTTCCCAACGATGGGAAAGTACCCAAAGGATCGCCGGGGGACGCCGCAGA
>URKX01000058.1 GCA_900548545.1 uncultured Oscillospiraceae bacterium
CAGGAGACCACCATCACCTGCGCCTGCGGCAACGTGATCAAGACCCGGTCTACCAAGAAGGATATCAAAGTCGAAATATGTTCCAAGTGCCACCCGTTCTTTACGGGTAAGCAGAAGCTGGTGGACACCAGCGGCCGCGTGGATATGTTCAAGAAGCGCTATGGCCTGCAGGACAAGTAAATTCGCTTGTGGCCATGGTTCCCGGACGGAATACTGTTGATGGGCGGTGCGGTTTCGCGCCGCCTGTCTTTTTTCCGCCAGCAATCCCCGCCAAGGGGATGGGGGAGGGCAAACCCTCCCGCCGTGGGGCCTGGCCTCTGGACGGGGCCACCATAGAAGGGAGAGAGGGCATGGAATACATCACCGTGGAACGTGAGGCCGCGGATGAGTTCATTGAGAAAAAATCCCGGTTTATCGGCACCTGCCGCCCGGTGCAGACAGAGGAGGAAGCCCTGGAGTTTATCGCCCGGCTGAAGTCCCAGTATTGGGATGCCACCCATAACGTGTACGCCTACATTTTGCGGGAAAACGGCATCCAGCGTTTCTCTGACGACGGGGAACCTCAGGGGACTGCTGGCATCCCGGTGATCGACACCTTGAAAAAGGCGGGCGTGGTGGACGCTGTGGTGGTGGCTACCCGGTATTTTGGAGGTACCTTGCTGGGGGGTGGCGGGCTGATCCGGGCTTATTCCCACACGGCTTCTATCGCTTTGGCGGCCGCTAAGAAGATCACCATGCGGGAATGCCTGTTGCTGGCCCTTTCCTGCGACTACTCCCTGTACGGGAAAGTGGCATCCCTGGTCCCGGAGGCTGGCGGGGTGGTGGACGACACCCAGTTTTTGGAGCGGGTAAACCTGCGGTTCCATCTGGATCCAGCGGCCCTGCCCGCCCTGGAAAAGCAATTGGCGGACGCTACCAGCGGCCGCTGTGCTCTGGTGGAAGAGGGCAAGCAATTTTTCCCCTTTGAGTGAAAATTTTTTCCCAGGGACAAGTATTTCCCCGAGAAAATGCGTATATAAACAATAGAGAGGCTATTTGCCGGCTTTTTCCAAAAGGAGGACAGGCAACGCGACAAAAGGATAAGGAAAGGGTGTGGAATTGTATGACCATCCGTGAACAAAGCCAACAGCTGGAGCGGGAAACCTTGGCCCCTTGGGCGGCGCTTTCCCAGGAAACCCGGGGACGCCAGCGTCCCGAGGAAGAGTGTGAGATGCGCACGCCTTACCAGCGGGACCGCGATAGGATCATCCACTGCAAGTCATTCCGGCGCCTGAAGCACAAAACCCAGGTGTTCCTTTCCCCGGAGGGGGATCACTACCGCACGCGGCTGACCCATACCCTGGAGGTATCCCAGATCGCCCGGACCATTGCCCGGGCCCTGCGCCTCAACGAAGACTTGACCGAAGCGGTGGCCTTAGCTCACGATCTGGGCCACACGCCCTTTGGCCATGCAGGGGAGCGTGCCTTGAACGCCCTGCTGCCCCACGGGTTCCGGCACTATGAGCAAAGTTTGCGGGTGGTGGACCGGTTGGAGAAGGAAGGCCGTGGCTTGAACTTGAGTTACGAGGTGCGCAACGGCATCCTGTGCCACACCACAGGGTTGGAAGCTGTCACTGCCGAGGGGCGCATCATCCGCTGGGCGGACAAGATCGCCTACATGAACCACGACATCGACGACGCCATCCGGGCAGGGGTCCTGCGGGAAGAGGACATCCCCTCCTCCATCACCAACGTGCTGGGCAATTCCAAGACAAAGCGCATCACGTCCCTGATCCGCTCGGTGGTGGAGAACAGCCATGAGGGGCAGATCGCCATGGATCCCGTGACCTACCAGGCTTATGAGGAGCTCAGCGATTTCATGTACCAGGCAGTGTACTTAAACGAATACGCTAAAAAAGAGGAACGGAAAGTGCCCCATATTGTCCACAGCCTGTTTACCTACTTCAAAAACCCGGATCACCTCCCCGATTACATGAAACGCATTGCCGAGGAGGAGGGCGTGGAAACCGCCTCTTGCGACTATGTGGCCGGCATGACCGACCATTACGCCGTGGCGTGCTACCAAGACCTGTTTATCCCTAAAGCCTGGAACTTGGGCCTGGGACATTGAATGTTGACCACTGTGGAAAGGAGGGGTTAAGATTATGGCGTTTCCACCGGAATTTTTGCGGGAAGTGGGGGAGCGCAACCGCATTGAAGAGATCGCCCCTTCTTATGTCAACCTGCGCCGGCGAGGGAAAAACCTGGTGGGCCTTTGCCCTTTCCACAATGAGAAGACGCCTTCTTTCTGCGTCTATCCGGAGAACAACTCCTTTTACTGCTTTGGCTGCAACAAGGGCGGGGATGTGATCTCCTTCATCATGGGGGTGGAGAACCTTGACTTTGCCGAAGCGGTGAAGTTTTTGGCCCAGCGGGCGGGGCTGCCCCTGCCGGAGGATGGTGTGGACCTTTCCATGTCCCGGCTGCGCACCCGGATTTTGGAGATCAACCGGGAAGCGGGGCGGTTTTACTATGGGGTGCTCTCCACCCCAGAGGGAAAAGCTGGGCTGGACTATTTCCGCCGCCGGGGCCTGGACGGGAGGATCATCCGCCGCTTTGGTCTGGGCTATTCACCAGACAGCGGCTACGCCCTGGTAGACCACCTGCAAAAGAAGGGATATACCCAGGAGGAACTTCTCCAGTCGGACATGGTGCGCCGCTCGAAAAACGGCCATCTCTATGACCGTTACCGGGGCAGGGTCATGTTCCCCATTTTCGACCTGCGGGGGAATGTGGTGGCCTTTGGCGGGCGTATCCTCACTGATGAAAAGCCCAAGTATATCAACACCTCTGACACGCCGGTGTATCACAAGAGCAGCGGCCTGTTTGCCATGAATATCGCAAAAGACTCTGGCTCCCGGCAGCTAATCTTGGCCGAGGGCTATATGGATGTCATTGCCCTGCACCGGGCGGGGTTCACCAACGCCATCGCCTCCCTGGGCACGGCCCTCACTGAAGAGCAGGCGCGGATCCTTCGCCGCTATACGGAAGAGGCCGTCATCTGCTACGACTCCGACGAGGCGGGGCGCCGGGCCACCCAGCGGGCTATCCCCATTTTGAAAAATGCTGGGCTGCTGGTGCGGGTGGTCACGGTCCCCGGAGGGAAAGACCCGGATGAGTTTTTCTGCCAGAATCCCAAGGACGGCCCAGAGCGCTTCAAGCGGCTGATTCAAGACAGCGGCAACGACACGGAATACCGGCTGGCCGTGGTGCGGGAGAAATACGACCTCTCCACGGAGGATGGGAAAAAGCGCTACTTGCAGGAGGCCATTGTCCAGGTGCTGGCGCCTCTCCGGGACAGGATTGAGCTGGACTTGTACGCGGGGAAGCTGGCCGGGGAAACCGGCGTGGGCAAGGAGAGCGTGATGGCCTCTGCCCAGCGGGCTGTTTCCCAGCAGCGGCGGCAGCGCCGCAAGGAAGAATTGAAGGCACAGCAGGAGGTGGTGGCTGCCCGGACGGTGGCCAACCCGGAGAAAAAACAGCATATGCGGGCTGCTTTGGCAGAAGAGGGGATCATTGCCTATTTGTTCTATAATCAAGACAAGGCCAAAACCCTGCAGGGGCGCCTTGCCCCGGAAAAATGCGTCACCCCTTGGGGGCGCAGAGTATATGGCTTGTTGTTGGGCAAGACTATACACGGGGAAACCACCCTTTCGGACCTGTGCGGCGAGCTTTCCAGTGAAGAGCTCTCGGAGCTGACGCGGGTGCTGGCTGAGCGCCTGGAAGTGCCGCCTTCTTGGGAGGATGTGGAAGGGTTTTGCAAGATCATACAAAACGAGGGCAGCTTTTCTGACCCCGAAGCCATACGGGAAGCTTCGCAGGAAGACCTGCGGCGCTACCTGGAAGAATTGAAAAGCCGAAAATAAGGGAATATCCACGAGAAAGGAATGGTTTGTACTATGGCCGCGCAACCGGATAAGAAGACAGTGATCAAGGACCTTTTAGAGCTGGGCAAGAGCAAGGGCCAGCTTTCCACCAAGGAGATTTTGGACGCCTTGGGCGAGCTGGACTTCGACCCCGAACAGATCGAGAAATTCTACGACACCTTGGAGTCCCAGGGTGTGGAGATCGTGGAGGATTTCGACGATATCACCATTGATGACGAAGAGCTGGCCAAAGCCGAGGGCATCGATACCATGGAGCCCGGTGTGGGCGCCGATGGCGTGGCCATTGACGACCCGGTGAAGGTCTACTTGAAGGAGATCGGCCGGGTGCCCCTGCTCACCCCCGATGAGGAAGTGGACCTGGCGGTGCGCATTTCTAACGGTGACGAGGCTGCCAAAAAGCGCCTGTCGGAAGCCAACCTCCGCCTGGTGGTCAGCATTGCCAAGCGGTACCTGGGCCGGGGGATGCAGTTTCTGGACCTGATCCAGGAAGGCAACCTGGGCCTGATCAAGGCCGTGGAAAAGTTTGACTACACCAAGGGCTTCAAATTCTCCACCTATGCCACTTGGTGGATCCGCCAGGCCATTACCCGCGCTATCGCCGACCAGGCCCGGACCATCCGGATCCCTGTGCACATGGTGGAAACGATCAACAAGGTGAAGAAAGTTTCCTCCCAGCTGCTCCACGCCAACGGCCGGGAGCCCAGCGCCGAGGAGATCGCCGAGGAGCTGGATATGCCGGTGGAAAAGGTCCGGGAGATCATGCGGGTGGCCCAGGAGCCTGTGTCCCTGGAAACCCCCATTGGCGAGGAAGAAGACAGCCATCTGGGGGACTTTATCCCCGATGACGACGCCCCGGCCCCTGCGGATGCCGCCTCCCACACCTTGCTGAAGGAAACCCTGAGCAATGTGCTGGATTCCCTCACCCCCCGGGAAGAGAAAGTGCTGCGGCTGCGCTTTGGCCTGGAGGACGGCCGCTCCCGCACCTTGGAAGAGGTGGGCAAGGAGTTTAATGTCACCCGGGAACGGATCCGCCAGATCGAGGCCAAGGCCCTGCGGAAGCTGCGCCATCCCAGCCGCAGCAAAAAGTTGAAGGATTTCCTGGATTGACCCTCCAGGATTAAGATGGAGTGCAAGCTTTATGGTAATGACATTGGAGGCGGATTACGCGGTCCGCATCGTGGAGTACCTGACAAAGCATCCGGAGCGCCGGGATGCCCGCACTATTTCGGAAGAAACTCAGATTCCCCTGCGTTTTTCCTTGAAGATTCTGCGGGAACTGGTGCGGGAGGGCTTAGTGTGCTCTTTCAAAGGGGCCAAGGGCGGCTACACCCTGGCGAAACCTCCTCAGGAGATCACTTTGCGGCAAGTTATTGAGCTAGTGGAGGGCCCCTATATGCTCAGCCGCTGTCAGAAGGAAGAGTATAGCTGTGGCCGGGTCCATTGCCGGCTGCACAAAATTTACGAAAAGATTTCGGAGGACGTGCGCCAGGAGCTGGACACTTACACCTTCGCCATGATCTGCGCCCCCGATGGCTGCTGCGGTGGGGAAGAGGAAACAACATAAAAAGGGCGTGCTGCTGCTGCGGCACGCCTTTTTGGCCTTTGTAGGGGAAGCTGTGAGTGGATTCTTCCAGAAATAAAAAAATCCACCCGGAAAGGTGGAAAACCTTACAAATCCCTCTTGACAAAAGAAAGGAGTTGCATTATACTAATAAACTGCATCATCATGGGTAGGAGTATCCCGATCGCATTTTTGTAAAGTATAGCACAACGATTTGTAAGAATCAAGTGTGTATTGAAAAAATGTTGATTTTTTGTGGAAAATGCTCTCCCACTGTAGCTTGGGAACGGCGGGTGACGGCGGGTCCCCCGTTGCGTGCTAGTCAAAACTAAAAGGATTGGAGTGGCTGAACCAAATGGTGAATGTGAAACCGGTTCAATTGGGCAAGAATACTCGGATGAGCTTCGGCAAGATCGAGGAAGTCCTAAAAATGCCGAACCTTATCGAGATCCAGAAGAACTCTTACGAGTGGTTCTTGAACGAAGGCCTGAAAGAGGTCTTTAAAGACGTTTCGGGCATTACGGACTTCAACAACAACCTGGTGCTCGACTTTGTGGATTACAAGCTAGACGACAAGCCCAATTACAGCGTGTCCGAGTGCAAGGAGCGGGACGCCACTTACGCAGCCGCCCTCCGGGTGACCGCGCGCCTGCTCAACAAGGAAACGGGCGAGATCAAAGAGTCGGAAGTGTTCATGGGCGATTTCCCCCTGATGACTCCCAGCGGCACCTTTGTGATCAACGGCGCCGAACGCGTGATCGTTTCCCAGTTGGTGCGTTCTCCCGGCGTCTATTATAAAATGGACTACGACCGTTCCGGCAAAGAGCTGTTCAGCTCCACCATCATCCCCAACCGGGGCGCTTGGCTGGAATATGAAAACGATGTCAACGACGTGTTCTATGTGCGCATCGACAA
>URKX01000059.1 GCA_900548545.1 uncultured Oscillospiraceae bacterium
AACGTCGTGAGACAGTTCGGTCCCTATCTGTCGTGGGCGCAGGATATTTGAGGAGAGCTGTCCTTAGTACGAGAGGACCGGGATGGACACACCTCTGGCGCACCAGTTGTTCCGCCAGGAGCACGGCTGGGCAGCTATGTGTGGAACGGATAAACGCTGAAAGCATCTAAGCGTGAAGCCGCCTCCAAGATTAGATATCCCATAGCGTAAGCTAGTAAGGCCCCTTGTAGACTACAAGGTTGATAGGCTGCGTGTGTAAGCACGGTAACGTGTTCAGCTTGGCAGTACTAATAGGCCGAGGGCTTGACCTTGATCCTTTCTAGAGTTATGCAGCGCGCTCGTTCTTCTTCCCTTTCTGCTTTATTCAGTTTTCAGGGTACAGGGCCATCCAATTGGGTGGCTTTTTTTGTTACCTTTGCCTTTGGTTTTTTCTTGCAACCCTCAGAACCGCCCCCAAAAGGGGCGGTTTTTTTGCCATCCATCCCCTTTACAAAAGGCTCCATAATCTGTTACAATCAAGGAAATAGAAACCAAGTAGGGAAAAGGGGTTTTGGGAATGAAGGCGTTTATCAGAGAGTTTAAAGAGTTCATCGCGAGAGGGAATGTAATGACCATGGCGGTCGGCATTATCATTGGCTCCGCCTTTACGGCAATTGTCACGTCGCTAAACCAGGATATCATCACGCCCCTGCTTGGCCTGGTCTTGGGCCAGATCAACTTTGCCGGGCTTTCCTTCACTGTAGGCAACGCCACAGTTACCTACGGGAACTTTATTCAGGCTGTTATCACGTTCCTTATTACTGCCCTGGTCCTGTTCTTAATGGTAAAGGCTTTTAACAAGCTCACGAAAAAAAGGACGGCTAAAGAAGAAGAAAAAGAAGAACCTGCCTCTGTCCCTGAGGATATCAGGCTTCTTACAGAGATCCGGGATTTGCTGAAGAAGTGAGTTCTCCCAGGGTGTGGGCAGGTTTCCTGTCAAAAAAGGGCCGCTGCAATTAATTGCAGCGGCCTTCTTGCGTTCTTTTTTTAGAAAATAGCAGTGAATTGATCCACCAAGCCTTCGTTGCGGGTCATAGAAATGTTGTTCACACAAATCACGTCGTCCACGCCTTTATCTCTGGCCAGCTGTGTCACGGTGCTGTCATAATACCGGTAGTCCACCACGTAGACCTTCTTGTAGTGGTTCACCAGGTAGGGGATAAAGCAGTTGCCAAAGCTCTCCTTCACTACAATGCAGCTGGGGCCGTCGGTCATGTCGTTGTTGGTGATCTCCTCATAGGGCTGGTCACCGCCGCAGAAGGCCAGGTACTTGTTGCCGGCACTATAGGTGTCGGCGTCGGCGATCAGGGGCCAGTCAGGCAGTTCTTCGCCGTTTTCCTGCATCACGTACAGAGTGACATTGGGCTTGGGGACATAGGCTTCCACTGTGTCAGGATTATTTCCCAGGGCAGCCATGGCTTCGGAGCTGGAGCTGTAAAAGCTGCCCAGATACCCTTCGAATTCCTTCTTTTCAAAGTCTTCCAGCGGGACCGGATCGAAGCCACGGGCCTCGCAGAACTCCACATAGGCGTAATAGGCGCCTAGGGCGGTCCAGTGGTGATCGGTGCGGAAGTAGAGGTACTCGTTGGCATGGGCTTTCAGTGTGTCGTAAATAGAAACTGTTTTCACGCTGGAATTGATGGACTGGATGGAGGGATAAATGTAATCCTCAATGGCCTTGCGCTGGTCATTGGAGTTGATCTGGGAAGAGAACTTTTCCAAATAGCTTTCCGGCAGGTCAATGTCGATGCTGGTGGGAATGATCATGTCGTACACCGTGGCGGTGCCAGACAGCTTGTCCCCAGCGCCGGTGACAGCCAGGATGTAGTCGTTGGCCGCATCCTCGTTGAAGTTATAGTACTCGTAAGCGGTGTCCCCTACGATCATCAGGTTGCCGGCCTGTTCCGGGGCAGCAGAAGGCTCCTCCTGCGGGGCAGGGGTGGGGTCGTCTGGGACGGGGGAAGGAGTGGGGGCGGCGCTTCCCGCGGAACTGTCCCCAGAAGCACCGGAGCCCTCAGGGGCCGCCTGGCTGGCCTGGGAGCTGGAAGAGCTGCCGCCGTCCTCCGGTTTGGAGGAGCAGCCCCGGACTGCAAAGACAATGGCTACCGCAATGGCCACAAGCAGCACCAGCACCAGGATGGGGAGCAAAGGCGGGCCGCTCTTCTTTCGCCTGCGCCGGGTCTGGGGAGGCCTGCGGCGGATGTATAGGTCCTCTTCCTCCTGGCGGGGGGCCGCTGGACGGGGCGCCCGTACCGGGCGGTTTTGGGAGCTATACTGGGAGTCCCTGGGGGCGCCGGCCCGGTTATCCGGGGTATAGCGGCTGTCCCGGGGAGCGTACTCCCTGGAGGAAGAGGGATAGCCCGTGTCCCGGGAGGTGCTGCGCCGGGGCGCGGGATCCCCGGAAGGCGCTGCCCGCCGGGGTGTGTAGTTGTTTGCCATATAAATCATCCTTTCTCAATTTCCATTATTTTATTTGTTTCCGGTAAAGGGGGCGTCAGGGATCTCGTCGCCCTGTTCCACCGTACCGGTGATGATCACTGTTTTGACGCCGTAAAAAGACTGCACCCAGCCGTTCACCTGGGAGAACACGTCCCGCAGGGGGAAGGTGTCGGCAAACCAGGTGTCAATGCCCTTGGTGTACTCACCGGTGGCCAAGTCTTGGGCGGAAAATTCCGGGAAAGGTGTCAGGTCCCGTTTTTCCCATTCCGAATGGGTGGGCCGCAGGGGCAGGAGCATAGAAAACACCCCAAAGGCAAACAGCGCCAGGAAGAATAGGGCCGCCTTGCCCCGGGAGCCGCGACGATACTGTTTGGCGTGACGCATAGCGCGCTCTCCTTTCGCTTAAAACTGCAAATAGAGGAAGGGGTTGTACGAGTCGCCCACCAGGTAGCTGATGGAGAAGAACAGGGCTACCACCGGCAAGGCGTATTCCAGCACCGTGCCCAGGACGATGGCTGCCCCGTTGGTGGAGGAGGTGACCTTGTGATACAAGAACCGGGGAAGGGGCGTGCAGGCCAGCACCGCCACCAAGAGGAAGAACAGGTAGTTTAGGGCGATGTTTTGGCTCTCAAAGCTTGTGAGGGGGTTGCCGTTAAGGCAGAACATCCCTTTTATGACTACCCAGCCCTGGGTGAAATCCGTAAAGTAGAACAGCACCCATCCAAAGAACACTACAGCCAGGGTGTACAGGTGGCCAAAGAACGCCGGAAGCCGCTGCAGCCCCGGCAAAAGGAACTTCTCAATGGCCAGGAACAGGAAGTAGTACAACCCCCACAGGATGAAGTTCCACCCGGCGCCGTGCCACATCCCGGTGAGGAACCAGACGATCAGCAGGTTCAGCGCCTGGCGGGGCTTGCCTTTCCGGTTGCCTCCCAGGGGGATGTAGACATAATCCCGGAAGAAGGAGGACAAGCTCATGTGCCACCGCCGCCAGAAATCGGTGATGGAATTGGCCAGGTAGGGGTAGTTGAAGTTTTCTTTATAGTGGAAGCCCACCATCAGGCCCATACCGATGGCCATGTCTGAGTAGGCGGAGAAATCCAGGTAAATTTGCAGCGCGTAGGCAAAGCAGCCCAGCCACAGGGACAAGGCCGGGGCCGACTGCAGGGTGGCCAGGTTTTTGGCCTGGTCTATGAGGGCGCCGCTTAAAATGGTGCGGGAAGCGATTTGCCCGCAGACGTTTGCCAACAGCACCTTCTTGGCAAGGCCCGAGGCAAAGCGGTTGATGCCGTTGCGCAGATCTTCGCTTTCTACCCGGCGGGAGAGGATCTGCTCGGAAACGTCCTTATACCGGACGATGGGCCCGGCAATGCACTGGTGGAACAGGGATACATACAGCAAAAGCCGCCGGAAATACCGTTGGGCAGGTACTTCCCCCCGGTAGACGTCCACCATGTAGGAGAGCAGCTGGAAGGTGTAAAAGCTAATGCCAATGGGTAGGGCGATCTTGGGGACCACGTCGGGGAAACCCAGCCACTGATGGGTCTCCCCCAGGATGAAGGCGGTGTATTTAAAGAAGGCCAGAAGGCCCAGGTCGATGACGCACCCCAGGATCAGGAAGGCTTTGCTCTTGCCGGTCCCCCGGTATTTGTAGATCCCTTGGGACAAGGCCCAGTCCACAAAACACATGAATACCAGCAGCACAATGAAGAACGGCTCCCCCCAAGCGTAGAACACCAGGGAGAAGAAGATGAGCACCGTGTTACGGGCCTCGATCCCCCGCGCCAGGGAGTAGACCAGCATCTGCAAGGGGAAGAAAATACACAGGAATACCAGGGAAGAAAAGACCACGCCCAAACCCTCCTACAGTTTTTAAAAAAGCTAAAAAGGTAGGAAAAACCCCTCGACCCGCTGACAAGCCGAAGGGCTCCTATTCAACTGGAAAAAGGAGCGTTTACTCCTTGGGTGGATCGCCAGCCTGGGGATTGCTCCCAGGCTGGGGCGGCACAGGGGCTTTTGGCGGGGCATAGGGCGGATAAGGGGCGTGGCCCGCGGGCCCCGGCTGAGGGGGCGGAGGGACAGGCTGCCCAGGGCCTGGCTGTTGGAAAGGGGGAGGCGTGTACGGTCCTGGCGCGGGGCGGGGCTTGCGCAGGCCAAAGGCCCAGTAAGCCAGGTCGGAGAGCAGGGGCAGGCCGGCCTCCCGGTCTTTCATCACCCGGGTGATGGCCAGCACGCTGATGACAATGGCCAGCAGGTACACCAGGGCGGAGAGGGCGCCCAATGCAACGGACAGATAGCGCAGCACCCCCCAGCTGTAGTAGTCGCCGGGGAAGAGCTGGACCACGAAGGCGAGCACGCTCCGCAGGACAGCTGTGACGGCGGAAAGGGCAAAGGCCTGCAAGGTTTGGCGCCCTGCCCAGGGGTCCCGTTCAGCGATCAAAGCCAGGGCAAAAACAGCGGCGCACAGCAGGGGTTGGTTTAAAATGACGCAGGCGAAACCCACGATAGGATAAAGACATAAAACCACGCCAAATTTGCCTTTTCGCATGGTTGGGACCTCCTTTTGGTTTACAAAATTCTGACAATCTAAGTTTACGGCATACAGGGGAGCAAGTCAAGAAGAAATCGCAATAAAAATGGGGGAAAACACCGTTTGGAAAGGAAACGGCCCGCAGGGGGCGGCAGGGAAAAAACAGCGCAAAAAAACCACCCGTAAATACGAGTGGTTCCTTCGTGTTGGCGAAAACCTATTTTCCCGGGCCGTTACCAGCCAAGTATCTTCGGCGCCGGCGAGCTTAACTTCCGTGTTCGGGATGGGAACGGGTGGACCCTCGCGGCAATCAACACCAACTATGCAAGTTTGCCGCCACTCTTGACGGCTTAGTAATAATACCACATCGTCCCCCAAAATGCAAGGCTTTTCTTCAAAAAATTTTAAAAAACGGGAAAACTACAAAATACGGGATAAATCCCTGTTAAATGCTCAAGATGTGGTGTCGCCCCAGCCGTCCAGATTGGCCCGCTGCATGGCCCCCAGCACCTTGGTGCGCAGGTGGGGGAACTGTTTTTCCAGCTGCTTCACCAGGTCGGCGGTGTCTTTCCGGGCGGTGACGCCGTCGGCGGGGCAGGCGCTTTTCACAATGGGCAGGGCCAGCCGCCGGGCCGCGCCGGTGATTTCCCGCTCCTCGCAGAAGACAAGGGGGCGTATCACCGTGATTTTCTTCCGGGAAAGGTAGGTCTTGGGGGAGAAGCAGCCGATTTTCCCCCCGTAGAACAGGTTCATGAAGAAGGTCTGCACCGCGTCGTCAAAGTGATGGCCCAGGGCCAGCTTGGAGATGCCCTCCTCCACGCAGATGTTGTGGAGAATCCCCCGGCGCATGCGGGCGCACAGGGAGCAGGGGTTCTCCTCCTTGCGCTCCTCGAAAATCAGGGGGCCCAGGTATGTCTTTCTAATTATATAAGGCACGCCCAAGGAATCGCACAACCCCTGTATCTGGGAGTAGTCCCCCGGCACACCCCCAAAACATGGGTCGGCGGTGACAGCCACCACCGAGAAGTGCTTGGGGTAATATTGAGAGAGCTCCGCCAGGGCGCACAGCAGAAACAGGCTGTCCTTGCCGCCGGACACCCCCACGGCGATTCTGTCCCCTTCCTCGATGAGCTGGTATTTTTCCACAGCGGCCCGCACGCGGCCGGTCAGTTTATCCATAGTTCCGCCTCCTATTACAATAGTATAGAGAAAAGGGGATTTTCCACGCCCCTTGGAAGAACCCGTCGAAGCTTGGCGTGTGGCCGGTTTCTTCGCAGGCTTTCCGGCTTGGGCCCGGAAAAGCCTTTTGGTTTCGTCACCGTCAAAT
>URKX01000060.1 GCA_900548545.1 uncultured Oscillospiraceae bacterium
ACATCGTCATCATCGGCCACAGCGAGCGCCGCCAGTACTTCGGCGAGACCGACGTCACCGTGCAGAAGCGCGTGCGCGCCGCCCTGGACGCCGGCATGACTGTCATCCTCTGCGTGGGCGAAACCCTGGAGCAGCGGGAGCAGGGCATCACCAGCGAGCTGGTTGCCATGCAGACCAAGATCGCCCTCTGCAGCGTTTCTGAGGAAGAGCTGAAGCGTGTCATCATCGCTTACGAGCCCGTGTGGGCCATCGGCACCGGCAAGACCGCTACCGCCGAGCAGGCCAACGAAGTGTGCCACACCATCCGTGAGTGTATCGCCTCTGTATACAGCCAGGCTGCTGCCGACGGCATCACCATCCAGTACGGCGGCTCCATGAACGCTGGCAACGCTGCCGAGCTGCTGGCCCAGCCCGACGTGGACGGCGGCCTCATCGGCGGCGCTTCCCTGAAGCCCCAGGATTTCGCCACCATCGTCAAGGCTGCTACCGAGGGCTAAGATACAGGGTTATCCCTTGAAAAGAGTTTCGCGCGAAAATTTCACGGAATTGACATGGAAAGGAAACTATTCATGAAAAAACCTCTTGTTTTGATGATCTTGGACGGCTTCGGCATCGCCCCCACCGAGGGCAACGCCATTGCCGCCGCCAACAAACCCAATCTTGAAAAGATCTTCGCAGAGAACCCCCACACCCAGATCGGCGCTTCCGGCATGGATGTGGGCCTGCCCGACGGCCAGATGGGCAACAGCGAGGTGGGCCACACCAACATCGGCGCTGGCCGAATCGTATACCAGGAGCTGACCCGCATCACCAAATCCGCCCAGGATGGGGATATGGGCAAAAACGAGGCTCTGCTCAAAGCCATGAACAACGCCAAGGAAAACGGCAAAGCCCTCCACTTGATGGGTCTGCTGTCTGACGGCGGCGTGCACAGCCACAATGCTCACCTGTACGCTCTGCTGGAAATGGCCAAGCGCATGGGCCTGGAGAAAGTGTTCGTCCATTGCTTTATGGACGGCCGTGACGTGCCTCCCTCCAGCGGCAAGGACTATGTGGCCGAGCTGCTGAAGAAGCTGGAGGAGATCGGCGTGGGCCAAGTGGCCACTGTCATGGGCCGCTACTACGCCATGGACCGTGACAACCGCTGGGAGCGTGTGGAAAAAGCCTACGCTGCCATGGTGTACGGCGAAGGCGAGCAGGCGGACTGCCCCCTGTGCGCCATGCAGAATTCCTACGACAAGGAAGTCACTGACGAGTTCGTGATCCCCACCGTCATCAGGGGCGCCGAGCCCATCAGCGAAGGGGATTCCGTGATCTTCTACAACTTCCGCCCTGACCGTGCCCGTGAGATCACCCGCACCCTGGTGGATCCCGATTTCACCGGCTTTGAGCGGAAGAAGGGCTTCTTCCCCCTGACCTATGTGTGCATGACCCAGTACGACGCCACCATGCCCAACGTGGATGTGGCCTACAAGCCCGAGTCCCTGACCAACACCTTTGGCGAGTATATCTCCAACAAGGGCCTCACCCAGCTGCGCATTGCCGAAACCGAGAAGTACGCCCATGTGACCTTCTTCTTCAACGGCGGCGTGGAAAAGCAGTATCCCGGCGAGGACCGGATCCTGGTCAAGTCCCCCGCTGTGGCCACCTACGACCTGCAGCCCGAGATGAGCGCCTACGAAGTCACCGACAAGATGGTGGAAGCCGTCAAGTCCGGCAAGTACGACGCCCTGATCCTCAACTACGCCAACTGCGACATGGTGGGCCACACCGGCGTGTTCGAAGCGGCCGTGAAGGCTGTGGAAGCTGTGGACACCTGCGTTGGCCGGGTTGTGGAAGCTGTGAAGGAAATGGGCGGCTGCGTGCTGCTTACCGCTGACCACGGCAACGCCGACCGGATGGTGGACGACGACGGCACCCCCTTCACCGCCCACACCACCAACCCTGTGCCCTTCTGCGTCATCAACCATCCCTGCCAGCTGCGGGAAGGCGGCCGCTTGGCGGACATCGCCCCCACCATGCTGAAAGTGCTGGGCCTGCCCCAGCCCGACGAGATGACCGGCGAGAGCATCATCCTGTAAAGAGCGCCATAAAAGAAAGCCTCCCAATTGGGAGGCTTTTTTGCGCCCTTTTTACGGGTTGGAGGCAGCAGGCTGGCCGTCTGTCCACAGTTTTCCCAGGATGTCCTTGAGCACTAGGAAGGCGTCTTGAGGGGAATAACCCTGCTCCCGCTCCAAATCCCTAATTAGGGCCTTTAGAGGCTCTTTATAGCGCTCCACATCCACCTGCTGGGGATCGGACAGCAAAACGGGATACATCTCCCCCCACAGTTTTGCCCAGTCGATCTTCTGCTGGGTTTCTTCGCTGGTGTGGCACACAATCCGCTGGATCTCCAAACTTTTCCCGGCAAGGCCCCTTTATTTCTCACAGAGAACAATAGTGCCATCCTCCCTGTGTATACTAAAATTTATCACACAGAAAACGAGGGAATGAGGTATGGGAAAACGGATTGTGGGACTGCTGCTCTGCCTGGTGCTGTGCTGTCTATGCACAGGCTGCGGCGGATTTAAAAAAGACGGGAGCTTTGTCTACCTGCTCCCTCAAAACGTGACCACCTTAGACCCCCAAACCGCCACAGGCAACGGGGAAGAAATCGTGTTGGGCGCCCTGTTTGAAGGGCTGTGCCGCATTGATGAAAACGGCGACGTGGTGGCTGGCGTGGCCCGGAAATGGGAATCGGACAAGAACTCCACCGAGTTCACCTTCCACCTGCGCCCCGCCGCCAAGTGGAGCGATGGCACCCCTCTCACTGCCCAGGATTTCGTCTTTGGCATCGCCCGGGCATTGACCTCCTCCAACGGCACCCTGCCGGAAGAACTGTTGGTCATCCAAGGCGCCAAAGAGTTCGCTTCCGGGGAAGGGGATGTTTCCAACTTGGGAGTGGTGGCAGAAGACGACCACACCTTGGTGATCCGCTTGGCAAAAAGCAACCCCGACTTCCCTTCCCTCACCGCCAGCATTCATTATATGCCCTGCAACCAGGCCTATTTTGAAGCCTGCCAGGGCCACTATGGACTCTCCTCTCAATATCTGCTCACTAACGGCCCCTTTGCCCTTTCCAGCATTTACGCCTGGCAAACGGACAGCGGGGAACGCTCCATCACCGTGGTGCGCTCTGAAACCTACAAAGGCAGCCAAGAGGTGCTGCCGGCCAGCGTCTCCTTCCTCATCGACTACGATGCCTCTTACGACAGCGACCCTGTGGGCACCTTGGTTTCCGGAGAAGTGGATATCCTAAACTTGCCTGCCAGTCAGACCGACAAAGCTAAAGAGCAAGGGTGCACTATCCTTTCCTTGGACGACGCTGTTACAGGGCTGTTGCTGAACCCCCAATCGGAAAAATTGGAAAACGCCCAGCTGCGCTCCTTGTTTTTCGAAACCTTGAATCGCCAGGACCTGCTGGCCCAGCGCCCCAATGCCGTGGAGGCCCCGGGCATCCTGCCCGCTTGTGTCCTCTGGGACGGAGAACCCTATTACCAGGAAGGCGCCGGGGCCTACACCCCCTATAACAGCGAAGCAACCCAAGGGCTATCCTCCCTGCTGCGGCAGCTGGATCTGGAAGAGGTGCCCAGTATCACCGTGTTGTGTTTGGACGATCCAGAATCTGTGGCCGTAACCAACTGTTTCCTGTCAGCTTGGAACCGTGTGCTAAACAACGCCTTCAACCTGGAGCGCGTTTCCGCCAGCGAGCTGGAAAGCCGCATCGCCTCTGGAAATTATGAAGCTGCCCTGTACACCCTCCGTGCTGGGGGTGCCACCCCTTACGACGTGTTCCGGGCCTTTGAAAGCACTGCCTCCCCTGTCCTGCTGGAGAGCCAAGCCTATGACGAAGCCTTGGCTTCTCTCAACTTTGACCTGGCCTCTTACCAACAGATGGAACAGCTTTTGCAGGAGCAGGCCGTATTTTATCCCATCTTCCAAGACAAGACCTATTATGCCGCTAACCCTGCCACCCGAGGTATCACTGTAACCCCAGACCAGCGGGTGGATTTCACAAACGCAAGAAAAAAGTAAAACAAGCCGGCCTAGGCAATTGCCAAAGCCGGTTTTGCTGCAAAAAGGGGCTGTTGCCAGCCGCAACAGCCCCTTCGGATTCTCCTTGGTCATTTTACTGAATGGAGCAGTCCAGATAGTGCTCCAGTTCCTCGTCGTCCCGTTTTTTGTCTAAATACAACAACAGGGCGGAAAGAGCAGCCACCAAAGCAGCTGCAGCGGCCATCAGGCCAATAAACATTGCCAGCTTGCTACCTTTTTTCATATACGAGCACCTCCAGGCATTTAGTATTCCAATCCTTATAGTTTATGATACCCAATCCAAGGAAAAAAGTCAACTGAAAAAAAGGCAAAAAACAGCGCAGAGGCAATTTTTTCAAAGGCGTGGGAACCCTGTCCCCACAGGCCCTTTCATGCCCTGCGCACTGTTTTTTATCACGCTGTTTCTTGCAAATATCCGCAAACGCCGCGATTAAGCACCCGCGTTGAGCTTCTTGGCAAGGGCGGACTTTCTTCTAGCAGCGGTGTTCTTGTGAAGGATCCCCTTGGCAGCAGCCTGGTCGATCTTCTTGATAGCCACACGAACAGCGGTATCCTTGTCCTCCGCGCCGGAAGCGATAGCGGCATTGGCCTTCTTGATCTCAGTTTTCAGCTGGGAATTGATGGCCTTGTTCTGCATCGTTTTGGTGGCAATCACCTTCACACGCTTTTTGGCCGATTTGATGTTTGGCATAAGTCACACCTCCTTCATATCCAATAACGCAGAGATTATGATACCACGGGAACGGAAAAAAAGCAAGTCTTTTTTCAAATTCAAATTGACAACCTCCCCACTTTTGTTGTACAATAGCAAGGCAATAGCAGTGGCTTTTCTCCTGTTCCCTCTGCTCAGCCAGATAAAGCGCTTACGTTTCCAATAGTTGCGCTCTACCGGCTGCCTTATAAAAAGCAACTGTCCCATTTTTAAATGGAATTGATGTCTCTGTAGCTCAGCTGGATAGAGCGTTCGCCTCCTAAGCGAAAGGCCGTGGGTTCGAATCCCGCCAGGGACGCCACACCTGCGGTGAGCAAGTCGCACACCGCAGGTTTCTTTTTATTTTGAAGTTTCGTGCCCGCGTTTCCAGCGGGTATCTCTTTTGTAGCGTAAACCCAGCAGCCACGCCGAAACCCTTGAAAAAAGGTTTCGGCGTGGCTGCTTTTACCATTGTTTTTTCGAGGTTCTTTTTCTACTGCATACGATTAGTAAAAACAGTAAAAAAGCGTTCGCTAAACGGGGCAAAAATCTCTGCTCATTGATGCGGGCAGACGGCAAATCTCACCGTATCGCTGGAATAATCCAAATTCAAACGATTTATCCGTATCCCCGTGAGAATTTTATCTAAGGAACCGGCCCAAGCGCTCCACCATGGACAGCAAATGCCCCACAGCGGCTTCCATTTCCTCCCGGGTAACCCTGCCCTCTTCCAATCCCTTCAAGATCTGGGCGATGACTGGCGGACCGCCGGGCATAACCACATCGTTGCCGGCGGCCACGGCGTCTGCGCCGTCTACCACGATGTCCATGTCGCCCCAGTCGGTGACCACAGCCCCATCAAAGCCCCATTCCTCCCGGAGGATGTGGGTGCACAAGTCTTTGCTGCCCCCGGCAAAGGTGCCGTTGATCTTGTTAAAGGAGGTCATCACGCAGTGGAGCCCTGCCTCCACCGCCATCTGGAAGGGCTTTAAGTACAACTCCCGCAACGCCCTCTCCGTGACCAGAGAGTCTACGGCATCAAAGGCAGGCAGCCCATTATCCTGCTATAATATCGACAGTGGGTATCCGCTGTATAAAAGGCGGATATCTATGCG
>URKX01000061.1 GCA_900548545.1 uncultured Oscillospiraceae bacterium
TGTCTACCTCGATATGTTGCTTTGCATTAAGTTTGGACAATAAACATACCGTCTCGATGTGCTGGGTGTGGGGGAACATATCCACCGGCTGGATAGCCTCGATCCAGTAGTGGTTGGCCTTTAAAATCCCCAGGTCCCGGGAGAGGGTTTCCGGGTCACAGGAGATGTACACCACCCGCCGGGGAGCGCAGGCGCAAAGGGCCGTCAGGAACTCCCGGCTGGCCCCCGCGCGGGGCGGGTCTAGGAACACCACGTCCCAGCCCTCTCCCTGGAGGGCCGCCTCTTCCAAAAACTCCCCCGCGTCGCCGCAGGTGAAATAGGCGTTTTTCACCCCGTTTTCCTTGGCGTTCTGGATGGCGTCCTTCACCGCGTCGGGGTTCAGCTCCACCCCCAGCACCTGGCCGGCGCCGTGCTTTGCCGCCACCAGGCCGATGGTCCCGATGCCGCAGTAGGCGTCCAGCACCTTTTCCTTCCCAGAAAGCCCGGCGAACTCCATGGCTTTGTTGTAAAGCACTTCCGTCTGAAGGGGGTTGATCTGGTAAAAGGACTTGGCGGAGATCCGGAACTTGCACCCGCACAGCACGTCGGTGATGGTCCCCGGGCCGTAGAGCACCTTTTCCTGGTCCCCCAGCACCATGGAGGTGTACCGGTTGTTCACGTTCTGCAAAATGGTGGTGATCTCCGGGTGGAGGTCCAGCAGGGCCTTCACAAAGTGCTTCTTTGCGGTGAACACGGGGGTACCCGTCACCAGCACCACCATTACCTCCCCGGTGGAAAAGCCCCGCTTCACCAGCACGTGGCGCAAAAAGCCCCGGCCGGTGGTTTCATCAAAGGCGGTGAGCTTGAAGTCCTTCAGCAGTTTCCGCACGGAAACGATGATCCGGTCGGCGGTTTCGTCCTCGGTCTGGCAGGAGTCGATGGGCACGATCCGGTGGGTGCTGGACTGGTACACCCCGCTGACGATCCTTCCGTGCCGCTTGTCAAAGCTGAAGGCCGCCTGGACCTTGTTCCGGTAGTGATAGGGGCTGTCCATGCCCAAGATGGGGGAAACCTTCCCGAATTTCCCCAAAAGCTTCTGGCAGCGGTCCTGCTTCCAGAGAAGCTGCCGGGGATAGCTGAGGTTTTGCAGCTGGCAGCCGCCGCATTTCCGGTACACCGGGCAGGGGGTGTGGCCCCCTTGGCCCTCCGATGGGAGGTTCGCCGGCTGGGCGGGGACTTGCCCCTGCCCCGGGCGGTCAGGCCGGGCCGCCTCCCCTTTCTTCCCCAGGCGGGAAGAAGCTTTTCCCCCTTCCTGAGGGCGGGTCCCTTTGGGACAGGAACGATGTTTTCTTTCCATAAGTGGCTCCTTTCGCGTAAAGGCAGGAAAAGGCTCGCCGGGGACGTCCCCTGGGCGGGCCTTTTCACCGGCTTTTGGAAGTGTGGTTTTCCACACTCCCTGAACCGTTTGTTTAGAATTTCCGGAACCGCTGGTAGCGCTGCTCCAGCAGTTCTTCCACCGGCAGGGCGCACAGCTGGGACAGGGTGCTCTCCAGCTGCTCTTTCAGGCAGCTGTAGGTCTGGGAGAAATCCTTCTCCTCGGGGATGACCTGCTCCACCACCCCCAGCTCCATCATGTCCTGGGCAGTCAGCCGCAGGCAGTCGGCAGCGTCCTTCACCTTTTTGGAGTCCTTCCACAGAATGCTGGCGCAGCCCTCGGGGGAAATCACCGAATACACCGCGTTTTCCAAAATCCACACCCGGTCGGCCACTGCCAGGGCCAAGGCCCCGCCGCTGCCGCCTTCGCCGATGAGCACGGAGATCACCGGGGTTTTCAAGCCCGCCATGGCCACCAGGTTTTCCGCAATGGCCTGGCCCTGGCCACGCTCCTCGGCGCCCATGCCGCAGAACGCGCCGGCGGTGTCCACAAAGCACACCACGGGCCGGTGGAACTTCTCCGCCTGCTCCATCAGCCGCAGGGCCTTGCGGTAGCCCTCCGGGTTGGAGGAGCCAAAGTTGCGCTTCACGCGCTCCCGCATATCCTTGCCCTTGTCCATGGCAATGACGGTGACGGGCTGGCCGTTCAAGGTGGCGATGCCCCCCACAATGGCCGGGTCGTCGGCAAACCGCCGGTCCCCGTGAAGCTCGATGAAGCCCTCAAAGATATTCTCGATATAGGAAAGCCCGGTGGGGCGATCCTTGGCCCGGACCAGCAGGACCTTTTCATAAGCGCTCATTGTTCCTCCCCCTTCCGGTGAAGCTTTAACAGCTTTCCAATGGTTTCTTTCTGCCGGGTGCGGGGGACGATCAGGTCCACAAAGCCGTGCTCCAAGAGGAACTCCGCCTTCTGGAAACCCTGGGGCAGCTTTTTCCGGATGGTCTGCTCAATCACCCGGGCACCGGCAAAGCCGATGGTGGCTCCCGGTTCCGCCATGATGATATCCCCGTCCATGGCAAAGCTGGCGGTGACCCCGCCGGTGGTGGGGTCGGTGAGCACCGTCAGGTAGAAGTTGCCCGCGTCCGAGTGCTTGCGCACTGCCGCGCTGGTCTTGGCCATCTGCATCAGGGACAGGATGCCCTCCTGCATCCGGGCGCCGCCGGACACGGTGAAGCCCACCACCGGCAGGCTGTGCTCTGTGGCGTACTCAAACAGGCGGGTGATCTTCTCCCCCACCACGGTGCCCATGCTGCCGATCATAAAATTGGGGTCCATCACAAACAGGGCGCACGCCTCCCCGGCCACCTGGGCAGTGCCGCAGATCACGCCCTCTTTTTCCCGGGAGGCCAGCTTGGCGTTGCGCAGCTTCTGGTCATAGCCGGGGAAGGAGAGCACGTCCCGGCTCTTCATGTCCCCATACAGCTCGGAAAAGCTGTCCTCGTCCGCCAGGTACACGATCCTGTCCCGGGGCCCCATGCGGAAGTGGTACCCGCAGGCAGTGCACACCTGCAGGTTGTCCTGCAAATCGTTCAAGGGCAGCTGCACCCCGCAGTGGGGGCAGGCGGTGCGGATGCCGGCGTCCTCTTCCGGCACCGGCTTGCCGCCCTTTTCCAGCTCGTTTTCAGGCGAGCGGAACAGGCCCATCAAATTCATACCTTGCCATCACCCTTCTTTGTGGAATCCCAAGAGCCCCGGCGTTTTGTCACGGCCCTTTGGGGAACGTTTTCATAAAATCCGTGTAGTAGTCGCCCTTTTTAAAGCGCTCGTCCCGGATGATCTCGATCTGGTCCTCGATGTTGTTGCAGGTACCTCCCACCACCAGCTCGCACAGTGCCGACTGCATCTTGCGGATGGCCTCTTCCCGGGTGGAAGAGTACACGATCATCTTGCCCAGCATGGAGTCGTAATAAGGGGGGATCTCATACCCCTGGTACAGGAAGGTGTCGAACCGCACCCAGGGGCCGCCCGGGGTGTGGAAAAAACCCACCTTGCCGGGGCCTTTCGCGTTGATGCGGCACTCGATGGCCGCCCCCTGCACATGGATGTCCTCCTGGGTAAAGTCCAGGGGCACCCCGGCGGCAATGCGGATCTGCCACTTGACAATGTCCACCCCGGTGACCAGCTCGCTGACAGGATGCTCCACCTGCAGCCGGGTGTTCATCTCCATAAAGTAGAAGTTCCGGTCCTTGTCCATGAGGAACTCCACCGTGCCGGCGTTCACATAGCCGGATGCCTTGGCGGCCCGGGCGGCGGTTTCCATCAGCTTTTCCCGGATCTCGGGGCTCACCCCGGGGGAGGGGGACTCCTCAATGAGCTTCTGGTTGTTCCGCTGGATGGAGCACTCCCGTTCCCCCAGGCACACCACGTTCCCCTCCTCGTCGGCCAGCAGCTGCACCTCGATGTGCTTGACGGGGTTTAAGTATTTTTCCATGTACATCCGGCCGTCGCCAAAGGCCTTTTCCGCCTCGCTGGAAGCCGTTTCAAAGGCCCGCTCCATGTCCTCGGCCCGCTCCACCAGGCGGATGCCCTTGCCGCCGCCGCCGGCGCTGGCCTTGATAAGCACCGGGTAGCCGATCTTCTCCGCGGCTGCCACAGCCTCCTGGGCGTCCTTCAAAATGTCGGTGCCGGGGGTGGTGGGCACGTCGTTTGCCTTCATCAGCCGCCGGGCGGCGTCTTTGTCGCCCATTTTGGCGATGATCTCCGCCGAGGGCCCGATGAACACCACGCCGTGCTGCTTGCACAGGCCGGCAAACCCGGCGTTCTCCGACAAAAAGCCGTAACCCGGGTGGATGGCCTGGGCGTGGGTAGCCAAAGCCGCGCTGACGATCCGCTGGGCGTTTAAGTAACTGTCCTCCGCCCGGGGGCCGCCGATGCAGATGGCCTCGTCGGCCAGGGCCACGTGGAGGGACTCCCGGTCGGCCTCGGAATAGACCGCCACCGTGGCAATGCCCATCTCCTTACAGGCCCGGATAATGCGGATGGCGATCTCGCCCCGGTTGGCAATGAGAATTTTAGTGAACACTTGCTTTCATCCTTTCCGCAAAGGCAGAGCCTGCCTTATTCGGATTTCACCAGCGCGAAGGAAAACTCCGCGCTGACGCACAGCTTGCCACCCACCATACCCTTGCCCTTGGCAAAGTAGAACTGGCCCCGCTGACGGGTGATCTCACACTCTGTTTCCAGGGTGTCGCCGGGCTTCACCTGGCCCCGGAACTTCACCTTATCCAGGCTGGTGAACAGGGGGGTGCAGCCCTCGGAAGCGCCGCTTGCCAGCAGCACGCAGGCAGACTGGGCCAGCATCTCGCACTGGATCACCCCAGGCACCACGGGATTCCCGGGGAAATGCCCCTGGAGGAAATACTCGTCGCCCTTGATGTGGCACTTGCCGTGGGCCACGCCGTCGATCAATTCCACCTCGTCCACCAGCAGCATGGGCTCCCGGTGGGGGAGGATCTTTTTGATTTCTTCTTTATTCATTGGGATTCCCCTCCATTAAAGTTCCAAACTGAAAAGTTTTCCCCTTCCACCCGGGAAGCTTTTTACACGATCCGGAACAGGGGCTGGTTGTACTCCACCACCTGGCCGTTGCCTACGCAGATCTCCGCCACGGTGCCATCCACCTCGCTGGGGATCTCGTTCATCAGCTTCATGGCCTCGATGATGCACAGGGTATCGCCCTTCTTCACCTGGTCGCCCACCTCCACAAAGGGACGGGCGTCGGGAGAGGGCGAGGCGTAAAACACGCCCACCGTGGGGGACAGCACCAAGGCGCCCTCCTTCCGGGGGGCGGCCTGCTCCTGGGAAGCCGCTTGGGCTTCCGCGCCCGCCGCCGGAGCGGGGGCTGCCACCGGCATCACCGGGGCGGCGGGGGCCACGGCAACCACTTCCTGCTGGCGCTCTAAGCGCAGTTCCATGTCGCCCTCCACCAGCTCCAGGCCGGTGAGGCCGGTTTCCTGCATCAATTTCGCAAGGCTTTCAAT
>URKX01000062.1 GCA_900548545.1 uncultured Oscillospiraceae bacterium
GACAGCATCGCCGTGTACCCGGCCTCCGACATTGACGACGACATGAGCGCCAAGATCGTGGCCACCACGGAAACCCTCTGCCGGGAGCTGAACGCCCTGGGCCTGATCAACCTGCAATATATCATCATGGACGGGGAGATCTACGTCATCGAGGTGAACCCCCGGGCTTCCCGTACCGTGCCCTACATCAGCAAGGTCACCGGTGTGCCCATGTGTGACCTGGCAACCAAGGTGAGCCTGGGTTACAAGCTCACCGACCTGGGCTTCGGCACAGGGCTCTTCAAGCCCTCCCCCTACGTGGCGGTGAAGGTGCCGGTGTTCTCCTTTGAGAAGCTCACCGACGTGGACACCCACCTGGGGCCGGAAATGAAATCCACCGGCGAAGTGCTGGGCATCGGCAACAACCTGGAGGAAGCCCTCTACAAGGGCCTGATCGCCTCCGGCCACAAGATGACCAAGGGCGGCGGCGTGTTCATCACCGTCCGCGACCAGGATAAGCCCGAGATCGGAGAGATTGCCAAGAAGTTCTCGAAGATGGGCTTTGAACTGTACGCCACCACCGGTACGGCCATGGTGCTCTTCAAGGTGGGCCTGTCTGTGAAGATCGTGGACAAGATCCACGAGAGTTCTGTGAACACCATCACCTTGCTGGAAAGCGGCAAGGTCAACTATGTTATCTCCACCTCCGCCAAGGGCCGCAACCCTGCCCGTGACAGCGTGAAGATCCGCCGGAAGGCAAGCCTTTTGGGCATCCCCTGCCTGACGGCCCTGGACACCGCCAACGCCCTGGCCGACTCCCTGATGAGCCGGTACACCCCGGAGAACACGGAGATCATCGACATCAACAACCTGAAGGAGCGCAAGCAGAAGCTGAAGTTTACCAAGATGTCCGCTTGCTCCAATGACTATATCTACATCAACCTGTTCGACAAGGAGAACTCCGTGTCCTCCCCCGAGTTTTTGTCCATCTACCTATCTGACCGGCACAACGGCGTGGGTGGCGACGGCGTCATCCTCATCTGCCCGTCGGAGGTGGCTGACGCGGAAATGCGGATGTTCAACCTGGACGGCAGTGAAGGGATGATGTGCGGCAACGGCATCCGCTGTGTGGCCAAGTATTTGTTTGACAATGGCATTACCAAGGGCACCAAGGTGGGAGAGGGCCGGTATATGCTCCACATCGACACCAAGAGCGGCGTGAAGGAGTGCGTGGCCGTTACCAAGAACGGCCTTGTTTCCAAGGTGACCGTGGACATGGGGAAGGCGGAACTGGCCCCTGAGAAGATCCCCGTGCGGCTGGAAGGCGACCGGGTGGTGGACAAGCCCATCTCCATCGGCGGCAACGTGTACCGCATCACCTGTGTTTCCATGGGCAACCCCCACTGCACCGTGTTTGTGCCCTCTGTGGACAAGCTGGACCTGGAGGACCTGGGGCCCAAGTTTGAGTTTGATCCCATGTTCCCTGAGCGGGTAAACGTGGGGTTTGTGGAGGTCATTGACAAGCACACCCTGAAAGCGCGGATCTGGGAGCGGGGAAGCGGCGAAACCATGGCCTGCGGCACGGGTACCTGCGCTGCGGTGGTGGCTGCTACCTTGAACGGCTACTGCGAAAAAGGGCAGGATATCCGTGTGATCCTCAAGGGCGGCGAGCTGAGGATCCGTTACACCGACGAGCGCGTCCTGATGACCGGCAAGGCCGAAAAGGTCTACGACGGCGTGGTGGAAGTGTGACGCCTGGCACCGGATGTCCCGTGTGACAATCCAAGATTTCCGGAAAGGACTTTCCCTTTGGAAAGTCCTTTGTGGATTTATAGAAGGAACCGAGAAAGGGGAACGCTATGGGAACTTTGCGCTTTACAAAAATGCACGGCTGCGGCAACGACTATGTGTACGTCAACTGCTTTGAAGAGCAGGTGGAAAACCCGGAGGCGCTGGCCATCCGCCTTTCCGACCGGCACAAGGGTATCGGCGGCGACGGGGTCATCCTCATCTGCCCGTCGGAGGTGGCGGACGCCAAAATGCGGATGTTCAACCTGGACGGCAGCGAGGGGAAGATGTGCGGCAACGGCATCCGCTGCGTGGCAAAATATGTGTATGACCACGGGATCGCCCACAAGGAAGAGCTGAAGATCGAAACCCTCAGCGGCATCAAGACCTGCCGCGTCCACGAGAAAGACGGGGAAGCCCAGTCGGTCACCGTGGATATGGGGGACGCCATCCTCAACCCGGCGGAGATCCCGGTAAAACTGCCCGGCGACCGGGTGGTGGGGAAGAATGTGGAGGTGGCCGGCGGAATTTACGAAGTCACCTGTGTTTCCATGGGCAACCCCCACTGCGTGATTTTCGGCGGTGACCCCGACGGGTTGGACTTGCCGGAGATCGGACCCAAGTTTGAGCACGACCCCCTGTTCCCCCAAGGAGTGAACACAGAGTTTCTCCAGGTGGTGGACAACCACACTTTGAAAATGCGGGTGTGGGAACGGGGCAGCGGCGAAACCATGGCCTGCGGCACCGGGGCCTGCGCCAGCGCTGTGGCGGCCATCCTCTGCGGCCACTGCCCGGCTGGGAAGGACATCCTGGTGCGGCTGCGGGGCGGCGACCTGACCATCCGGGTGGAAGGCAGCCGGGTGTGGATGACCGGAGAAGCGGTCACGGTGTTTGAAGGCACTGTGAAGGTTTAAACAGCACGGCAGGAAATTTTAGCGGAGGTGAAAGGTTTTGCCGAAATATATTTTTGTCACCGGAGGCGTGGTTTCCGGATTGGGAAAGGGGATCACAGCGGCGTCTTTGGGGCGCCTCCTGAAAGCCCGGGGGCTGAAAGTGGCCGCCCAGAAGCTGGACCCCTATATCAACGTGGACCCCGGCACGATGAGCCCCTACCAGCACGGGGAGGTGTATGTCACCGAGGACGGGCTGGAAACCGATTTGGACCTGGGCCATTACGAGCGGTTCATCGATGAAGATCTGAACAAGTTTTCCAACCTAACCACCGGGAAGGTGTATTGGAATGTGCTCAACAAGGAGCGCCGTGGCGAGTACCTGGGGGAAACTATCCAGGTGATCCCCCACATCACCAGTGAGATCAAGAGCTTTATCTACAGCGTGGGGCAGAAGTCCAACGCGGATGTGGTCATTACCGAGATCGGCGGCACGGCCGGCGACATTGAGAGCCAGCCCTTTTTGGAGGCCATCCGCCAGGTGGCCCAGGAGGTGGGGGAGGAGAACAGCCTGTTCATCCACGTCACCCTGGTGCCCTACCTGAAAAGCTCTGGGGAGCACAAGTCCAAGCCCACCCAGCACTCCGTGAAAGAGCTGCAGTCCATGGGCATCAAGCCGGATATCATTGTGCTGCGCACCGACGAGCCCATCACCGACCAGAGCATTTTCCAAAAAATTGCCCTGTTCTGCAACGTGCGCTCCGACTGCGTCATTGAAAACCTGACCATCCCTGTGCTGTACGAGGCGCCCATCATGCTGGAGAAGAACCACTTTTCCGACATCGTCTGCCGGGAGCTGCGCCTGGAAACCGCCCAGCCGGATATGTCCGAATGGCTGGAGATGGTGGAAAAGATCCGCAACCGGAAAAAACAGGTGCATATCGCCCTGGTGGGCAAGTATGTGAAGCTCCACGACGCCTACCTCTCTGTGATGGAAGCCCTGCGCCACGCCGGGTATGACTACAGCGCCAAAGTGGAGATCGATTGGGTGGATTCCGAGAACCTCACCCCCGAGAACATCGCTGCCCGGCTGGGGAGTATCGACGGCATCATCATTCCCGGCGGGTTTGGAAGCCGGGGCATTGAGGGCATGATCCTGGCCTGCAAGTACGCCCGGGAAAACAACGTGCCCTACCTGGGCATCTGCCTGGGGATGCAGATCGCTGTGATCGAGTTCTGCCGGGACGTGTGCGGCATTCAGGACGCCAACTCCGGCGAGTTTGATGAGTACGGCCTGCACAAGGTCATCGACTTCATGCCCGACCAGAACAAGAACATCAACAAGGGCGGCACCCTGCGGCTGGGCAGCTATCCCTGCAAGATCAAGCCCGGCACCAAGATGATGGAGTGCTACGGCAAGGAGCTGGTCTCTGAGCGCCACCGCCACCGCTATGAGTTCAACAACGACTACCGGGAAACCGTGGAAGCTGCCGGCATGGTCCTCAGCGGCACCTCCCCCGACGGCCGGATCGTGGAAACGGTGGAGATCCCCCAGAACCGGTTCTTTGTGGCGGGCCAGTTCCACCCCGAGTTCAAATCCCGCCCCAACCGTGCCCACCCCCTGTTCAAGGGTTTCATCAAGGCTGCGGTGGACTACCGGGAAGGCCAGCAAATGTAACGACCACCTGGAGATCCAGGGTGAACCATAACTTTTTTTTAGAAAGGATCGAAGCGACATGAAATTAAACGGCAATTTCCAGAACCTGGAGCAGAGCTACCTGTTTGTGACCATCGCCAAAAAGGTGGCTGCCTACACCCAGGAGCATCCGGACAACAAGATCATCAAGATGGGCATTGGCGATGTGACCATGCCCCTGGCACCTGCCGTCATCCAGGCCATGCACGACGCCACCGAGGAGCAGGCCCATAAAGAAACCTTCCACGGCTACTCCCCCGACAGCGACGGCTATCCCTTCCTGCGGGAGGCCATTGCCGCCTATTACAAGAACTTTGGCGTGGACATGGACGCCTCTGAGGTGTTCGTGGGCGACGGCGCCAAGAGCGACGTGGGCAACATTGTAGACCTGTTCGACGTGGACAACACCGTGCTGGTGCCCGACCCGGTGTACCCCGTGTATGTGGACACCAACATCCTCTCCGGCCGGAAGATCGAGTATGTGGACGCCAACGAGGCAAACGGCTTTCTGCCCCTGCCCGACCCCAGCCGGAAAGCGGACATCATCTATCTCTGCTCCCCCAACAACCCCACCGGCGCCACCTACAACCGGGAACAGCTGAAGGCTTGGGTGGACTACGCCCTGGACCAGAAGGCCGTGATCCTGTTTGACGCCGCCTATGAAGCCTTTATCACCGATCCCAGCCTGCCCCACAGCATCTTTGAGATCCCCGGGGCGGAGAAGTGCGCCATTGAATTCTGCTCCTTCTCCAAGACGGCCGGCTTTACCGGTATGCGCTGCGGCTACACTGTCATCCGCAAGGAGCTGGTGATCGACGGCGTCCAGGTGTCCAAGCTGTGGCAGCGCCGTCAGGGCTGCAAGTTCAACGGCACCAGCTATATCACCCAGCGGGCCGCTGCCGCGGTGTTCACCGAAGAGGGCCAGAAGCAGATCCGGGAAACCATCGCTTACTACCAGAAGAACGCCCAGGTGATGATGGACGCCTTTACCAAAATGGGCGTGTGGTTCACCGGCGGCACCAACTCCCCCTA
>URKX01000063.1 GCA_900548545.1 uncultured Oscillospiraceae bacterium
CAAGGGGGACGCGGCCGCTTTGCAGGAGAAGTGGCTGGACACCATCTGCGGCTGGATTGGAGATAATCGCGGTTGCTCCGGCGGCGAGATTCGTACCGCCATGCGGGAGATGGCGGCCGATTTTGCGGCCATCCCGGTTCACCGGACCCCCAAAGTCAAGGTGGGGGTTGTGGGTGAAATTTACGTCAAGCACTCGCCTTTGGGCAACAACGACCTGGAGAAATTTTTGGCCTCCCAGGGGTGTGAGGTCAATATTCCAGGTCTTATGGGGATGATTCAGTACAGCACCTACAACCTGTCTGAGACGGCACGGCTGTATGGCGGGACGGTTCTTGAAAAAATGGGCTCTGGTGTGGGGCTCAAGTACATTGAGCAGATGGAGAGCGCGATGATCCGCGCCCTGAAGGAAAATGGTTTCCACGCCCCGCTCCCCTTCAGGGAGCTGACGAAGCTGGCCGACGGCATCATCGGCCGGGGCAACAAAATGGGAGAGGGATGGCTGCTGACTGCCGAGATGGTGGAGTTGGTCCGGGCTGGCTATGAGAATATTGTCTGCGCACAGCCTTTCGGATGTCTGCCCAATCATATCTGCGGAAAGGGCATGATTAACCGTATCCGGGAACTCTATCCCCAGGCCAACATCACGCCCATTGACTACGATCCCGGCGCTACCCGGGTCAACCAGGAGAACCGGATTAAGCTGATGCTGGCGGTGGCGCGGGAACGGCTGGAGGAGCGGGGCGTTGCCCAACTGGGGAATTTGCGCCCGGTACAACCTGGCCTGTACCTCTGGCAGGGGGACATCACCATCTTGGAGGTGGGCGCCATCGTCAACGCCGCCAACAGCGGTATGACCGGCTGCTACATTCCCTGCCACGGCTGTATCGACAATGCCATCCACACCTATGCCGGGGTGCAGCTCCGGCTGGAGTGCGCGGGGCTCATGGTAAAGCAGGGCCGCCCAGAACCCACGGGCCAGGCTAAAATCACCCAGGCGTACAACCTGCCCTGCCGGTACGTGCTCCACACCGTGGGGCCCATCGTGCATGGCGCTTTGACAAAAGAACACGAGCGGCAGCTGGCCTCCTGCTACCGCTCCTGTTTAGAGCTAGCCCGGGAAAAGAATATTAAGAGCCTGGCCTTCTGCTGCGTCTCCACTGGGGAGTTTCATTTCCCTAGCCAGCGGGCGGCGGAAATCGCTGTGGAAACGGTGAAAGCCTGGCAGGCACAGCATCCGGGAGAACGGGAGGTGGTTTTCAATGTATTTAAAGATAGCGACAGGGCAATCTACGAAAAGCTCCTTGGCTGAGCTGCGAAGCGCCCTGGACCAGGCGGAGTCTGTATTCGTTGGGGCGGGGGCTGGGCTGTCCGCCTCGGCGGGATTTGCTTACAGCGGGTCCCGGTTCCGCCGGTATTTCTCCGATTTTGAGGAGAAGTACGGCTTTCACGATATGTACGCCGGGGGATTTTATCCATTTCCCACTTTGGAGGAGCAGTGGACCTACTGGAGCCGGTTTATTTTTCTCAACCGCTACTGTGGCCCATCCAAGCCGGTGTACCGAAATCTGCACAAACTGGTGGGGGACAAGGACTATTTCGTCCTCACCACCAACGTGGACCACTGCTTCCAAAAGGCCGGGTTTGACAAGGCCCGCCTGTTCTACACCCAGGGGGATTACGGCTTGTGGCAGTGCTCCAGACCATGTCACAAAAGAACCTATGATAACGAAACAGCAGTCCGCCAAATGCTGGAAGCCCAGGGTTTTTCCGTAAGGGGGAACGACGGCCTGACTCTGCCCCTGGGGACTGTTCCAAAGATGACTGTTCCCCCAGAGCTAGTTCCCCGCTGCCCGAAGTGCGGCGCCCCCATGAGCATGAACCTGCGGTGCGACGCTGCCTTTGTAGAGGGCGCTGGCTGGCACGCAGCCGCGGCTCGGTATCAGGACTTTGTGGAAAAACATCGGGACAGTGCCATTCTGTACTTGGAGCTTGGGGTGGGGCTGAATACCCCTGGCATCATCAAGTACAACTTCTGGCAGCAAACCTATAATAACCCCAACGCTGTGTATGTCTGTGTGAACCAGGCACAGGCCTGGGCGCCCAACGAGTTGGAGGGCCGGGCCATGTGTGTGGAAGGGGATATTGGAGAATTCCTGAAGTTGTGCGAATAAAGTTCCGGGGCCGGGAGCAATCCCGGCCTTTCCCTTATCCGGAACCAGGGGAGGGGTGTGCAGCCCGGCTCTTGCTACAAGTTCGAAAATGGATGGCGCTGGTTTGGTGCTGAGGGCGTTTTTTGTGGAGCAGCCATGCTGCAAATTACCATTTTTTCTTTCGAAAAAAGAAAATCTCGACTAGAAGGATTGCCAAACTAACCATAAAAACTATTGGATATGCCCAGGGGAATGATAGTTCCGGCATGTTCTGAAAGTTCATTCCGTACCATCCGGTAATTAGAGTCAAGGGAAGGAAAACGGTAGTTACCACCGTAAGAAATTGCATGACCCGGTTTTGCTTTAAGTCAATTTTGGACTGATAAATTTGGTGCAGCTGCAAGGAGTATTCCCGCAGGGAGGCGGTTTGGCTGTGGAGCCGTCCAGCCCGGCGGGAATATAGTTCAAAACCGCGGCACAACTTTTTGGAGAAAAGCCCGTTCCGGTTGGAAGCTAGGGTATCTCCCAGCTCGTCCAGCTGGGCGTAATAGGCGGAAAGCTTCAGCAGCGTCCGCCGGCAGCGGTGAAGCTGGTTTTCAAAATGCTGGGGTTCATTTAGTTCCAGAAGTTTTTCCTCCAGTTTGTCCAGTTGGGTTTCCAGGTGCTGGAGAAAAGCCGCGTCATCCTGAATAAGGAATTCCAAGAATTCCAGGAAAAGTTCTCCAGGAGATGGGGCAAGCCCCGGTTGTTGGGAAAACTGTTCCAGCAGGCTGGCTATTTGGCCGTTGTCATCCACAAAGGTGAGTTCCTCCCCGGTCAGCCAGAAGGCAAAGGCAATCTCACTTCCGTTGTGTTCCTTGCGGGGGATCAGCACAGTACCGGCAGCGCAGCTTTCCAGCAATTCCACTTTGCAGTTGCGGCTGTGGACTAAACTACGCTTCAAGAAAGGGGTTTCCGCCATGTCAGCTCGTTGTTCCACTTCTGTTCGAGTGAGGATTTCAACCCAGGGGACGCTGGCCCCCGGTATCCCTTGGATTGCCCCAAAGGTTGGCTTTAGCTGGTATCGCATACGTCTTTCCTCCTTTCCCACCATTGTAACCGGTTGGTATAGAAATCGCAAGTACAAGAAAGGGGGAGGCTCCACAGCAGGACCTTCCCTTTGGCGTCAACGCGTATCCAATGGTGATGGTACGATGGTCCGGCAGCTCAGGCTTTTCAGCTTTGGGCAGTGAGAGCTTCAAAAAACCATCCTCAAAATTGGCGTGCACATCCTTGGGCTGCACGCCCTTGGCGGCGCCGACGGTCAGGGAGCCGTCCTCCAATTGGATGTTGACCTCTTCCTTCTTAAAACAGGGCAGGTCGACGTCCACCTCATAGGAGTTGTCGGTCTCCCGCGCATCGGTTTTCATAATGGTTTTGGCATACTTGCCATAGAGAGCTTTCTTCATGGAGTGCATGGGGCGCACCCTGTTGTCAAACATCTCATCGAACAGGTTTTCACCAAAAACAGCAGGCAACATAAGTTATTTCTCTATTCCGTAAATACGGCCCGTAGCTGTGTGGCGGTGGAGAGCAGCTACTGGGTGAGAAAGGCCGTGGGTGCTCTCCCCGCAACTCCTGAAAGCGCGGAAGCATTCCTCCCGGGGTGCGGGGGCCGGGCCAGCAGGGGGTACAATCCAACTGTTTCAGCATGGCCTGCCAGATGCGGCATACCAGCTTAAAGGTGTGAAGCTCATAAGGCCTCCTGCCGGGAAGCCCTCTGCGAACCGACGGCAGTTGTGGAGCAGCCCAGAGTTGACAAACACCTTGTCCCCCTTTTCCAAAGTGGCGTGGGAGGTGTGGGACAAGGCGGGGCTCGCAGCGGAAGATGAGGACCTCGCCCAAGGTGTAGGCTGGGGTCTCCCGCAGGGTGGCGTTTGCGTTGATGATTTACTTGCACATAGGGTCTCCCTTCCTGTGACCAGGCATATCTTTTCAGATTTTGGCTTATTTTGCATTTCCCCGCGCAGGTAATGAGCCGTTACTATGGAACTTAAAACGGAAAGAAAAAGCTCCTTTGAATGCAGAGGTGAAGTGGCTGTGGCCGGATTTCAAGGTTCCACCGGTGCAGGCGGTGAAAAGCGCTTGCACCCATTTTTTGTAAATGGTAGAATAAACAAAGGGGTGATTACTATGATCCTGACTTTTGATACGTTGGATGAAATATATGCCTTATTCCCCGGCGGGAAGTTCGATTTTTCCCGTTGGGAGCAATACGCAGATCGCTGGTTCGGGGGCGAAAGCCATCTTTTCCGGGATGACATGGAAGAGGCGATTGGATCTGGGAATTATTCCTATGAGAGGGATTATCTGCCGGTCATCCAAGGAGTGTACCAAAATATCAAGCTTTTGCAGGTGCGGCGTTTTTTTTCCAATGTAACGGAGCGATTGGATGAAAAAGTGAAAGATAATTTTGGGGAAAAGCTGGATGCGGATATTGTCCTGTACCTTGGTCTGTGCAACGGAGCAGGGTGGGCGGTCTCCCTGAACGGCCGGGAAAAAGTGCTGTTGGGGATTGAGAAAATATTGGAATTGGGTTGGACTGGTTTAATGGATTTGCAGGGCCTTGTTTATCACGAACTGGGACACCTCTACCACATTCAGCATGGTTTTTTCCACCAGGCCCCGCAAGAGGGGCCGCGGCGTTTTGTGTGGCAGCTGTTTGCCGAGGGCATCGCTATGTGTTTTGAGCAGGTGCTGGTGGGGGACTGGGAGTTTTACCAGCAGCCGGCTATGAATTTGTCAAGAGAAAAAGGAGAAAAAGGCGAATAAATCTG
>URKX01000064.1 GCA_900548545.1 uncultured Oscillospiraceae bacterium
GGAGGACGGGGGCCGCCGCCAAAGGGCGGTCTAGGTCCTCTGGGCGGGGGCCAGCCCCGTCGGCCACGGTTCATCAGGTTGCCTAAGAACAGGCCGGTCCAGAACCCGCCGCCACCGCCGCCGGAACGGGGGCCACCGCCGCCGCTGATGCCCCGGAAGAACATCACCAGCACGGCAACCACGATCACCACTCCTACCACGCGGCCTACCACGCTCAGGAGGTTCCGGAAAAAGCGGCCGGCCCGCTCCCCGAAGCTGGGCTCATACTGGCCGTCATCGTCGTAGTCATAGTCGGGATCTGTTTCCCCAGGGGTGTACTCATCGGTGTAATTGGCATAATAGGTTTTCACCTGGGAAACCGCTTGGCTGAAAAACTTCTCCACACCGGCGTCATAGTCCCGGGCGGCAAAGTCCTCTTCCAGATAGTCATTGAGCATTCCCTTCAGTTTGGCGCCGTCGAAATAGTCCTCCAGGCCATAGCCGGACATGGCGTAGTAATTGTCCTCGCCAATGGCCAACAGCAACAGCAGGCCATTGTTGCGCTCCACACTGCCAATGCCCCAGGAGTTGAACAGCGTATAGGCGTAGTCCTCAATGTCCTCGCCCCCCAAAAAGTCCACCGCCACCACAACCACTTGGGCGCCGGTTTCCTCAAACAGGGCATTGTTGGTGTCGATGATCTCCTGTTCGGTTTCCTCGGAAAGCACCCCGGCCTCATCCAGCACATATTGGTTCTCCGGCCGCTGGGGGATGGAAATGGCCAGCGCAGGCACAGCCAGGCACAGGGCCAGCGCCAAAGCGCACACCCCTGCCAAAGCCTTCCGCAAGCCTCCGGTTTTTGTTGTTGCCGTCATCCGCGCACATCCTTTCACCGGTGGCCTGGGGACAGGCCAAGGGCCTCACAGGGGAGGTCCCCCTTTCCGGCCGCCGTGGCCCCGGTTCATCAAATGGGTTAAAAACAAGGCGTTCCAAGCCCGGTAGTCGTCGCCTTTCCCGGGAGGGTTTTTCCCGCCGCCCCGCAAGTACACAACGAAAATGAGCACAAACAGCACCACCACGATGACCGCGCCGGTCACGATCACCTGCACCAGGTTATCCGCCAGATAGATCCGCACTCTCTCCCAAAAAGAGGGATTGTCGGGCCCATTGATGGTGCTGTAGTCCAGGCCGGCCAAATCCATCATGGCCTCTGTAAAAAAGCCATAGACGCCGTCCTCATACGCCCCGGTGGCAAAGCAGGGTCCCACCTGGGCAGCCGCCAGGTCTTCCAGCCGGTTCCGGCCCAGGGCATCGCCCACGCCCTCCCCAGCCAAAACTTGGTATTCTTTCTCTTGGAGGGCCACCACCAGCAGCACGCCGTTGCGGCCTGCCTTCCAGGAATCGAACATCCCAGAAGCGTAGCCGTCCGGTTCCTCCCCTCCTAGGGAATCCACCACCGCCACCATCACACAGGCGCCGGTTTCCCGGGAGAGCTCCCGGTTGGCGTGGTTGATATTGTCCTTCGTTTCTTCTGAGAGCACGCCTGCCTCGTCCAAAACATATTGGTTCTCCGGCCGCGAAGGGATCTGGGCAGCCAAGGCGGGCAAAGCCGCCGCAAAAGCCAAACACAGTGCCAGGGCCAACGCAAGCAACACTCTACTTTTCCGGGTGGTTCCTCTCATAGAAACACATCCTTTCCCTTGTCGGCGGGGAAGTCCCCTAGGTCTGTTTTGTATAATTCTATTATACCAGGCCCATCTGTGTTCGTCTATTCTTTTTAGATATTTTTTACAAAAACCAGAAAAATCACTCCTGGTCGTAGGTGGCCAGGGGCTCCACCCCCACCACAGGCAGCAGCAGGTTCACCGGGAATTTTCCCAGCCGGGCGTTAAACTCCCGCGCCTCGTCGTTATAGCTGGAGCGGTTGATCTTATCCTGCTCCGACTTCATCTGGGCAAGCAGCTGGTCGGGGTATTTTTCATCTTCTTCCGACAGCTGGGTGTTTTTCAGCCCGTCATACAGGGCCTGGGCAGCGCCGGTCATCATCTGGTTGGCCTGGGCCTCCCCGGCAAAGTCGCCGTAGCTGTTCTGGGCCAGGCGCACGGTGTACTCCAAATCCCCGATCAACCCTGTCAGGGCAGGGTTCTCGCTGGTGTAGCGCTCCGCCACGGTGATCAAGTTGTTGGCGGTAGCTTGGCGTTCCTCTAAGCCCTCATAGACAGCGTACCCGGTATTGTCGTAATAATAGGTGTTTTCCGCTTCTTCCCGCAGTTCCGTCAGGGAAGTGTGCACCCCCAGGGGCACTGCCAGCACAATGGCTGCGGCCAGCACAATCGCGCCGGCGGCGTTTTTCTTTTTCAATTTCACAAGCCTCCTTTCCAGCGGGGCAGCCGCTGTTTACCCGTGGATATCCAACAGCTTTTGCTTGAGCTCCCCTTCCAGACGGCCGATCTCCTGCTCGGCGGCCCGGCGGCGGGCCCGGCCCTCGTCCTGGATCTTCACCACTTCGTCCAGGGTTTGGATCAAAGACTGGTTGGTCTGCCGCAAGGTTTCCATATCCACCACGCCCCGCTCGCTTTCCTTCGCGGTTTCGATGGTGCTCATCTTCAGCCGCTCGGCGTTTTTCCGCAGCAGCTCGTTGGTCATGTCGGAAACCTCCCGCTGGGCCTTCACAGCCTGCTCCGAGTGGGCCAGCCCCAGGCCCAGCACCATCTGGCTTTTCCACAGGGGGATGGTGTTCACCAGGGTGGACTGGATCTTGTCGGCCATCAGCTTGTCGTTGTTCTGTACCAGCCGGATCTGGGGGGACATCTGCACGCTGACCATCCGGGTCAGTTCCAGGTCGTGGAGCTTCTTCTCAAAGTTGTCGCACATCTGGGCATAGTCGTTGGCAGCTTGGGCGTCCTCAGCCAAACCGGTCTGTCTGGCCTTGTTCTGCATCTCCACCAGGGTGGTGGCCCGCTCCTGCTTCAGCTTCTTTTTGCCGGCAATGATGTACATGGACAGCTCCTTATGGTAGGAGAGGTTCATCTCGTACAGCTTGTCCAGCATGACAATATCCTTGAGCAGCTGCACCTGGTGGGATTCCAGGGCGCCGGCGATCTTGTTGACATTCTGCTCGGCGCTGTCGTAGCGCGCCTTCATGGCGGTGACCTTGTTGCCGGTATTTTTAAAGAACCCGAAAAAGCCCTTTTTCTCCTCCTCCTGGATGTCAAAGCCCTTGAGCTCCACCACCAGGTTGGAGATCTGGTCCCCCACTTCCCCCAGGTCCTTGGTGCGCACGTTGTTCAGGGTGGTGTCGGAGAAGGAGGCGATCTTCTTCTGGGCAGCCGACCCATATTGCAGCACCAACGTGGAGTTGGTGAGGTCGATCTTCTGGGCAAAGTCGTCCACCACTTTCCGCTCCTCCGGGGAGAGGACGCTCTCGTCCAGGGTGGAGATCTCCTCCTCTTTCACCGGCTGGGGCGCGGGGGCCGCTTCCTCGGGGTTCAGGGTGAGGGCGGGCGTTTCCGCCCCTTCCAGGGTCAGGGAAGGGGTCTGGGGCACAGGGGCGTCCATGGTCAATTTGATCTCATCGGGCATGGTTCTAACCTCCTTGGTCAGTTCTGAAAAATCCTGCAACAGGCGGGGGACTTATTTCGCCCCCGCTGGTTTCTCTTCTTTTTCCTCGTCCACAAAGCCCTCTTGCTTCAAAAGGGTCTCAAACACCGTGATATCCGCGGAGATGTCCATGGCCTCTTCGGAGAACAAGGCGTCCAGCTGCTTTTCAAAGGCGTCCGCCACCGTATGCATCATCCCGGCGATGTTGAACAGGGTGGAGGTGATGTTCTCCCCCTTGACGCTCTGCTGGGACAGCCGCTGATAGCTGTTTAACAGCTTTAAGGTGGTGGGCAGGTAATAGTTCATAAACTTGCGGATCTGGGGGGCCTTCTCCGGATGGTCGGCGATAAAGCGGAAGATATCCGCCGATGCCCGCTCCATGCGGGCAATGTCCTCCGAGAGGGCCTCGTCGGGGATGGCGTCGTCCGCGGCCCGGAGCTTTTTCAGGTACTCCCGGCCCTCGTCGATGATCTTGTCCACCTCGGGGTTGCCGGTGTGGGACTTCTCCTCTTTTTCCGGCTGCTTTTTGGGCTCTTCCTTGGGTTTTTCCGGCTCCACCGGCACAAACTCCTTTTTGCCCTTGAACAGCGCCCCGGACACCAGGAACACCAGCACCAGCACCGCCGCGAAGATCACAAAGTGCTGGGGCTCGTACAGGGGGGCGGACAGGGCGTACAGGAACGCCGCCGCTGCGGTGATGTAAAACTTGGCCGGGCTGCCCTTGCGCACCATCTTCATGGGCACGCCGGGGGCAGGCTGGGGCGTCCCGTTGGCGCGGACCGTCTTCTGGGCGGCTGCCGCCTGCTGCCTGGCAGCGTGCTG
>URKX01000065.1 GCA_900548545.1 uncultured Oscillospiraceae bacterium
GCCGTTGTGGCCCGCGGCATGGGCACCTGCTGTGTTTCCGGCTGCGGCGAAATCAAGATGGACGAGGCCAACAAGAAGTTCACCCTGGCCGGCCGTGAGTACCACGAGGGCGATTACATCTCCCTGGACGGCACCACCGGTAACATCTACGGCGAGGCTCTGCCCACCGTTCCCGCTTCCACCGAAGGCGGCTACTTTGGCCGCATCATGGAGCTGTCTGACAAGTACCGTCAGATGGAGGTCCGCACCAACGCTGATACTCCTCGCGACGCTAAGCAGGCTGTGGCCTTTGGCGCTCAGGGCATTGGCCTGTGCCGTACCGAGCATATGTTCTTCGATCCCGACCGTATCGCTGCCATCCGCGAGATGATCTGCTCTGACACTGTTGAAGAGCGCAAGGCCGCTCTGGCCAAGCTGGAGCCCATGCAGCAGGGTGACTTCGAGCAATTGTATGAGGCTCTGGGCGGCCGTCATGTGAACATCCGCTTCCTGGATCCCCCGCTGCACGAGTTCGTTCCCACCGAGGAAAAGGACATTGAGATGCTGGCCAAGACCCAGGGCAAGAGTGTTGACGACATCAAAGCCATCATCTCTTCTCTGCATGAGTTTAACCCCATGATGGGTCATCGTGGCTGCCGTCTGGCCGTCACCTATCCTGAGATCGCTGCCATGCAGACCGCGGCTGTCATCAAAGCTGCCATCAATGTGCAAAAGGCTCATCCCGATTGGAACATCGTCCCCGAGATCATGATCCCCCTGGTAGGCGAAGTCAAGGAGCTGAAGTTTGTTAAGAAGACCGTTACCGACACTGCTGATGCTATCATCGCTGAGTCCGGCCTGGATCTGAAGTACAAGGTCGGTACCATGATCGAGATCCCCCGTGCCGCTATCACCGCTGACAAGATCGCGGAAGAGGCCGAGTTCTTCTCCTTCGGCACCAACGACCTGACTCAGATGACCTTCGGCTTCTCTCGTGACGACGCCGGCAAGTTCCTGGGCTCTTACTATGAGAACAAGATCTATGAGAACGATCCCTTTGCCCGTCTGGACCAGGAAGGCGTTGGCCAGCTGGTGAAGATTGCTGCTGAAAAGGGCCGCGCTACCCGCCCCGACATCATGTTGGGTATCTGCGGCGAGCATGGCGGCGATCCCAGCTCCATCGAGTTCTGCCACAATGTTGGTCTGAACTACGTTTCCTGCTCTCCCTTCCGTGTTCCGATTGCCCGTCTGGCTGCTGCTCAGGCTGCTATCAAGAACCCCCGCAACTAATTGCGTAGGAAGTAAATAAACAAAAATCCCTTGCGGTTTTATCCGCAGAAGAAGGCTGTGCCAGTTGGCATGGCCTTCTTTTTTCGCTTCAATTTCTTGGATTCCTGTGGTATAATAGCTGCGGAAAAGGCAGCGGCGGCCCAAAATCGCCTGCGCGACGTGCCCACCGCAGGGGCGATGGACGTGTTGCCTTTGGTGGGCGGCTGAATGATTTGATGGTAAAAAAGGGGGAGAGCCTGTGCTGTATGCAGCTGCCTATCAAAAATCTTTTTCCAGCCGGAGCGGTGAGCTGGCCCATCAGCGGGCTTTGGCAGACCAATTGCTCTGGCGGGCACTTGAGCAAGAGTACGGTGTGGAAGCTGGTTCTTTGCAGATGGCGCGCACCCCTCAGGGAAAACCTTATTTTCCCGGTGGTGCTATTCATTTCAGCCTGAGCCATTGCCGGGGGATGGTTTGCTGCGCGGTGAGCCGGTCCCCTGTGGGGGCGGATGTGGAAGGCCCCCGGCCGGTTTCCCGTCACCTTGTAGACCGTGTCTGTACCCAGGAAGAGCGTGCCTGGCTCTTCTCCCAGCCGGACCAGGACGCCGCTTTTTTGTCCCTGTGGACGCTGAAAGAAAGCGTCATGAAGCTCTCCGGCCAAGGGATCGCCTACGGGTTTCAAAGGGCTTCCTTTACCTTTGGGGAGCAGGGGCCTGTATTCCGAGAACAGGGCGTGTACCTGTCCCAGTTTGCCCTGCCGGGAGGGTATGCGCTTTCCGCCGCTTCCCGGGAGGAGCGCTTCCGGCTGGTCCAGGTGGAAGACCTGGGATGATCCATACATATTCCCCCATTCTCTCTCATAGGAATACCACAAGGACTCAACAGAGAGGAACGGTGGAAAAATGGTTGTATCGCTAAAAGCTAATCGAAAACGGATCATTGCCTTTGTGATTCTCGCCGCCATTGTGGTGGGCGCCTGCTTTTTCTTGCAAAGCCGGGAGGAGGAGGCTCCCCAGGCCATCCCTGGCGGCACCAACGAGGAACGGGTTGCCTACTTGGAGAGCTTTGGCTGGCAGGTGCAGACCGAGCCTTCCGAAACCCGGGAAGTGATGATCCCTGCCCAGTTCAATGACGTGTACACCGCTTACAACGTGATGCAGCAGGCCCAAGGGTTCGATTTAAAACCCTACGCGGGAGAAATCTGTACCCAGTACCTGTATAAGATCGACAACTACCCTGACGAAACAGAAGTGTATGCCACATTGCTGGTGTATGGGGATATGATTGTTGGCGGCGATGTTGCGTGTGCGGAGGTGGACGGTTTTATGCACGGCTTTGCGCCGGACAGCGCTCGTTTTGGGGAAACCGGTATGACGGCGGGGGAGAGCACCCCCTTAGCGGCCACCGCCAGCCCTGCAGCGTCGGAAGAACCGGGAGTGTCCTCTTCCCCCAGTGCAGAAAGCACTGCGGAACCCCCTGCGGACACCCAGACCGCCGGCGAGGCGATCCCTGAGGACGCTTATCCAAGCGATTGACAGATGCTTCTAAAATGAAAAGGATGTGAAAACCATGCAGGAACGGCTGGACAAATTTCTCTCTTCCCAGGGCTTTGGCACCCGGAAGGAGGTGGGGAAGCAGATCCGCTCCGGGGCAGTTTCCGTGGACGGCCTCCCCCAGTGTGACCCTGCCGCCAAAGTGGATCCGGAACAGCAAGCGGTTACGGTGGCAGGCCGGCCTGTGCAGTATCAGCGGTATGTGTATATCATGATGAATAAACCTGCGGGGGTCTTGTCGGCTACGGAAGACCGCCGCCAGAAGACCGTTTTGGATCTGCTCCCGGAAGGCTTGCGCCGCCGGGGGCTGTTCCCGGCGGGCCGGCTGGACAAGGATACCACCGGGTTTCTGCTGATTACAGACGACGGCGAACTGGCCCACCGGATGCTTTCCCCCAAAAAACACGTGTACAAACGGTATGCGGCATGGCTGGATCTGCCGGTGACCCGAGAGGATATAGAGGCCTTTGAAAACGGCGTGACGTGGGGGGGAGAGTCCTACGCCCCTGCAAGGCTGTGGACGAAGGAGGACCCCGCTACAGCTTTTGTGGAAGTCCGGGAAGGGCGTTTTCATCAAGTAAAACGGATGTTTGAATCCCGGGGAAAACAAGTGCTTGCCCTTAAGCGGCTCAAGATAGGGGGGCTTTTCCTGGATGAAACACTACAGGAAGGGGATTGCCGGTCTATTTCCCAAGAGGAAATTCGGCAGATTTTTCAATAGCAAGTTGTACTAAAAGTCAGTATATAATTTGGAATTTAGTAAAAGCCAATAAAGGTGATAAATAAACTTTGGGCAAATAAAGACTTTTCCCGGACGAAGGAATCTGGTATACTTAGAGCAATCAAAAGTGGCACGAGCCGGTGACAGTCACCGGCAGTCACGAAAAATAGGAGGAAAATCTGAATGGCAAGCGTAACTCTGAAAAATATTTATAAGATTTATTCTGGTGGCGTCACTGCTGTTACCGACTTCAACCTGGACATTGAAGACAAGGAATTCATCATCCTGGTCGGTCCCTCTGGCTGCGGCAAGTCCACCACCTTGCGTATGATCGCTGGCCTGGAAGAGATCAGCAAGGGCGAGCTGTACATCGGTGACGTGCTCTCCAATGACATCGCTCCCAAGGACCGTGATATCGCCATGGTGTTCCAGAACTACGCCCTGTA
>URKX01000066.1 GCA_900548545.1 uncultured Oscillospiraceae bacterium
CGGCAGCCAATGCGGGCCATCTCGTAGGCCAGGGGGATGCCCTTGCTCTCAGCCGTGACGATCACGTCGTGCTCCGGGCACTTCTCCAGCAGGGCCTGGGCAGTCTTCTCGGTAATCTCCACATCGCTGAACATGACAAACCCCGCGATGTCCATGTGGTCGTCAATGGGGCAGATGGGCAGTTCCCGCTGGCACCCCGCTATGTTCATCTTATATACTTCTCCCATAATTCCATTCCTCCTTCCCGCTTTCCCAGGGGAAAGCGGCCAGAGCCCCTCGGGTCCCCCAAGAGGCAGGGCCAAAAAACTAACAGTTCCTGTTTGGGGCGTTTTGGGGGAAGGCCCCCGCAGGCGGCCTCTGCCGCCCCACGCCCGGGGCTTTGCCCTTTCAGAGCGGCTCTCTCATTCCCCGGTGGGCGGGAAGGGCGGCCAGCCCATTTGCCGTTTTCCCAGCAGGTGGAAGTGCAGGTGCTTAACAGTCTGCATCCCGTCCTTGCCGCAGTTGTTCACCACCCGGAAGCCGTTTTCCAACCCCAGCTCCTGAGCGATCTTGGGGATGGCTTCGAAAACCTTGGCCACCACAGCGCTGTTTTCCGGGGCGATCTCCATGGCGGAAGCAATGTGCTCTTTGGGGATCACCAGCACGTGCACCGGCGCCTGGGGGTCTTGGTCATAGAAGGCAATGACAGCGTCGTCCTCATAGGCGATCTTCGAGGGGATCTGCTTTTGGGCAATCTTGCAGAAAATACAATCAGTCATGGGAAAATCTCCTTTCCAAAGGAATATTTTCAACCGGCAATCAGCCGATCTGCTTCTTCACCAACTCCGGTACAGCGGCCAGAGCGTCGTCCAGCTTGGACTGGTCCTTGGCGCCGGCCATGGCAAAATCGGGACGGCCGCCGCCGTTGCCGCCGCAGAGCTGGGCCACTTCTTTCACCAACACACCGGCTTTCAGGCCCTTTTCCTGGGCAGCCTTGCTGCACACAGCTGCCAAGGTGGCCTTGCCATCGGAAACACCGGCAAACACTGCCACAATAGCCTCCTGATGTTCCTTGGCTTTGTCGCACAGGGCGCGCAGGGCGTCGCTTCCGGTGCCGGAAAGCAGGGCGTACACCACTTTCACGCCCTCCACATCCTGGGCGTTTTGGAACACACCCTCCAGGCGGTTCTGGGCCAGCTTGGCATTGAGGGATTCGATCTCCTTGTCTTTGTCTTTGATCTGAGCCATCATCTGCCCGGCATGGAGGGGCAGTTCCATGGGGTTGGCCACCTTCATGGCCTGGGCGGTCTGCCGCAGGGTGGCCATCTGCATCCCCAGCATTGCCAGCACACCCGTACCGGTGACACCTTCGATCCGGCGCACACCGGAGGCCACGGAGGACTCGCTGACGATCTTAAACAGCCCCAAGCGGGCAGTGTTGTCCATATGGGTGCCGCCGCACAGTTCCTTGGAGAAGCCGTCTTCCACGGAAACCACCCGCACCACGTCGCCGTATTTCTCGCCGAACAAGGCCATGGCGCCGCTCCGGCGGGCTTCCTCAATGCCCATCTCCACCATGGAAACCGGCACAGCCTTCAGGATCTCCTCATTGACCAAGGACTCCACTTGCAGCAGCTCCTCGGGGGTGAGGGCAGAGAAGTGGGTAAAGTCAAACCGCACGTGCTGGTCGTTGACCAGCTGGCCGGCCTGCTCCACATGGGTGCCCAGCACTTTCCGCAGGGCAGCCTGGAGCAAATGGGCGGCGGTGTGGTTGCGCATAATGGCGCTGCGGCGCAGGGAATCCACCTTGGCGGTGAGCTTGTCCCCCACGTTCAGGGCGCCTTCCCTCACCACGGCGCGGTGGAGGTACACGCCCTCGTGCTTGGTGGTGTCCACCACGTCCACGGAAACACCTTCGGCCTCCAGCACGCCGGTGTCTCCCACCTGGCCGCCGCCTTCGCCGTAAAAGGGGGTGGTATCCAGCACCACGGATACTTCCGCGCCCTCGCCGGCGGAATCCACCCGCTGGCCGTTCCGGACGATTGCCAGCACCTGGCCCTCACCCTCCATCTGGGCGTACCCGGTAAAGACGGTCTGGGGCAGGCCGGCAGCAGCGCTGCCCTCGCCCTTCCAGGCGTCGGCGCCGGCGTCCTTCCGGGCGTTCCGGGCACGTTCCCGCTGCTCCTGCATCAACTGGCGGAACCGCTCCTCATCCACCTCCATGCCACGCTCGGAGAGGATCTCCTTGGTCAGGTCCAGAGGGAAGCCGTAGGTGTCGTTCAAGGTGAAGGCGTGCTCGCCGGAGAACACTTTGGAATCCGCCTTGTCGATCAAAGCATTCAGCAGGGACAAGCCCTGGTCGATGGTCTTAGCAAAACTTTCCTCTTCAAAGGTAATGATCTTTTTAATGGTTTCCCGCTTCTCCACAAGCTCCGGGTAGGCGGTCTGGTTCTCCTGGATGACAGTGTCCACCACATCCTTCAGGAACGCCCCCTGGATGCCCAGAAGCTTCCCGTGGCGGGCGGCACGGCGGAGCAGGCGGCGCAGCACATAGCCGCGGCCCTCGTTGGAAGGCAGCACACCGTCGCCGATCATGAACACGGTGGAGCGGATGTGGTCGGTGATGACACGGAGGGACACGTCGGTCTTCTTGTCATCGCCGTAACGCACCCCGGCGATCTCGCAGATCTTCTTCATGATGTTCTGCACGGTGTCCACCAGGAACAGGTTGTCCACGCCCTGCATAACGCAGGCCAGCCGCTCCAAGCCCATGCCGGTGTCGATGTTCTTCTGGGCCAGGTCGGTGTAGTTGCCATGGCCGTCGTTGTTAAACTGGGAGAACACGTTGTTCCAAACTTCCACATACCGGTCGCACTCGCAGCCAACGCCGCAGTCAGGCTTGCCGCAGCCGTACTTCTCGCCCCGGTCGAAGTAGATCTCCGAGCAGGGGCCGCAGGGGCCGGAACCGTGCTCCCAGAAGTTGTCCTCTTTGCCTAGGCGCTTCATGTGGCTCTCTTCCACGCCGATCTCCTTGGTCCAGATGTCCCAGGCCTCGTCGTCGTTTTCATACACGGAGATGTACAGCTTCTCCTTGGGCATCTCCAGCACCTGGGTGAAGAACTCCCAAGCCCAGGAAATGGCCTCCCGCTTGAAGTAATCCCCAAAGGAGAAGTTGCCCAGCATCTCGAAATAGGTGCCGTGGCGGTCGGTGTAGCCCACGTTTTCAATGTCGCCGGTGCGGATACACTTCTGGCAGGTGGTCACACGCCGCCGGGGGGGAGTGACCTCCCCGGTGAAGTACTTCTTCATGGGCGCCATGCCGGAGTTGATCAGCAAAAGGCTGTTGTCCCCCTGGGGGATCAGCGAGAAGCTGGGCAGCCGCAAATGGCCCTTGGATTCAAAAAATTCCAAATATTTCTCTCTCAGTTCGTTTAACCCTGTCCACTGCATTGTCTTTTTACCCTCTCTTTTTAAAATCGGGGGATCCCCCGTTTGTTCCTTATACAGTTTCTTTCACGGTGTACTGCCACAGCAGCTTCAAGGTGTTCTCCACCCCGTCCACATGGGAGCGCTCATACCCGTGGGAGGCGTACACCCCCGCGCCGATGAGCCCGTGGCGCACGTCGTA
>URKX01000067.1 GCA_900548545.1 uncultured Oscillospiraceae bacterium
ATGAGCGGCGGCGATGTGAACGCGACGGAATTGGTTGCCTCTCTTATCAACCAAAAGGAGAACTTGATCGAGGGTATCCAGTACGCTCAACAAGTCATCGATGGTTCCATGACCATGTTGCTTATGACGCCCAAAGGCATTTTCGCCGCCCGGGACAGATTGGGGCGCACGCCGGTTGCCGTTGGTAAAAAGGAAGGAGCCTATTGCGTTTCTTTTGAAAGCTTTGCCTACCTGAACTTGGGGTACTCCTCGGAACGGGAACTGGGCCCCGGGGAAATTGTCATTGTCACGCCTGAGGGGGCGCAAACCTTGGCCCAGCCAGGCAAGGAAATGAAAATCTGCACCTTCCTGTGGGTGTACTATGGATACCCCTCTTCCTCCTACGAAGGAGTCAGTGTGGAGCAAATGCGCTACCGCTGCGGCGCTATGCTGGCCCGCCGGGATGATGCCCATCCCGACACGGTGGCCGGTGTGCCCGATTCTGGTACTGCCCACGCCATCGGCTATGCGAATGAATCCAGCATCCCCTTCTCCCGGCCCTTTATCAAGTATACGCCCACTTGGCCCCGTTCGTTCATGCCCACCATACAGAGCCAGCGCAATCTCATCGCTAAAATGAAGCTGATCCCCGTCCACGAGCTGATCCAAGGGCGCAGCCTGTTGCTGATCGACGACTCTATCGTCCGGGGAACCCAGCTGCGGGAAACCACGGAGTTCCTGTACCAGAGCGGCGCGCGGGAAGTCCATGTGCGCCCAGCCTGCCCTCCCCTGCTGTACGGCTGCAAATACTTGAATTTCTCCCGCTCCACCTCTGTGATGGATCTGATCACCCGCCGTGTCATCAAAGAAATGACCGGCAGCGAGGCACCGGCCGATCTGGCCAAATACGCAGATCCGGAGAGCGGCGAATACAACGCCATGATTGAGTACATCGGCCAAAAACTGAATTTCACCTCCCTGCGCTACCACCGGCTGGACGACATGATCCAGTCTGTAGGCATTGACAAGTGCAAGCTGTGCACCTACTGCTGGGACGGCCAGGAATAAAGAGATCTACCGGAACACAGCAAAGGAGGCTGTTGCAAAAAGCAACAGCCTCCTTCTTTATTTCTATTTTTCTCTGCAATGGCTGGAACCCTTTAAAACTCAGCCACACCGGTGGTGCGCGGGAAAGGCAGCACATCGCGGATGTTAGAAATGCCGGTGAGGTACATCACCAAACGCTCAAAACCGATGCCGAACCCAGCGTGCTTGTTGCCTCCAAAACGGCGCAGGTCCAAGTACCACCAGTAATCCTCTTCTTTGAGGCCCAGTTCCCGGATACGCTGGAGCAGTACATCATAGCGCTCCTCGCGCTGGCTGGCACCCACCAGCTCCCCAATGCCGGGGACCAACAGGTCGGTAGCGGCGACCGTCTTGCCATCGTCATTGAGGCGCATATAGAACGCCTTGATCTCCTTGGGATAGTCGGTGACGAACACCGGCTTGCCAAAATGCTTTTCCGTCAGATATTTTTCGTGCTCTGTCTGTAAGTCGCAGCCCCAGCTGACTTGATACTCAAACTCGTCGTTATGCTGCTCCAAGATCTTCACAGCTTCCGTGTAGCTGACGCGCACGAAGTCGGAGTCTGCCACATGGCGCAGCCGCTCCAGCAGGCCCTTGTCCACAAACTGGTTGCAGAAGTCCATATCCTGGGGGCAGGTTTCCAGCACATAGTTGATGACGTATTTAATGGCAGCTTCGATAACATCCATGTCATCGGTGAGGTCTGCGAAAGCCATTTCCGGCTCGATCATCCAGAACTCGGCAGCGTGGCGCTGGGTGTAAGAGCGCTCCGCGCGGAAGGTAGGTCCAAAGGTATACACCTTGCCAAAGCCCATCGCCATGCATTCAGCTTCCAGCTGGCCGGACACTGTCAGCGATGTGGGCTTCTGGAAAAAGTCTTCCTTGTAGTTGACGGTGCCGTCCTCGTTCTTGGGCAGGTTTTCCAAATCCAGAGTGGTCACCTGGAACATCTCCCCGGCACCTTCACAGTCGCTGCCGGTAATGATGGGGGTGTTGGCATAGACAAAACCGTTCTCCTGGAAAAACTTGTGGATGCCAAACGCCGCCGCAGAACGCACACGGAATGCCGCGCTGTACAGGTTGGTGCGGGGGCGCAGGTGGGCAATGGAACGCAAGTACTCCACTGTGTGCCGTTTTTTTTGCAGGGGATATTCCGGAGAGGACGGGCCTTCCACCAAGATTTCCGCCGCGTGGATCTCAAAAGGCTGCTTGGCTTCGGGAGTGGCCAGCAATGTGCCGGTCACCTGGAGGGCAGCACCCACATTCTGGGAGGCGATTTCTTTAAAATTGCCGATCTTCCCTTCCTCAAACACCACCTGGACCCCTTTAAAGGAGGAGCCGTCGTTGAGGTCGATGAACCCCAGGGTCTTAGAGTCGCGGATGGAACGGGCCCACCCACAAACCGTGACGGTCTTCCCTTCATAGGAAGGGAGGTCTTTATAAAACGATGCCACTTCTTCTCTTTTCATATGCTGACACAGCCTTTTAGCTGTTCCCTCACTTTCTTTCCTAGGATATAGGTTTATCATACCCCAGCAGGATACCTCCTGGCAAGGGGAAAATGGGAAAACGTGCCGGATTTTCCAAAAACGGCAAAATCCGGATATACAGAAACGCACCCCACAACTGTGAGGTGCGTTTGCCTGTGGCGGAGAGGATGCGACTCGAACGCACAATGCCTTGCGGCACACCACATTTCCAATGTGGCTCCTTACCATTAGAATACCTCTCCGT